>DASZRT010000103.1:0-117932 GCA_035549075.1 Polyangia bacterium | reverse complement strand
GACGCCGTTGAAGCCGTTGACGCCGTTGAGGCCGTTGACCGAGCCGAGGCCGTTGGCGGCGTTGAGGCCGTTGGCGGCGTTGAGGCCGTTGGCGGCGTTGAGGCCGTTGACGCCGTTCATGCCGTTGATGCCGTTGAGGCCGTTGCTCGTGTCGAGGTAGCCGTACGAAGACGACGTCGTCGAGACGTCGCTGCTCGGATCGGAGGTGTCGGTGCCCGACGACTGCGCGTCCGTGCACCCGACGAGGGCGGTCGTGAGCCCCAGCGAGGCGCTGATCCATCCGAGTCTGCGGAGCGTGATCTTATCCATTCGGTTCGCTTCTCCTTCGGTAGCCCGGCCAGCTCAGAGAGCCCCGTCGGCTTTGCGTCGCCCGGTCGCCCGGGGTTTGCGTTTGTCGAGAGTGGTTCGGTGTGCCCGACGAATAAGCAGTAATTGTGCCTACAAAAATTAAGTGACAAGTGGCTGATATCTGGGGTCGACGACGCGCTGCGGTCGGCCACTTGTTGCCAGCGAGGCGACACTTCGTTGCCTCTACAGCAACCCTGAAATCACACCGTTTTTGGCATCGGCACCGGGGTCCCGGCCCCATCTGCCGTCGCGGCGGACCAGCGCGTCGTGGTAAAAACGCGGTCATGTGCGGGATTGTTGGCTACGTCGGCGGGCGCCAGGCGCTGCCCTTCTTGATCAGCGGCCTCAAGCGGCTCGAGTACCGCGGCTACGATTCGGCGGGCGTCGCCGTGGCCGGCAAGAGCGGCCTCCAGATCGTTCGGCGCCAGGGCAAACTCTCGGCGCTCGAGGCCGTCGTCACGGCGGAGCCGCCGCAGGGGACGCTCGGCATCGGCCACACGCGCTGGGCGACGCACGGCAAGCCGTCCGAGGCGAACGCGCACCCACACACCTCTGGGTCCGTCACCGTCGTCCACAACGGCATCATCGAGAATCACCTCGCGCTGCGCGCCGAGCTCGAAGCGGCTGGACGTCACTTCACGTCGGAGACCGACACCGAGATCTTCGCGCACCTCATCGATCGCGCGCTCTCCGACGGCAAGGCGGCCACGCTCGCGGACGCCGTGCGCCAAGCGCTCGCGCGCGTCGAGGGCACGTACGCGCTCGTCGTGATCTCCGAGCGCGATCCCGACCAGATCGTCGCGGCCAAGAACGCGTCGCCGCTCGTCGTCGGCCTCGGTGAGAACGAGACCTACCTCGCGTCCGACGTGCCTGCGCTCCTCGATCAGACGCGCGACGTCCTCTATCTAGAAGACGGCGACGTCGCCGAGATTCGTCGCGGCAAGGTCGTCGTGACCGACCGCGCCGGCGGACCCGTGACGCGGCCGCGGCGCACGATCGAGTGGAACGCCGCGCAGGCCGAGAAGGCCGGCTACCCGCACTTCATGCTCAAGGAGATCTTCGAGCAGCCGCAGGCGGTCACGGACACGCTGCGCGGGCGCCTCTCGGCCGAGACGGGCGACGCCGTGCTCGACGGCATCGACCTGCCGATCGCGACGTTCAAGCGCGTCGTGCTGCTGGCCTGCGGCACCTCCTTCTATGCGGCGCTCGTCGGCAAGTTCTTCATCGAGTCGACGGCGCGCATCCCGTGCGAGGTCGATCTCGCGAGCGAGTTCCGCTACCGCGATCCCGTCGTGGGCCCCGGCGATCTCGTCATCGCGATCTCGCAGAGCGGCGAGACGGCCGACACGCTGGCCGCCGTGAAAGAGGCGCGCGGCCGCGGCGCCACGGTGCTCGCGATCTCGAACGTCGTCGACGCGGCGATCCCGCGCGCGTCGCACGCGACGCTCTACACGCACGCCGGCCCCGAGATCGGCGTCGCGTCGACGAAGTGCTTCACGGCGCAGCTCGCGGCGCTCGCGCTCGTCGCGCTGCACGTCGGCCGTCGACGCGCGACGCTCGCGGCCGACGCCGCGCGCGCGCTCGCGGCCGAGCTCGCGTCGCTGCCGCAAAAGATGGCCCACTGCCTCGCGACGCTCGTGCCCGAAGCCGAGGCGGGCGCGCCCATGGCCAAGTTGGCCGCGCGCTACAAGGACGCGCGCGATTTCCTGTTCTTGGGGCGCGGCACGAACTACCCGATCGCCCTCGAGGGCGCGCTCAAGCTGAAGGAGATCTCCTACATTCACGCCGAAGGCTACGCCGCCGGCGAGATGAAGCATGGCCCGATCGCGCTCATCGACGACGGCGTGCCCGTGGTCGTCGTCGCGCCCAAGGGCCACGGGTACGAAAAGGTGCTCTCGAACCTCGCCGAGGTGCGCGCGCGCAAGGGCCGCATCCTCGCGATCGCCACCGACGGCGACACGCTCATCGCCAGCCAGTGCGACGACGTGCTGCGCGTGCCCGACGCCGGGGCGATGGCGCAGCCATTCCTCACGGTCGTCCCGCTGCAGCTCCTCGCCTACGCCATCGCGATCGCCAAAGGCAACGACGTCGACCAGCCACGGAACTTGGCCAAGAGCGTGACGGTCGAGTAGCCGGACCCCTCACCGTAACCCTTTCCCCGCTTCGCGGGGCGAGGGGACAAGAGAGGGCTACCGGCCGTCGAAGCGGAAGACCTGATCGCCCACGCGGACGACGTCGCCTGATTGTAGACGGTGGGGGCCGTAGAGGCGGAAGAACGTGCCGTTCGAGCTGCCGAGGTCCTCGAGCACGACGTGGCCGTTCTTGAGCGATACGCGCGCGTGCTGACGCGAGAGCGCGTCGTCGTCGGAGAACACGACGTCGGCCTTCTCGCGGCCGATGACGACCTCCTGCCGGCCGAGGTGGTACACGTCGCGCGAGATGCCGGCGGAGATGAGCTGCTTGAGGCGGCCCCACGGCGGGCGTCCCGGCGTCCCGAAGAAGAGCACGCCGTTCTCGAGCGCCGCGGGCACGGCGCGCTCGGCCGCCGAGACGACCTCGAACTGCAGCACCTGCTTGCCGGCGAGGAAGCAGTCGCCGTCACCGAGCTCGACGGGCGTCCGCAGCCGCAGGTAGGCGCCGTTGCGGCTGTCGATGGGCACGAGCACGGGCTGGCCGCCGCTCATCATGATGCGCGCGTGGCGGGCCGCGAGCTGCGGATCGTCGAACAGCAGCTCGCCCTCCGTTCGGCCGATGTCGACGCGCTCGCCCTGAAGCTGATGCGAGATGCCTTCGGTGCCGTCGGGGTGGAGCAACGTGAGGCGGAAGCCGATGCGCAGGGGCGCGGGCGGTGGCGGGGTCGTGAGGATCCGTTGCCCCTCGGCGACACGGGCCGACGCGAGCCGCTCGATCATGCCGCGCAGCTGGTTCACGCCCTGCTCTTGGTCCTCGTTCGACAACGGCGCGGGCGACGCGAGCCGCACGCCGCAGCTCCGGCAGAAATACACGCTCGACGCGTTCTCGACGCCGCAGCGCTCGCACCGGATCATCACCGGCGGGATGCTGCCCCACCGGATGGACGTTGGCTAGGGGGCGCCGACGACGCGCGGAGTTTGCACCCCCGTGGTATCGTCCCGCGCGAATCAGTGGCTAGGATTTCGATCCCATGGGCGAAGTAAACGGCTGGAAAGACAACGTTGAAATCGGCATGCGGGAGGGCAAGCGCCTCGTCCTGCCGCTGGCCGCCTTGTTCGCGACCGTCGCGGTGTTGACGCTCGTCGTCGGCCTGCTGCTCCCGAAGCGCTGGGACGCGCAGACCACGATCGTCATCGACACGAGCACGCCGCTCGACAGCACGCGGGTTTCTGGACCGGCGATCACCGAGCACACGACGCTCGTGACGCAGGTGATGGGCGAGCGCAAGGTGCTGCGCGAGCTCCTCGCCTTCGGCGGCTTCGTCAAAGGCAAGGTCAGCCCGCAGGATCAGCTGATCCTGCAGAACAAGCTCAAGCAGCGCATCAAGATCGAGGTCGTCAAGGACACGACGATCAAGATCAGCTACTACGACAGCGATCCGCAGCGCGCGGCGCGCATGACCAACAAGATCGCGGAGATCTTCATCCGCGAGAGCCGCTCGATGCGCACGCGCGCGACGCGGGAGGCGTTCGAGTTCATCGACGGGCGCGTCAAGGAGTACGGCGACAAGCTCACCGAGGCGCACGGCAAGCTGCTCGCCTACTACCACGGGCAGGCGGCGCCGACCCTGGCGCCTACGCCTACGCCGACGCCGCCGGCGCCCGGGGCGACGCCGCCCACGCCCGCGCCCGCCGGGGCTCCCGCAAAAGAGGCGTCCGCCAAGAACGCCGCCGAGATCACGTCGCTCAGGGCCGAGGAGGCGTCGCTCAGCGATCAGCTCGCGCGCGCGAAGGGCGCGGCGCCGACGCCCGCGCCCGCGGAGTCGAAGCAGGCCGAGGATCAGTACCGCGCCCGCGTGCTGTCGTCGCAGGCGGAGCTCGATCGCCTGCTGGGCACCTACACCGACGAGCACCCCGACGTGCGGCGCGCGCGCCACGAGCTCGAGACGGCGAAAGAAGAGCTTCATCGCGCCGAACAGGCGCGCCTCGACCTGGAGAAGGCCAAGGCGGCGGCGAGCGCGCTCGACGACGAGGTCACGCGCGAGACGCGCGCGCGCCTCGAGGCCGTGCAGGCGCGGCTCACGGCGCTCACGGGCCAGCGCCCGCGCCGCCCGGTCTCGACGGTGCGCCCCGTGACGGCGGCGGCCGCGGCGGCGATCGAGGCGAACGATCCCGAGATGAAAGGCGTCGGTCACGACACCGTGCAGTCCGAGCTCATCCGCCGCTACGAGGCGACGCGCGACATCTACCAAGACATGCTCAAGAAGCGCGAGACGGCGCGCGTCGCCATGGACCTCGACGCCGAACAGCGCGGCTTCGCGATGCGCGTCGAGGAAGAGGCCGAGGTGCCCGTGACGGCGAGCAGCCTTCGCCTCGCGCACATCAGCCTCATCGGGCTGGTGCTCGGCGCGCTCGCGCCGCTCGGCGTGCTCTTCGGCATCGTGCGCCTCGACCCGCGCGTGCGCAGCCCGTGGCAGATCGAGCGGCTCGCCAACGTGCCGCTGCTCGTGAGCATCCCGCGGCCCGAGCCGAAGAAGACGCGCTCGCGCTTCTGGACGCAGGAGCGGCTCGCCGGGCTGCTCGTCGCGACGGTGTTCGTGATCTACGCGCTCGTCCTCGTCATCAGGATGAAGCTGACGTGAGCGCGCCCGGCGGCAACGGCTCTTCTCCCCGCAACGCCGATCGCTCGACGGCGACGGGGCACGCGGGAGATCCACCGCATGACGGCGCGCCCGCGTCGGGCTCGACGGGGCTCGTCGTGCGCCGGCCTTCGGGGCCGCTCACGCCCACCGAGGCGCAGCAGGCGGCCGTCGCGCCGCCTCGCGCGCCGCGCGGCCTCGCGAGCCCCGAGCAGCTCGAAGCCTTCCGCGAGCTGCGCACGCGCCTGCTCTCGATGGCCGAGGGCGTGAAGCTCTCGCGCTTCACGACGCTCGTCATCCCCGTGAGCGCCGGCTCGGGCGCGAGCTTCGTCGCGCGCAACCTGGCGATCGCCTTCACGCTGCAAGAGCAGCGCGTGTCGATCCTCGTCGACTGCAACCCGCGCCACCCGACGCAGCACGCGGCGCTCGGCCTGCGCGCCGACGAGGTCGGTCTCTTCGACTACCTCGAGCAGCCACGCTCGCCCATCGACAAGCTCGTGCGCGCGACCACGATCCCAGGTCTGCACCTCATCCCCGCCGGCCGGCCGCCGGCCGCGGGGCGCGAGCACTTCTCGTCGCAGCCCATGCGCATGGTCATGGCGGCGCTGCGCCAGTCGCCGTGTTACCCGTTCCTCGACGGCCCGCCCGCCAAGGGCTCGCCCGACGCGCGCATCCTGTCGCAGCTCGCCGACTTCGTCATCCTCGTCGCGGGCTACGGCCTCGACACGCCCGACGCGATCTCGACGGCGGCCGCGCTGTTCGAGCCGTCGAAGTTCGCGGGCGTCGTCTTCAACGAGCGCGTCTGAGGCCGCGCGACGTGGACGCGACGATCGCGCTCATGTACCACGCCCTCGGCGAGACCGACGGTGTGTACGACGATCCGCACTACACGGTCGCCATGCCGCGCTTCCTCGCGCAGCTGGCGCTGTGCCGCCAAAAGGGCGGCGCCGTCGTGAGCGCGCGCGACTGGCTCGCGGGCAAGCCCGGCGTGATCTTCACGTTCGATGACGGGCACGCGAGCAACCACCGCCGCGGGCTGCCCGCGCTGGCCGAGGCGGGCGCGACGGCCGACTTCTTCGTCAACCCCGCGCAGGTAGGCACGGCGGGCTTCGCGACGTGGGCCGAGCTGCGCGAGATGTCCGACGCCGGCATGTCGATCCAGTCGCACGGGCTCGATCACCGCGAGTTCCTCACGGAGCTTTCGCCCGCGCGCCTGCGCGAGGATCTGAAGCGCGCGCGACTCGAGATCGAGGAGCACGTCGGCAAGCCCGTCACGTTGCTGGCGCCGGCGGGCGGGCGCGAGCCGCCGCGCCTCGAGGACGTCGCGCGCGAGGTCGGGTACACGCACGTCATGAACTCGCGCCCCGCGCCCGTCACGCGCGCCGACGGGCCGACGCTGGGCCGCCTCGCCGTGACCTCGCAGCTCGACGACGCCACGCTGTCGTCGTGGCTCGACCGCGGGTGGCAATTGCGACGCGCGCAGCTGCGATTCGCAGCGCTCGACCTTGCCAAACGCGCGCTCGGTGACGATCTCTATCGCGCCGTCCGCAAGCGCTTGCTCCCGTGATATAGCGTCGGGAGCCGTCAAGAGTCCGCCGCCCTCCGACGATGAGCCCGCCGAGCCACATGCCGCTCCCCAACGTCCTGGGTGACTTCGTGATCGTGTCCGGCCCGGGCACGGACCAGTGGGTGCGCGGGCTGCCCGGCTTCACGTTCAGCGGCGACAGCCTCGTGACGGTGGCGGTGCGCGGCGCTGTGCACCGTGGCAACGCGCCCGACGGCGCGGCCTACGCGGCGCTCGCCGACTTGATCGCCGGCCAGGTCGAGGAGGGCACGGACGCGCTCGGCGCGGGCACGCCGCCACAACGTCGCTGGCGCGGCCGCTTCGCGCAGGTGGCGTGGAACGCGGCGGAGCGCCGCCTCGTCGCGCTCACCGATGTGTTCTCGACGCTGCCGGTGTACGTGCTCGCGCAGAGCGACGTCGTGCTCGTCGCGACCGACGTGCGGTTGCTCGCGCGTTCACCGTGGTGCGACCGCTCGATCGATTTGGAGGCGGTCTACCACTACCTGAACTTCGCGCAGATCCCGGCGCCGCGGACGATCTTCAAGCAGGTGCGTCGCCTGCCGCCCGCGACGCGGCTCGCGTGGCGCCCGGGCGCGGGCGTCGTCGGCGAGACGCGCTACTTCGTGCCCGAGTACCCCGAGGATCGCAGCGGCAGCGACGACGTCCTCGCGCGCGAGCTGCGCGAGCGCATCGTCGCCACCGTCGAGGAGTACCAGCCCGCGGGCGAACCGGGGCAGGGGTGGGGCTGCTTCTTGTCAGGCGGCACCGACAGCTCGAGCATCGTGTCGATCCTCGCGCGCAAGGCCGGCCCGGGGCGCGTGCGCTCGTTCTCGATCGGCTTCGCCGAGCAGGGCTACGACGAGCTCGGCTTCGCGCGCATCGCCGCCACGGCGTGCGGCGCCAACCCGACGTTCGCGAGCGTGTCGTCGGCCGAGGCGCAGGCGCTGCTCGCGCGCGTCGTCGAGGCCTACGATCAGCCGTTCGCCAACGCGTCGGCGATCCCGACGCTCGCCTGCACCGAGCTCGCGGGGCGCGAGGGTGCACAGGTCTTGCTCGCGGGCGACGGCGGCGACGAGATCTACGGTGGCAACCAGCGCTACGCGAAGGACAAGGTCATGGAGGCCTGGTTCTCGATGCCGCGCCCGCTCAAGGCGCTCGGCCGCGTCGCGGGCACGCTCGCGGGCAAGAGCTCGAACCACTTCCTCGCGCGCGTCGAGAACTTCTTCTCTCGCGCCTCGCTGCCCAACCCCGATCGCTTCTACACCGACGACTCATTCGCGTCGGACCACTACGACGAGCTGCTCACGCCCGAGTTCCGGCGCGCCGTCCCGCGCGACGCCTCGCTCGACTTCATGCGCGGCGTGTACGCGCTCGGCACGAGCGGCGGGCCGCTGCACAAGATCATGCGGCTCGACCTCAACATGGCGATCGCGCAGAGCGATCTGCCGAAGGTGCAGTGGGCGGCGAAGGCGGCGGGCGTCACCGTGCGCTTCCCGTACCTCGATCCCGGCCTCGTCGAGCTCACGGGCCACCTGCCCGAGACGTACATCGTGCGCGGCCTCGAGAAGCGCTTCCTGTTCAAGCGCGCCATGGACGGCATCCTGCCCGAGGCGATCCTCAAGAAGAAGAAGCAGGGCTTCGGCCTGCCGACGGCCGTGTGGCTGCGCGACGACGCCGCCTTCAAGGGCATGGTGCGCAGCGTGCTCTTCGATCGACGCGCGCGCGAGCGCGGCTGGTGGCAGCCGGCGTTCCTCGAACGGTTGCTCGCCGAGCACGAGCGCGGCACGTGGGATCACGCCGACTCGATCTGGCGCATCTTCGTGCTCGAGTCGTGGCTGCGGAGATACGTCGATGCCGCCTGATCGTCCGCTGCGCGTGCTCATGGTCCTCGAGAGCACGTACTCGCCGACGGGCGGCGGCGGCGCCGAGTCGCAGGTGCGCACGCTCGCGGGCGCGATGCGCCGCGCGGGCCACGAGGTCACCGTGCTGACGCCGATGCTGCCGCGCGGCTCGCAGAAGACGGCCGAGCGCTGCAAGGGCGTGCCGGTGGGGCGCATCGCCTACCCGCGCAAGCCGCTCGTGGGCGCGGCGATCCTCGCGGCGAAGCTCGGGGCGTTCTTGCTCGGGCGCGGCCGGCGCTATGACGCGTGGCACGTCCACATCGCGCACCACATGGGCGCGGTGACGTGCCTCGTGGGCTCGATCGTCGGCAAGCCCGTCGTCGTGAAGATCTCGGGCTGGTGGGAGCTCGAGCGCGGCGTGCTCGCGCCAGGCCGCGGCCCGCTCGCGACCGTCGCGTGCGCGATGCTCAAGCGCGCGACCACGCTGCAGGCCATCAGCACGCGCATCGCGGGTGAGCTCGAGAAGAACGGGTTTCCGAGCGATCGCATCGTCGTGCTGCCGAACGGCGTCGACACGACGCGCTTCGGAGGCGGGCACGCGGCGCGCGCGCCAGGCGCGCCGTTCTCGGCGGTCTTCGTGGGCCGGCTCGTCGCCGAGAAGGGCCTCGAGACGTTGCTCGGCGCCTGGGCCGACGCGTTTTCGGACCGTTCCGGGGGCCGTAGCGACGCGCGTCTCTTGCTCGTCGGTGGCGGCCCGCTCGAGGAGAGGCTGCGCGCCGAGGCCGAGAAGCTCGGCGTCGCGGCGCAGGTCGAATTCCTCGGCCACCGCGACGACGTCGAGGCCGTGCTGGCGCGCGCCGACGTCGGCGTGTTGACGTCGACGATCGAAGGCCTGTCGAACACGCTGCTCGAGTTCATGGCGGCGGGCCTCCCCACGATCGCGAGCCGCGTGAGCGGCAGCGAGGACTTCGTCGTCGACGGGCGCAACGGCTGGCTGTTCGACGTCGGCGATCGCGCGGCGCTCGCCAAGGCCCTCACCGAAGCGGCCGCGCTGGCGCCCGCGGCGCTCGCCGAGCTGGGCCGCAACGCGCGCGCCGACGTTCAGGCGCGCGCCGACGTCGGCGCCGTCATGGGCCGGTTGTTCGAGCTCTACGCCGGCGCGCGGCCCGCCGTCGCCGTCGCAGGGGGGGCGCGCTAGCATGTGCGGCATCGTCGGCATCGTCGCCGCGCCCGGCGCGCCGCTGCCCGGCGTCGAGGTCGCGCACGCCATGAACGCCGCGATCGTCCACCGCGGCCCCGACGACGAGGGCGTCTTCCGCGACGACCAGGCGATGATCGGCATGCGCCGCCTCGCGATCATCGATCTCGCGGGCGGTCACCAGCCGCTCGCCAACGAGGACGGCACGATCCAGTGCGTCTTCAACGGCGAGATCTACAACTTCCGCGAGCTGCGCGCCGAGCTCGAGGCCGCGGGCCGCCGCTTCAAGACCAACTCCGACACCGAGGTCATCGTCCACGGCTGGGCCGAGTGGGGCGACGGCGTGTTCGCGCGCCTGAACGGCATGTTCGGCGTCGCGCTGTGGAACACGAAGACGCGCACGCTCGTGCTCGCGCGCGATCGCTTCGGCGAGAAGCCGCTCTTCTACTGGGACGACGGCCGCCGCCTCGTGTTCGGCAGCGAGCTCAAGTCGCTTCTTCGAGTTCCCGGCTTCCGCCGCGAGATCGCGCCCGAGGCGGTGCGCGGCTACATCCGCTTCGGCTACGTGCCCACGCCCGGCAGCATCTTCCGCGGCGTGCGCAAGCTGCCGCCTGCGCACTACCTGCGCTACGTCGACGGCCGCGTCACCGAGCACCGCTACTACGAGCTGGGCTTCGGGCCCAAGCACAAGCTGTCCGAGCCCGAGGCCGAGGAAGAGCTCGCGCGCCTGCTGGACCAGGCCGTCGAGAGCCGCCTCGTCGCCGAAGTGCCGTTCGGCGCGTTCCTGAGCGGCGGCCTCGACTCGAGCGTCGTCGTCGCGCTCATGGCGCGGCACATGGACCGCCCCGTGAAGACGTTCACGATCGGCTTCCGCGAAGCGGCCTACAACGAGCTCGACGACGCGCGCCGCGTGTCGAAGCACCTCGCCACCGAGCACCACGAGCTCGTCGTCGACCCGAACGCCGTCGATCTGTTGCGCGAGCTCGTGTGGCACCTCGACGAGCCCTTCGCCGACTCGTCGTCGATCCCGACCTACCTCGTCGCGAAGATGGCGCGCGAGCACGTCAAGATGGCGCTCTCGGGCGACGGCGGCGACGAGGCCTTCGCCGGCTACTCGCGTTACCAGCGCTTCCTGGATCTGCAGCGCCTCGGGCCGCTCAAGCCCGTCGCCGCGGCGACGGCCGAGCTCGTCGGTCGCGTCGCCGCGCGCTTCGTGCCTGGCGACCACGGCTACCGGCTGCGCCGCATCGGCGAGCGCCTGCGCCAGCCGTTCGTCGAGAGCTACCTCTCGGGCGTCGCGCTCACCCGCACCGACGTCACGAACGACTTGCTCGGCGACGCCACGCGCATCGCCGCGACGACCGACGACGGCCCCGTCGCCGCCGCCGCCCGCGCCGCGAGCGCCCTCGGCGCGCTCGACCGTTGCGTCGCCGTCGACTTCGCGAGCTACCTGCCCGACGACATCCTCGTCAAAGTCGACCGCACGGCCATGGCCAGCTCGCTCGAAGGCCGCGCGCCGTTCCTCGACCACCGCCTCGTCGACTTCGCCGTGCGCCTGCCCGACGACATGCGCCTGCGCAACCGGCGCGGCAAGCACCTCATGCGCCGCGCCGCCGCGCGCTGGTTGCCGCCCGACGTCCTCGAGAAGAAGAAGCAAGGCTTCGCGATCCCGCTCGGCGCCTGGTTCCGCGGCCCGCTCCAACCGCTCGCGAGCGACGTCATCGCCAGCCGAGCCCTGCGCGACCGCGGCCTCGTCAGCCCCACCGTCGCGCGGCGCTACCTCGACGAGCACCTCACCGCCAAAGCCGACCACGGCGAAATCCTCTGGCTCATCCTCAGCCTAGAGCTCTGGTCCCGCCGTTACCTCGACGGCGCCTCCGCGTAAGCGCCTAGGACCGGTTCAACCCGGCCATGGTCCAAGCGAAGCCCGCCATGCTCATCTCGCCCGCGCCGATGCGCTTGACGGCGAGCCAGTCGGTGTCGGGACCGGCGATGCCGACGGTCGTCGAGAACGCGATCTCGAAGCCGCTCGCCCGCACGATCTCCTTCGTCTCGGTCGTGAAGTCGTGCGGGCCGCCGTTGGGGTAGGCGAAGTGCTTCGGCGCGCGTCCTGTCTCGGCGGTGACGCGCGCGTGACAGGTCTCGATCTCGTGTCTCGCCGTCGCCGTGTCGAGCCGCGAGAGGATGGGGTGCGTGTGCGAGTGGCCGCCGTAGCGCGTGAGGTCCATCGTGCGGCGCACCTCGTCCCAGGTGAGCATCGTGCGCTCGCCGTGCGGCGACGCGCCGAGCGCCGCGAGCAGCGTCTTCATCTGCGCGCGCCGTTCGGTGTCGGGCAAGGTCTTGAGGTGGGCGCGGGCGCGCGCGCCGAGCGCCTTGCGCGCGGCCGCGTCGGGCAGCGGCACGCGCTCGCCCGACCACGGCACGTCGAGCTCGGCGATCGTCGACGCGGCGGCGGCGCGCTGAACCTGATCGGTCCACATCATGCCGCCCTCGTCCATGAACGACGTCGCGACGAAGACGAGCGCCGGGATGCCCAGCTCTTTGAGCACGGGGTAGGCGAGGTCGTGGTAGCTGCGGTAGCCGTCGTCGAACGTCACGAGCACGGCGGGGCGCGAGCGCCGCGCGTCGCGGCTGCGCTCGACGACGGCCTCGGGCTCGATCGGCTCACAGTGGTCGCGCACCCAACGCATCTGCTCGGCGAACAAATCGATGCGCATGCCCTCGAGCGGCCCGCGCGTCTGGAAGACGTCGTGGTACGTGAGAACGATGACGCCTGGCGGCCGCGTGAGCGGACCCAGGCGGTGCCACACGGCGGGCTTCGCGAAGAGCTCTTTGACGCCGCCCTTGAGCCCGCCGAGGCTCATGCCGCGCGCTCTCCGCGGACGAGCCTTCTCAGGCGCTCGATGGGCTTTCGCGCGGCCTCGCGCGCGTCGGGGTCGATCAAGTAAACGAGCGCGGCGTAAACGGGCGCTCCAGCGATCGATCGAACGCATACAGTGAGGAGACGCCGGGCCGGCAAAATATTTCGCACCGCGAGGAACATGACGAATGCGCTTACGCCCGCGCGCAAGATCGTCATCCACGGCAGCTTCACGACGAGCAGGCGTCGGCCCGCCGCGCCCAGCAGCAGCGCCGACGCCGCATAGCTCACGAGGGTGGCGATCGCCGAGCCCATGATCCCGATCCGCGGCACGAGGATGAAGTTGAGCCCGATGTTCGCGATGGCGCAAGAAAGCACGATCGACATGATGACGCGCGTCTTGCGGTGGATGAACAGGCCCGCGCCCACCATGGCGTTCGCGCCCTCGATGACCATGCCCGAGATGACCCACGGCAGGATGCCCGCGCCCGTCGCGTACTTGTCCGAGGCGAGCGACGGCAAGAGCTCGGGACCAACGGCCGCGAGGCCCGCGATGAGCGGCGCCGCCAGCAGCACGTACGTGCGCATCGAGCGCGCGATGAACGCCTGCGTCTCCTCGACGCCCTTGGCGTCCCACATCTGCATGTAGAGCGGCATGATCGCCTGCGCGACCGAGGCGATGAACACCGACTGCACGTACTGGCACAGGTTGTAAGCGGCGCTGTAGAGGCCGAGCGGCGTCTCGCCGATGAGGCCCTCGATGACGTAGCGATCGCCGACGGCGAGGATGAGCCCCGCCATCTCGTAGCCGATCATCATGGGGATGCCGAAGCCGAGCAGCTCGCGGTACAGCGGGCGCCTGAACTCGGACAGGCGCGGCAGCGGCCAGCCGCGCTTGACGTAAACGAGCAGCGCGAGCGCGATGAGGGCGAGCGACTCGTTGACGACCGACGCCGTGTAGAAGCCGCCAAGTGACTGCGAGATGAAGAAGACCGTCGTGAGGATGAGGCCGAGGCCCAGGTAGCGCTTCGCGACCTGGTACTTGAGCAGCGTCGTCGTCGCCTGCTCGGCCCGCAGGAAATTCAGGAAGTTGCTCTCGACGACCTGCACGAAGATCAACAGCGTCGCGACGCTGAAGAGCAGGCGTAAACGCGAGTCGGCGAACCAGCGGGCCGGCACGAAGTGCACCAGCACCATGAGGATCGCCATCGCCGTGAGGGCGGTGCCGATCATGCCGAACATCGTCGTCGAGGCGAGCTCGCGCAGCGTGTAGCGCCCCTTGCCGGCCGAGATCTCGCTCTGGTAGCGGACGATCGAGTGCTGGACGCCGACCTTGCCGAGGGCGACCGCCACCGTGAGCGTCGACCCGATGAGGTTCATGATCCCGTAGTCGCCGACCGAGAAGATGCGCGTCAGCAGCGGGAACGAGACGAGGCCAGCCACCATCGTGAGGAAGCTGGACAAAGAATAGTGAGACGTGTGGACGAGGAGGCGCTTGACTGCGGATTCCGGCACGACGTCTCCTTCTCGAACGAGGCGCCGAACATATCAGGCGCCGTTCGCTTCGGGAACGGTCTCGACGGTGCGCGGGGTTACAAAGGCGAGACAGTCAATGTGGCGTCGCCGCTGCTTCCACTCGACGAGCTGATGAACCACGAGCGCAGCGTCTGGCTGTTGTACGGCGTGAAGTCGTAGCTCGCGCCGACGCCGTTGAGGATGACGAAGCGGTGGTCGTCCGTCGGCACCTCGCTCGGGATGCGGACGAGGACGAAGTCGTCGTGGCGGCCGCCGCCCGAGCTGAGCGTGCTCGCCGTGAGCGCCACGCGGTGCAGGCCCGCCGGCACGACGTACGAGGCCGGCGTCGAGAGGCAGCCCTCGTTCCAGCGCAGCACGTTCGTGACCGCGTCGACGGTCGTCGTCGAGCCGCCCGGCGAGAGCGTCACCGTCGCTTGACCCGCGTTCGAGCCCGCGTCGGAGTCGACGAACATGATCTGGATCGTGCCCGTCGCGGGCAGCGTGACGTCGGCGTGCGCGCCGACGCCGTTCAGCATGAAGAAGCGCATCTTCTCGTTCGGGTCGCCCGCGGGCAGCGGCAGGTTGACGATGACGTAGTTGTCGTGCGACGGCACGACGGGGTCCGTGCCCGAGACGCCGCCCTTCGAGAGCGTGCTCGCGGTGAGCGTGATCGTGTACGTGCCCGCGGCGACGTTCGAGAACACGGCGGGAGTGACGGCGCACGAGTCGAGCGCGAGGTGGTTGGCCGAGGCCGCGACGTCGACGGTCACGGGGCCGGCGTCGATGCCCGCGTCGCTCGTGGGGCCGTCGCTCGCATCGGTGGTCGTCGACGTGTCGGTGCCGCCGTCGTTGCCGGCCTCCGTCGCCGGTGCGTCGACGGGCGCGTCGGCCGCGCCGTCTGGCTTCGCGCCGCCCGTGCCCGCGCCACCGTCCGAATTCGAGCTGCCACCCGCGCCCGCGGAGCCACCCGCGCCCGCGCTTCCGCCCGTACCTGCGCTGCCATCAGCGCCGGCGCCGCCGTCGCTGCCCGCGCTGCCACCCGAGCCCGCGCTGCCACCAGTGCCTGCGCTGCCTCCCGTGCCCGCAGATCCGCCACCACCGGAGCCTCCGGTGTCACCCATTCCCGCCGAACCGTCGGCGCCCGCGCCGGCGTCGCCGCCGTCGGGCTTCGGTGTCGAGCTGCTGCCGCCGCAACCGGCCACGAAGAGAAACGCGGCGAGAAACGCAGCGAAAACGCCGGCCCAATTCCGCGACGTCGAAGTCAAGCGAGGCATGTCACCAGGATAACGCGAAAGCGCCCCTGATTTTCAACGAGCGAGATCGAGCAAGAGCTTACGTAAGCGCCGCCAAACGAGCAGGGGGATGAGGTGCCCCTCGTCGAACGGCACCCATGTGACGTCGGCGCCTGCGGCCGTGAGCGCGTCGCGCAGCGCTTCGCCCGCGGCGAACGCGAGATCGTCGTCGGCGCGTCCGTGGCTCACGAGCGTGGGCAAGCCGCGCACGCGCGGCGTCTCGAGCCACGGCCGCCACTCGTCGAAGGCGATGCGCGACGCGGAGAGCAGCGCCATCGCCGCGACGTCGAGGCGCGACCGCAGCACGGTGTCGCACGTGAGCATCCCGCCCTGCGAGAAGCCGCCGACGACGAGCGGCCGCGCGCCGGCCTCGGCCTTCGCCGCCTCCAGGAACGCCAGCAGGCGTTCGCGCGCCGCGGGCAGATCCGGCGGATGCTCGCCGGCGAAGTCGCGCGGCCCGAGGCGCAGCGCCTCTTCGCGCTTCTTCGCGTCGATGTGCCACCAAGCGCGGCCGCGCGGCTCGGCGAGGCCCGGCGCCTCCGGGAACAGGAACCAAGCTGGCGCTTGAATCGACCGCGCGAACGGCGAGAGATCGCCGGGCTCCATCTGAAAGCCGTGCGCGAGCGCGACGACGACGGGCGCCGCCGCGCGATCGCCCACGGAGATCGCGCGCAGCCCGCCGAGCTCGATCGTCTCGTCAGCCGGCGGGCCGTCGCTCACGCGCCGCCTTCGCCGCGCGAGCCGTCGACGGGCGCGTCGAACCACGCACCGAGGCGCGCCGCGAGCACGCCGTGCGACCACAGCGGCGTGAACGTGTGGTCGGGCCCGGCGATGACGTCGACCGACAGCGCGCCGCGCTTCTGCAGCTCGCCGACGGTCGGGCCGCCGCCCGCCGCGAGCAGCTCCTCGCCGGGATCGCCCGCCGCGAACAGGAAGCGCAGCGCGACTTTGTGGCGCGCGATCGTTTGCAGCTCGGCGCCGAGGTCGTCGCCGACCGACACGCCGAACACGCGGGCGACGCCGCGCGCGCGATCACCGGCGAGGTGCTCGGCGCGGCGCATGAGCGTGCGCGCGAAGGCGCCGACCTTGACGTCGCCGCGGAACAGCTTCTTCCACGCCTCGACGTCGCGCAGCCGACGGAAGTAGCGCGACGTCTCCGATGAGACTTGGTGCGCGCGCTCTTCCTTGGGCACCTCGGCCTTGAAGAAGAAGGTGAGCGGGTTGATCGAGACGACGCCGTCGAGGCGCACGCCCGCGACGGCGGCCTTGAACGCGTGGTACCCGCCCGAGCAGATGCCGAGGCCGTGCACCTCGGCGACGCCGGGCTCGCGGCGCAGGAACGCTTGCGCGTCGTCGACGTCTTGAACGGCCGACGCGCCGTAGACGACGTTCTCTCCGTGGCCGGCGCGCGCGGGGCTGTCGCCGATCCCGGAGACGTCGAGGCGGAGCACGGCGTGACCGCGCGCGGCCCATCGGCGCGCGAGCGTGACGTGGAGGCGGTTCGGCCCGACGTGGTGCACGGCGCCCGCGTTGAGCAGTAAGAGACCGCGGCGACGCGGCGGCGCGTGCGCGGGCGTCGCCAGCACGCCGAACATGCCGGGGCCCGAGTCGACGCCCCCGACGCGCACGATGCGCTCGACGACCTCGGGCGTGACACGCGCCTCGTGCGCGAGCGCAGGTGGCGTCGTCGCGCGCGTCGCAGCGGACGCGACGCGCGCGCGCAGCCACGTGACCGTCGCGTCGATCATCGCGCGCGGCGGCACGGCGAACTCCGCGCCCAGCGTCATCTCGACGAAGCCCGGCAGCACCTGCCGCTCGACGGCGACGCCCTGCGCGGCCAGGTGCTCGGGCCACGCCGTCGTCGTCGGAAGATCGTCGCGATCGAGGATCAGCACCGCCGGCGCAGGCGGCTTCTCTCGTTTCGCGAGATCGATCGTCTCGAGGGACGCCTTCGTCTCCGCCGTGATGGGGAAGCCGAGCACGGGCTGCACCGTCGGGTCGACGGCGACGTCGGGCGGCGGCGGGCGCGGCGTCCCCGACATCTGCAGCGCGCGCAGCTCGCGCAGGTGAGCCTTGGCGTTGACGACGGGCGCGATCGCGACGAGGCCGGCGACGTCGTCGCGCGCCGCCGCGAGCGCCGCCGTGATGACGCCGAGCCGCACGCCGAGGAACACGACGCGCTCGACGCCGGTCGCGGCGCGCAGCGTGTCCGCGGCGTGGCCCGCGCTCGCGACCCACGCGGCCAGGCGCCCGGGATCCGTGGGCTCGCCCGCGGCGTTGCCCGTGCCGTCGGCGTCGAAGCGGATCGCGGGAAAGCCCGCTTCGGCGGCGGCGTCGGCGAACGCCGCGAGGCTGCGGTGCGCGCAGATCTCCTCGTAGCCGAACGGCGCGCAGATGACGAGGCCCAGCGACGCGGCCGGCGCCGCGGACCGATGCAGCCACCCGAAGAGCGGCCGCTCGGGCGGACCGAAGAAGAAGGGCTCGGCGGACGGGCGCGCGGTCACGGCAGGGCGATCTTGGCCGAGGTCTCGGCGTTGAGCGGTTGCAGCGTCCCGCGCGTCGGGCCCGCGCCCGAAATTCGGCGCAGCGCGATCGCGCGCGTCGCGCCGGGCGCGAGGTGGAAGAAGGCGTCGTCGGGCTCGTGGCCCTCGACCTCGACGGCGATCGACTGCGCGAAGCGCTTCGTCTTGACGACGAGCGAGGCGCCGTCGTCGTTCGTCGCGACCTCGGCGGTCAGGCCGACGTCGAGCTCGCGCGTCGCGGGCAGGCCCACGGGGAAGTGAAACGCCTCTGCGACGACGCCGCCCGCGGGCGCGCGCACCGTGGCGACGACGAGATCGTGCGACGGCGGGCCGAAGCGGTAGGCGTACGAAAGATCGAAGAAGCCGTCGAAGAGCGACGCCGCCGCGATCTCGACCGCGGCGCGCGGCGCGACCTCGATCGCGCGCTTGGCGCCCGCGACGCGAACCTCGCCCGCGCGGTAGAGGACGACCTCGAGCTCGCCCGTGAGCGCCGCGGCGCCGTCGTTGCACACGTGCACGGCGAGGCCGTTGCCGCCTTCGTCGCTGACGTGCGCGGCGATCGGCGCGAGCGCGCGTCGCAGGTAGTGCCACGCCGCCTTGGGGGCGCCCGTCGCGTCGACGACCCCCCAGCCCGCACCCTTCCAGAAATCGCGCAGGAACCACACGAGGCCGCCGCGGCAGGTGGAGCGCGCGCGCCGCCACTCGCCGAAGGTTTGCGCCATCACCTCTCCCGTCGCGACGCGCCCGAGCGCGAGGAAGCGATCGTGGTCGGCGTAGCGGAGCGCCGCGACGTCGACGCCGAAGAGGCGCTCGACGTAGTGGTCGCGCACGTCGTCGAAGTCCCAACCGGCGCCGAGATCGCGCGGCGTGCGCGCCTTCCACGCCGCGTGGTGCACGCGCGCGCCCGGGCCGCCCGCGAGCGCGCCGGCGTCGGGCACGTTGGCGAAGGCGAGGCACTCGCTCGCGAAGGCGACCTCGGCGCGGCGCGCATCGTCGAGAGGGCGCAGGTACGCGCCCACGCCGTAGTACGACGTCGTGCCGACGCGCGCCTCGTGCGGGAACGCGCCGCCGTGCGCGCTCGACGGCCACGTCGGCACATCGGGCGTCAGCGTCCGCGCGGCCGTGAACAAGGGACCGTCGTCGGCGAACAGCGGCTGGCTCCAGCGCTCGCGCGGCGCGCCCCACATCGCGGCCTGCTGCTCGCCCTCGGAGTTGCCGCACAAGACGGCGAGGGAAGGGCGCGCCTGCACGCGCGCGAGGAAGTCGCGCGCCTCGACGGCGACGTCGGCGGCGAACGCGGCGTCGGCCGCCGGGTAGTCCATGTTGGCGAACATGAAGTCCTGCCACACGAGGACGCCGTGCTCGTCGCACAGATCATAGAAGTCGTCGCTCTCGTAGACCATCGTGCCGCCCACGCGCAGCATGTTCATGCCGGCGCGGCGCGCTTGCCCGATCGCGCGCGCGAGCGTCGCGCGATCGGCGGCGAGCGCGACGGGATCGGGCGGCGTCCAGCAGGCGCCGCGGCAGAAGATCGGGACGTCGTTGACACGCAGGCCGAAGCCGTCGCCGGGCTCGCGGGTGATCGTGCGAAAGCCGACCGCGCCGAGATCGACGGTGACGCCGCCCGCGAGCTCGACGCGCGCGGCGTAGAGCGCGGGCTCGCCGTGCGTGTGCGGCCACCAGAGCGCGGCGTCGGGGACCTCGACGGTGGCGGTCAGCCGATCGCCCGCGGGCGCGAGGCGCGCGCGGTGCTCGCGCCCGTCGCGCGCGACGACGAGCTCGCCCGACGGCGCGCGCGCCGCGAGCGAGACCTCGACGACGCCGCGTCCGTCGCGCACGCGCGTCGCGAGCCTGACGTCGTCGACGGTGACGCCCGCGCGGCGCGCGACGGTCACGGGGCGCCACGGCCCGACGGCCGCGACGGGCGGCGACCACCCCGGCGTGCGCCCGAGCAGCGTCGTGCGAAACCAGCGCAGGTGCTGGTTCTCGATCATGGGCACGCGCCACGCCGCGCGCGGCGCCTTGGGCTTGAGCAACGGATCGAGCGCGCGGCACCGGATCGTGAGCGTGCGCGGCGAAGCCGAAGGCGCGAGCTTCACTTCGTGCCGCCGGAACATGTTGCCGCTCGACAAAACGAGCGCGTCGTCGAGCCAAACGTCGGCGACCGTCGCGAGCCCTTCGAACACGAGCGCGTGCTCGACGCCGGCCTCGCCCACGATGGACGGCACGCGCGCGCGGAACCACCAGTCCTCGGCGTCGAACCGCCGCGGCGCGCTCGTCTCGAGATCGAACGCGCCCGCGGCGCGCAGCATCGCGGCCGCCGTGCCCGGCGCGGGCGCGGCTGTCCACGTCGACGGAGGCGCCGCCGCGTCGAGCGCCCGCGGTCCATCGGCGGCGCCGGGCGGGGTCGCGCACGCGCGCCAGTCGGCGAGCGCGAGGACCTCGTGGCCGGTGACGCTGCGGACCCGTCCGGTCATGCCGCCTTGGTGAGCTCCTCGATCGCCCCGCGGATCGCGGCGATGCTCTCGAACACGCTGCGCTTGAGCATGTGGTCGGGGAACTCGATCTCGAACTCGCCCTCGAGCGCGAGCATGACGTTGACGCTCGCGTGCGAGGTCATGCCGGCTTGGTACAGGTCGGCCGTCTCGGCGAGCGTGGCGGCGTCCTGGCTGAGGCGCCCGTGGTCCACGAGGATCTTGCGAATCTTCTCGGTCATGTCGTCTTGTCTCCCTGGCGGTGGCACGTCGCGAGCACCACGGCGGTGGCGTAGTCGCCCTCGTGGCTGAGGCTCACGGACAGATCTTCGACGCCGCGCTCGCGCGCGACGGTGAGCGCGGCCCCGTGCAGCACGAGCTCGCAAGCGCCCGACGGGCGGCGCGCGACCTCGATGTCGCGCCAGCCGACGCCCGTGTCCTTGAAGTCGAGCGCCTTGACGGTGGCTTCCTTCGCCGCGAAGCGCGCGGCGAGCCGCTCGGCCGTGAGCTCGGGCGAGGCCATCGCGTAGGCGACCTCGGCCTCGGTGTAGACCCGCTCGAGGAACTTCGCGCCGAACAGCTCGAGCGACTCGGCGATGCGGCTGATGCGCACGAGGTCGATGCCGACGCTCGTGCGGACGCCGCCGTGGGTCAGCCCGTCGCTCATGAGTCGCCCGAACTATGCGGGGACGCGAGGGCCGACTCAAGACGGATTCGCACGGCGGGCCACTCGTCGCGCACGATCGCGTACATCGCCGTGTCGCGGACGCGACCGTCGGCCGCGGGCAGGTGGGCGCGCAACACACCCTCGAACCGGCCGCCGAGGCGCTCGATGGCGGCGCGCGAGCGATCGTTGCGCACGTCGGTCTTGAGCACGAGCCGGTGGACGCGCCAGGTCTCGAAGGCATGGCCCAGCAGCAAAAGGGACGTCGCCGTGAACACGGCGGTCCGCTGCGCGCTCGGCGCGAGCCAGCCATGGCCCAGCTCGGCGACGTCGGGCGGGTCGCCCGCGGCGGCGATGCGCGGCTCGCCGGTGACGGAGATCGGGCCGGGCGGCCACGTCCACCACTCGAGGTTCATGAGCCGGATGCTCCCGACGACCTCGTCCCTAGGGTGGCGGCGGACAATCGTAAACGCCAGCGCGCGCTTCGCCCCTTCGTCCGCGAGCGCCGCCGCGACGTACGCTTCCATCTCGACGCGGTCGCGCGGCACGGGCGCGAGCCCGAACGTCGAACGGTCCCTCGCGGCGTCGAGGAGCGCGTCGACGTGGGTGGGCGAGATCGGGTCGAGCCGCACGAACGCGTTCTCGAATCCGAGGCGGCTCACGTCATGCGCGCGACGAGCGCGTCGATGCCCGTCTGCCACGCCCCCGCCATCTCGTCGAACATTGGCTTCGCGTCGAGCGCGCGCTTGGCGTTGACGGCGCGCGCCGCCTTCAAGATGAAGGCCTTCGCGCCGTCGCTCACGCGCGCGAACGCGTCGGCCGCGGGCGCGAGCGGCTCGTCGCCGAGCCAGCGAAGGTGGAGCGCGGCGAGCTCGCTGGCCGCGCCCAGCTGGCGCACCGTCGCGAACGCCCACGCGTGATAGAAGGCGAGCCCCTCGGCCGTGAGCCACGGCAGGTCGCGCGCGAACCGCGCCGCGAAGCGCGCGACGGGGTTGTCGGGCGGCCGGCGCGGCAGGTGCTTGCGAACCAGCGCGCGAGACAGCGCGCGCAGCTCGTCGGGCGCGCGGCGCACGACGCGGTCGATGCGGACGGCTTCGGCGAACAGCGGCATGAACGTCGGGTCGGGCGCGAAGCCCACGCGGAACAGCTGCACGAAGTCGTCGCCGTCGAGCGTGAAGTAGCCGGCGTTGTGGAAGTAGCCCATGCGCCGCGCCTCGAGATCGAAGTCTTGGATGACGATCGTCGTCTTCGTGTGCTGGCGCTTGTAGTCGGTGCCCGCGGTGTCGGGCAGGTAGAAGGCGTCCGCCTCCGTGCTGATGAGCTTGCCGGCGCCCAGGTACTCTTGCGCGTGCGCCGCCAGCGGCCGCCACACGTTGAGCTCCTGCACGTCGATGCCGTACAGCTCGCGCAGCTCGTCGTGCGGCGGCTTGAAGAACGTCCACTGATCGCCCTCGAAGTCGATCGCGAGAACGAAGGGGAGCACGGCCATCGGGTCGAGCCCCAGCGCGTGGATGACCTCGATCCAGATGTCGACGTAGCAGTTCTTCTCGACCCAGACGCGATCCTCGGCGTGCAGCGCGTGCCGCTTGTACGCGGCCGCGTCGAGCTCGGGGAGGACGACGAGGCGGCTCATACGCCGCGGCTCACAGCGCCAGGCGCGAGCGCACGGCGGCGGGCCACGACTTCGTGTCGAAGCCGTGCGTCTTGAACAGCGCCATGACGACGCGCTCGAGCCCGAAGCCGAGGCACGCCGTGTGCGCGTCCTTGCCGTCGGCCGTCTTGATGCCGAAGACGTGGCCGAAGTGGTCTTGGTGGTAGTTGAACGAGCACACGGCCGTCGGGTTCTCGAGCGAGATCACCGGCACGAGCACCTCGAACTTCAGCTTCTGCTCTTTCTGGCCCGCGGCGAGGATCTTGCCGCCGCGGCCGAAAAATGGGTCCGACGCGACGTCGGGCTTCGCCGGCAGGCCTAGCGACGTCAGCAGCGACACGCCGCGCTCGAGCCACATGTCGCGCCACGCGACGGCCTGCTCCGGCGTCCCCGCGCGCACGAACTCGCGCACGCGGAACGACTGCATGCGCGTCGGCTCGGGCGAGGGCTCGTGGCGGTACACCCAGTTCGTCATCGTGATGATGCGGCCGTCCGCGGGCAGCGTGCCCTGCGCGCCCATGACGGGGTAGACGGGGTAGCACGCCGCCGGGTTGAGGCAGACGTCGGTCATGCCCTGCGTGTCGCCCCACGGCTCGTGCGCGTGCACCTTGGCCGACAGCGCCTTCGCCTCCTTGTCCTTGCCGAAGAAGCTGAACACCGTGCCCGCGAGGTTCGGGAACGAGTCGAGGTAGTCCGTCTTCTCGATGATCGTCCGATCGATGACGGGCGGGAACGTGTACACCTCGGCGCCGTCGTTCTTCGCCAGCTCGGTGACGAGCGCGTTGAAGCCCTCGAGCACGGCCTCGAACGCGGCGCCGCGGCCGAACGCGCCCAGCACGCGCACGGGGACGATGAGCCCGTGCGCGACGAGGCCGCGCGTGAAGTTCTCGATGTCGTATTCCACGGGGTTCCCTTTACTCGTCCTTGTAGACGAGCAGCAGCGAGGCCGTCTTGTTGTAGATGCGGTCGTTCGAGATCATGAGCGCCGCCGAGAGCGAGTCGCGGTACTGGCGGCCCACCGAGAGCTTCGAGTCGTTCTTGTAGCCGGCGATGCCGATGATCTGCAGCGCCTCGTGGACGATGCGCGGCACCATCTCCGAGGAGCTGACCTTGATGTTGTTCATCTTGAGCGCCCAGCCGACGGTGAGCAGCTCGTCCATGCCGTTCGGGCGCGACATGATCTCGTCGAACTCCGTGGCCTGACCGTGCACGCTGTTGCGCAGCAGCTGCACCTGCGCCGCGAGCTTCGCGAGGTGCGGCGCCTTGGGCGGGACGACGCCCGGGGTCTTGCGCGCCTCGGCGCGCACGAAGGCCGACGCGCGCGCGACGGCGTCGGACGCGATGCCGAGCCACACGCCCGACCACAAGATGTGCGAGAACGAGACCATCGTCTGCGCCGACGCGTCGGCGAACGAGCCGGGCAGCACCTGCTCCTCGCCGCCCGAAGACGCGAGCTTGAAGCCGGGGCTGCACGTGCCGCGCATGCCCATCGTGTCCCACGTCGTCGTCTGCGTGAGCTCGCGATCCGCGCGGCGCACGAGCACGAGCACCTGATCCGACGGCGGCGCATCCGGGTTGCGGCGCGCCGTCACGAGCAGATCGTCGGCCGTCTCGGCGTATGACGCCGTCGTCGCGTCCTTGTCGAGCTTGAAGCGCCCGCCTTCTCGCACGACGGCGCAGATGCTCGAGCGCGTGTCGCCCCAGACGCCGACCTCCGACGTGATCGAGCCGATGAGCAGCTGGCGCTCGACGACCTCTTGCAGGTACGTGCGGAAGTACGCAGAGGACAGCGCGTGGCGCGCGATGCAGGCGACCTGGATGTGGTGCATGGCGAGCACCATCCCCGACGAGCCACAGCCCTGCGCGAGCGCCGTGCACATGCTCGCGAGCTCCCACATCGAAGCGCCGCCGCCGCCCAGATCCTTCGGCACGGCGGCCGACAGCAGCTTCTCGCGTCGCAGCGCCTCGAGCGTCTCCCGCGGAAAGCGCGCCCAGGTGTCGACGTCGTCGGCGTGCTTCGCGGCCACCGACTGCGCGATGGCCTGTGTGCGTGCGACCAGAGGGCTCGTGTGCGTAGTCACGAGTCAATAATATCCAAATCAGATTTCCCGTCGAGCACGCGAAGGCGTACGTCGCAGTTTACGGACCGACGCGCATCGAGCGTTGCTGGTATGTTCGCGCGCGTGACCCGACGTGCGCTCCTCATGCTGCTGGCGGCGATGTGCGCTCCGCTCTTCGCGCGAGGCGCGCGCGCCGACGTCAGCTACGAGCTCGCGCCGAGCGCTGGCGTCGGAGCGACCGACAACGCCGGCAACCGCCCGAAGCCGACGACGATCGATCACGACGGCGACGGCTTCACGGACGTCACCGGCATCGGCCGCCTCCACATTCGTGACGCGAGCGCCGAGCACGTCGCGGGGCTGCGCCTCAGCTGGATGCACTACCTCCAGGGCCGCGGCATCGACAGCCTCGCGTCCGAGCTGTCGTGGCTGTCGACGATCACGCCGGTCGCGCCGCTCGAGCTCAAGCTCGGCGCGGCGGGCTCGTACGGGCAGACGTCGGGTTACGTGCCCGTCGGCGCGGTCGACATGCTGACGCCGCAGGCGGCGGTGAGCGGCGCGCACCGTTACCTCGGCGCCACGGCCAACGAGACCGCGACGTGGGACCGCACGGCCCAGAACCGCTACGTGCAGACGTTCATGGCCCAGTTCCTTCACTACCTGCCGACCGGCACTGGCGGCTCGTCGAACGTCGAGACGTTCAACTTGCACGTGCGCGCCGAGTGGGTCATGGGCCGCAACACGTTCGGCGGCGAGGGCGACGCCAACGAGCTCGGCGGCACGAACCGCGACCCCTTCTTTACGGTGAGCGCGCTCGCGTTCTGGCGGCGCGACCTCACGCTCGAGTGGTCTTCGGAGCTGCGCGCCGGCGTGGCCCTGCTGTCGCCCCCCGGCGTCCCGGGCATGGGGACCGATCGGACAGTGAACGTCGCGCCCGTCGGCTTCGCGCAGATCGGCTACCGCGACTCGACCGACATCGCCTGGTTCGCGACGCTCGAGGCGGCGCAGACGACGACGACGAACCTCTACCTCGGCGCCATCACGCTCAACGACAACGCCATGGCGCGCCTCACGCTGCCGCTCACGCGCAACGAGCGCGCCGTCGTGAGCGGCTACGGCGGCCTCGTCTACGGCCGCATCCCGACGGGCGGGCGCGCCTACGACCAGCGCATCGCGGGCGCGCTGTTCGCACTGCGGGGCCAGGACTGGCCGCTGTGGCTCACGCTCGACTACTCGTTCAGCGATCAGCACGGCAACGGTCAGGTCGACGCCGTCACCGGCGCCATCACCGGTTTCCCTGATCTTCGCCGCCAGGTCATCCTGCTGAGCGTCGGCGGCACCTTCATCTTCGGCCCCGGCACGCCGCCGATCTTTCCCGGATCTCTCTAGCTCAGCTACGGCACGTAGATCGTGTCGCCGGTCAGGATCGTCAGGTTCTGCTCTTGGCGGGCGCCACTCAGGATCGCGGCGCAATCGACGGGGATGCGGCGCGTGGCGCCGTCGGCGCCGACGCGGATGAGGACGCCATCCTCGGGCGTGCCGAACTTGTTGACGCCGCCCGCGAGCATGAGCGCCTCGGCGACGTTGATGTAGTGGTTCACGGCGTAGGTGCCGGGGTGCTCGACGTTGCCGCTCACGGTGACGCGGTAGCTGTTGATGCCCGTGATGGCGACGGTGACGAGCGCCGAGTCGTCTTTGACGAACGTCGCGAGGCGCGTGCGGATCTCGGCGCGCAGCTCGGCCGCCGTCTTGCCCGCGGCGTGGAAGTCTCCGAGCAGCGGCAGCGTGATGACGCCGTCGGGCCGCACCGTCGTGTCGCCCGAGAGATCGGGGTTCTTCCAGATCGTGACCTTCAGCGTGTCCGACGGGCCGATGATGAACTCGGTCTTGCGCGGATCGGCCTCGCTCGCGTAGTTGAAGCGTGGCTGCGTGTGAGGGCAGCCCGCGGTCACGAGCACGAGCGCGGAGAGCGGGAAGGCGAGGAGAGCGCGGCGCACGACCGACTTGATACCACAGGCCGCGCGAGACCTCACCAGGTCACGCGTTGACGTCCGCGCACGTGCTTGAACAGACCCACGACGGCGGCGGCGTTGAGCACGACGAACGTGCGCGCGACGCCCGCGAGCTTGCCGCCGCGCTTGCCGGCGAGCGCGGCCGCGTAGAACCCGAGCTGCGCCGCGACGGCGAGCCGCGCGAGCCATGCGATCGCGCCGTCCCCCGACGCGACGGTGAGCGAGCTGGCCGCGAAGACCAGCATCGCCCACGGCGCCACGAGCCGCAGCAGCTTGTGCGACACGAGCTCGAGCCACGCGGGGTTCGCCGCGGGCGACAGCAGGCCCGGCAGCAGCCCAAAGAGCTGGTAGTTGCCCGCGAGCGTGCGCACCTTGCGACGGAACTCGGCGTCATCGTCGAAGGCCGTGTCGAACGCCTCGGCCTCGGTGACGAGCACGACGCGCTTGCCGGCGAGCGCGAGCCGCGCCGGGATCCACACGTCGTCGAGGATCAGATCCTCGGGCAGCGGCACGAGGTCCGCGCGCCTCGTCATCGCGATCGCGCCCGTCATGCCGACGACGCCGCGGAAGCGCGACTCGCAGCGCCGGATCCACGCCTCGTAGCGCCAGTAAGCGCCGCTCGGCGCGCCGCCCGCGAGCACGAGCAGCCCGGTCGCGCAGCCGATGGCGGGATCGGCGAACGTCGCCGCGAGCGCGCGCACGGCGTTGGGCGAGAACGGCTGGCGCACGTCGTTCATGAGCAAGAGCTCGCCCGTCGCCTCTTTCTGCAAGACGTTGAGCGCGGCGGGCTTCCCGCGCCGCTGGGCCGCGGCGATCACGCGGATGCGCCCACCCGACGCCGGCTCGGCGGCGATCGCGCGCGCGACCGCCTCGCTGTCGTCGGCGCACCCGTCGCAATAGATGAGGATGTCGACCAGCTCGGCCGGGTAGTCCTGCGCCAGCAGGCTGTCGAGCTTGGCGCGCAGATACTTCGCGCCGTTGTAGACGGGCAGGAGCACGCTCACGCGCGGCGCGGGCTCGTCGCCGCCGCGCGCGCGCAAGGGCGGCGCCGGAAACAACCGCGCGAGCGTCGCGATGACGATCGGGTAACCGACGTACGTGTAGACGAGCACCAGCGCCGCGGCGACGGCGATCGCGGCCGAGACCGTCATGCGCCGGTCAGGTGCCCCGCGCGAGGATCATCACGAGCGGCGTCTTGATGAGGATCGTGAGCTCGAGCGGGATGAACGTGCGCGCGTGCTCCGTCGCCGCGCTGTAGGCGAGGTCGTAGAGCAATTTCATGCGCATGTGATCGGCGAGGGCATCTTCAGCGCCCTCGACCTTGAACGGGTTCACCATGTCGGCCTCGAACTTCGCGAGCACGCTGTCGGGCAGCGCCTTGCCCGTGTAGCCGAGCGAGATCTGCGCGAGCCCCGTGATGCCCGGCTTGACGTCGCGCATGCGCTCTTCGAAGTAAGGAATCGCCATCGCGAGCTGCTCGGCCAGCTCGGGCCGCTCGGGCCGCGGGCCCACGATGCTCATGTCGCCGAGCAGCACGTTGATGAACTGCGGCAGCTCGTCGATGCGCGTCTTGCGGATGAACTTGCCGACCCTCGTGATGCGCGGGTCGCCCTTCGAGGCGACGACGACGCCCGTGTGCTTCTCGGCGTCGGGCCGCATCGAGCGGAACTTCAGCATCGTGAAGGCCTTGAACGTCGGCTTCGGGATGCTGCCCGGCGGCGTCCCCGGCTCGGGGTCCTGAAGTTGACCCGCCCGCTTCTGGCGGATAAACACAGGACCAGGGGATTCGAGGTAAATGGCCGCCGCGATGAGCGGATAGAGGGGGAGGGTGAGCGCCAAGCCGATCGACGAGCCCACGATGTCCGTGAGCCGCTTGGCGATCCGAATCGATCGATCCACGGCCGATACGCTACAACGAATTCGCGCTTTGGGGGTCGGAGGGGTGATAATAGTGGCTAGGGCGCCTTGATTCGGATCCAGATGATCGGAACTTTGGACCACCGCGACGTCACGCTTCGTGCGGTCTCAGCCGCGTGCAAGCTGGTGACCCGTCGTCCTCAGGGCCCGACTTGGAACGAGTTCCGTATGCAGGTCGTGTCGGCCGTGGGCGAGGCCTTCAACAACATCGTGCTCCACGGCTACAAGGGGCGCGTCGACGGCGTCATCGAGATCGAGATCCGCACGCGTCGCGACCGCATCTCGATCGACATGCGCGACTTCGGGTCGAGCTTCGACCCCACGAAGGTCCCGACGCCCGACTTCGCGAGCCTTCCTGAATCTGGTTTGGGACTTTTTATCATTCGAGCGTTTATGGACATTAGCTACACACCTGGTCGCCCCAACGTGCTCACACTGACGAAGACCTTGCCGCCGGCTCCCAAAGAGGAGGCACAGCAAGGCGACAAAGGGCTTGTCGAGGGGGCCTCCCGATGACCTTCACGATCTCCACCGACGAGAAGGGCGTCACGCACCTCGCGATCGAGGGCGAGCTCGACGCGGTGAGCGTCGCCGACCTGCGAACCGATCTCGAGAAGCTGCTGGCGCGCCAGCCATCGCGCGTCGACGTCGACCTCGCACGCCTGCGCATGGTCGACAGCTCGGGCGTGGGGGCGCTCGTGTCGCTCTACAAGCGCGTGCGCGCGCAGGGCGGCAGCGTCGTCGTCACGGGCCTGCGCGACCAGCCGCTCGCGATCTTCCGCCTGCTCCGGCTCGACCGCGTCATGGTCGACGCCGACCTCGCGTCGTCAGCGCAAAAGGCCTGAATCGGCCTCCGCGCGCCGCGAAGAGCGTTGCGTCGAACTTGACTGCCGGAACACCGGAAACGTGGTCGCGGTGACACGCGATTATCCACAGGAATTCCCGTGTAATTGTTCGTTAATTGTATTTTTCCTGACCGTTACTCGGCAGCGCTTTGTATGTGGCGCAACATGGGGCCGTGTAGTACGGTTGGCAGCCTGTTGGCGTTGGGGATCAAAAAATCGCGATGAAGACGCTCGATTTCGTATCAGGTGGGTCGGCGGCCCTGCTGATCGACTCGGCCGTCCGAGCGGCGTCGCGCGTCCCCGTCGAGCAGGCGCTCGGCGCCATCGGCGAGCCCGAGACCGTCGTCGAGCTCGCGCAGCGCCTCGTCACGACGATCTCGATGCTGTGGGCCGACGTCGCGGGCGCCGATCTCGTGCTGCCGCACGGCGCCGCCAACGATCTGCGCGCCGTCGCCGATCCCGTCGCGGGGCACGCGCTGCTCTCGGCGGTGAGCGTGCCACGTGAGGCGAACGCGGCGTTCCGCATCGTGTCCGAGTCGCCGAACCTCGTACCCGGTGACGCGGGCCTCGGCTTCGGCTCGAGCATGTCGGCGCCCATCGCCGGCGCAGAGACGACGGCGGGGTGGATCGTCGTGCAGCGCCGCGCGGCCGCGCCCGAGTTCGCGCCGCACGATCTCACGGCGCTCGCGGCGCTCGCGCGCGGGCTCTCGCCCGTGCTGCCGCGCGTGCAGGCGCGCGGGCAGACGACGGCGACGTGGTTCCAGCACGACCTCGCGTCCGCGCGCGAGATGCAGCGCATGTTCTTGCCGCGCCCCCTCGAGCACAACTCGGCGCGCGTGCGCGTGCTGGCCGAGTACCTGCCGGCGTTCGCCGTGGGCGGCGACTTCTACGACCTCATCGATCTCGGTGACGGCCGCTTGCTCGCCGCGATCGGCGACGTCTCGGGCAAGGGCGTCACGGCGGCGCTCATGATGTCGCGCATCAGCTCGGAGCTGCGGCGCCTCGCCGTCGAGGCGGCGGGCCCGGCGGAGATCCTCTCGCGCCTCAACGATTCGCTGCCGGGCCGCATGCAGGACGATCGCTTCGTCACCGTCGCGTGCGTGCTGCTCGACGCGCCCAACCGGCGCTGGGTCGTCTCGAACGCGGGCCACGTGCCGCCGATCCTGCGGCGCCTCGACGGTTCGGTGCGCGGCGTCGCCTACGCGTCGGGCCCGCCCATCGGCATGATCCCGTCGGCGCTGTACGAAGAGGACGTCATCCCCGCCGAGAGCAAAGACATCCTGCTGCTCTCGACCGACGGGGTCTTCGAGCTGTTCTCGGGGCACCACCGCCCGAGCTCGACGATCGGCCAGAGCCGCCTCGCCGATCTCATCGAGAAGGCGCCGCACGATCTCGCCGAGATCAACAAGCGCATCATCAAGACGGTCGAGTCGGCGGCCTCGGGCCGCGACGACGTCGCGCTCCTCGGCCTCGAGCTGACGGACTAAGCCGCGCGCGCGACGTCGCGGTTCAAGGCGTCGGGGCGGGGGGCGTCGACGGCTTCGCGCGGCGGCTCGCGCAGATCCCAGACGATCCCCGTGAGCGCGAGGACGCGCAGCACGTAGTAGGTGACGTCGACCTCCCACCAGCGGAAGCCCTGGCGCACCGAGCTCTGGTAGTGGTGGTGGTTGTTGTGCCAGCCCTCGCCCGTCGTGAGCAGCGCGAGCGCCCAGTGGTTGCGTGAGTCGTCGCCCGTGTCGTAGCGCTTTTTCCCGATGAGGTGCGCGAGCGAGTTGATCGTGAACGTGCCGTGCCACAGCAGCACCGTCGACACGAAGTACCCCCAGATGAGCCCCCGCGCGCCGCCGACGAGGAGGCACGCGAGCGCGAGCGCCACCGTCGGCAGCATCTCGACCGCGCGGTGATTGAGCACCCGCAGCTCGGGGAACCGCGACAGGTCCGTCACGGCCGCGTCGTCGGTCGCGTTCCACTCGTCCCGCATGACCCAGCCGACGTGCGCGTACCAGAAGCCGCGGCGCGCCGCCGAGTGAACGTCCTGCTCGTCGTCCGAGTGCTTGTGGTGCCAACGGTGATGGCTCGCCCACCACAGCACGCCCTTTTGCGCCGAGCTCTGCGCGCCGACGGCGAGCAGGAACTGGAACCAGCGCGACGTCTTGAACGACCGATGCGAAAAGTAGCGGTGGTACGACGCCGTGATGACGCACATCCGCACGAAGTACGCGGCGACGGCGAGGAGGACGTTCGACCACGAGAAGCCGACCATGATCGCGCCGACGACCGCGACGACGTGGATGGCGGCGAACCCGAACGTCGTCGGGCGGACGTAGGTGGCCCACCACCCAGGCGGCGACGTCGAAGGTTGGCTCACGAGATCCTTTCGTCGTTAGAGGACGACACGAGGACGCCCTGAACGCGGACGGTGCCGCCGTTGTCGTACGCCGAGGCCCACACGAATCGGTAGCTGGAACCCTCGGTTCCTGTCTCCTGAACCTGAAGGGGGGCCTTGTCGAGCGAGCCCAAAAAGTTGAGCAACGCCGGATCCTTCGAGGTCACCTCCAGGACGACCAAACGGCCGGGCGCGCGTTCGCGCCGGACCACTTTGGCCGCCCAGCCGCGGTCGCGCTCGTGTTCGTCGAAGAACCGAGCGCCGATGAGCTCTTTGGTCATCATGTTTCTCGCCGACGGGCGACGCGGTCGCCGCCGTCCACGAGGGACGACAGACGCCGCGACACCACCGGGCTACCAGCGACGCGAACCGCCGCCCGAGGGACGCGGGCGCGACGTGCGCTCCTCGGCCTCGTTCACGCGCAGCGTGCGGCCGCCGAGCTCGCGCCCGTTGACCTGCTCGATGGCCTGCGTGGCCTCGCTCTGCGAGCTCATCTCGACGAAGGCGAAGCCGCGCGGACGACCGGTTTCGCGATCGGTCACGACCTTGACGTCGACGACCGTGCCGCTCTGGCCGAACAGATCGCGAAGGTCGTCCTCGTTCGTGTTGAACGACAGATTGCCGACGAACAGACGGGTGCCCATTTCTCATTCTCCTGCGTGGGTTCCGGCGGACCTGCCGCCTCAGAAGCCCTGAGCGTTTCGCTCCAGTGAGTTCGGGCTTGCGGCAGATGACCTGCGGCGCGGAGAACGAAGTCAGCGATGCGGACGTACTGAACTTGGCCCTAAGGTATCCGGGCTCACGGCGCGAAGCAAGAGGCCGCCAGGCGCGGCGCTCAGGCCTTGCGGAGCTGCGCGTACCAGTCGACGGTGCGGCGCAGGCCCTCGACGAACGTGACGGCGCCCTTGTAGCCGAGGCGCGCGCGCGCCTCACCGACGTCGGCCAGCGAGTGCTTGACGTCGCCGACGCGGCCGGGCGCGTAGGTGATGGGGATCTTCTTGCCGACGATGCCCCCCAGCAGCTCGACGACCTGGTTCAGCGTCGTCGCCTCGCCGCAGGCGACGTTGAAGACGCCGCCCGACACGCGGTCGGCGGGCGCGGCCGCGGCGAGCAGGTTCGCCTCGACGGTGTTGTCGATGTAGCAGAAGTCGCGCGACTGCGTGCCGTCGCCGAAGATCGTGACGCCTTCTCCGGCGAGCGCCGCCGTCGCGAAGCGCGGGATCACGGCGGCGTACTCCGACTTCGGGTCCTGGCGCGCGCCGAAGACGTTGAAGTAGCGCAGGCACACGGTCTCGAGGCCGTAGGCGCTCGCGTAGACCTGGCAATAGTGCTCGCCCGTGAGCTTGCCGACGGCGTAGGGCGACAGCGGCGACGGGCGCATCGTCTCGACCTTGGGAAGCGTCGGCGTGTCGCCGTAGGCCGACGACGACGCGGCGTAGACGAGGCGGCGAACGCCGGCCTTCTTGGCGTGGTGCAGGACCTTGAGCGTGCCGGTGATGTTGGTCTCGTTGCTGCCGAGCGGATCGACGAGCGAGCGCGGCACCGAGGGGATCGCGGCCTCGTGGTACACGACCTCGACGCCCGCGAGCGCGCGCTCGAGCGCGGCGTCGTCGCGAATGTCGCCTTCTTGCAGGTCGACGTCCTTGGCGATGTCGGCGAGGTTCTCGCGCTTGCCCGAGAAGAAGTTGTCGATGACGCGGACGCGGTCGCCCCGCTTGACGAGCGCGCGCGCGATCGACGATCCGATGAACCCAGCTCCGCCCGTGATGAGATAAGACGACGACATGGCGCGATCACGTTAGCGCAGGGCGCGGGCATTTAGAAGGCGCTGAGCGCGCCACGGGCGTGTCGCGCTCAGCGCGCGAGACGCTGCGCGACCTCGTCGGCGATGGCGAGCGAGGCCGTGAGCCCGGGCGATTCGATCCCGTAGAGACACACGAGGCCCGGCACGTCGTGGCTCTCGTGACCTTGGATCATGAAGTCGGCCGCGGGCGCGCCCGGTCCGACGATCTTGGGACGAATGCCCGTGTACCCCGGTTGCAACGCGCCGTCGGGGAGGGCGGGCCAGTAGCGGCGGACGGCGGCGTAGAACGCGGGCGCGCGCGCTTCGTCGAACGCGTAGTCGACGGCGTCGACCCAGGCGACGTCGGGACCGAAGCGCGGCTGGCCGGCGAGGTCGAGGGTGAGGTGAACGCCGAGGCCGCCCGCATCGGCGACGGGGTAGACGAGGCGCGCGAACGGCGAGCTCCCGCGCAGCGTGAAGTAGTGGCCCTTGGCGAGGTGCCGCGGCGGGATCGTTCGCGCGTCGAGACCGACGATCGAACGCGCGACGGCCTGCGCGTCGAGGCCGGCGGCGTCGACGACGGCGCGGCAACGCAAGGTCGCCGGCGCGGAACCGCCCACCCGCAACGTGAGCCCGTCGCCTTCGACGGCGCCGCCGACGACGGGCGCGGCGAGCGCGACGTCGGCGCCGGCGGCGCGGGCGTCGGCGTCGAGCGCGCGCACGAGGCCGTGCACGTCGACGATCCCCGTCGACGGCGACAGCAGCGCGCCCGCGCACGTCAGCGCGGGCTCGAGCGCGCGCGCTTCCCCGCCGTCGAGCAGCCGCAGATCGTCGACGCCGTTGGCGCGGCCTTGCGCGAGGTACGCGTCGAGCGTCGCGACCTCGGCGTCGGAGGCCGCGACGACCAGCTTGCCGAGCCGCCGGTGACCGACGCCGCGCGCGGCGCAGTAGTCGTAGAGCGCACGCCGCCCCGCGACGCAGAGGCGCGCCTTGAGCGAGCCCGTCGCGTAGTAGAGCCCGGCGTGGATGACCTCCGAATTTCGCGCGGTCACGCCCGTGCCGATCGCGGCGGTCGCTTCGAGCACGAGCACGTCGCGCCCTGCGCGCGCGAGCGCCCGCGCCGTCGCGAGCCCGACGACGCCCGCACCGATGACGGCGACGTCGACATTTAGATCGACGTGGGGAGACGTCGGCACGCGGCGCAGCTTAGCGGCGCCACGCGGGAACACCGCGGGAATTCGGCGGTGCGCGCGCGTTTCGGCTTATGCTAGGCGCGCGCGGCGATGTTCGATGTCGGCGACGAGATAGGCCCTTACAAGATCGTCCGGCGGCTCGGCGCCGGCGGCATGGGCGAGGTCTTCCAGGGCCGGCACCGCCACATGCATCGCGACGCCGCCATCAAGATCCTGCGGCAGGAGCTGTCGTCGAACGCCGAGGTCGTGCGGCGCTTCTTCACCGAGGCGCGCGCGACCGCGGCCGTGCGCCACCCGGCGATCATCGAGGTCTTCGACTGCAACGTTCACCCGCGCGGCAGCGCCTACATCGTCATGGAGCTGCTCGAGGGCGAGGACCTCGCCAAGCGGCTCGAGCGCGGCCCGCTCGCCGGTGATTTGCCGTCGCTGCGCGACGTCTCGCGCCAGGTCGCGGGCGGCCTCGGCGCCGCGCACGACGCGGGCATCGTCCACCGCGACCTCAAGCCCGGGAACGTGTTTCTGCCGAGCGTGGGCGGCGTGAAGATCCTCGACTTCGGCATCGCCAAGCTGCTCGCGGGGGACGCGCAGGGGCACGAGCGCACGCGGACGGGCAACGTGCTGGGCACGCCGCTTTACATGTCGCCCGAGCAGGCGCGCGGCGCGCGCGAGGTCGACCACCGCGCCGACGTCTACGCGCTCGGCTGTTTGATGTTCGAGATGCTCGCGGGGCGGCCGCCGTTCGTCGATCGCGCCGCCGCCGAGGTCATCGTCGCGCACATCTTCAAGCCGGCGCCGCGCGTGTCGTCGCTCGTCGCGAACGTGCCGCCCGCGCTCGACGCGCTGGTCGCGGCGATGCTCGAGAAGGAGCCTTCGGCGCGGCCGCAGTCGATGAAGGACGTCGTCGCGAAGCTGGACGCGGCGATCCCGGTCGCGACGCCCGGCGCGCCGCGCGTCGCGACGCAGCTGCTCGGCAGCGGCAAGGCGGTGACGCCGGCACCCGTGCCCGCCCCGACGGCCAAGGCGCCAATGGTGGCGACGCCCGCCGTGACGACGCCGGTCGCCCCTCCTTCGGCCGCGGCGACCAAGCCCGTCGCGACGCCTTCGGGTGGCCGCGACGCACGGCAGTTCACGCGCGCGGGCACGACGACGCTCGGATCGTCGGCGTCGGAGATCTCGACGACGTCGGCCGAAGACGGTGACTTCGTGGCGCCGTCGCGGCCCAAGTGGCTCGTCCCCGCGATCGGCGGCGGCGCCGTCGCGCTCGTCGCGCTCGTGCTCGTACTCGAGGGCGGCTCGGGATCGAGAGCCGCGCCCGCTGTCGTTGCCGCGGCGCCCGCACCGACGGAGGCCGCGCCGCCGCCGAAGGCGCCCGCGGCCGAGCCCGCCGAGGTCAGCATCGCCGTCTCGTCCGAGCCGGCGGGCGCCGAGCTGTGGGTCGGCCAAGAGACGACGCCGCGGGGCCGCACGCCGCTCGAGCTGCGCCTCGATCGCGGAGAGCCGCCGCTGCGGGCCCAGCTGCGCGCGCCCGGGCACGCGCCCGCCGACGTCACGCTCGATCCGCGCGCGCCCGCGCCCGTGTCGGTCGCGCTCACGCCCGTCGCCGCGCCTTCGTCCGCGTCGCATCACGCGCACGGGAAAAAAGAGGCGAAGGCCGAGGGCGGCGGCTTCAAGGCCATCGAAGACTGAGCCCGCGCCCGCTAGTATCCGCGCGTGGCGATCCTCCTCTCGGCGCAGAACCTGACGCACGCGTTCGGCGCGCGCGCGCTGTTCGAAGGCGTGAGCTTCACCGTCGCCGAGGGCGATCGCGTCGGGCTCATCGGGCCGAACGGCGCGGGCAAGTCGACGCTGCTGCGCATCCTCGCGGGCGAGCTGGGCGCCGACGGCGGCGAGGTCGCCGCGCGCACGGGCCTGCGCGTCGCGTACCTGCCGCAGACGCCGACCTTCGCGCCCGGCGCGACGGTGCGCGACGCCGTCCGCAGCGGGCAGCGCGCGGGCGCCGGCGGGTGGGAAGACGAGGCGCGCGTCGACGAGCTGCTCGCGAAGCTCGATCTCGCTGGTGAGGTCGCCGGCGCCGAGCGCGCCGTCGACGAGCTGTCGGGCGGCTGGAAGAAGCGCGTCGCCCTCGCGCGCGCGCTCGTCGCCGAGCCCGAGCTCTTGCTGCTCGACGAGCCGACCAACCACCTCGACGTCGAGAGCATCCTGTGGCTCGAGCGGTTTCTCGCGCAGGCGCGCTTCGGCACGATCACCGTGACGCACGATCGGCTGTTCCTGCAGCGCGTGTCGAACCGCATCCTCGAGCTCGATCGCCGCAACGCCGGCGGCCTGCTCGACGTCGCGGGGGACTATGCGACGTACCTCGACCGCAAGGCCGAGGCGATGGCGGCGCAAGAGCGGCGCGAGGACGTCCTGCGCAACACGCTCCGCCGCGAGACCGAGTGGCTGCGGCGCGGGCCCGCCGCGCGCACGACGAAGCAAGAGGCGCGCATCCAGCGCGCGGGCGCGCTGGCCGACGAGGTCGCCGAGCTGGGCACGCGCAACCGCACGCGCGCGGTCGATCTCGATTTCCAGGCGACGGGGCGCAAGACGCGCCGGCTCATCGAGGCCACGGGCGTCGGCGTTCGCTTCGGCGCGCGCGCGATCTTCGACGAGATCGACGTGCTCGTCGGGCCGGGGACGCGCCTCGGCTTGCTCGGCCCCAACGGCTGCGGCAAGTCGACGCTGCTGCGCGTGCTCACGGGCGCGCAGGTGCCCGAGGGCGCGACGATGTCCGGCACGGTCAAGCGCGCCGACGGTCTGGAGATCGCGTTCTTCGAGCAAGACCGCGCCGCGCTCGACCCGACGCTGACCGTCGCCGACGCCGTGTGCCCCGACGGCGACTACGTCGAGTTCCGCGGCGCGCGCGTTCATCGGCACGGCTACCTCGAGCGCTTCCTGTTTCGCGCCGAGCAGATGAACCAGCCGGTCGGTCGTCTCTCGGGCGGCGAGCAGAGCCGCCTGCTCGTGGCGCGCCTCATGCTGCGGCCCGCGAGCGTGCTCGTGCTCGACGAGCCGACGAACGATCTCGATCTCGCGACGCTCGGCATCCTCGAGGACGCGCTCACGAGCTTCGACGGCGCCGTGCTGCTCGTGACGCACGATCGCTACTTCCTCGATCGCGTCGCGACGCAGATCCTCGCGTTTCACGTCGCGCCCGGCGAAGAAGGCCGCGTGACGTCGTTCGCCGATCTCGAGCAGTGGGAAGAGTGGCACCGCGCCCAGGCGGCCGCGCTGCGCCCCGCGCGCGCCGCGAAGACCGCCGCCGCTCCAACCTCCGCACAGCCGGCGCGCAAGAAGCTCAGCTTCAACCTTCAGCGCGAGTGGGACACGATCGAGGCGCGCATCACCGAGGCCGACGCGCGCGTCGCCGCGCTCGAAGCCGAGCTCGCGCACCCCGACGTCGCGAGCAACGCCGCGCGCCTCGTCGCCATCGACGCCGACCTGATGACGGCGCGCGCCGAGGTCGACCGCCTCTACACGCGCTGGGCCGAGCTCGAAGCGTTGCAATGAGGGGTCGCGTCCGTAGGGCGCGAGGGTGGGCGGGGCAGGGCGTGTAGGCCCCGAACGTCGCGCATGAAATGCGCGACGCCTTCCGCTATAAAGCCACGCGCTCCCGTGATTCGCCTCGACCAAATCAGCAAGCAGCACGGCCCGCAGATCCTCTTCGTCGAGGCGTCGGCCGCGATCCACCGCGGCGAGAAGGTCGGCCTCGTCGGCCCGAACGGCGCGGGCAAGTCGACGATCTTCCGGATGATCATGAAGGAGGAGTCGCCCGACGAGGGCCAGGTCTCGATCGAGCGCAACGTCTCGATCGGCTACTTCTCGCAGGACGTGGGCGACATGGCGGGCCGGCCCGTCGTCGCCGAGGTCATGGCGGGCGCGGGCCCCGTCGCCGACGCCGCCGCCGAGCTCAAGGAGCTCGAGGAGGCGCTCGCCGATCCGGCGCGCGCCGACGAGCTGGACAAGCTGCTCGACCGCTTCGGCCACGCGCAGGCGCGCTTCGACGAGCTGGGCGGCTACGCGCTCGAGGCCCGCGCGCGCGAGATCCTCGCGGGCCTCGGCTTCTCGCAGGAGATGCAGGACGGCGACGTCGCGCGCCTCTCGGGCGGTTGGAAGATGCGCGTCGCGCTCGCGCGCATCTTGCTGATGCGCCCCGACGCCATGCTCCTCGACGAGCCGTCGAACCACCTCGATCTCGAGTCGCTCATCTGGCTCGAGACCTTCTTGAAGTCGTACGAGGGCGCGCTGCTCATGACCTCGCACGACCGCGAGTTCATGAACCGCATCTGCACGCGCATCGTCGAGATCGACGGCGGCGTGCTCACGAGCTTCTCGGGCAACCACGACTTCTACGAGAAGCAGCGCGCGCTCAACGCCCTGCAGGCCGAAGCCGCCTACGAGCGCCAGCAGGCGATGCTCGCGAAGGAGATGCGCTTCATCGAGCGCTTCAAGGCCCAGGCCGCGAAGGCCGCGCAGGTGCAGTCGCGCGTGAAGAAGCTCGACAAGATCGAGAAGGTCGAGATGCCGAAGCGGCGCCAGCAGCTGGACTTCGAGTTCCCGCCCTGCGCGCGCTCGGGAGAGGACGTCGTCAAGATCGAGCGCGTCCACAAGCGCTTCGGCGAGAAGATCATCTACGAGGGCCTCGACCTCGCCATTCGCCGCAAGGACCGCTGGGCCATCATGGGCGTCAACGGTGCGGGCAAGTCGACGCTGCTCAAGCTCGTCGCGGGCGAGTCCACGCCCGACGCCGGCATCGTCACCGTCGGCGCGAGCGTCAAGATGGGCTACTTCGCCCAGCACGCCATGGAGATCCTCGATCCCGACAAGTCGGTCTACGAGGTCCTCGAAGAGGCGTTCCCGCTCGCGAACCCCGGCTCGCTGCGCACGCTCGCCGGCTGCTTCGGCTTCTCGGGCGACGACATCGAGAAGCTGTGCCGCGTGCTCTCGGGCGGCGAGAAGGCGCGCCTCGTGCTCGCGCGCATCCTCTATCACCGCCCGAACTTCCTCGTGCTCGACGAGCCGACCAATCACCTCGACATCGGCACGAAGGACATGATCGTGCGCTCATTGGCCGACTACGAGGGGACGATGCTCTTCGTCTCGCACGACCGGCAGTTCCTCGCGAAGCTGTCGAACCGTGTGCTCGAGCTCGGGCCTGACGGGCCCACTCCGTACGGCGGCGGCTACCTCGAGTACGTGGCGCGTAGCGGCCACGAAGCACCCGGATTACACTAACGGCCGAACGGGGCCCGGGGGCCGGGGGGACGCGGGGCCTGACCCGTCGCCACTTCGCAGCCCATCCGATTCGTTGGATCCCTTTCGGAGGTCACGTATGCCCGCGCCGAGCGACACGCTTCCCGTCCGCGCGCTGCTCGCGTGCGCGATCGCGGGCATGGCGTGCGCGAAGGTCGCGCAGCACGGTGGCACCGGAGGCGCGGGCGGCGACACGGGCTTCGGCGGCGCGACGGGGCAGGGCGGTGATCCCGCGACGGGCGGCTTCACCGGCTCCATCATCGATGCCGCCGTCGACGGTGGCGACGCCGGCGACCCGTTCACGTCGTGCACGACGGGCTGCATGGACTTCCCGTCCGATCCGTTCCTCGACGGCATCGCCAGTGATCCCTCGTCGATGTTCACCGGCGCGCCCACGGGCGACGGGCCGTGCATCACCGAGCCCGAGGACGGCGCGCTGTTCCCCAACAACTGGCTGCGCCCGCGCGTGAAGTTCGCGTCGACGGCGGCGCCGGGCACGATCTTCGAAGTTCGCTTCCACGCCGACAAAGAAGCGCACGACGTCGTTGCGTATACGAAGAACCAGTCGTGGACGTTGCCCAAGGACGTGTGGGCCAAGATGGCGGCCGCCGTGCGCGACACGCCCATCACGATCTCGGTGCGCGCGCAGGGCGGCGGCTCGAGCTCGGTGGGGATGCGCGTCGCGCCCGTCGGCGCCGCGGGCAGCATCGTCTATTGGGCCGCCGATCCCGCCGAGCTCGGCACGCAGCAGTCCGTGAGCTCGACGCTCGAGGGCTTCGCCGTCGGCGACGAGTCGACGGTGACGGCGCTGCGCGTGTCCGACGTGCAGATGCAGACGCGGCAGGCGAACAACGCGCTCCGCGACGTCAAATGCATCGGCTGCCACAACTCGACGCCCGACGGCGCGTCGGTCGCGTTCATCGATCTCTACCCGTGGAACATGGCGATCGCCGGCGTGAAGCCGGGCACCACCGGTCAGATCCCGTCGTACGTCACGCCCGCGGGCCAAGACACGATTCGCCAGCCGGGCCTCGGCATCTTCTCGTTCTCCAAGGCGCACTGGCACGACGTCGATCCGCAAGTCAAAGGGAGCGTCGTCGATCGCGTCGCCGTGTCGCCGTACTACCTCGACGCTCCGTGCAAGCCGTACGTGCAGACGAAGTCGAACGTGAGCCTCGCCTGGCTCGATCTCGCGGCCACCGACGTCGTCACGAGCGGCTGCCCCGTCGAAGGCAAGCAGTTCGGCATCATCGCGCGCAACGGCGACTCGAACGGCGCCGCGAACCCGACGTGGAGCCCCGACGGCAAGACCATCGTCTATTCGTCGACGGGCGCCGGGCAGGACGGGCGTCTCCAAAGCGGCGCGTCGGACCTGTGGCAGGTGCCGTACAACGATCGCGCGGGCGGCGACGCCTCGCCGCTGCCGGGCGCTTCGGATCCAACGGCCGAGGAGTACTACCCGGCGTTCTCGCCCGACTCGAAGCTCGTCGTCTTCGATCGCGTCCCCGCGGGCGGCGTCATGTACGCGAACCCGCTCGCCGAGCTCTACGTCGTGCGCGCCGACGGCACGACGCCCGTGCCGCTGCGCCTGCGCGCCAACGATCCGCCGAAGTGCAGCGGCCAGGTCAGCCCCGGCGTCAACAACCACTGGGCGAAGTGGTCACCCAGCCCGGCGAGCCTCGGCGGCCGCACCTACTACTGGCTCATCTTCTCGTCGAACCGCTACGGGACGCCGCCCGTGTCGGCGGGCGGCGCGACGGTGCAGGTCTCGCAGCTCTACGCGACGGCGATCGTCGCCGACGAGACGGGCTTGCAGATGTACCCGGCGATCTACCTGTGGAACCAGCACACGGATCACCTCAACACGACGCCGGCCTGGGACGCGTTCCAAATCCCCGTCATCCCGTGAAAACGAAGAGGGCGGACGCTCTCGCGCCCGCCCTCCGTTCAGCTCAGACGTTCGTTCGAGCTACTGCGCCAGCCAGCGGATGTCCTTGACCTCGATGTACGCGCCGCCGGCGTATCCCGCCGTGTCGACGACCACCGAGAACGCGTTCCACACGCCCGACATGTCACCCGACGTCAGGTTGTACGTCGACTGATCCTGCGCGGGGATGGCCAACGTGTACTTCGTCCACGTCGTCGTGATGGGCATCGTGGTCTCGGTGTTGCCGAGGCCGTTGGTGTTGTTCTCGCCGATGAAGCCGAACTTCACGTTGACGCCGTCCTTGCTCGACCGCGCGTAGAACTCGACCGACATCGCGCCGTTGGCGATGCACACGCCGCGCGTCGCCGGGTCCGGACCCTGGACGTCGTTCACCTGGAAGACGACGCCGGCCCAGCAGTTGCCGACGCAGCCGTCCGGATCGTACGAGAACTCGTAGCAGGCCGGGAGGGCCGGCCCAGCGTCGACGCCCGCGTCGATGCTGCCGTCGTTCGAGGCGACGACATCGGTCGTCGCGTCGACGGCCGCGTCGGTCACGGGTGAATCGACCGGTGCATCGGCCGGCGCGTCGACGGCAGCGTCGACTGGCGCATCGGCCGCCGCGTCGGCCACGCCGCCGTCGCCGGCGTCGGGATCGAGCGCGAGCGTCGCCGTGTCATCGCCGGCATCGGTCGTCGTGCTGGCGTCGGCCGAGGCGTCGACACCCGCGTCCGCCGAAGCGTCGGCGCCGCCATCGGCGCCCGCGTCGGTCGTAAAGGGCGGGTACGTCGGGTTGTCCGAGCAGTCTGGCGTGCCGATGACCTTCCAGTACCCCGCCGAATTGTTGTTCGAGAGGATGTGGATGACCTTGAAGTCGGTCGCGATGTTGTACGGAAGCTGGCGGTTCGTGTGCGTGTCGCAGTAGGCCGGCGTGACCGTCGTGTCGCCACCCGTGCCGCCGGCTCCGCCCGTCGCAACGGTGCCCCCGGCGCCGCCGGCGCCGCCCGTGGCGACGGTGCCGCCCGTGCCGCCCGTCGGCGTGACACCACCCGTACCGCCGGTGCCGCCCGTGTTGGTCGTGTCACCGCCGCTGCCGCCCGTGGCGACGGTGCCGCCGGTGCCGCCCGTCGCGACGTTGCCGCCGGTGCCGCCCGTCGAGCCCGTCGTGCCGCCCGTGTTGGGGTTGCGCGACGATCCACCGCCGCAGCCGACGAGGAGCGCTCCGCTCACCGCGCCGACGACCAGAACCGAGAAAGCCAAGTTCCGCATTTTCAAAATCTCCCGATTTTTTGACGTCGGACTCGCGCCCCTGGCCCCAAACGCACGCAGCGATCTCCGACAAAACCGCCCGCGCTCGAGAAACGCTCGCTCAACTCTCGCCGCACCGCTGCCCGCCCGTTTCAGCGTGTCTGAATGCACCGAAAGTCGAGGTCGTGTCAAGAACCCAGCACGCTCGGCGCTTCCGCCGTTTCATCGTTCTCCGGCGAAACCAATGACGGACCGCGGGCCGTCGGACGTGAGCGCTTTTAGCGGCTCAGGATGAAGTAGAAGACGGAGACCAGCATCGCCACGGCGAACGCTCCGGTCCCGATTCGGATCCACTCGGCGACCTTCTTCCGTTTCTGCTGCTCGCGAAGGCGCTTGTAGCCACCCATTTTGTGGCGACGGCGCGAAGCCTGGTCGTAGTAGCGAACCCAGGTCGACGACCACGGGCCCAGCGCGGCGGCTGGCTCGTCCCGAAGCTGGCTCGTGCGACCGTCCTGGCTCAAGACGCCCCGGATGTTAGTCGAGGGCGGGTTTTCAATCCAGCATCTTCAGAACAGCGAGCCGTTTCGTTCGTGCGGGCATCACCAAATCCACGCGAGGCGAATCACGTTCTCCCCTGAGGGACCTGTGTGTAGGGGCGTGTGAGGTGATTCGGCTCTTGGGTGCACTCCCAGTGGAAATGATGCAACACCTCACGAATCACGGACGCTAGTATGACGGCGTTGGAGAGGGGCTCTCCAGGGCTGGCGCGTGGTGCGGGCGAGGTCCGGAGCCGGGAAACGAGGGCGGGTCGGTTTTTCTTCCGTCAAGATTTAGCAACCCGTTCGACACAGTGAGCACGGAGTAGGCCCGGCCGAAATCAGCCGTCCGGCCCCAAGACGCTTCCAACACGGTTTTCTCGAGGAGCGACCATGAGAGCTAACACCAAGCTTCACACCTTCCGCAGCCTGGCCCTGTGTGGCCTCGCCGCCGCCTCGCTGGGCTTCGCTGCCTGCAACGGCGACATCGGCGAAGGCGGCATGTCGCCGGGCGGCCCCTCGTCGGGCAACGGCGGCACGACGGGTGGCGGTGCGACGGGCGGCGGCCCGGTTTCGACGGGCAACCCGCCTCCGGTGGGCGGCAACACCGGTGCCGGTGGCACGGTCGCGCTCGACTCGGGTCGCGTCTCGATCGATCGCCTCAACAACCTCGAGTACGACAACACGATGCGCGACCTCGTCGGGTTCACCGGCAACCTCGCGCAGTCGACGTTCCAGCCCGACGAGAAGGGCGACTTCGACAACACGGCCGACGCGTTCACGATCAACGACGCGCGCTACGAGCAGTACTTCAACACGGCCGACACCATCGGCGAGGCCGTGTTCGCGGACGCGACGCTCAAGGCGAAGATCCTCACCTGCGCGCCCGCCGCGCCGGTCTCGACGGACGCTTGCACGCGCACGATCATCACCAACTTCGGCCTCAAGGCGTGGCGCCGCCCGCTCGCGACGGCCGAGGTCGATCGCCTCGTGACCCTCGCCAACGAAGCGGCCACGCTCGGCGAGACGCCCGAGAACTCGATCAAGCACGTCGTCAAGACGTTGCTGGCGTCGCCGCAGTTCCTGTACCGCATCGAGTACGACTCGAACCCGGCGTCGCTCACGGCGCACTCGCTCACGCCGTACGAGCTCGCGACGCGCCTTTCGTACCTCATCTGGAGCTCGATGCCCGATGACACCCTCTTCCAGCTCGCGGGTTCGGGCCAGATCGTCAACGACACGAACCTCACGGGTCAGGTCGACCGCATGCTGGCCGACGCCAAGGGCGCCACGTTCACGTCGAGCTTCGCCGGCCAGTGGCTCGGCGCGCGCGACATGCAGAGCCACCAGGTCGAGCCGACGGCGTTCCCGAAGTTCGACGACGCGCTCCGCGCGGCGATGATCACGGAGGAGCTCGACTACTTCAACGAGTTCCTCATCGGCTCGCAGTCGTTCCAGAAGTTCTTCACGTACGACGTGAACTTCATCAACACGCGCCTCGCGACCCACTACGGCATGACGTTGCCGCCGGGCACGGGGACGGGGACGGCCAAGGTCAACAACACGGCCGACACGCGCGTCGGCTTCATGGGCCTTGGCAGCTTCCTGACCTTCACGTCGTTCTCGTACCGCACGGCTCCCACGCTCCGTGGCAAGTGGGTGCTCCTCAACCTGCTGTGCCAGACGATCCCGAACCCGCCGGCGAACGTGCCCAAGCTCGACGCGGGCGGCGCGACGGATCCGGGCCTCCAGAGCCAGAACGTGCGCGTTCGCCTCGCGGCGCACCGCGCGGCCGCGGACTGCGCCACGTGCCACGCGACGCTCGACCCGATCGGCCTCGGCCTCGAGAACTTCGACGCCATAGGCGCCTACCGCACGAAGTACGAGAACGGGGACACCATCGACTCGTCGGGTGTCCTGCCGCCCCCGGGCAACGAGACGTTCTCGACGGTCGCGCAGCTCGCCAACATCCTCTCGGCCGGCACGCACCTGCAGCAGCTGACCGACTGCGCCAGCGAGAAGATGATGACCTACGCGCTCGCGCGCTCGCTCACGGATGCGGACGATCCTTATCTCACGCAGATCCGCACGACGTGGGCGGGGCAGGGGTATAGCCTCCGTCCGCTCCTCAAAGACATCGTCCTGAACGACACGTTCCGCTTCCGTCGCGGAGAGATGTGATGCTCGTTTTTAACGCCTCCAACGCCCACCGATTCGAAGGAGTCACGCGATGAAATCGACCAATTGGACTCGCCGACAGGTGCTGAAGGGTGCGGGTGTCGCGCTCAGCGTGCCGTGGCTCGAGACGTTCGCCGCGAAGAAGGCTGACGCGGCGACCTCGATTCGGCGCTACATGGCGCTCTACTTCCCGAACGGCACGGCGTCGGCGTTCTGGTCGCCGTCGGGCTCGGGGACCTCGATGACGCTGTCGCCGATCCTGTCGCCGTTGCAGCCGAACATCTCGAAGGCGCTCGTGCTCGGCAACGTCAGCAACTACCTGCCGTGGAACGGCCACATCGAGCCTTCGCACGGCAACAACATGGCGACGGCGTGGACGGGCGTTCGCGCCCACACGGTCCCGCAGAGCACCGAGGGCAACTTCGGCAGCAGCATCTCCGTCGATCAGCAGATCGCGCAGACGCTCATCGCGAACAACAACGGCAAGTCGGTCACGCCGCTCGATTCGCTGCAGGTCGGCCTCTCGACGCTCGACTCGTACACGGACGGCCTGCCGGGTCCCCACTCGCGCAGCGTCTCGTGGAAGTCGGCGGGCGAGCCGCTCTACAAGGTCGTGAGCCCGCAGGCCGTGTTCCAGCACCTCATGGCCGGTGGCTTCCCGACGGGCACGAGCAACATGACGCCCACGACGGACGGCTCGGTCGCGAAGGCCGCGAAGCTGAAGCAGAGCGCGCTCGACTACATCATCGAGAGCTCGAACAGCCTCAAGCTGCGCCTCAGCACGAGCGACAACATTCGCCTCGACCAGTTCCTGAGCTCGGTCAAGACGCTCGAGGCGCGCGTCACGGCGTCGAACATGCCGGGCTCGTCGACGTCGGTCGCCGGTTGCGTGGTGCCGAACCCGGCGCCGAGCCAGGTGTACAACGTCGGCAGCGTCCCGCCGGATTACAACCGCGGCACGCACGCGACGCTCATGATCGACCTGGCCGTGCTCGCGTTCCAGTGCGACATGACCCGCGTCATCAGCTTCATGCTCGACGACGCGCGCAGCGACTTCGTCTACAACTTCATGAAGGTCCGCGACTTCACGAAGGCGGGCCTCCCCGAGACGACGGCGAACGTCGACGGCTACCACGGCCTCCAGCACACGAGCGACAGCAACAGCGGCTTCGCCACGATCGGCTGGTGGAACGCGTCGCGCGCGAACGAGCTCGTCACGAAGATCAGCAACATCAAAGAGGGCTCGGGCTCGGCGATGGACGGCACCGTCATCCACTTCATGAGCGGCATGAACGGCGGCAACCACGACTCGAAGAACCTCCCGCTCGTGCTGCTCGGCAGCGGCGGCGGCGTGCTCAAGCAGGGCCAGTACATCAACTTCCCGGCTTCGGCGGGCCCGAACATGAGCGGCAAGAACCTGCAGGACGTGCACCTCACGATCATCAACAAGGTGTTCAACGGCAACCTCCCGGCGTTCGGCACCGCGATGGGCGCCTACGTCGGCACGCAGGGAGTCCTGACGGACATCCTCGCCTAACGATGAGGACGGGCCTTCGGGCCGCGTGAAGGCCCTGCTCCGGGACGTTTCCGGCGCGGGGCCTTCGCGTATCAGGAGCCAGGAGAAAGAATTGGGTTCGAGCTTCGAACTAGGTTTCATTCGTCGATGGGCGCTCGTGGGCGCTGCCTGCGCCCTCGCATTCGTCGCGTGCACGGGGAGCGAGGGCGTCGACTTCGACGCCGGCCAAAGCGGGTCGACGGCCGGCAAGACGGGGACGCCCGGCACCGGTGGCAAGACGGGAGAGACCGGCGGCGGCGGGACGACGTCGCCGTCCGGCACGGGCGGACAAACGAGCGCCGGCGGTCAGCCGGGCTCCGGTGGTCAGACGCCGACGGGCGGAACGACCGGCAGCGGAACGGGTGGCAGCACGTCATCCACGGGCATCGGCGGCGGCGGAGGCTCGAAGCCGACGGGCGGCACGACGGGCAGCGGCGGAACGACGGCGAGCGGTGGTTCGACGGGCGGCGGTGGCAGTCCCGGCACCATCATGTTCGCGGGGTCGACCTACCCGCTGACCTACAACGCCTTCATCGGTCCCGAGCTCACGATCAACTGCGCGGGCTGCCACAACTCGGGCGGCGGCAGCGCGACGATCCAGGATGGGTTCTCGATCAGCTACGCGAACTTGCTCGCCTCCGTGAGCGCGGACCACAAGAGCTGCACGGGGCTCGACACGACCAAGCGGCGCGTCGTCCCCGGACACCCCGAGAGCAGCCTGCTCTACATCAAAGTCTCTCAGTCCAGCCCGCCGGGCGGCTGCGGCGCGAAGATGCCCAACTACCCGGGCTCGATGCTGAGCCCCGAGCTGCAGACCGCCGTCAAGGACTGGATCCTCAACGGCGCGCCCGAAAAGTAGCGAGAGGCGACCGCGTCTAAGCCGCGACGCGCGGGTTGCCGCGGCCGGGCTGCACGGCGGCGACGAACTTCAGCTGCGGGTTGTCGCCCAGCGCCTGGCGCAAAGCCCAGTCGCTGTCGAAGAGGATGAGCGGGCGGTTCTCGACGTCGAGCACGCACGTCGTGTGGCCCGAGCGCTCGAACTTGTTCGGCTCGAACGGCTCGCCCTCGACCCAGCGCGCGTGGCGGTAGGGCAGGGACGAGAACACGACGTGCACGCCGTACTCGGACAGCAGGCGGTGCTGGATGATCTCGAACTGCAGCACGCCGACGGCGCCCAGGATCGGATCGCGCTGCAAGCGGTGGCGATCGAAGAAGAGCTGCACGGCGCCTTCCTCTGACAGCTGATCGAGGCCCGTCTTGAGCTGCTTGCGCTTGAGCGGGTCCTTGAGCGTCGCCTGAACGAAGTGCTCGGGCGAGAAGCGCGGCACGCCCTCGAACTCGAAGCGCGCGCCCGTGACGAGCGTGTCGCCGATGCGGAGGCTGCCGCCGTCCCACACGCCCAGGATGTCGCCCGCGTAGCCTTCATCGACCGTGGTTCGCTCTTGCCCGAGGAACTGCACGGTGCGCGACATCGTGAAGGGCTTGCCCGTGCGCACGTGCTCGACCTCCATTCCACGCGCGAAGTGTCCGGAGCAGATGCGCACGAAGGCGATGCGGTCGCGGTGGCGCGGATCCATGTTCGCCTGGATCTTGAAGACGAAAGCCGAGAACGCCTCGGAGTCGGGCTCGATCGAGCCGGTCGACGTCGAGCGCGTGCGCGGCGGCGGCGCCAGCTCGACGAACTTGTCGAGGAACGGCTCGATGCCGAAGTTGTTCATGGCGCTGCCGAAGAACACGGGCGACAGCTGGCCGGCCAGGAAGCGGTCCTTGTCGAAGCCGTGGCCCGCGCCCTCGAGCAGGCCGAGCTCGTCCTGCAGCTCGGCGTAGCCGCGCTCGCCCAGCGCCTCGCGCAGCTCGGGATCGTCGGGCGCGCACGTCGACATGAGGGCGCGCGAGGCGTTCCCCGTCCGCTCGAAGCGAAACACCTGCGCGCTCGCGCGATCGTAGACGCCCACGAACGTTTGCCCCGAGCCCACGGGCCAGTTCATGGGCGTGCACGGGATTCCCAGCACGCTCTCGACCTCGTCGAGGAGCTCGAGCGGCGGGCGCCCCGCGCGATCGAGCTTGTTGAAGAACGTCACGATGGGGATGCCGCGCATGCGGCACACCTGGAAGAGCTTGATCGTCTGCGGCTCGACGCCTTTGACGCTGTCGATGAGCATGACGGCCGTGTCGGCGGCCGCGAGCGTGCGGTAGGTGTCCTCGCTGAAGTCGTTGTGGCCGGGCGTGTCGAGCAGGTTGAGGTGGCGCCCCGCGTACTCGAACTGCAGCACGCTGCTCGTGACCGAGATGCCGCGCTGGCGCTCGATCTCCATCCAGTCGCTCGTGACGGCGCGGCTGCCGGCCTTGCCCTTCACCGAGCCGGCGAGGTGCACGGCGCCGCCGTACAGCAGCAGCTTCTCGGTCATCGTCGTCTTGCCCGCGTCGGGGTGCGAGATGATCGCGAAGGTGCGCCGCTTGGCGACGTTGACCTTGATGGTCGATCTACTTTGCGGCGAGTCCATCAGATGATCGTCAAATCAGGATGATGCGCGATCCGTGCAGCGCGCGCCGCAGCTCTTGCAGGGTGGCGTCCGACTGCGCCTCGGCCTCGGGCGCGCGGCGGAGCACGATGGCGCGCTCGCCCGCCGTCGCGTCGGCCGCGGCGGCGACGACGCGCACGAGCTCGCCCAGAAGCTCGAGCGCGATCGGCAGCAGCTTCGACTCGACGTTGGGCGCCGCGGCGCCCACGCCCTGCGCCTGCTCGACCGCGTGGCGCGTGAAGCGCGCGACCGCCGCCGCGACGGCCGCGCGATCGAACGACGCCGCGACGCCCGCGAGCGGCGCGACGGGCGCGACGGCGATGCGGCTCGTCGGCAACCCCGCGAGCTCGGGCGCGAGCGCGCCGAGCCCCTCGGGCGGGAACACGCCCAAGATGCCGTCCTCGTCGAGCGCGGGCGTCTTGAACGGAACCGTCTCGACGTAGATCACGAGCGGGTCGGTGCCCGCGCGCAGCGCCTCGCGGTCCTCGTCCTCGAGCGGCGGGAAGACCTCCGCGGCGCCGATGTGGAGCAGCGGCAAGAGCAGGTGCTCCCACATCTCGGCGGGCGCGAAGCGCGTCACCTCGGTCGCGCCCGAGAGGAACGCGATGAGCTCGACGAGCGGCGCCGCCTCGGGCGTGCGCGCGCCCAGCGGCCCGTCGGGCAACCGGCGCAGCGTGCCGACGATCTGGTCGCGCAGCGACGCGCGCACCTCGCCCGGCATCGCCGACGGCAGCCGGCCCATCGCCTCTTCGAGCTCGTTGGCGGCGTCGTTGCCCGTGTGCGCGAGGGCGCCGCGCACCTTGGCGAGATCGACGCACGCCAGCTGCAAGAAGCCCGGGTCGAACATGCGGCGGTAGTCGTCGGGACCGAAGGCGTTCGCCTGGCCCGACTCGGCCGTCGCGCGCGCGACCGTCTGGCCGAGGTCGCGGCCGACGTCGTCGAGGATCTGCAGCCGCGCGCGTCGCAGCGCCTGCAGCGCGACCTCGAGCGGCGAGAACATGATGACCGCGCCCGGGAAGCCCATGGCCGCGCCGTCGAGCGACGCGCGGTTCGGAAACCAGAAGCCCGCGAGGTCGCGCTTGACGCGCTCGCCGAACGTCGCGGCGACGAGCATCGCGATCACGCGGTGCTCTTCGCGGTCGGGATCGAACGAGCCGCCGAGGAGGCGCGCGATCGCGGGCTCGAGCTCGGCCCACGGCGTGGTCATCGGATCGAGGTTGGCGCCGTCGACGGAGGCGAGCGCCTGGCGGAGCTGCTCGAGCGCGGGATGTTCGGGGGCTTGGGTCATGGGTGGCGCGAGAGGTTACGGAAGGCGTGCGCCGAGCGCCATCGCCGAATGCGCCCAAGACGGCGGCATCGTTGTCGGCGACGCAACATTCGGAGCGCCGCCCGGCAACATGACGGCCTGCGCCTCACGGGTAGACCCGCATTCGGATAGGGGTGTAATACGACCGTTAGGTAGCATACGAATTGCAAAGCCAGGAGACGATGGCTTGCACAGCACAGCGCGTTGGACTGGCCCTCTTGGCGGTCTCCGCCTCTGCGTGCGGCGCCGAGCCCGAAGCGAGCAACTCGCCGGCGAACGAAACCACGACCGCGGACTTGCTCTCCGTCAACGGTCTGACGTCCATCAACGGCCTGTCCTCGTCGAACGGCCTGTCCTCGTCGAATGGGCTCTCGTCCTCGAACGGCCTGCCGTCGTCGAACGGCCTCTCCGTGTCGAACGGCTTGTCGTCGTCGAACGGCCTCGCGTCGTCGAACGGCCTCATGACGACGGATGCGGGACGCAAGACCGTCGAGTACATGGTCCGGTGCGCGCTTTCCTTGGGCGACTCGCTCACGAAGCAGGACCAGAACGGCAACTCGTACACGTTCTTCGGTCAGGTCGGCCTCGCGCCCGGGTGGAAGAACGGCGCGTGCGACACCAACTGCCAGCAGATGGTGTCGTCGTGCATGCTCGCGCACGTCAACACGTCGGGTGTGCACATCCCGCTGTGGCTCGTCTCGGCCGACCCGGCGATCGGGTGGGGCACGAACCCGCAATACCCGAACCGCGAGGGCACGTTCTTCGGCAACATCTTCCTGCCGAACCAAACGAGCAAGACCGTCGACGCCTTCTACTGCAACGGTCCCGGCTTCGCGAAGGACACCGTGCCGGGCCGCCTCGGCGGCGCGCAGACGGGCGCGCCCTACAGCGATCCGTACTTCTCGCTCACGAACCTCCTTGGCGACTGCTCGCCGTGCAACTCGTCGCGCGCCGACGGGCCGTCGTCGTGCAAGGCCGACGGCGTCGGCTTCAACAACCCGATCACGGTGTGGCGCGGCCAGACCTTCCAGGCCGAAAACGCGACGCTGAGCGGCTCTCTCACGCCGATCGCGTGCTCGCCGGGTTCGTGCTCGAACAACTTTCGCGTGGGCTACATCGGCCCGCACTCGACGGTGACGTTCAACAACGTCTTCTCGGCCACCGACGGCCCGCACGTCCTCGTCGTGTACTACGCCGACGGCGATGCGTGCGCCGACAACGCCTGCCAGCGCTACTTCAACGTCAGCGTCAACGGCGGGGACCCGCAGCTGCGTCCGTTCTCCGTCGTCAAAGGCGGCAACTGGAACGCGATCGGCCAGCAGCTGATTCTGCTCACGGGCTTCAAGGCCGGTGCGACCAACACGATCAATTTCGCGGGCGACAAGACGCACTCGGCGCCCGACCTCGACTGGATTGAGGTCGAGTAGATCGGCGAGTGGGCAGCTGTAGAAGGGACGTCACCCGGTTCCCCACACCGCGCGACAGCGTGCGCAGAAAACGCGTGCACGCGCTGGATTTTCTTTCAGATTCGCGGGGTCCTCGTCGATGATTTCGGGGTCGCGTGATCGCCCTCGTCGGACCTCTCGTCATTTTCGCCACCGAGCTGCTCGGCGGTCCGGTCGTCGACGATCCGACGCCGGCGGCGATCGATCACCGCGGTGAGGCCAAGATGAGCGCGCCCGCCGCGCCCGTGTTCGTCGAGGGCGCGCGCGAGCGACGCACCTCGGCGCCGTACAAGCGCGAGACGCACGAGCTGCGCGATCCGAGCGGCTGGCCCGCCGAGCCCGCGTCGCCGGCGGGCGCGCTCGACGCCGCGCGCTTCGACGCCGCCGTCGTCGCGCTGTGTGGCGAGGTCGCGCCTTCGGCCGGTCTGCCCGAGCTCGCGCGCGACGTGCGCACCGTCGCCGCCGAGACGGGCGCCGACCCGTTCTTGCTCGCGGCGCTCGCCTACCGCGAGAGCCGCTGCCACGCCGGGCTCTCGACCGGCGGCGCCGTTGGCCTGTTGCAGATTCAACCGAAGATGTTCAACGCGCGCGCGCGCCTTCCGTTCGATCGCGCGGCGCTCGAGCACGACAAACTTCTCGATCCCGTCGCGAACCTGCGCGTGGGCGCGGCGCTGCTGGCGATGTGGGAGCGCGAGCATGTCGCGCTCGACGCCGCGTCGGGCAGCACGCCTCACCGCACGGCGATCGCGCACTTCGCGTGGGGCGATCGCGTGTGGGGCACGTCGGCCGAAGATCGCACGTTGGTCGCGCGCCGCCGCCTGCTCGCGGCCTACGCGGGCGCGCCCGAGGTCGTTCGGCCGTCGTCGCTCGGCCTCATGATCGTCTCGCCGCTCGAGGGCGGCGAGCGCCTCGGCACGAGCGGCCCGGGCGCCGATCGCGACGACGGCGCGCGCTCGCACCGCGGCCTCGACATCGACGCCACCGTGGGCGAGCCCGTGCGCGCCGTCGCCGACGGCGTCGTTCAGTTCGCGGGCATGGATCTTCCGGGGCAAGTCCCGGCGCGCGGGCTCATGCCGTACCAGCTTCGTCGCTGGCGCAACCGGGAGCGAAGCATGGGGCCGGGCGGCTTCTTCGTGCGCGTCATGCACGCCGATGGCATCCGCACGGGCTACTTCCACCTCACGAGCTTTCGCGTCGTCGCGGGCGAGACGGTCAAGGCGGGGCAGATCATCGGCACCGTCGGCCGCACGGGCGTCAAGGTCTCGGGCAGCCACCTGCACTTCGAGGTGCACCGCGACGGCGAGCTCCAGGATCCGGTGGCGTTCGTGTCGGCGTTCGTGCTCGCGCCGCAGGGCACGATCACGCACGAGCTCGCGATGGCCGAGAAGCACGAGCGCCTCGCGCGGGTTCGAAGGAAGGCGCGCCACGCCCGGTGGGCGGCGCGCCATCCAAGTACGACCTAGTAGAGCCCCAGGCCGCCGTTCACTTCGATCGTCTCGCCCGTGAGGAACGACGAGTCGTCGCTCGCGAGGAAGAGGGCGGCGCCGGCGACGTCTTTGGGCGTGCCCTCGCGGCGGAGCGGCGTCTTTTCGACGGTGCCCTTGCGGCCCTCGGGCGTCGAGAACGTGTCGTGAAAGCGCGTCGCGATGAGGCCGGGCGCGAGGGCGTTCACGCGGATGCCGAGCGGGCCGACCTCCTTCGCGAGCGCGCGCGTGAAGGTCAGCACGGCGCCCTTGGTCGCGGCGTAGTGGCTCGCGCCGAAGCCGCCTCCGTCGTGCGCCGCGAGCGAGCTCATGAGGATGAGGTTGCCCTTCTTCTTGGGCTCCATGTGGCGCAGCGCCGCGCGCGCGCACAGGAACGTGCTCGTGAGGTTGATGGCGAGCGCCTCGTTCCACAGCTCGAGCGACGCCTCGACGACGCGGCTGCGCTTCAAGATGCCGCCCGTGTTCGCGACCAGCACGTCGAGATCGCCGAACGCCGCGATCGTCTCGCGCACGACGCCCTCGCACTCTTTCTCGAGCCGCAGGTCGGCCTTCATCGCAAGGGGAGCTTTGGCGCGCGCCTTGTGCCCGAACGCCTCGAGCTTCGCGAGCGTCTCGGCGGGATCGCTCGTGGCGTACGTGATGGCCACGTTGGCGCCTGCCTCTGCGAACGCGAGCGCGATGCCTTGGCCGATGCCCGAGGCGCCGCCCGTGATGAGCACTGACTGTCCGGAAAGCTTCATGCGCGGGACTCTACAGCAAAGGGCGCGGCGTCGTGACGCAGTCGCGAGAACACAACGCCCACCGTCGTAGAAACATCACACCACGGGCGTCGGCCCGCGCAACGACGGCGCCACGGCGGCGGCACGAGCGCTGCAATGAGAGCGGCCATCATGAAAACGTCGCTCGCCTTCGCCTCGATGGCCTTCGCTTTCGTCGCTTACGCCCCCCACACCGCCCAGGCCGCCGACGGCGAAGCGCCCGTCGTCGTCGCGGCGCCGTCGCCGGACACCCGCGCCGCCGCCGACGATCCCAACATCGATCGCGGGTTCTTGCTGCCCACGGCGATGACCCAGCCCGCCGGCTCGGGCACGTACAACAACTACGAGCTGCTGCTGCACGGCTTCACGTACGGCATCACCGACGGCCTGCAGGCGAGCGTCACCGTCCTCGCGCCCATCACGACCGACGTCCCGTTCGTCGGCATCGCCGCGCTCAAGGGCCAGGTCATCTCGACGCCGCGGTTCCATTTCGCGCTGCAGGCGTCGGCCGGGTACGGAAAGATCCTCGACGGCGACAGCCGCGGAAGCTCGACGCTCGGCGCGGGCGCGTTCGGCAGCTTCTGCCTCCGTGAGGATTGCTCTTCCCTCCTGTCGGCGAGCGGGACGTATCAGATCGGCTTCGGCAACGGCGATCATCCGCAGCTTCTGATCTATGGCGTCTCGATCGTTCACGGTGTGAGCCCGCACGTGAAGCTCCTCGGCGAGCTGACGTCGCTCGCGATCGACGAAGGCAGCTTTTCAACCTTCGACAACGCGCCCGGCGTCCTCGCGAGCTACGGCGTGCGCCTCCACAACGCCAACTTCGCGAGCGACATCGGCTTCATCCAGCCGATCTTCGGCGACACCAACGGAGGCTTCGTGCTCGGCCTGCCGTTCGCGAGCATCTCGTACCGCTGGCAGTGATCTTCGTCCCTCGCGTCACGGGTGGATCGCGATAGAAGAAGTGGTGCGTACCATTTGTTTCGTGGCGTTGACCGTGGGCCTGCTGGGTGGCTGCGTCGATCTCTCGACGATTTGTCCTCACAAGGAGATCACGCAGGGCGTGTTCGGCGAGATCCTCGACGCCAACGACGCGCTCGAGCAGAACGTCGAGGTCGACATCTTCACGATCTTGAATGGCGCGAAGGACATGCAGTTCGGCAGCGCGCAGACCTCGCGTGGCGGCTACCAGTTCATGGCGCTCGCCGGGACGTACATGGTCTGCGCCAAGAACGTCTGCGCGATGGTCACGGTTCCGACCGGCCTCGTCGAGCTCTCCGCCGTCGACGCCGCGAGCGGCCTGACCTGGAACGCCCCGGTGGCCGTGCCGCCCGAGCAGACAATCGGCCCCTGCAAGTTCGGCGGTTGAACCACCACTACCCCGCGATCGTGAGCAACGCGCCGACGATCATGAGGCCGACGCCGACGCCGACCTTCCACGTGATCGTCTCGCGCAAGAAGGCGGCGGCGAGCACGAGCGTCAGGGCCAAGCTCAGCTTGTCGACCGGCGCCACGCGCGAAGCCGGACCAAGCTGGAGCGCCCGGAAGTAGGCGAGCCAAGAGATGCCGGTGGCGACGCCGGATAGAACGAGGAACAGCAGCGAGCGACCGGAGATCTTGCCGAGCGCGTGATGCTGGCCTTGGCCGATCGCGATGCCCCAGGCGAAGAGCAGGATCACCACCGTGCGGATCGCGGTGGCGAGGTTGGACGGAACGCCCTGGATCCCGACCTTCGCGAGGATCGCGGTCGCGGCGGCGGCCACGGCAGAGAGAAGGGCGTAGGGAAGCCAGGTCATGGTCGTCGCTCAGCCGCCGACGAGCATGACGGGCGTGTCGAAGGTCCCGTTCGTCACTTCGATCGTGCCGCCGTCGGCGCCCGCGAAGGTGCCCGAGAAGGATCCCGTCGCATGCGCGCCGCCCGGTGCGCCGGGGTTGTCGATCGTGATCGTGCAGTCCTGGAACTTGCCTCGGTACTCGAAGTCGACGTACAGCGAGCCGATGCCTGCGTCGTTTTTGCAATTGTAGGTGCCGCCCAGCGTCCCGCCGTATCTGACGACCGTGATGCCGACGCCGATGCCCGTCGTCGTCGCGCCGATGATCTCGATGAAGTCTTGCGATGAGCTGGTCATGCGGCCGGCGATCGTGATCGTCCCGCACTCGGCGACGCCGTCGTCGTTCCAGGTCATGACGCCGTCGCCGGGGATGATGGGGGCGCACGCCGCGGAGCCGCCGTTGCCGCCGCTTCCTCCACCGTTTCCACCGCCGCCGCCGTGACCGCCGCTTCCGCCGTCTGCGTTAGCTCCGCTGGACCCGCAGCCGGCGGCCGCCAACGCCACCCCCAAGATGATTCGCGCGAGCTTCTTCATGTGTTCGACTCCGAGAGAGACCCTACCAGAGCCTTGCTAGACTCGCGGCGTGCGCGCGATCGCTTTGAAGGAGCACGGAGGGCCGGAAGTTCTTCGAGAGGTGGACCTGCCGCGGCCGACGCCCGGCCGTCACCAGCTGCTCGTCGAGGTGCACGCGACCTCGGCCAACCCCGTCGACACGAAGGTCCGCCGCGGCGGCGGCGCGTCGCGCGCCATGCCCATCGTCCTCGGCTACGACGCGAGCGGCGTCGTCCGCGCCTGCGGACCCGACGTCGAGGGATGGAGCGAAGGCGATCTCGTCTACGGCTCGCCGAACCTGTTCGGTCCGGGCGCGAACGCCGACTTCGTGCTGCTCGACGCGCGCGCCGCCGCGAAGAAGCCCGAGACGATCGATCACGCGACCGCCGCGTGCCTGCCGCTTGTGGGCCTGACGGCGTGGGAGGCCTTGCACGACCGCGCGCGCATGAGGGCAGGGCAGACCGTGCTCATTCACGCGGGCGCCGGCGGCGTCGGCCACATCGCCGTCCAGCTCGCGCGGCTACAAGGTTGTCGCGTCATCACGACCGCCGGCCGCCCCGAATCCCTCACGTTCTGCCGCGACGTCCTCGGCGCCGACGAGGTGATCGACTACACGAAACAAGACTTCGCCGCGCGCGCCCGCGAGCTCACAAACGGCCGCGGCGTCGACGTCGTCCTCGACACCGTGGGCGACGAGACCTTCCGCCGCAGCATCGACTGCGTCGCCCCCGGCGGCCAGCTCGTGACGATCCTGGCCTCGACGCCCGGTGACAAGGCGCCGCTGCTGCTCTACCGCAGCATCACCATCCACTACGAGTTCATGGGCACGCGCGTCGCCAACGATCTGGATCCGGCGCGCCAGGGCGCGATCCTCACGTCGATCGCCCGCCTCGTCGACCGCGGCTTGCTACGTGTCCACGTCAGCGGCCGTTTTCAGCTCGAGCAGCTCGCCGAGGCGCACCGCAAAATCGAGACGGGACGGACGATCGGGAAGGTCGCCGTGCTGGTGGCTCGCTAGTCACGACGGCGTCGGCTGACACTCGGGGCAGTGGAAGGTGCTGAACGGCGGTTCGCAGACTTTGGTCTCGCGGATACCTGGGCACGCACAAGGCACCCAGCACTGCCATGTAGGCGCTCCGACATTGGGAATCGGTCGTGCAAGGCGCGAGCTGCGTCGGCGGCCCACAATCTGGCCCGTTGCCGGCGTCTGCAGATTCGTTGGAAGTCGTGAGACCAACCGACGACTGACAGCTTGCCGCGACCAACGTCACCGCAAGGAACCACGGACACATCGCGGCGGCGCCGACGGAGCGCCTCGGTCGTGGGCGCCTCATGCTCAAGGTCGAGAAGGCGAAGCTCGCCCCACCGATCGAGAACCCCGAGGACGTTGGGCGCCTGCTCGAAGCAATCCGGGCGGCGCCCCGATCGGTACGCGATGTTCGCGACGTTCCTCTACGCGGGCATGCGGAAGGGCGAGGTCTGCGGGCTCACGTGGGACTGTGTCGACTTCAAGCGTCGCGTGATCGCCGTCCGCGGGAGCTACTCGGGCCCGACGAAGAGCGGCGCGCACCGAGAGGTGCCGATGCCGTCGTCGCTCGTGCCGATCCTGGAGGCGCACAAGCTCGCCGAGCCGTATCAAGGCGACATCGTTTTCCCGAACGACCGCGGCGAGATGTACACGAAGAACGGGAAGCTCGAGGACGTGCTGCGTGCCGCGCTCAAAAGCGTCGGGCTTCCGCAGATCCGTATCCACGACCTCCGCCACGTTTACGGCGCGCACTTCATCATGGCCGGCGGCTCGATCTTCGACCTGCAGAAGAATCTCGGCCACCACTCGGTCGCGTTCACGGCGGCCGTCTACGGCCATCTCTCGCAGGATCACCGCGTGCGCGAGTCGGATCGGCTCAGCGGTCTCTTCGTCGCGCCGCCGGCGGGGAAGGTGCTCGCCTTCGGAGGGTGATTAGTGCCTGAGACCTAAGAAGGCGGCGAGCGTACCTAGGACCGCGACCAACGCCATTAATACTACCCCGACGGTCTTCACCGTGGCCTTGAAAGACCTCAGATCGCTCTCTAGATCTGGGATTCGCTTGCTCTCAAGCTCGCGAACAGCCATTTCGACGCGCAACACATGATCGGAGAGCCGGTTCATGTCCGGGATGCCCGAAAAGGAAGCACCACCTGTATGAAGCGCCGGTTCCGCAGGTGGTTGCCGAACGGCCCCTCCGGGGAGAGGCAACCTCGGTGGTCGGCGCTCGTCAGCCAAGTGTGAACCGCCCCGTCAAGTAGGCGCGAAGCTGTGCGCGCTCTTCTGCCGAGAGCACTTTGTTGTAGGCGAGCGTTTCAAAGAGCGAAAACGTCGCTGCGGCTTCACCTTGAAGGTCGGTGCCGAAACTCGAGCGAACGATTTCCGCGCGTCCGAGATGCACTTCCCCTACGGCCGAGGCGCGCTCTTCAAAGTTCACCATGAGCTGTAGTCGGGCGGGTGCCTGGAACGGCGGATTCAAGACGCACCCGATGTCGACGGGACGCAGGAGCTCCGTCGCGGGAATCGATGGGCTAGTGACGAGCTCCTTCCCGTCGAGGTCCGTGAGGACGAAGACGAGCCCGCCGTCTCGCAAGCCGACGGTTACTTTTGGGCCGCCCTTGGCGCCACCGGCCTCGAAGAGGACGCCGCCCGGCTGAGCACCGGTGGACTCGTGAAGATAGAGCACGCCGTGCCACTCGAACCCGCTGTTCAGGTCGAGCAGCAACTCTCCACCGAGCGAAGACATCGTCGGCCTGTATCGTATCGCGGCAAGTTCGCGGCAGCACAATTCAGAATCACAAAGCGCCCAGATAGCGCCCGCGACGATTCAGACGCTGGCGAGACCGTCTCCCACGGCTCGGAGAAAGCCAAGTGATCGCAGCGTGGTGCGAGGAAGAGGACTTGAACCTCCACTCCTTTCGGAACCGGAACCTAAATCCGGCGCGTCTACCAGTTTCGCCATCCTCGCGCGCCCGCGAGCTTAACACTCGCCGCCGCGTGGCGGCCCTTGTTTTCCCGGCGGAAACCGGCACCCTGAGCCCGTGAGATTTTCGGGCGCTGGGGCGGTGGGGATCGCGATCGCCGTCGTTCTCGACGGCGCGTTCGCAGCCGCCTCTCCCGCGGACGCCGAGACGCACCCGCCGGGTGCGCCCGTCGTCATCCCGGCCCTTCCACGCGAGGGCTCGCGGTTCGGGGTGCTCATCGTGGGCGAGCCCGACGAAACCGCGATCGCGGCACGCGCGCTCGTGGACCGCGCCCTCGTGATGGAAGGGCACACCACCGAGCTCATCGTCCCTGGCCTCCTGGCTGCGCCTCGGCGGGAAGACGTGCTCGGAATCTGTGCCCGGCACCAGCTCGACGGCCTCGCCTTCGTCTCCGTGCGCCACGGCGATGCGCCCGTCCGAGCCGACGTCGTCGTTCGCGACGCAAACGGCGATCTCTATCGGCACGACATCTTGCAGGACCAAATGGTCCCTTTGTTGAGAACCCCCGTCGTCACGCTGTCCAAAGCGACGTTCGTCGTTCCCGTGCGCGAATCCCCGAGCGTCGCGGAGCCGCACCCCGCGCCGCTCGAACCCTTGCCTCCGCTGCTGTGGTTCGACGAGCGGGACGGCAGCGCCCTTCTGGGTGAACGCTTGCTCGCCGGCGGCGAGGTCTACCGGCTGCTCGGTCACCCCGAGCTCGAGCGCCGATTCCAGCACCGGATGCGTGCCAAGAACGCATTGCTGGCGACCGGTGTCGCAGCCGCGGTCGCGGGCCTGCTCGTCGTTCCTGTCCTGTGGGAGTCTGGAAGCGGGACGCCGGCCTACCGGAGCTCGACCTTCTTCGTCGTCGACGGGGCGCTCCTGGCCGCCGCAGTCGGCGCCGTCGCCGCGTCTTGGTCCATCGATCCGCACCCGATGACTCAGCGCGAACGGTTCTCGCTCGCGCGAGCCTTCAACGCCGCACGTTTGTCCTCCGATGACGACCCGGACGATGCCGAGCCCTGACAAACCCGCGCGGGAGATGACGCGTGGGCGGCTGATCGTCGTGTCGGCGGCGATCGTCGTCGCGACGGCCGCGTCGGCGTCGCCCGCACAGGCAGCGCGTGAGGCGCGTTGCGTGTCGCTCCCGGATCTCCCGCTCCTTCCCACGAGCGCGCAGCAGGTCGACGAGGCCGTGCAACTTTGCGAGCGCGAGTCGTCGATGACGCCGGGCGCGGACCGCGTTCACGTGCGTCTCACGATCGAAGCGACGGGGCACGTTCGGCGCGTCATGCCGTTCGACCAGAAAGACGAGCCTGTCTCGGCGTCGATGCTTCGCTGTCTTCGCGCGAGCAGCGCGCGCTGGTCCCTTTACACGGGCGAGAACCGGTGCGTCGAGGTGGCCTCGGTCTCCGAATCGATCCCGCGCGACGTGCTGGGCACCGACGAGAAGGGCAGCCCTTTGCTGCACTACGAGGACGAGCTCTCGTCTGACTTCGCGACCGCCGGCTGGTGGGCGGTGTGCGGCGACGGTGACATGAGCCTGCGCCCCGTGACGGTGTCGGCGATTCACATCAAGTGCGAAGACGACGGGGGGCGGGAGATCCGCCTCGCCGGCTGCGCGGCGCCGGTGTTCTTGCTGAAGGGCGTGCCCACGCTCGAGGCGCGCGCCGTGCCGAGCGCGGCGCTGTCGCGGGCGGCGCAGGATATGCCCCCCACGACCATCTCGTTCCGAGGCGAGACGCGCCGGCTCGAGGTGAAAGGTCGCGACGTCTGGCTCGTGGGGCGCGGCGCGCGTCAGTGGCTCCTTCGGCTGCCGTCGGACGACTTCAGCGCGCGCAACGTCGGCGTTCGCTGGGCGGGTGACGTCGACGGCGACGGCAAGCTCGACGTGCTCGTCGAGGCCCAAGACGAGGACAGCTTCGATTACCTCTACCTCTCGTCGTTCGCGAGGCGCGGAGAGTCTCTTCACGTCGCCGCCGCGTCCTGGGCAGCTTCATGTCACGACACCGGCGCGCCGGAGAATTGACCGCTCGCAATCGTCGGCAACGCGTACGCGGATCGTTGCTTGACGCCTGACAACGAAAGCGAAACGCTGTCGCGCATGAATCTACGCGCGGTCGTTCTGGTCGTCGGAGTGGTGGCCTTCACGGGCGTCGTCGCGTCGCCACCGGCGTTTGCTTGGGACGACTTCGGGCACATGGAGGTCGCGGCGGTCGCGTATCCGAAGCTCAACGCCAAGGCGAAGAAGAAGGTCGCGGCGCTGTTGAAGCTGAACCCGCGCTACGCGCTGTGGGTCTCGGGCGTGAAGGCGGCGGACGCGGAGCGGGTCGCGTTCATGCGCGCGGCGACGTGGGCGGACTCGATCAAGAGCGACGCGGGCTACAAGGACGACCAGCAGACGGCGCCGACGGCGGGGCAGAACGTCGGCTACACGGACAAGCTCAAGCACGCGTACTGGCACTTCGTCGATCAGCCGTACGCCGCCGACGCGACGCCGGGCGCCGCGGCGCTCGCGCCCAACGCGCTCACGCAGATCGGCCTTTTGCGCGCGGCGCTCGCGACGGCGGCGACGACGGACGACGTGAAGTCGTACGATCTCGTGTGGCTGCTCCACCTCGTGGGCGACGTGCACCAGCCGTTGCACTGCGTGTCGCGCTACGACGTCGCCGACCCGAAGGGCGATCGCGGCGGCAACAACGTGCTCATCACGAACGCGGCGCAGCCTGCGGTGTGCGACGACCCGCGCTACTGCCCGTTCGGTCCGCCCAACGAGCTGCACGCGTTCTTCGACGACATCGAGGGCGCGGGCTACGCCGTCGAGCCGCCGTACGTGGCGGCGGGCAAGCTCGCCAAGGCCGACAAGACCAAGGCGGCGATCGCCGACGAGAACGTGTGGGTCGCCGAGGGTCTCGAGCTCGCGAAGACGGCGGTCTACGTCGCGCCGATCGGGCTCGGCGACGGGCCGTTCGCGATCGACGCGGCCTATCAGGCGGCGGCCGAGAAGCTCGGCAGGGCGCGCATCGCGCTCGCGGGGGCGCGCCTCGCGAACCTCATCAACGACGCGCTCGGCAAATAGAACAAGTCGACGGGTTCAGGACTCGACGGCCGGCCACCGGCGCGGGCCGGCCCACGCAGCCACGGCGTAGAGCGCGGCGGCGAGCGCGAAGGTCGACGGGATCCCCAGCGTGACGGAAATCATCGCCGCGAGCACGCCGCCCAGCACGCTCGCCGTGCCGTTGAGCGCGAGCGCGAGCGGCACGCCGCGATCGCGCGCGACGAAGCGCAGCCCCGACGGGAACAGCGTGCCGAGGCCAAGGCCCACGAGGCCCGCGACGGCGCCCGCCCACGCGCAGCGAACGCCCAGCGACGACGATTCGCTCATGCGCGCGAGCGGATCGATCACGAGCCCTGGCAGCGCCGCCAGCACGACGGCGACGACGAGCGCGGCGATCGAGACGGCGCGGCGGCCGCGCACGAGACGTGTCGAGAGCGCGCTGCCGACGCCCGTGCTCACGAGCAGGCCCGCGAGCACGACGACGAGGGCGTAGGTCGGGTGACCGAGGGCGACGTGCATGCGTTGCACGAGCGCGACCTCGGCCAGCATGAAGCCGGCGCCCAGCGCCGAGAAGTACGTCGCCGCGCGCGGGCCGGGCAGGGCGCGCGCCTCGCGCAACCCGCGGCGCAGCGCCGGGCCCAGCACGAGCAGCGCGACGATCGCGACGGCGAAGAAGGTTTTATGAAACTGCAGCGCGGCCGCGACGTTGCCGGGGATCACGCCGCCCGCGCCAGCCCGCGCACGCAGCAACGCCAGCGGGTGCAGCCACGCTCGCGGCGCGAGCAGCTGAAAGAAGAAGGGGCGGTCGTCGTCGGGCGGCGACGTGTCGAGGTCGACGTCGCGGCCCGCGTCGACGAGGTGGTCGACCTCGCGCGTGGCGACGAGGCGGCGCAGCGTCTCGTCGGCGGGCGGCACGTCGGGCGCGAGCAGCACGTGGAAGCCGAGCGCGTCGGCGCGCGCGTGCAGCGTCGCGAGATCGGCCGGCGTCAGCGGCGCGGGCGAGGCCACGAGCGTCGCGATCGGCCCCGAGGTCACGATCGCGAAGTGCTTCGCCGGCTCGCGCGCGCCGTGATCGAGCAACGCCGCCATCGCGAGCGCGGCGAGGCGCGACGTCTCGGCAGGCGCGCTCGGATCGAACCAGCGCGAGAACGTGAGCACGCCGTCGGGCTCGACGCGCGCGAGAAACTGCGCCCAGGCTTGGCGCGTGTACAGCGTCGCCTCGGTGTGCGCGAGCGCGCCCGCGCCCGTCGACGCCCAGGTGTCGACGAGCGCCGCCTGCAGCGTGCGGCAGCGGGGCCGTCGTTGCGCGAGCACGCTGCGGCCGTCGCCCACGACGATCTCGACGCGCGGGTCGTCGAGGATCGGCGACGTCGCGCGCGCCGACTTCAACGCCTCGACGAGCAGCGGGTTCACCTCGGCGCCCAGCACGTGCGAATGGCCGAACACGAGCGCCGACGCGAGATCGCGGCCGCCGCCCACGCCCACGACGCACGCGTCGCCGTCGGGGCGCAGCCAGTGCGCGACGTTCGTGACGTCGTAGCGAAGGAAGTCGAGCTCGCGCAGCTCGCGGTACTCGTAGAGCGCCGTGCCCGCGTCGCCGTCGATGAGCGCGAGCGAAGCGCGCACGGTGCCGGCCGGCGTCTTGGGCGACGCGGCCCACAACGCAGACGCATACGTGACCTCGTAAGGCTTCGGCACGCGCACGTTCGACAGCGCGTTCCAGCCCTCGAACGCGTAGGCGTCGTGCTCGGTCGGCACGAGCTGCCGTTTGACGAAGCGGACGGCGAGGCCGTTTTCGGCGCGGTCGTTGGCGGCGGCGACGACGGCCAGGCCGATCGCGACGGCAACCGTGAGGCCACGCCAGGCGCCGCGCGGCGCGAGCACCGCGCCCGCGACCGCCGCGGCCGCGCCCAACGCGAGGACGGCGCTCGGCCCGTCGAGCGGCCCCAGCAGCGCGAGCGGCGCGAGCGCGCCCACGGCCGCGCCCGCGAGATCGACGGCGTAGACCCACCCGATGGGCGCGTCGAGCTCGGCCATGAGGCGCGTCACGACGGCGCCGCCCGCCGCCATCGGCAACGCCGTCGCCGCCGCGACGACCAGCGTCGCCGCGAGCGCCGTCGCCGTCGGATCGGACAGCAGCGGTACGGTGAGCGCGGCGATGAGCGAGACGACCAGCGCGCCCGCGAGCTTGAGCGACTGCTCGGCGAGCCACGAGCCGAGCGGCGCGCCCTCGGCCCGCGCGCGCAGCGCCTGCAGCGCGCCCGCCGTGAGCCCGAGCATCGCGAGCGACAGCACGAAGAACCCCAGCGCGTACCAGGTCACGACGCTGAGGAGACGCGTCATGAGCACCTCGTGGGCCACGACGACGGCGCTCGTGAGGGCGAGGCCCGCCAGGGCGCGCGGCCGCGACGGGGCGTCGGGGGACATGACGCGATGATAACGTGTTACCGTTCCGCGCGATGCCGACGGCGACCAGGCGCAAAGTAGAAAAGGCCGAGAAGCCCGAGCGCTCCTCGCCGGCGGCGCGCTCGCTGCCGCTGCCGCCGGGCGACGAGCTGGGCGCGGCCGATCTCGCGCGGCGCGTGGGCGAGAACCTGCGGCGTCGGCGCAAGACGCGCAACCTCTCGCTCGACGAGCTCGCGGTCGCGTCGGGCGTGAGCCGCGCGGCGCTCTCGCAGATCGAGACGTCGAAGGGCAACCCCACGGTCGGCGTGCTGTGGAAGATCGCCGTCGGCCTCGGCATCCCGTTCGCCGAGCTCATCGGCGAGGCGCGCGGCGGCGTCGGCATCCTGCGGCGCGCCGAGTCCACGGTCCTGCGCTCGGCCGACGGCAAGCTCGAGAGCCGGCCGCTCACGCCCGCGGGCGCGTCGCCTGGCGCCGAGGTCTACGAGCTGCGCCTCGCCCCGCGCGCCGTGCACGCCGCCGAGGCGCACGCGCCCGGCACGCGCGAGATCGTCATCGTGCTCGCGGGCCAGCTGAAGCTGCACGTCGACGCCGAGACGTATGACCTCGGCCCCGGCGACTCCGTCTCGTTCTCCGCCGACAAGGCGCACGCTTACGAGAACCCGGCCGGCGCCGAGGCGCGCTACCACAACGTCATCCTCTACGATCGCTAGCGCAGCGACGACTCGTGGCCGTGGACGTCGCGCCGCTCGCGCGCGAGGTCTTCGATCAAGCGGATCACGAGCGCGGTCCAGCCGGTCTGGTGGGTCGCGCCGACGCCGCGGCCCGTGTCGGCGTGGAAGTACTCGTGGAAGAGCACGAGGTCGCGGAAGTTCGGGTCGCTCGCGTAGCGCGCGTCGCCGCCGTGGCACGGGCGCGCGCCGTTCGCGTCGGGCAGGAACAAGCTCGTGAGCCGGCGGCCGAGCTCGCACGCGATCTCGCTCAGCGTGAGCTGGTTGCCCGAGCCCGTGGGGCACTCGACGCGCAGCTCGTCGCCGTAGAAGTGGCCGTAGCGCTCGAGCGCCTCGACCAGCAGGTAGTTCACGGGCATCCACACGGGCCCGCGCCAATTCGAGTTGCCGCCGAAGAGCGCCGTGTGTGATTCGCCCGGCTCGTAGTCGACGGTGAACTCTTGCCCGCCGTGCAGCAGGCGGAAGGGCGCGGCGTCGTGCACCTTCGACACCGAGCGCACGCCGAACGGCGACAGCAGCTCGTGCTCGTCGAGCATGTAGCGCAGCACGCGCACGAGGCGCTCGCGCGAGGGCAGGGCCAGCAGCATGTGCCCGCGCTGCGACATGCCGAACGACACGTCCTTGGCCAGGTCGCGCCGGTTGTCGAGGAACCAGCGCATGCGCTTCTTGAACGACGGCAGCTTGTCGACGACGTCGTCCTCCAGCACCTCGACGGCGATGAGCGGCAACAAGCCGACCATCGAGCGCACGCGCATGGGGATCTCGCGCCGCTTGCCGCCCTCGGTGAAGTGCAGCTCGTCGTAATAGAAGCCGTCCTGCTCGTCCCACAGGCCGTCTTCGCCGAGCGCGTTCATGGCGTCGGTGATGTGGACGAAGTGCTCGAAGAACTTCGAGGCCATGTCCTCGTACTCGGGCTCGTGGCGCGCGAGCTCGAGCGCCATCGACAGCATCGTCGCGCAGTAGAACGCCATCCACGCCGTGCCGTCGGCTTGCTCGAGCGTGCCCCCGGTTGGGAGAGGTTTGGAGCGGTCGAAGACGCCGATGTTGTCGAGGCCCAGGAAGCCGCCCGCGAACAGGTTCTTGCCCTCGGCGTCCTTGCGGTTCACCCACCACGTGAAGTTGAGCAGCAGCTTCTGGAACGTGCGCGCGAGAAAGGCCCGATCGCGCTTGCCGTGGCTGTCGACGCCGATCTTGTAGACGCGCCACGCGGCCCAAGCGTGGACGGGCGGGTTGACGTCGCCCATCGCCCACTCGTACGCGGGCAGCTGGCCGTTCGGGTGCATGTACCACTCGCGCGTCATGAGCACGAGCTGCTCCTTCGCGAACTGGGGATCGATGCGCGCGAACGGCAGCATGTGGAACGCGAGATCCCACGCCGCGAACCACGGGTACTCCCACTTGTCGGGCATCGAGAGCACGTCGCGGTTGTAGAGGTGCAGCCACTCCGAGTTGCGGCCCGTTTTGCGCTCCTCGGGCGGCGGCGGGCACGAGGGATCGCCCTCGAGCCACGTGCGCAGGTCGTAGTGATAGAACTGCTTCGACCACAGCAGGCCCGCGTAGGCCTGGCGCGCGACGGTGCGCTCGGCGTCCGTGAAGCTCGCCGTGCGCGGCGCGTAGAACGCGTCGGCCTCGGCGCGGCGTCGCGCGAAGACATCCTCGAAGTCGGCGAACGGATCGCCGGGGCCCACCTCTTCGGCGGGCGTGAGGCGCAAGCGCAGGCGGGCTTCGGCGCCCGGCGCGATCGTCAATCGATACACGGCGGCCGCCTTCGTCCCGCGGCGCTCGGGGTTCACGAGCCCGGCCTTGCCGCCGACGATCGTGTCGTTGAAGGCGTCCTTGACGAAGGGCGAATGGTTCGGCGAGCCGAAGAGGCGCTCGTCGTTGGTCTGGTTCTCGGTGAAGAGCAGCTCGGGCAGCGGGTTCGCCGACGTGCCCTCGGGCGCGGGCGCCGCGACGAGGCGGAAGCGCCCGAGCGTCGAATGCTCGGCTCGGATCTCGGTCGCGCTCACGGCCGTGAGCTCGGGCTTCGTCCAATAACCTTCGCCCGTGCGCCCCCACGACCACGTGTTGCGGAACCAAACCGTCGGCAGCACGGTGATCGTCGCCGCCTCGGGCCCGCGGTTCGCGACGGTGATCGCGATGAGCACGTCGTCGGGCGACGCCTTCGCGTACTCGACGAACACGTCGAAGTAGCGGCCGTCGGCGAGGGCGCCCGTGTCGCAGAGCTCGTACTCGCGCTCGTACTTCCCGCGCCGCGCGTTCTCGACGACGAGGTCGTGGTACGGGTAGGCGCGCTGCGGGTACTTGTAGAGCGCCTTGCAGTACGAGTGCGTCGGCGTCGAGTCGAGGTAGAAGTACTCCTCCTTCACGTCCTCGCCGTGGTTGCCCTCGTTGCCCGTGAGGCCGAAGAGGCGCTCTTTGAGGATGGGATCGGCGCCGTTCCACAGCGCGGGCGCGAAGCACAGGCGCGCCTCGCGGTCGCACCAGCCCAGCAGGCCGTCCTCGCCCCAGCGGTAGGCGCGGCTGCGCGCGTGGTCGTGCGGGAAGTACTCCCAGCTCGTGCCGTCGCGCGAGTAGTCCTCGCGCACCGTGCCCCACTGGCGCTCCGAGAGGTAGGGGCCGAAGCGCTTCCAGTTTTGCTCGCGGCGCGCGTCAGCTTCCAGGCGGCGTTGCTCGGCGTCTTCGTGAGGAGCCATGGGCGCCGCGATTGTACGACGGCGTCGGGCGGGGGTTACGCGACGTGTCTCCCCGAAATTCGTCGGGAAAACCGGCCCCGAACTTTTCGCGTCAAGGTTCAGGCGCGACCCGCCGATGCGGTCGGTCATGGACGCCGTGGCTTTTCCGAACGCCCCTCGCGTCGCCCGCAAAGGCAGTCACCGCCGATGCGCGCGCTGCGGGAAGGTCGTGTCTTCGCGCGCGATCGTCTGCCGCCGCTGCGGCAAGAAGCAGCGGGTCAACCCGCGCACGACGCTGCTGCTCACGGCGTGCGGCTTCTTGTTGGTGCTGTTCGGCTTCGCGACGGTCGCGCAGCGGCTGCCGTTCATGAAGGCGCGCGACGCGGCGGCCGCCGCTTGGGCCTCGGAGGTCGCGGGCAACCCGCTGCCTCACAACGTCGCGCACGACGCGATCTCGGCCACGGATCTCTGGGGCCTCTACAACATCGATCTCGGCCGCGCCGACGCGCGCTTCAAGAACAAGCCCGTCACCGTCACCGGCGTGATCTCCGACGTGCGCCGCGACATCGGTGGCGGCATCGTGCTCCGCCTCGTCGCGGGCGAGTCGTTCGAGACGGTGCGCGCGACCGTCGTCAACCACGACTACGCGCCGGCCGCCGTGCCTCTGCGCGGCCAGACGGTCTCGCTCCGCTGCGTCGGTCGCGGCGCGCTCATCGGCTCGCCGCTCCTCGACACGTGCGCGGCGATCTGAAGTGCTAGTCGCCCTTGCCGCCGCCCGCCGGCTCGCCGCGCGTCTTTTCGGCGAGACCCTTGGCGGGGACCTTCATCGAGAAGCCGTCCGAGAAGGTCACGGAAGCGGCGGCGTCGCCTGGGTTGTAGGCGACGTAGGAGCGCTTGTTCTTTTTCTTGAGGACGGCGTACGTCGGTACGTCGGCCGAGACGGACGCGTCGACGCGGCCCATCTGCGCGAGCGCGCGAACCCACGCGTGCGTCAGCGCGTGTGAGTTGCCGAACTCCGGCTCGAGGTACGTGTCCTCGTCGAGCGTCTTCGACGCCGCCTGTCCCTCGGCCAGCGCCTGGTACATGAGCACGTAGTCGCGCCACGTGAAGACCTTGCCGCGCGTCTTCTCCATGAGCGCGTCGTACTCGCGCTTGACCAGCTCGGGATGCCGTCCGAGATACAGCGAGCCGCCTTGGAAGGGCAGGTAGTTGATGCCCTGGATCATGATGGGGTTCGAGTCGAACCACGTGTCGTACTTGCCGCCGGCGCTCCACACCATGCCGAGGCAGGGCGCGTCGAAGTCCTTGGGGAACACCTGGCGGTCGACGTCGAACCAGTACTGCTCGACCGCCTCGAGCGTGTTGGCGAACAAGAAGATGCCGGCGTCGCGCAGCTCCTTGTTGCCCGTGACCGCGCCCCACAGGACCAGGCCCGTCGAGAAGTTCATGTCCTCCGACGACGACTCTTCGTTGTTGCCGTCATGGTACTGCGCCGGGCCGTTCGCCCAGCCGTGGCCCGCGTAGGCGTCCATGTAGCGCAGGAAGGGGAAGCGCGGATCCTCGCGCTTGGTGTTGGCGGCGTCCTTGGCGAGCAGCTCGACGAACGGCGCCCACTTCTTCGCCCACGCGCCGTCGTAGCGCGCGATCGCGGCGGCCGCTTGCAAGAAGTAGCCGTAGTGGAAGTGGTGGTCGTTGAGCGCGGCGTCCGAGTCGTAGCTGGCCGGTGAGCCGACGACCGTCGCCCACGTCTTGTCGTAGTAGAAGAGCTTCGGCGGTTGCCCGTCGAACCAGTCCTGCAGCTCGTTCTCGAGCGCGCGCAACATGAGGTCGTGGTCTTCTTTGTCGCCGATGGCGTCGGCCAGCTGCATGACCGTCGCGACACGGCCGAGCGACTTGCCGACCCAGTAAGTGTCGCGCTCGGGCTTGGGCGAGAGGCCCGGCGGGAAGAGGTCCGGCGCCCACGCGACCTCGCGCACGTACTTCAGCATGAGCGACTTGTCGGCCGTCGCGACGACGGGCACGACGGGAAGCACGCCCGAGAACGGCAGCGTCGTCGAGAAGGCCGGCGCCGCGACGACCTTCATCGCGCCGCGCGGGCTCGCGTACTCGAACGGCAGCGTCTTCGCCGACGTGTGCAGCCACTGGTGGCGGTAGAGCGCGAGCAGCGGGGCGTCCGAGAGGCCGGGCGCGTCGTCCTTGAGCTTCGTCGTGGCCGTGAACGTCGACGTGAGCGTCGCGGCCTTGTCGTCGTAGCTCCATGACACGCGCGTCTCCGTGACGAACGCGTAGGCGTGCTCGCGGAAGAGCCTGAGCGTCTCGGGCTTGGCGTCCGGCAGCACGGCGACGGCGAAGTAGTCCTTGCCGTCGAGGTTCGACGTGAACTTGTCGCCGTCGCGCGTCCACTTCGCGCTCGTCGGCGCGAAGAGCGCGTAGTGGTGCTCGCCCACCGTGAGGCCGACGACGCCACCCGCGTCGTGGAACACCTTCACCGGCGGCGTCTCGTCCTTCGCGTCGGCGTCGGTCTTCTCGCCCGTGCCGTTCTTCGCGTCGATCTTGGGCGCGAGCCGCGAGATCTCGACGACCGCGGGCGCCGAGCCCTGGCGCTCGCAGTAGACGAACGGCATGCCGTGACCGAACGTCGCGCGCAGGCGGCTGTCGCCCGAGCGCCAATCCGCCGTGACCGCCCAGTCCGAATACGAAGCGACGCGCGTGTCCGGCGACGCGAGCCCCTCGAGCCCGACGACGAGATCGCTCTCGTACGGGAACATGTACTGCCGCCCGCGCACGACGGCCTGGCTCGGGTAGCCAACGGCGAGCCCGTCCTTGCGCGCCTTGAGCGCGAACGGGTGCGGGTACATCTCGTACGAGTACGGGTTCGCCGGATCGAACTGCCAGATCAGCGACGACCACCAGTCGTTCGACGTGGCCGGGCCCTCGAAGTCGTCGGTGACCTTCGGCGAGACCTTGTTCCGCTTCTCGTCGAGGCCCACATGGATGCCAGGCGGGGGCGACGTCACGACGTAGCCCTTGGCGACCTTGTGAGAAGGGCCCTCGGGCGCGCCGGGAATCGCGCGCGGTTTCAGCTGCGAGGGGCCACAGCCGACGACGGCGGCGGCGATCAAAAGGAAGACGAATGACCGGGAAATTCGCGGTTTTTGACTCATGGGGGCTCGACGCGGCGCAGACCATCGCACGAGGCCCGCGGACGATGCAACGCCCGGTGGCGCTCAGTGGTGCAGTGGGCCTATTGGCTCTGACTTGTCCCGTGGCTCAAAAAAAAGCATATTCCACCACAAGTCGGGCATTGCGGGACATCCACCGCCGTGCGACCGTCCCGGCGGCCCGGGCGAAGCGTTCGACGACGGGTCCCGACAGTCTCTCGTTTCGCTCGACGAAGCCCCTGAGCCGATCGATCGCCCCCCGACTCTGAGAAGAGACAAGTTTAGTTTCCGCGCTGCGGAAGAAAGGCATTAGCAGATGAAATTCCGAGCAAGCCTCTCCACCCTCGGCCTCGCCATCGCAGTGGCGGCCGGTTGTTCCAACCCCCCGAGCCAGCCTGGCAGCACCGGCGGCACGACCGGCAGCACCGGCGGCACGACCGGCAGCACCGGCGGCACGAGCGGCAGCACCGGCGGCACGAGCGGCAGCACCGGCGGCACGACGGGCAGCACGGGCGGCTCGGGCGGCGACACGACGCCGACGGGCGGCACCGGTGGCACGACGCCGACGGGCGGCTCGGGCGGCACGACGACGCCGACGGGCGGCACGGGCGGCACCGCCGCGGGCGGCACGGGCGGTACGGCTGCCGGCGGCACGACGGGCGGCGGCGCCGAGACCGAGGTCGCGTGCCCCTCGGGCGTCGTCGGTCACTGCTCGTCGGGCGTCACGTACGACACGCACGCGGGCTTTACGCTCGCCATGGTCGAGGACTTCCCAGGGAACCTCGACCTCGACACCGATCCGATCTGGACGTGGTCGGACGGCGGTCCGCACCCGGACGGCCAGACGCGCTTCGACAAGGGGTCGATTACCTTTGCGAACGGTCGCATGATTATCACGGCGACGTCGCCGGCGGGCGGCGTGGCGGCCGGCACGTCCTACGCCGAGTCAGACAAGTGCAAGACGACGACGAGCCTCGGCAAGCTCCCGGTCCTCAGCGGTGAGTTCCGTACGAAGTACAACAACTACCGCTACGGTCGTTACGAGGCGAAGCTCAAGGCGCCCGTCGAGAACACGGGCAAGAACGCCGACGGCAACTTCCTCGCGACGCTGTTCGCGTTCCGCACGCCGAAGTGGAACTACTGGAACGAGATCGACATCGAGCTTGAGGCCAACATCAAGGGCTCGGTGGCCTACAACACAGTCAACCCGGCCAACACGGGCAATACGGCTTATCCGAACTCGGGTCACGCTGCCGGTAGCGTACCGATGGGCAACGGCTTCAACATCCAGACGGATCACGTCTACGCCTTCGAGTGGACCAACAACAACATCGTCTGGTACGTCGACGGCAAGATGATCAAGGACTGCGCGGGCGGCACCTGCAAGGGTGACGGCAACGCGTCCATCCCGAACAAGTCGGCGAAGATCATGCTGAACCTCTGGGTGTTCAACAGCGCCGCCGCCTTCGGCAACCCGGCGAACAACACGTATCCGTTCCACTCGGAGTACGACTACTTCCACTTCTACAAGTGGGACAACGAGACGACGTACCCGTACTCGGACGTCTCGAAGATCCCGCAGGATGATCTCGCGTTCTCGCAGAACAACCCCAGCGAGACGACGTACCCGCAGAAGACGTTCACGACGACCTGCCCGCAGTAACCGGCGCGATCGTCGTTCGGATGCGGCCGCCGACTTCTCCGGCGGCCGCATCTTTTACTTTCGTAGGGACCGCCAAATGAGATCTCCTCCGCTCGGTGCGATTCACCTCCTCGCCGCGACGATGGCCCTCGGTGCCTCCGCGTGCTTGCCCGCCCCCGAACAGGCGGAGCCGCTCAGCGAGACCTTCGCGGTCTCCGACTACTTCACGCCCAGTGGCTACATGGGCGACGGCCAAAGGCTGGGAAATATCACCGTCGAGGTGAACAGCGCGAACTGCAAACCACGCCCCGTGGGCGCGCGCGGCGATTGCTACGTCTTCACGTACCACAAAGACGCGTACCCCACGAACCACTGGGCCGGCGTCTACTGGGTGTTTCCGGCAAACAACTGGGGCAGCTCTTATGGCCGCGCCGTCACGTCGGAAAACTTCAAGCAGATCAGATTCCAGGCCGCGCTCGAGGCGCCCATGCCTTACACGGCCATGGGCGGCTCTCCTCAGCCGTTCAGCGCGTTCTCTGGCGACATCGATCCGCAGGGCAATTTCAATAACCTGAACATGGTGGGCGTTGCGGACCATAAGGACGCGGTGAATGCCAACACGTCGCTCATGGTGGGAACCGACCTGACGACGGATCTTCGTCCTTTCTCGTTGCCGCTTTCCGACTTCGCCAAGGGGCAAAATTGCGTGGTCGAGCCCGCTCCTCCCGCGCCGCAGATCCCGAACAACTGTGACGCCGCTGGCTTTGCAAGCGATCTCATCGGCGCGTTCGGCTGGGCCATCCACTACCCCGACGACTCCGATCCAGACGGATCCAAAGGGGTGAAGCTCTATCTCGACGACATCGTTTGGGACACGACCGCGCCGTGAAAAAATCTTTCGTCTCGTTGTTCGCGGTGCAACTGGCCGCGATGGTGGTCTCTCTCTGTGCTCTGTCGTCGCCTGCGCGCGCGAGCGACGACGTTCCGCCCGCGCCGCCGAGCCCGGGTCCGGAGCTCAACCCGTTCGAGTGCTACGGCCGCTATCAGTACGCGACCGAGAACCGCACGATTGCGGAGATGCGCCACGAGCTCAAGCAGCGGCTCGAGTGGCTCGACGAGGCGGGGCAGCCAGACACCGTCCTCGCGATCAAGCTGTGCGTCATCGCGAAGCTCAAGGCGCGCGTCGGTGACATGGACGCGTGGGACTACTATGAGCGCTCGCTCAAGGCCGACCCCGTCGAACCGGGGCTCGAGCTGTGGGCGGCGCAATATTGGACCGGCCACCGTGGTGCACGCCGTCCCGTCGTCGAGCCCGCCGAGGACCACTACTACGCGGCGCTGCGGAAGCTCGAGGCGATCAAGAAGGCTGGTCGCTGGAAGGAGTACCACACGATCGTCGAGGACTGGGTCCATCACGATCTCGTCGTCCTCTACCAGATGGACGGCCTCCCGCTCCTTCCTTGGAAGGCTTATCCGCAGCACTCGGACGGCCTCAAGCCCCCGGGTGTCAGTCTCTCTTCGCAGCTGCGCATGGCGAAGGACACGCGCGACTTCTTCTTCAACAACGAGTACCGCCAATTCACTGGTGAAAAGGCGTTCGCCAACAGCCTGATCCGTTCAGGGGGTTCACCGCCTCCTTACGGTCCGCTCGATGCACGTCAGACGTGGGAGCTCGTGCGCGCGCCGTACCGCCTGCAGTTCGAGAACAAGCTGCGGATCCGCCAGAACGACATCGGTACGTTCGATGTGCTGCATACGTACCTGCGACAATGGTCGAGCCAGGTTTACAACTTCTACGACCCCACCCGGTACTGCAACCCTCCGCAGCGAGACTGCGACGCGACGCTGCCCCAATTCTCCGACATCCAGGTCCAGCAGGTCGGTCTCGGTTACGAGCGCGTGTTCCCACTGTATCCGGTCGTCGACCTTCGGCTCGCGGGCTCGGTTCAGCGTGTGTGGCGTGACGGCATCGTCGAGTTTCACCCCTGGAACGTCAATCATCCGGGTGTTTCCAACGTGCGCGAGGCGCTCAACCTCTACGAGTTCAAGCCGAGCGTGTCGCGGTTCCTCGGCGCCGACAAGCTCACGGTCAATGGCGTGCTCGCCGTCCTCGACTTGCCGTCGCAACCGGCGCCCATCGAGGATCGGCTTCGTCGAAAGATCATCAAAGCCGTTACCTTCGAGTACGGCGACTACCACCCGCTAGTGCTGCCGACGATCGACTACGGCGGTCTCTCGACGTATCGCACGCCGACACGGGGCCTCTACTTTTTCGGCGGCCTCATGCAGGACGGCGAGGCCTACGGATCGCACCGCGTGGTGGGCACCGACTACTACCTCGGTACCCGCTTCGAAGGCCCGCACTGGACGGACTTCACGCTGCAGGGTACGTATGAAACGACGAACATCCAGTACTACGACGTCAGCGGTCACGGGCCGACGGTGCTGTATTCAGATCCGGGGCAGACGTTCTCAAGCTTCCGTACGACGTTCGTGCTGCAGTACCGCGTGCGCAGCGCCGACACGTTCCCCGGCATGCCGCCGTCACACGGTGGCTTCGGCTCCGATATGTTCCACCTCGTCTTCCCGATCTTCTGGGACAAGGAAACGACGGGCCCCAAGGACTACGAGAACGTCCGTGCCGGCGCGCAGATTTGGACGAAGCTCATAGGCGAGGGCATCGGTGGTACGACCTTCCTCGTGACAGCTGGTGTCGACTATCAGTACTTTTATCAAATTCAGAAGGGCCTCGTCGTCGGCCAGCTCGCCCTACGAATGGGCTGGGGCGATCTCTAGGGTTCGTAGACCTGCCGATGTCGGATCGAGGCGATATCCTCGTCGCCGGACTGTCCTGACGATCTCTCTCTGGGGACCGAGCGCCTTGCGCAGGTGACAAATGTGGACACGCACCAGGAGCGATGTGTCGCCACCTGTTCGTCGCAGGACGGCGCGAGCTATCTCCTCATGACTCAAGACGCGGTGCCGATTTTCGATCAAGAAGCAAAGGAGATCGAATTCGGCCGCGGTTAGCGCCATCTCGCGCCCGCCCCACGATGCAGAGTAGGTGTTCCGGTCTACTTCGAGCGGCCCGATGACGAGTGTCGCGGGCTGTGCGTCTGACGTCGACGCGGCTCCGCTAAGGTCGAACTGGGGATGAGACACGCGAGCTCCTAGCGCAGGTTCCCCCCCCGAGACCGGCACGAAAACCTAGTGCGTCGGAATCGACCTGTCGATCGATATTGACCAAACGACGTTTACGTCACCGTGCTGAACGAATACTTAACGATCTCTCAATTTATGTGAGCCTCCCAGTTCATAAGCTCGGATGACCCATCTCGGGTTGAGAGACAGGAGGGAACATGATGAGAGCTACGTTCTTCGCGATTCCAGCGGTCGCTTTGATGTTGTTCGTCGGCCGTGCCGAAGCTTACGTCGGAGATCGGTTCAACCTGGTTGCTCCTGGCGCCGTCGGCTATGCCACGGTGAACGACGCCGTAGCCGTTCGAAAATCAGATGGATCAATCTGGGTCAAAGACCTCCAACCCTCAGCATCGGCTTGGGTCAGTATCGGAAATCCGACGGGAGGAACGACCTCTGGCCCGCAGATCGCCGAATACAAGCCAATCGGCGGCAGTTATCAAGGTTACGTGGTCGTCCGTGGTTCCGACGGCAATATGTGGGAGACGCATAAGACCTCTACCTGGAGCAGCTGGTCTTCCACGACATTCGGGCAACCCCCGGGTGGTTCGAACAGTGCTCCCGCTGTCACAGCTGACGTCACTTACGGACTGGTTGTCGTTACGCTCGATAACAGCAACATTCCCTGGATCAATCGCCTGTATCCAGGAGGCGGGACCTCAGGATGGCAGCAGGCCGGGGCTCAGGCCCTGACGTCGGCACCGGGGGTGGCGATAACGCCACAACAGACCGTCCAGATCTTTGGCCTTTTGAGCCCAAATCTTCCGAATTGGAGCGAATGCTCGTACGGAGGTTGCTATACGACATGGTCGTACCTTGGCGGATGGGGCGCTTCGGGTCTTTCGGCTGTCGGCAACCGAGATGGAACCGGAACCACCAGGGCTGCCGCTGTTGTTTGGGGCACCGACGGTCATGTGTACGAAATTCTCGAGGGTACGACCTGGGGAACGTGGTCGAATGTCTCGGGAGCTGGCGTCGTTGACGCTCAGCCCGCCGTATTGTGGTTTTCTGTGACCGAAGCTCCGATCGTCATCGATCATCGATCGGACGGAAACTACTACGCGAGCAACACGTCGATCGGTCACCCCTAGCGCGTCATGGGAAGGCCGGCTACCGTCAGGCGGTCGGCCATCTCGTCAGCGCTCAATTGGCCGGGCGCCGTGGGGGTGTCGACGTAGCCGTAGGCGAGGCGCGAGCCGCGCGCGGGCAAGTCGATGCGCAGCTCGGACGAGCGTGCGCCCATGCCGATGACGCACGCGCGGCCGGCGTGGCGCGCGAGGATCGTGAAGAGGGCGGCGCGATCGTCGTCGGTGGCGACGAGGGTCGCGAGCTTGGCGATGTCGGCGCCGGCGGCGAGGGCGTCGCTCATGACGCGCTCGAGGTCGGGCAGGGGCGGCGTGCGCGCGAAGTCGTGGTGCGAGAGGATCACGCGCCGGCGAGCGGCGTGCGCGAGCGAGACGACCTCGCGCGCGATCGGGCTCTCGGCCTCGACGTCGAGCCACGACGCGAACGCGGCGGCGGCGCGGTAGAGCGGAAGGCGCTCGCCGTCGGGGCGCGACCAGCGGCCGCCCTGGGCGGCGAGGCGGATCGTCACGAGCACGGGCGTGCCGCTCGCCTCGACGCGGGCACACGGATCGGCCCAGGGATCGACGCTCGGCGCACCTGCTAGATCAAAAAGATCGACGCGCACCTCGAGCAAGTCGACGACGCGAGCCGCGCGCTCGCTCGCGGCGAAGCGCGCGACGCCGTCGGGCGAGCTCACGACGCCGACGAGCGCCACGGCGGGGAGTGAATCTGACGTCGCCATGACGGCGACTCTATCAGCACGATCGTCGAATCGCTTCGCGGTCAGTACCAGTTGAAGCCGAACAGCAGCGCGTAGTTCGTGAGGCCGCCGCCGTCCGCGTCGCTGTAGAAGCCGTGGCCGAAGCGCAGCTGGATGTCGAAGGCGAAGTTGCGGATCTGCACGACCTCGACGCCGGCCGCGAGCATGAGGCCGAGCGCGGTCTCGTCGTTGATGGCAGCGGCGTCGTCGCCCGGGATGTGCGCGATGCCGAGGCCGCCCTTGAGCCAGAGCGGCTCGATGGGCCAAAATTGCAGGGCCGCCGACCAGAAGGTCTGCGCGAGCGAGCCGTCGGTGCCCGAGACGCCGCGGACGTTGCCCCAGATGTCGCCTTCGAGCGCGAGGCGATCGGTCAGCATGCCGCCGATGTGGAACTCGCCGGAGAACGCGCCGCCGCAGTAGCCAGGCAGGCAGTCGCTCGCCGAGATGCCGCCACCGCCGATGGCGAAGCCGACGACGAGGCCGTTGCGGTAGCGCGGGTAATAGGCGGGCGGGGGCGGGTAGTAGCCGGGCGGCGGGCCGTAGCCGGGGGGCGGCGGCCGCCGGTAATACTGCTGCGCTTGCGCCGTCGACGCGGTCGCGCCCACCACGAGCGCGACGAGGCTGAAGGCGAGGAGACAACGCATGAGGCGTGACATGAAAGGCTCCTTGAACGAGAGGCTGGTGACGCGACGCCCGCTGGACGCTCCCGACGCGAACCTCATTTAAGTCGCGCGGGCGCTTTTGGCAACGTCGAACGACCGTCGGTGAGAGTCGTCACGTGCTAAGAAAATTTGATGGCCTGGCATCAGGTGGAGATCCGACTCAAGCCGCGCGCGCGCGGGTTTCACCTCGTCACGGGCGAGATCGTCGCGGCGCTGCCGCAGCTCGCGCGCTACCGCGTCGGCGTCGCGCACGTCTTCATCCAGCACACGTCGGCGTCGCTGGTCATCAACGAGAACGCCGACCCCGACGTGCGCGCCGACATGGAGCGTTGGTTCGATCGCGCCGTGCCTGAGAATGCCCCGTACTTCGAGCACACGGCGGAGGGCGCCGACGACATGCCGGCGCACCTCAAGGCGTCGTTGCTCGGCTCGTCGGTGAGCGTCCCCATCCGCGACGGCCGCCTCGCGCTCGGCACGTGGCAAGGCATCTACCTCGGCGAGCACCGCGACCACGGCGGAAGCCGAACGGTCATCGTGACCCTCACCGGAGAGTCGCGTTAGCGCTTAATCGACGCGGTTCAGGCGCTCGCCGCTCAGGAACGCCTGCAGGTTCCGCGTGACGGACTGCTCGAGCCGGCGTCGCGCTTCCAGCGTGCCCCAGCCGATGTGCGGCGTGACGATCACGCGCTTGGCCCACGGCGCGCGCGCGTCGAGCAGCGGGTGATCGGCGGGCGGCGGCTCGGTCGACAGCACGTCGAGCGCGACGCCGCCGAGGCGGCCCGCGGCCAGCGCGGCGCGCAGATCGTCCTCGTTGATGAGCGGACCGCGCCCCGTGTTGACGAGGATCGCCTTCGGCTTCATCGCGCGCAAGAAGGTCGCGTCGACGAGGCCGCGCGTGAGCGGCGTCAGCGGGCAGTGCAGGGTGACGACGTCGGCCTCGGCGAGCGCGTCGGTGAGGCGCACGCGCGAGACGCCCGGCCGCTGCGGCGCGCCCGGAACCGCGGCGCGCAGCACATGCATGCCGAAGGCCTCGCCGATGCGCGCGACGGTGCCGCCGATCGCGCCCGCGCCGACGACCGCCATCGTCTTGCCCGCGAGCTCGACGAGCGGCTGCTCGAAGAACGAAAAATCCGGCGACGCCGCCCATCGGCCAGCCTTGACGGCGGCGTCGTGCGCGCTCACGTCGTGCGTGAGCCGCAGGATGAGCGCGATCGTCAGCTGCGCCACGGCGTCGGTCGCGTAGCCGGGCACGTTGGTGACGGCGATCTTGTGCGCGCGCGCGGCCTCGAGGTCGACGATGTTCGTGCCCGTCGCCAGGATGCCGACGTATTTGATCTCCGGCAGCATCTCGAACAAGTCGCCGCGCAGGTCGACCTTGTTGGTGAGGATCGCGCCCGCGCCGCGGCAGCGCTCGAGCACCTGGTCCTCGTGCGTGCGCGGGTAGACGGCGAGCTCGCCGAGCGCGCGCAGCCCCTCCCACGTGTACGTCGGGTCGCCTTGGTCGGCGGCGAAGCTGTCGAGGATGACGGTTTTCATGAAGCTGCCGGTGCGTCCTGCGCCGCGCTGTTCTTGAGCGCCTCGGCCTGGAAGTGCGCGCGCAGGCTCTCGATGACGTCGCCGATGTCGCCGTCCATGAGGCCGGGCAGGTTGTGCTTCGTGAGGCCGATGCGGTGATCGGTCACGCGGTCCTGCGGGAAGTTGTAGGTGCGGATCTTCTCGGATCTGTCGCCCGTGCCGACCTGCGAGCGCCGCGCCTCGCGCTCGGCCGCTTGGCGCTTCTCTTCCTCGATCTCGTAGAGCTTCGCGCGCAAGAGCTTCATCGCCGTCGCGCGGTTCTTGTGCTGCGACTTCTCTTGCTGGCAGTGGACGATGAGGCCCGACGGAATGTGGTGGATGCGCACGGCCGAGTCCGTCGTGTTGACCGACTGACCGCCGGGGCCGCCCGATCGCATGACGTCGATCTTGAGATCCTTGGGGTCGATGTTGATCTCGACGTCCTCGACCTCGGGCATGACGGCGACGGTCGCCGTCGACGTGTGAATGCGGCCCTGCGTCTCGGTCGCGGGCACGCGCTGCACGCGGTGCACGCCCGACTCGTACTTGAGGTACGAGTACGCGTCCTTGCCGTTGATGCCCACGACGATCTCGCGCACGCCGCCCGCGGCGCCCGCCGAGCTCGACATGAGCTCGACCTGCCAGCGCTTGCGCTCGGCGAAGCGCGAGTACATGCGGAAGAGATCGCCCGCGAACAGCGCCGCCTCGTCGCCGCCCGTGCCGGCGCGGATCTCGAGCAGGATGTTCTTCTCGTCGTTCGGGTCCTTCGGCATGAGAAGGACCTTCATGACCTGCTCGAGCTGCTCTTGCTCGCCGAGGAGCTGCTTTTCCTCCTCGTGCGCCATGTCGCGCATCTCGGGATCCTTCTGCAGCTCGCGCGCCTCGCTCACGCGGCGCACGACGTCGCGGTGCTCGCGCAGCTTCTCGATGAGCTCGCGCAGGTCCGCGTGCTCCTTCGAGAGCTTCTGCAGCTGCCGCTTGTCGGCGAGCACCTGCGGATCGCTCAGCATCGCGGACAGCTCTTCGTAGCGCGTCTCGACGAGCGCGAGCTTCCGCAGGAGAAGATCGTCAAGCACGGGCGCGGTCCCCGTGCTCTATCTATTCAGAGGGCGCGGCGGCCTTGGGGGCCGTCTTGTACTTCTTGTTGAAGCGCTCGATGCGGCCCGCGGCGTCCACGAACTTCTGCTTGCCCGTGTAGAACGGGTGGCAGTTCGAGCAAATTTCGACGCTGAACGACGGCCTCGTCGAGAAGGTCTCGACCTTGTTGCCGCACGCACAGCTGATGGTGACCGCCTTGTAGACGGGGTGAATTCCCTTTTTAGCCATGTTCTTGCCCTCGGAAGCCGCTCTTTATAAGTGACCCCCGCTCCTTTCGCAAGGGGGTCAGATGCCGGGACCCTCGCTATTGATTCATCGAATCCAGGAAGGCCTGGTTCGAGGCGGTTTTTCCCACCCGATCGCGAAGGAGCTCCATGGCGTCGACGGGCGACAGCGGGTGGATGAGCTGGCGCAGGACCCACACGCGGTTCATGGCGGCGGCGGGCTGCAGCAGCTCTTCCTTGCGGGTGCCCGAGGCGTTGACGTCGAGGCAAGGGAAGAGGCGCTTCTCCATGAGGCGGCGGTCGAGGTGGATCTCGGCGTTCCCCGTGCCCTTGAACTCCTCGAAGATGACGTCGTCCATGCGCGAGCCCGTGTCGACGAGCGCCGTCGCGAGGATCGTGAGCGAGCCGCCTTCTTCGACGTTGCGGGCCGCGCCAAAGAAGCGCTTCGGCTTGTGCAGCGCGTTCGCGTCGAGGCCGCCCGACAGCACCTTGCCCGAGGCGGGCGCGATCGTGTTGTAGGCGCGGGCGAGGCGCGTCATCGAGTCGAGCAGCACGACGACGTCGCGCCGCGCTTCGACGAGGCGCTTGGCCTTCTCGAGCACCATCTCGGCGACCTGGACGTGGCGCGCGGCCGGCTCGTCGAAGGTCGAGCTCACGACCTCGCCGCGCACCGAGCGGATCATGTCGGTCACCTCTTCGGGGCGTTCGTCGATGAGCAGCACCTGAAGGACGACGTCGGGGTGGTTGCGCGCGATGGCGTGGGCGATGTCCTGCAGCAGCACCGTCTTGCCCGCGCGCGGCGGCGACACGATGAGGCCGCGCTGGCCCATGCCGATGGGGCACAGCAGATCGACGACGCGGGTCGAGAGGTTCGTCGGCTCGTGCTCGAGCGTGAGGCGGCGGTTGGGGTAGAGCGGCGTCAGGTCGTCGAAGGCGGGGCGCGCGGCGCCGTCGGGCGGGCCGTGGTTGACGGCGTCGACCTTGAGCAGCGCGAAGTAGCGCTCGGACTCCTTGGGCGGGCGAATCGGGCCCGTGACCGTGTCGCCCGTGCGCAGGTCGAAGCGACGGATCTGCGAGGGCGAGACGTAGATGTCGTCGGGGCCGGGGACGTAGCTGTCGTCGGGCGAGCGCAGGAACCCGAAGCCGTCGGGCAGCGTCTCGAGCACGCCTTCGCCGGTGATCTCGCCGTGCCCCCCGCCCACTTGCGCGTTCACGAGCGCGAAGATGAGGTCCTGGCGGCGCATACCGCCCGCGCCTTCGACGCGCAGCGACCCCGCGAGCTGGTGCAGCTCGCCGAGCGATTTTCGTTTGAGGTGGGAGAGGTTCATGTGGCGCGGGCGCGCCGCGGAGAGAGGAGGGCCCGTTCCCGTATCGGCCGTTTTTCGTACGAGTCAAGGCGACCGGGCGCGCAAACGTTTCGGGGTATAGTCCGCGCCAAATACATGACTGATCTCAGCGCGAAAGAGGTCTTCGGCCGCCGGCTGCCCATCTACGCCTATCTCGAGCCGTTGCTCGTGGGGCGGAGCGTGCTCGAGGTCGGCGTCGGCGCCGGCGTTTCGGCGGCGATGCTGGCGGCGCGGGGCGCGGCGCGCGTCGTCGCGATCGACACGGACGTGACGGCCATCGAGCGCGCCCGCGTGCGGCCCGAGGTCCTCTCGGCCGGCGGCGCCTCGGCCGCGGGCGGCGACCTGACCTTTCGCCACGTCGGCAGCCTGCTCGACGTCGTTCCGGGCGGTCCGTTCGACGTCGTGATCGTGCCCGACGCCGAGGCGCTGTTGCGGCGGCCCGAGGCGATCCCGGCGCTCGGCGGCCTGCTCGCCGACGGCGGTCGGCTCGTCCTCATCGTCACGAGCGCCGACCGGCGAGGCGCGGGCGCGTCGGGCGTCGGCTACTACGAGCTTTCGGACGCGCTCGTCCCGCACTTCTCGGCCGTGCAGATGTTCGGCGTGACGCCTTTCGCGGGCTTCGGCGTCGTCGAGTTCGACGCCGAGGGCGACGGGCTGCGCGTGGACTCGCGCCTCGCCGATTCGTCGGACGAGGCGCCGTCGGCCTACGTCGCCGTCGCGGGCGGCCTGCGCGCCGACGATCTCGGCTACGCCTTGGTCCAGGTGCCGTTCGGGCCCATCGAAGCGAAGCTGTCCGAGGTGGGCGAGGTCGAGGATCGCGGCGCGTCGGCGCGCCTCGTGACGGCCGAGCGCCGCCTCGACGAGATCGAGCGCCGCGGGCGCGCGCGCGTCGAGGAGGCCGAGGCGCGCGTCGCCGAGCTGCGCCGCAAGCTGGACGACGCGGGCGCCGAGTCGGCGTCGGCCGTGCGCGTCGCGCGCGCGCAGGGCGAGGAGATCGAGGAGCTGCGCGCGCGGCTGCGGCGTGCGGCCGAGGATCGCGCGGCGCTCGACGGCGAGGTCGCGAAGCTCCGGCGCGCGCTCGCCGACGCCGACGAGTCGGTCATGAGCCTGACCCGCCGCACGGCCGAGGAGATGTCGGCGGTCGCGGCGCGCCTCGCCGCGTCGCTGCGCGCGCCGGCGCCCGAGGCCTGGAACCCTCGCGATCGCGAGGAGGCCGAGCGCGCGCGGGCCGCGCTGTCCGAGGCCGAGGCGCGCGCGAGCGCGGCGGAGCAGCGTTTGGAGGAGGTCGGCGCGCTGGGGCGCGAGCGGCAGGCTGCGCTCGACGACGTGCTCGAGCGGCTGCGCTTCGCCGAGGAGGCGACGGCGCGCGAGCGGCGCGAGGTCGCGAAGCTGCGCGCCGAGCTCGACGCCGCGTGCGCGCGTGCGCGCGGCAGCGACGAGCGCGACACGGCGGTCGCCTCGCGCGACGAGCGCATCGCGCGCCTCGAAGGCGAGAAGCAGGAGCTCGTGTGGCGGCTCGCCGAGCTCGAGGAGAAGCTGCGCAAGACCATCGGCCACTCGGTGATCGCCGACAAGACGGGCCGCGTGCAGGCCGACGAGCTCGACGCCGCGCGCGCGTCGCGAGCGCGCGCCTTCGAGGACTTCCAGCGCGCCGCGGGCGTGCACGTCGACGAGGTCGCGTCGTTGCGCGCGTCGCTCGCCGAGCAGACGGCGCTCGTCGCCGAGCTCGAGGACGGGCTGCGCAACGCCGAGGCGACGGCCGAGGCGGCGACGGCCGAGGCGGCGACGCTGCGCAAGAACGCCAAGGGTCTCGAAGAGTCCGACCGCGCGCGCCGCACGCGGCTCGCCGAGCTCGAGGGCAAGCTGCTGCGCCTCGAGCACGAGAAGAAGCAGGCCGCGACCTCGGTTGCCGCGCCGAGCGCCGAGGACGAGGCGCGGGGGCGTGCCGCGAGCGAGGCGCTCGCGGCGACGGGCCGCGAGCGCGACGAGCTGCGCGCCAACCTCGCGCGCGTCATGGGCGCGGCGGCCGACACCGAGGGCGCATTGGCCGAGGTCACCTCCGAGCTGGTCGCCGCGCGCGGGCGCACGAACGCGCTCGAGGCCGAGGTGGCGCGGCTGCGCGCCGCCGCCGTGGCCGTGCCGAGCAACGGGCGCGACCACATCTCGCCGTCGACGGCGCGCGAGCTCGCGTCGATCGAAGCCGGCCTGCGCGATGAGCTCGCCAAGGTCGCGGCGCTCGAAGGCGCGATCGAGGCCGAGCTGGGCGCGGCGACGGCGGGGCGCGATCGCGTCGGCGACGCGGCCTTTGCGGGCCTCGACGCGGGCGCCGACGTCATCCTGCTGCACACGACGCTCGGCAACTACCGGCGGCACGCGTCGCGCTTGCGCGATCAGCTCGAGGGCGTGCGGCGTCGGCTGGACTCGCTCTCGCCGGCCGAGATCTCGGGCTACCTCGAGGAGCTCGGCGAGGATCTCGCGGAGATGGAGGAGTGAGCGGCCCCGGCGGTCCCGTGGTGCGCGTCGCGATCGTCGGCCTGGGCGCGATCGGGCGCGAGGTTTTCAAGGCGGTGAAGGCGCGCGCCGGGCTCGAGCTCGTGGCCGTCGCCGACCCGGCGCCCGCGCTCGTGGGGCAAGACGCGGGTGAGCTGTCGGGCGTCGGCGCGTGCGGCGTGCGCGTCGTCGCGAGCGCCGCCGAGGCGTTCGCCCGACCAGATGGCGTCGACGTCGCGCTCGTCCTGACGGGCTCGGGGGTCGCCGACGTGCTGCCCGTCGTCGAGGCGGCCGCGGCCCGCGGCGTCGACGTGATCTCGACCTGCGAGGATCTTTCTTACGCCGATCTGTCGGCTCCCGCGCTCGCGCGTCAGCTGGACGCGCGCGCGCGCGCCGGCGGCATCACGGTGCTGGGCACGGGCGTCAACCCGGGCTTCGTCATGGATCGCCTGCCGCTCACGCTCGCGGCGGCCTGCGTGCGCGTCGACAGCGTGCGCGTCGAGCGCGTCGTCGACGCCGCCAAGCGCCGCGGCCCGCTGCGCGCCAAGGTCGGCGCCGATCTGACCCCCGCCGAGTTCGAGGCCGGCGTCGCGGCGCGCCGACTGGGTCACCGCGGCTTGCCCGAATCGTGCGCGCTCGTCGGCCTCGGCCTCGGCTTCAAGTTCGACGAAGTGAAGAACACGATCGAAGCCGTCGTCACGAGCGCGGCGAATCCCCGCGCTGGCATCCAGCCCGGGCGCGTCGCGGGTTTGCGCCAGTCGGCCGTCGGCCTGCGCGGCGGCGTCGAGCTCGTGCGCCTCGATCTCGAGATGTCGGTGGCGGCTCCCGATCCGCACGACCGCGTGGTGATCGCGGGCGATCCGCCGCTCGACGTGCTCGTGCAGGGCGGGACCCACGGCGATCGCGGCACGGTCGGCGCGACGCTGTCGGCGATCCCCGCGGTCGTCGCGGCGTCGCCGGGCTTGAAGACGGTGCTCGATATCCCGCTCATTGGTTGAGCGGGGCTGACGTCACCGCGGCGGATCTGTCAGTCACGACTCCGCAACGAGCGCGCGGGGCGCGGGCGCCACGCCCCGTGAGCAAAACGCGAGTTCTCGCGTGCTTCGGCGTGTGGCACTTCCCTTGCGAAGCGATTCGGCCGGGGGTGCCAAATGGTCCGAACGCTCATTCGAAGCAAGCTTGCTCATGTCATCGTCGGGGTCGCCTTCGCGGGCGTGTTCGCCAACGCGTGCGGCGACACGGTCACCGCCAAGGATTGCCACGCCAGCTGCCAGGACGTCGACACGACCTGCGTCAAGGCCTGCAGCGACGACGCCTGCAAAACGAAGTGTGCGTCCGATCTCGACAACTGCAGCGCGTCCTGCAGCACGGTGACGGTCTCGCCGCCCGACGGCGGCCAGTAGTCACAGCGAGATTTTTCCGAGCACGCGCGGCCCCGCGGCGCCGGTGACTCGAGGCACGTTGCCGGCGTGGCCGAAGAGCGTCTCGTTCGCGAGCACGGCGAAGGCGATCGCTTCTTTGGCCTCGGGGTCGACCCCGAGCGCGGCGCTCGTCGCGACGGGCGTGGGCGCGAGGAGCTCGGCGAGGTGGCGCATGAGCGTGGGGTTGAGCGCGCCGCCGCCCGAGACGAACACCTCGGCGGGCGCGACGGGCAGTTGCTCCTCGTAGCTGCGCGCGATGGCCTCGGCGACGAAGCGCGTGAGCGTCGCGAGCAGATCGTCGAGCCGGCCGCCGAAGCGCGCGAGCAGCGGGTACGCGAAGTCCTTGCCGAAGGTCTCGCGGCCCGTCGACTTCGGCAGCGGCTGCGAGAGGTAGGGGTGGCCGTGCAGCTCGGCGAGGAGCGCGGCGTCGACGCGCCCGCGCGCCGCGCGCACGCCGTCGCGATCGAACGCCTCGGTGCCCTCGGAGGCGGCGCGGGCCACGGCGTCGAGCGGCATGTTGCCGGGCGCGTTGTCGAAGGCGACGAGGTCGGCCAGGCGATCGCGCACGAGCGTGACGTTGGCGATGCCGCCGATGTTCTGCAGCGCTCGGGGCATTCCCGGCTTGCGAAACAGCAAGTGGTCGACGAGCGGCACGAGCGGCGCGCCTTCCCCGCCCGCGGCGACGTCGCGAACGCGGAAGTCGCTCACGACGGGACGGCCCGTGCGCTCGGCGATGACGGCCGCCTCGCCGATCTGCAGCGTCGCGCCCAGCTTGCCCGCCGAGCGCGGGTGGTGCAGCGCTGTCTGCCCGTGCGAGCCGATGAGGTCGACGTCGTCGAGGCGCACGCCCGCGGCGTCGCACGCGTCGCGCGCCGCCTCGGCGAAGGCCTCGCCCAGCAGCACGTCGACGTCGCACAGCTCCGCGGCGTCGGCGCTCGCGAGACGAAAGATGCGCTCGCGCAGCGGCCGCGCGAAGGGCGTCGTCACGAACGACCTCACCGTGAGGCGCGTCGTCTCGCCCGCGCCCGCGATCTCGCAGAGCGCGGCGTCGGTGCCGTCGGCGCTCGTGCCCGACAGCAAGCCGACGACGAGCCGCGACGGCCGCGCGCGCAGCTCGAAGAGCCGGAGCAGCGGGTCCGCCGGCGGGGACGTCACGCCTCGTCCTCGTCCGCCGGCACGGCCTGCACGGGCAGGTCGCCCACGATGGCGCGCAGCGAGCCCTTGTGCTGCACGAGCAGCTCGCGCGCGCGCGCCGCGGGGACGGCCGCGTGGTGCATGACGAGCGCGACCTTGGCGCGCCCGCCCGCTTTCTCGATGAGCTTGCGCGCCGCCACGGCGTCGAGGCCCGACAGCGAGCGCACGATGCGCACGGCGCGCGCCCACAGCTTGGCGTTCGTGGGCCGCACGTCGACCATGAGGCCGGCGTAGGTCTTGCCGAGCAGCACGAACGCCGTCGTCGAGATCGCGTTCAAGACGATCTTCGTCGCCGTGCCCGCCTTGAGGCGCGTCGAGCCCGCGATGACCTCGGGCCCGGTGTCGAGCGCGATGACGACGTCGGCGACGTTTCCTTCTTCTCTTGCCGGCACGCGGCCGCACGTCACGAAGATCGTGCCGGCGCGCCGGAAGCGCGCATACTCGAGCGCCGCGTGCACGAACGGCGTCACGCCCGAGGCGGCGATGGCGCAAACGGCGTCGTTGGGGCCGACGGCGACGCGGCGCAGGCGCTGCTCGGCGTCGCGCGCGCTGTCCTCGGCGCCCTCGACCGAGCGCGTGAGCGCCGCCGGGCCGCCCGCGATCACGGGCACGACGCGCGAGGGCGGGATGCCGAAGGTCGGCACGCACTCGACGGCGTCGAGCGTGCCGAGCCGCCCCGACGTGCCGGCGCCCGCGTAGACGAGCCGCCCGCCCGCGGCGAGCTTCGCCGCGACGAGCTCGGCGGCGCGTCCGATGAGCGGCGCGCGCGCGGCGGCGGCACGGGCCGCGCGGGCCTCTTCACCCACCATGAGCGCGACGACCTTCTCGGCCGGCATCTCGTCGAGGTGCGCGGCGTCGGGGTGCACGGACTCGGTGGGCAGCTCGCCGAAGTCGATCGCGGCGCCGGGGCTCTTGGTCGCGGCGCGAGCGCGCGCCGTGGGTCGGGTGGCCATCGCGCCCATCTTACGGGCCCCCCGCGCCCGCCGACAAATCGGCGAGCGCGTGCGGGGGCGGCGGTTCCTACGGCGCGGCGGGCGGCGCGCCGGCGGGCGGACCCGACGGCTTGGCGGCCGCGGGGGCCGGCGTCGCGCTGGGCAGCGTCGCGAGGCGGCGCTTGATCTTCGCGTAGTCGGCCTCGCCGAGGTTCGACCCCGAGAGGTTGTTCGCGGCGATGTACGCGTTGATGTGCGTGATGCGATCGCCCGTGGCCGGGTGATCGGAGAGGTAGTTCATGATCTTCGGGCTCGACCCCTCTTGCGCCTGCAGCCGCTGGAAGAACGACGCGAAGGCGTGCGGGTCGTAGCCCGCGCCCGCGGCGTAGCGCGCGCCGTACTCGTCGGCCTCGGTCTCGTCGGCGCGCGAGTGCGACAGCAGGATGCCCTTGCCGGCGATCGTCGTCGTGAGCTGCGTGAGCAGGCCCGGGTTCTCGCCGCCCGCCATCTTGGCGACGGCGTCGAGCCCGTACGACGCGACCATCGAGCGCGCCGCGTGCCGCGCGACCACGTGACCGGTCTCGTGCGCCATGACGGCGGCCAGCTCGGCCTCGTTGTCGGCCATCTCGAGCAGCCCGCGGTACACGTAGAGGTAGCCGCCCGGCGTCGCGAAGGCGTTGACCGTCTTGCGATCGTCGAGGACGAACACCTGCCACGTCACGTCCGGCCGGTCCTTCTTGCCGAGCGCGATGACCTTGCCGGCGACGGTCTGCACGTAGGTGACGACCTCGGGATCCGTCATGTAGACGGCGTGCTGGTTCGTGTCGAGGTCTTGCTTGAGCTGCAGGCCCAGCTGGTTCTCCTGGTCGGGAGTCACCATCGCCTCGGCCAGGGTCGTCTCGAGCGAACGCGTCGTGCTGGTGGCGCAGCCACCACCCAGCACGAGCGCGAGCGTCGCGACCCGAAGGGTCGTCTTCTTCACGAGGTATCGCCTACTGGCTGCAGGGCGGGTTCGAGGTCGGCGACTTGTTCGGGTTCTTCTTCATCGTCCACGTCCACGTCGACGTGCACATGCCACCCGTCGGGGGCGCGGTGCAGGCGGCGGCGAAGTTCGACTCGACCTCGGTGACCGAGATGTCGAATTGGTTCGTGGCCGTGAGCGTCACCACCGACGTGTCCTTCTGGTGCCACGTGCACGTCGTCATTTGCGAGTCCGACGTGTCGCCCTCGCGGAGGAGCGTGCCCATGTTGTTCGTGACGACGCCGTCGCCGAGCGAGCCCGCCGTGCCGACGGTGAGCGTCGCCGTGGCCATGTCGTAGTGCACGAGCTTCGTCGACCCGACCGCGCCCATGTTGGCGACCGTGTCGGCGACGCCGAGATCGCAGCCGTCGTTCGAGCCCGCGGCGGCCGAGACGATGTCGAAGCAGCTGTCGCCGACCGAGAGGCCGTACAGCGTGGGGCCGTCGTTGGTGTTGCTGTCGGCCGGCGTGGCGGCGTCGCCGCCGTCGTCAGACGAGCTCGTGCCCGAGCAGCTCGCGAGCGCGAACGCCCCGGCGAGCGCGAGGAGACAGAATGAAAGCGAATTCTTGCGCGAAGAGGTCATGGCCTTATCTCCTCTTTGAGTCCTAGAAGTGGCCCGCGCCACGGCGGGTTTCCTTGGCCGGGCCGGTCGTCGGCGCGGGCGCGGCGGCCGTCGTGGGCTCGGGCTTCGTCGAGGGCTTGGCGGCGTGCTTCGCGCCCTTCTTCTCTTCCTTGGCCGGCTCGGCGGCGGGGGCCGGGGGCGGCGTCGTCGCGGCGGCGAGCTTCGTCGTCAGGTCGGTCACCTGCGCCTGGAGCGCCGTCGCCTTCGCGTTGGCGGCGTCGAGCTGCGTCTTGAGGCCGTCGCGCTCGGCCGTGACGCTCGTGAGCGTCGCCTTCGTCGATTCGAGCTCGGCCTTCGACGGGTCACAACCGACGGCGGCGGCGCCGAGGGCGAGTAGAGCAGACAGCATGAGAACGGTCTTGTTGGAACGCATTCGATCTCCCTTCGTTGGGTCGATACAGCTTTTGGCTCGAACCGATTAACACGCACCTTAAGGGCCGGCAAGGCTTGGGGTGAATCGGTCATGGATCTGTGCGGTTACCTTCCCGCCACGGCCGTGCATGAACCGCGCTGTCGACGGGCGCACACGAGCGGGTATTCTCGCGCGCGATGAAAAGGATCTCGGCGGGGCGCGCGACCTTCCTGTTGGCCTTCGCGGTGAGCGCGGGCGCGGCGACGTCGTGCGCGGGCTTCAATTTTCCGCAGACGCTGGGGCAGGTGCCCGTGCCGATCTCACCGCCCAGGGTGACGTTCACGGGCGCGACCCTCGTGCAGTCGCCGCCGATGCGCACGTACGCGGCCTACTACTGTCCCGACCTCATCAACGCGCCACTCGGGACGTCCGGGTTGGTGTGCCAGCAGTTCTTCGGTGCGCGGCCCGACCCGACGGCGATGCAGGTCGCGTTCGATCTGCACTTCCACGTCGCGAACCCGAACCAGGTGCCCGTGCCGGTCGCGAGCGCGCTCGCGGCGGCCACGGTGTTCCCGGCGGCGGGCAACGAGTCGCTGGGCGCGCTGTGCATCAGCCTATGCCCGCCCGACGTCGCGGGCTGCGTGGGCGGCGTCGCGCCGACCTCGTGCGAGGCGTCGTCGCGCGACGTGCGCTCGATGAACGACTTCGTCGACAAGTCGCTCCCGTCGCTGCTGATCTCGGCGGGCGTCGCCGTCGCCAACGGTCAGGTGCCGACGTTCACGCTGCCGCCGCTGTCGGCCGCGAGCGAGATCGACGTGACGGTTCGCTACGCCTTCGGGCCCGAGCAGCTCCTCCGCATCATGCGCGATCTCGCGAACCAATCGGTGGGCGAGCTCAAGAAGGGCCGCCTGCCCACGTTCACAATTCCTTACCGCCTCGAGGGCACGGTGTTCTTCGACGCGGGCTCGATCGGACGGCTCTCCGTCGGGTGGGGCCCGGTGAGCGGCGTGTGGCAGCTTCCGGTCGACGGCATCGTCGCGAGCGCGGGCGTCGCCATGCCGCTGTCGTCGGCGCCGCCGAGCGCGCCGCCGCCGTCGTACGCGGCGCCGCCCGCGGCGCCGGCGGGCGCGCCACCGGCCGTGCCTTAAAGACCGAGAACCGAGCGCATGTCGTAGAGGCCGGCGGGGCGGCCCGCGAGCCAGAGCGCGGCGCGCACGGCGCCGTGCGCGAACGTGTCGCGGGAGCTCGCGCGGTGGGTGATCTCGACGCGGTCGCCGATGCCGAGGAAGTGGACGGTGTGGTCGCCCACGACGTCGCCTCCGCGCAGCGTCTGCATGCCGATCTCCTTCGCCGTGCGCGCGCCGACCTCGCCGTGGCGCGCGTAGACGGCGTCGGTGGCGAGGTTGCGGCCCGTGGCTTCGGTCAGCGCTTCGGCGAGCCGCAGCGCCGTGCCCGAAGGCGCGTCGCGCTTGAGGCGGTGGTGGGTCTCTACGATCTCGAGATCGTAGGCGGGGCCCAGCGTCTGCGCGGCGTCGGCGATCAGCTTGAGCATGACGTTGATGCCCACCGAGTAGTTCGCCGAGAAGACGACAGGGATCTTCTTGGCCGCGACCGCGAGCGCGGCGCGGTGCTCGTCGCCGAGGCCGGTCGTGCCGACGACGAGCGCGGCGTTCGCGGCGACGGCGGCTTCGGCGTACGGGATCGCCGCGGCCGGCACGGTGAAGTCGATCCACACGTCGGCGGCGCTCGTGGCAGGAACGCCGGCCGTGATGGCGACGCCGAGCGGCTGCCCGGTCGCGACGGTGCCCGCGTCTTGTCCGAGCGCGGGGCTGCCCGCGCGCTCGGTCGCCGCAGCGAGCTTGGCCTCGGGGCCCGCGGCGACGATCGCGCGCACGAGGGCGCGCCCCATGCGCCCGTCGGCGCCGAGAATGGCGATGCGCATGGTCCTTAGACCAGCTTCAGGTCTTTGAGCGCCGCGCGGAGCTTCTCGCGGTGCTGGTCGGCGAGCGGGTACAGCGGCGGGCGCAGCTCGTCGGCAATGCGCCCCATCATGGCGAGCGCCGCCTTGACCGGCACCGGGTTCGCCTCGACGAACAGACCCTCCGACAGCGGCAGGCACTTGTAGTGCAGCTCGCGCGCCTTCTTCCAGTCGCCCGCGACGGCCGCGTCCCACATCGCCGAGAACTCCTTCGGCGCGACGTTGCTGACGACGGAGATGACGCCCTTGCCGCCGAGCGCGAAGATCGGGAAGGCCGTCGCGTCGTCGCCCGAGAGCACGGCGACGCGATCGCCCGTGCGCGCGAGGATCTGCGACGCGCGCAGCGTCGACCCCGTCGCCTCCTTCACGGCGACGATCTCCGGCACCTCGGCCGCGAGGCGCGCGATCGTTTCGGGCAGCAGATCGCAGCCCGTGCGTCCGGGAACGTTGTAGAGGACCGTCGGCATAGGCACGGCCGCGACGACCGCCTTGAAGTGGCGGTAGAGGTGCTCCTGGCCCGGCTTGTTGTAGTAGGGCGTGACGAGCAGCAGGCCGTCGGCGCCGACGCGCTTCGCCGCCTGCGACATCTCGACCGTCTCGCGCGTCGAGTTCGAGCCCGTGCCCGCGATGACGGGGACGCGCTTCTTCGCGTGCTGCACGGTGATCTCGATGACGCGGATGTGCTCCTCGACCGTCAACGTGGGGGACTCGCCCGTCGTCCCGACGGGCACGAGGCCGTCGACGCCGCTCGCGATCTGATCGTCGATGAGGCTGCGGAGCGCCTCTTCGTCGACCTTGTCGTTGCGCAGCGGCGTCACGAGCGCCGTGATCACGCCTGAAAATGTCGTCATGACGTCACGTCCTATATCACAGGGATCGCGAGAACGCAGCGACGCCGCGAGGCGTTTTTAGCTCGTGAGCGCGAGCGGGATGAAGCGGTCGCCGTCGAGACGTCCGACGGCGGCGCGCACGGTCACGACGCCGTGCGCGTCGACCACCGTCGCGCCGCGCGTCGAGGTCAGGCGCAGCGTGCGCGTCTCGGTCTCGACGCCCTTGGCGCCGCGCGTGACGAGCAAGACCTGAAGCGCGGGCGCGGCCGTGCCGTCGGGCAGCGCCCAGCGGAGGGTGAGGGCGTCGCCGCGCCGCTCGAGCGCGAGCGTCGGCTCGGCGGGCGCCGCGGCGGGCATCATCGTCAGCGTCGGCGCCTGCGTACGCATCTCGAGAGCCGCGAGGCGCTCGCCGTGACGGGCGCGCGTCGCCGCGTCGGTCGCCGCCGCGACGAGCCGCCTGTAGATCGCGAGCGCCTCGCCGATCTGGCCTTGCTTCGCGCACAGCTCGGCCATCGTCTCGGTCTCGAACGGATCGCTCACGACGCCAGCCTCCGGCGCGCGTCGGCGACGTCGGCGCGAATCTGTTCAACGAGCGCGTCGACGCTGTCGAAGCGCCGCTCGTCGCGCAGGCGGTGGACCACCTCGAGCCGCAAGCGCCGGCCGTAGAGGTCGCCCTCGAAGTCGAGCAGATGCGCTTCGACGGTCACGGGGTTACCGCCCGCCGTCTGGAAGGTCGGGTTGCTGCCGACGCTGAGCGCGACGTCATACGTAGAATCTAAGGCGCCCGCGGCGTCGAGCACGTGCGCGCGCGCCGCATAGATGCCCAGCTTGGGAAGAAGCTCGGCCTCGGGCGCGACGTTGGCCGTCGGGAAGCCGAGGCCACGTCCGCGCTGCGCGCCGCGCACGACCGGGCCCGTGATCTCGAACGGCCGCCCGAGCACGAGCGCCGCGCCCTCGACGCGCCCCTCGAGCACGAGCTCGCGCACCTTCGTCGACGAGCAGGGCAGGCCGTCGGCAGAGATCTGGCTGACGATCGTGACGCCCACGCCCAGCTCGGCGCCGAGCGCGCGCAGCAGCTCGGGGTTGCCGCGCCGCCCGCGGCCGAAGCTGAAGTCGTAGCCGACGACGATCTCCTTCGCGCCGAGGCGCCGCACGAGCAGCTCGCGAACGAAGGCCTCGGCCTCGACGGCCGCGAGCTCGCGCGTAAACGGCTCGACGAAGGCGATGTCGAGGCCGGTCGAGGCGAGCAGCTCGAGCCGACGCTCGAGCGTCACGATGAGCGGCGGCGCGAGCGCGGGCGCGAAGACGCGCGCCGGGTGCGGCCAGAACGTGAGCACGCCCGCCTCGCCGCCGAAGGCCGCCGCGCGCGCGCGCGCCTGCCGCGCCAGCTCCTGGTGCCCCAAGTGCACGCCGTCGAAGTTGCCGATCGCCAGCGCGAGCGCCCGTGCGTTTGGCGTCGCCGCCGCGAGCCCGTGGACGACTTTCACCGCGTCCCCAGCATGTCACCCACGACGCCCAAGAGCGCCTCGAGCTCGAACGGCTTCTCGATGACGCGCCCGTGATCGACGCCCATCGCGGCGCGGCGCTTGGGCGGCACGCCCGTCATGAGCGCGAGCGGCACGCCCGGGAACAACGCCTCGAGCTCGCTCTGCAACCGCTCGGGCCCGGCCGAGCCACTTATCAACAGGTCGCTCAGCATCGCCGCGGGCCGCCACCCCTGCGTCGCGAGCGCGCGCGCCGCGCCGACGTCGCGCACGAGCTCGGGCGCGTAGCCCGCCTCGCGCAGCACCTGAGACACGAGTCGCGCGATGTGAACGTCGTCTTCGATGATGAGAATGATCTCACCGGCCACGATCAGCTCTCATTCGCGTTGACTTCGTTCACTCGGAAAGAAAGAATGCTCTCCCGAGTTGAAGACGACATTCTTCTCGGCGTCAAGACAGACGGCTCGCTTCCGAGCCGGCGCAGACGCGGATAGGGGTTCTTGAAATGACCGCGCCTGCAAAAGGGTCTGCGAAGCAGACCAAATTCATTTTCGTGACCGGCGGCGTCGTGTCGTCGCTGGGCAAGGGACTCGCCTCCGCTTCGATCGGGAGCTTGCTCGAGTCGCGCGGCCTGCGCATCACGATCCAAAAGCTCGATCCGTACTTGAACGTCGACCCGGGCACGATGAACCCCACGCAGCACGGCGAGGTGTTCGTGACCGACGACGGCGCCGAGACCGACCTCGACCTCGGCCACTACGAGCGCTTCATCTCGCAGCGGATGTCGAAGCTCAACAGCGTCACGAGCGGCCAGATCTTCCAGACCGTCATCCAGAAAGAACGCCGCGGCGAGTACCTCGGCGGCACCGTGCAGGTCATCCCGCACGTCACCGACGAGATCAAGGCGCGCATCCTCGCCTGCGCCAAAGGCCAGGACGTCCTCATCGTCGAGGTCGGCGGCACCGTGGGCGACATCGAATCCCTTCCTTTCTTGGAGGCGATTCGTCAGCTCCGGCTCGAGGTCGGCGCGCAGAACGCCATTTCGGTTCACGTGACGCTCGTGCCGTACATCGGCGCCGCGGGCGAGCTCAAGACCAAGCCGACGCAGCACTCGGTCATGAAGCTGCGCGAGATCGGCATCCAGGCCGACGTGCTGCTCTGTCGCTCGGAGAAGCCGATCGAGCCGCCGCTCAAGAAGAAGATCGCGATGTTCACCAACGTCGCCGCCGACTGCGTCTTCTCGGCCGAGGACGTGTCGTCGATCTACGAGGTGCCGATCCGCTTCCACGCCGAGGGCGTCGACGACAAGATCGGCGAGCTGCTCAACATCTGGACGCGCGCGCCCGAGCTCACGGGCTGGGAGCGCGTCGTGCACCTGCGCAAGAGCCCGACGGCCGAGGTCGAGATCGGCCTCGTGGGCAAGTACGTCGACCTCGTCGAGTCGTACAAGAGCTTGAACGAGGCGCTCATCCACGGTGGCATCGGCAACGACTGCCGCGTGAACCTGCACCACATCGACTCCGAGGAGATCGAGCGTCGGGGCGCGGCGGCCCTCCTGTCGTCCATGGACGGCGTCCTCGTGGCGCCGGGGTTCGGCAGCCGCGGCATCGAAGGAAAGATCGAAGCCGTGCGCTACGCGCGCGAGAACGGCGTGCCGTTCTTCGGCATCTGCCTCGGCCTGCAGATGGCCGTCATCGAGTTCGCGCGCGACGTCGCCGGCCTCAAGGGCGCGAACTCGACCGAGATCGATCCGAAGACGCCGTACCCGGTGGTCGATTTCATGCCCGAGCAGCGCAACATCACGGAGAAGGGCGCCACCATGCGGCTCGGCGCGTACCCGTGCATCCTCGGCGCGGGCACGAAGGCCGCGGCGGCCTACGGCACGACCGAGATCTCCGAGCGCCATCGCCACCGCTACGAGGTCAACAACGACTACCGCGAGGCGCTCACGAGCAAGGGGCTGATCATCTCGGGCCTGTCGCCCGATCGCCGGCTGGTCGAGATGATCGAGCTGCCAAACCACCCGTACTTCGTCGGGTGCCAGTTCCACCCCGAGTTCAAGTCTCGGCCGCAGGCGCCGCACCCGCTGTTCCAGTCGTTCATCGCGGCCGCGCTCCACGAGCGTGTCGGCGATCGTAGGACGCCCGGCGCGACGCTCAACGCGCCGATCGCGCACGCTTAAATCGGGAGGGGTGAGGCCCCCCGCCGCGGAAATCTCTATGATTTCCGAATGGTACGTTGCGGAAGGGGCACAGAAGCGCCTCTTGCAATACATATACCACCTCCATGTTTTGCGCCTTGTTAACGTGGCACCACTTCTGCTACAAGCAAGATGACCCCTCGCGAATGACCGCCATCGGATCCACGCGCGCATGGAGATAAAACAGCACCTCAAGCTCTCGCAGCAGCTGGTGATGACGCCCCAGCTGCAGCAGGCGATCAAGCTGCTGCAGCTGTCTCGCATGGAGCTCGCGGACATGGTCCGCGACGAGATCCTCGAGAACCCGGTGCTCGAGGACTCGGTCGACACGAGCGCCGAGCAGGCGAAGACGTCCGACGCGGCCATGCAGGTCGACGCGCCCGAAGGCGACGCCGAGCGCGTGGGCGAGACCGAGATGCCGGCGCAGCAAGTCTCGCAGGAGCGCGTCGAGACCGCCGAGGTCAAGACCGACAGCCGCGCCGAAGAGGCCGTCGGCGACTTCGACTGGGAGGGCTACCTCGAGAACCAGGCGGCCTCGGCGCCGATGCCGTCCTACAAGTCGAACAACGACGACCTGCCGTCGCTCGAGTCGACGCTCACGCGCGGGACGTCGCTCTTCGATCACCTCGAATGGCAGCTGAAGCTGTCGCACTTCGAGCCGGGCGAAGAGGGCATCGCGATGCTCATCATCGGCAACCTCACGCCCGACGGTTATCTCGAGGAGCCGCTGGCCGACCTCGCCGAGGAGGCGGGCGTGACCCTGGCCGTCGCCGAGGGCGTGCTCGCGCGCGTCCAAGAGTTCGACCCCGTGGGCGTGGGCGCGCGGGATCTGCAGGAGTGCCTCAAGATCCAGGCGCGCCACATCGGCGCCGACGACGACGTCGTCATCGGGATCCTCGAGCGGCACCTGCCGAACCTCGAAAAAAAGAACTACCAGGCGATCGCCAAGGACCTGAACCAGCCGCTCGACGAGATCTACGAGGCCGCCAAGGTCGTCATGACCTTCGACCCGAAGCCGGGTCGGCAGTACACCTCGGAAGAGCCGACGTACATCACGCCCGACGTCTACATCCACAAGGTCGGCGACAAGTACTTCGTCGTCGCCAACGACGACGGCCTGCCGAAGCTCAAGATCAGCGACTTCTACCGGCAGGCGCTCTCGGGCGGCTCGAAGGCCAAGGAGTACATCCAAGAGAAGCTGCGCTCGGCGCAGTGGCTCATCCGCAGCATCCAGCAGCGGCAGCGGACCATCGTCAAGGTCACCGAGTCGATCCTGAAGTTCCAGCGCGACTTCTTCGACAAGGGCACGGCGCACCTCAAGCCGCTGATTCTGCGCGACGTCGCCGAGGACATCGGCATGCACGAGTCGACGGTCTCGCGCGTGACGACCAACAAGTACGTCCACACGCCGCAGGGCATCTACGAGCTGAAGTACTTCTTCAACTCGGGCATCGCGCGCACCGACGGCGACGACCTCGCGTCCGAGGCGGTCAAGCTCAAGATCAAGCAGATCATCGGCTCGGAGAGCCCGCAGCACCCGCACTCCGACCAGAAGATCGTCGAGCTGCTGCGCGACCAGAACATCGAGATCGCGCGCCGCACGGTGGCGAAGTACCGCGAGCAGCTTCGCATCCTCTCGAGCTCGAAGCGACGACAGGTTTTTTAGTCCCTTCGGCTATTCCCCGACGAGGAAATGGGGTAATAGTTTCGAGGAGAAGGGCTTAACGATGCAGCTATCGACGACGTTTCGTCACATGGACGCCTCGCAGGCCGTCCGCGAGTACGCGGCCGACCGGCTCGACAAGCTTCGCAAATACTTCAACAAGGACCCGATCGCGGCCCACGCCGTGTTCTCGGTCGAGCGAGGCTTCAACCACGTCGCGGATCTCCAGATCACGTTGCCGAACGGCATCCTGATCAACGCGAAAGAGGTCACCGAGGACATGTACTCCTCGATCGATCTCGCGGCCGCGCGCATCGAGCGCCAGGTCCGCAAGTGGAAGGAGAAGATCCGCGACCACAAGCCGCACGGTGGCCCCGCGGTCTCGATGCGCGAGCTGACGATCAACGCCGAGGAGCTCGAGCCTCGTCCCGTGAGCCCGTCGCCGAAGGACGGCGCGCCGGCGCCGGCGCCCGGTGGCTACCGCGTCGTCAAGGACGAGACGTTCACGGTGCGCTCGATGACCGTCGAAGACGCCGTCATGCAGCTCAACTTGCTGGGCGACGACCTGCTCGTCTTCACCGACGCGGCGTCGCTCTGCATCTCGGTCCTGTACCGTCGCAAGGACGGCAACTACCGTCTCGTCGAGACCGGCCGCTCGGGTTCAGCCGCCACGTAGTCGATCGCGCGGAGGGCTCTCGGAACCGCCATGAAGGTCCTCGATTTCCTGCGGCCGAACGCCATCGTCGCCGATCTCGCGGCGACGACGAAGGCGGCGGCGCTCGCCGAGCTGTCGACGCGCATGGCCTCGCTCGAGCCGAGCCTCGACGCCGAGGAGCTCCGCCGCGTGCTCGAGGAGCGCGAGCTGCTCGCGTCGACGGCCATCGGCGACGGCATCGCGATCCCGCACGGCAAGCTCGACGCCATCGGGCACCTCGCGGGCGTGCTCGGCCGTTCGCGCGCCGGCCTCGACTTCGACTCGATCGACGGGCGGCCCACGCACCTGCTGTTCATGCTCGTCGCGCCCGTGAGCTCGACGGGCGTGCACCTCAAGGCGCTCGCGCGCCTGTCGCGGCTGTTCCGCGATCCCGAGTTTCGCGCGCGGCTGCTGGCGGCGCCGACCGGCGAGGCGATGTACCAAGTCATCTCCGACGAGGACGCGAAGTACTAGGCCCGCGAGGAGGACGAACCCGTGACCCCGATGCTCACCGTTCGGTCGCTCCTCGACGAGAGCTCGGGTCTACGCCTCGTCCTGCTCGCCGGTGAGAAGGGCCTCTCGCGTCGGATCACGAACCAGCGCATCCAGAAGCCGGGCCTCGCGCTCGCCGGCTACGTCAAGCAGGTCCACCCCGAGCGCGTGCAGGTGCTGGGCGCGACCGAGATCTCGTACCTCGAGACGCTCACGGCCGAAGAGGCGTCGCGCTCCGTCGAGTCGTTCATGACGCTCGACCCCGCGTGCATCATCGTCATGAAGGGCCTCGACGTGCCGCCGATCCTGCTCGACTGGGCCGAGCGGCTCGGCGTGCCGCTGCTGCGCACGCCCATCGTGTCGTCGCTGGCGATCGACGCCATCCAAAAGCACCTCGAGCTGCAGCTCGCGCCCACGGCCAGCATCCACGCCGTGCTCATGGACGTCCTCGGCGTCGGCGTGCTCTTGCTCGGCAAGAGCGGCATCGGCAAGTCCGAGGCGGCGCTCGACCTCATCATGCGCGGGCACCGCCTCGTCGCCGACGACCTCGTCGAGGTGCGCCGCACGTCGGGCGAGGTGCTCGTGGGCTGGGCGTCGGAGCTCATCAAGCACCACATGGAGGTGCGCGGCCTCGGCATCATCAACATCAAGGACATGTTCGGCGTGGCCGCCGTGCGCGACGAGAAGAAGATCGAGCTCGTCCTCGAGCTCACGCGCTGGGACGCGAGCGAGGGCCACGATCGCCTGGGCCTCGACGAGATGGTCTATCCGATTCTCGACGTGCCCGTGCCGCTCTTGCGCATCCCGGTCTCACCGGGCCGCAACGTGAGCTCGCTCATCGAGGTCGCGGCGCGCAACCGGTTGCTCCAGGTGCGCGGCCACCACTCGGCGCGCGAGTTCCAAGAGCGGCTCGACCGCGCGCTCGCCGACGCGCGCGAGCGGCGCTGGCGGGACGACGTAGAATGAAAGGCGACGTCGAATGAAGCTCGTCGTCGTCACAGGCGTCTCTGGCGCGGGCAAGTCCACGGCGCTGCGCGCGCTCGAGGATCTCGGCTACTACGCGGCCGACAACCTCCCGCTGCCGCTCGTGCCGAAGTTCCTCGAGCTCGTCTCGTCGCGCGCCGACATCGATCGGGCCGCGCTGGGCATCGACGCGCGCGGCGGCGACTTCCTCGCGGGCGCGGCGACGATCTTCGCCGACGTCAAGAAGATGGGGCACACGCTCGAGGTGCTGTTCCTCGACGCGAGCGACGAGATCCTCATCCGCCGCTTCTCCGAGACGCGCCGCCGCCACCCGCTGTCGGACACCGACATCCGCGCCGGCATCCACACCGAGCGGGGCAAGCTCGCAGGGCTGCGCGCCGCGGCCGACGCGCTCGTCGACACGGGCTCGCTCACGGTCCACGTGCTGCGCGCGCTCATCATGGAGCGCTACGGCCACGTCGAGGGCGACCTGGCCGTGACGTTGCTCTCGTTCGGTTTCAAGCACGGCCTGCCCGTCGAGGCCGACGTCGTGCTCGACGTGCGCTTCCTCCCCAACCCCTTCTTCGTGCCGACGCTGTCGGCGCTCTCGGGCGAGGACGAGGCCGTCGCGCGCTTCGTGCTCGACGACCCGGAGACGAAGCCCTTCGTCGACGAGGCCGAGCGCCTCATCGACCTGTCGGTGCGTGGCTTCCAGCGCGAGGGCAAGTCGTACGCGACGGTCGCGATCGGCTGCACGGGCGGGCGTCACCGCTCCGTCGCCATCGCCAAGGAGCTCGGCCGCCGCCTGGGCAGCCGGTTCTCGGTCTCGGTGCGGCACCGAGACATTCAACGTGGAGGGGCCCCGTGAACATGCGACACGCCGGGTCCCCCCTGCAGTAAACTGGTGAGGTATGGCGAGCGCGCGGGCGGATCAAGCGGGCGGAGGGATGGCGGCTGACGACCAGTCGGTCGGCCTCGTCGTCGTCACGCACGGCGGCTGCGGCGCGTGCCTGCTGTCGGCGGCCGCCGAGATCGTCGGGCCGCTCGAGGCGTCGACCTCGGTCTCGGTCGTCGTCGGCGAGGACTTCGGCGATGTCATTCGCCGCGTGGGCCACGCCTGCGACGGCGTCGACTCGGGCGCGGGCCTCGTCATCCTCTGCGACGTTCACGGCTCGTCGGAGTTCCAGGCGTGCCTCGCCATGGTCGACGGCTCGCGGTCCGTCGAGATCGTGTGCGGCGTGAACCTGCCGATGCTCCTCAAGCTCGCGACGCTCGATCGGCACGTCATGCGTCCGAGCGAGCTCGCCGATCTCCTCCAAGAAGTGGGCAAGCGCTCGATCCGGCTCGGCTCGGAGCTCACGGGGAAGATCACCACGCACTCCCATGCCGGTCCCGGAGAGTCCCACTGATGCCCACCACCCAAAGAGACGCCCGCGTTCGCAACAAGCTCGGCCTGCACGCGCGCGCCGCCGTCACGTTCGTCAAGATGGCCAACAAGTTCGTCAGCGAGGTCAAGGTCGCCAAGGACGGCACGACCACGAACGGCAAGAGCATCATGGGGCTGCTGACGCTCGTCGCGGGCCTGGGCTCGACGCTCACGATCATCTGCGAGGGCGAGGACGCCGAGGTCGCGACGCGCAGCCTCGGCGAGCTGGTCGACCAAGGATTCGGAGAGGGCGTCGAGGCGTGACGCCGGAGGTCCGCGCATGGAGCGCCTGACGGCCGTCGGCGCTTCTCCCGGCATCGCCATCGGCGTCGCGCACGTCCTCGGCAGCCGCGTCGACGTGCACGAGCGCCGCATTGGCGCCGACGCCGTCGAGGGCGAGATCGCGCGCTTCGAAGAGGCGCTGCGCCAGACCGACGAGCAGCTCGCGCGCATCCAGCAGCAGATCGCCGAGCGTGAGGCCGACGAGCAGCACTACCGCATCCTCGAGGCGCACCGCCTCATGCTGTCCGACGTCCACCTCGTCGAGCAGGCGCGCAAGGCCATCCGCGAGGACTTCGTCGCCGCCGAGTGGGCCGTGCGCAAGTCGCTCGACCAGATCCAGGCCGTGTTCGAGCGCATCGAGGACCCGTACTTCCGTGACCGGCGCAGCGACTTCGCCATCGTGGGCGAGAGCCTGCTGCGCAACCTCATCGGCCACGACGTCTCGGCGAATCCCGAGGAGACGCCCAAGGGCGCCGTCGCGATCGCGCACGAGCTCTCGCCCGCCGACGCCGCGCAGCTGGGGCGCGCCGAGGTCGCGGGCCTGTGCACCGAGGGCGGCGGCCGCACGTCGCACACGTCGATCATCGCGCGCGCTCTAGGCTTGCCGTACGTCGTCGGCGTCGAGGGCCTCGGCCACAAGGCGTGGTCGGGCATGACCGTCATCGTCGACGGCTCGCGCGGCGAGGTCATCCTCGACCCCGACGAGGACGCGCTCAACCGCTACCGCGCGCGCGCCGACGTACACCGCGCGCGCGCGCTGCACCTCGAGGCGATGCGCGACGCGCCGGGCACGACGCTGGACGGCACGAACGTGCACCTCGCCGCCAACATCGAGATGCTCGAGGAGATCCCGATCGCCGTCGACCTCGGCGCCTCGTCGGTGGGCCTGTTTCGCACCGAGTTCCTGTACCTCGAGCGGCCGGATCTCCCGACCGAGGATGAGCAGCACGCGCATGCCGTCGCCGCCATCAAGAGCGTGCAGGGTCGGCCCGTGACGTTCCGGACGCTCGACCTCGGCGGCGACAAGCTGCCCGCGTCGGTGCGCATCCCCAGCGGCACGAACCCGGCGATGGGCCTGCGCTCGATCCGCTACTCGCTCCACCGCGTCGACCTGTTCCGCACGCAGCTGCGCGCGCTCTACCGCGCCGCCGTCGTCGGGCCGATGAAGATCTTGTTCCCGCTGATCTCGGGCGTCGCCGAGCTGCGCGCCGCCAAGGCGCTGTGCGCCGAGGTCTGCGCAGAGCTCGCGCGCGAGGGGGTCCCCCACGACGCGACCGTCCCGGTGGGCGTCATGGTCGAGACGCCAAGCGCGGCCTTCATCGCCGACCTGCTCGCGGCCGAGTGCGACTTTCTCAGCATTGGCACCAACGACCTGATTCAGTACTCGCTGGCCGCCGATCGCGACGACGAGCACGTCGGCTACCTCTACCACCCGCTGCACCCGGCGATCCTGCGCGCGCTCAAGCAGATCGTCGTGGGCGCGAGCCGCGCTGGCAAGCCTGTCGCCATGTGCGGCGACATGGCGGGCGACCCGCTGCTCGTGTGGATCCTGCTCGGGCTCGGGCTGCGCAACCTCTCGATGGCGCCGCGGCAGATCCCCGTCGTGAAGTCGATCGTGCGCGCGACGCGCCTGTCCGAGGCCGAGCGTATGCTCGCGCAGGCGATGGCGATGCGCACCGAGACCGAGATCGAAGCCCTCGTCTTCAGCCACATGAACGAGCGCTTCCCGCTCGAGGTCGACGAGGAGGCCGGCAGCTGAGGGTGTCGGAGGCCCGGGCGTGATCCGCCGCGCGCGCGACCAAGACGGAGCCGCGGCCCGCGAGCTCTGGCGCGAAGCCGACCTCCACCACGCCGCGATCGCGCCCGGCTACTTTCGAGCGTCGTCGCACGCCGCGCGCGAATGGGACGCGCTGCTCGCCGACCGCGACGCCGCCGTCTTCGTCGCCGACGATCCGCTGGGCCCGTCGGTGATCGGCCTCGCGATCGCTCGCCTGCACGACACGCCGCCCGACCCGTCGCTCGTTCCATTGCGCCGCGCCCACGTCGAGCTCGTCGTCGTCGCGCGCTCGGCCCGCCGTCGCGGCGTCGGCCGCCGCCTCATGGAAGAGACCGCGTTGTGGGCCCGCCGCAACGGCGCCGCCGAAATCGTCTTGACGGTCTGGGCCGGCAACGCCGAAGCCGAAGGCTTCTACGAGCGCCTGGGCTTCAACGTCTTGTCGCGCGCGCTGCACGCGCGCTTGTGAGACACCGTACCGCTCCAAGCGGAGCGGTTACATCTGCGCGGGTCCAATGTGTCCGCGTCATCGTGGCGAATGGGAAACGTAAACACGAACGTTGACGTGCTTCTTGATCGATGAGGTGCGCATCGACTAACGTTTGCTTCAGCCTTTCGGGGGGAGAAGAAGGCGGAGGACCGATGGTTGTCCGTCAATTCACCTGAGACCATACGACGTTGGCTGTCGATCTTGAGCTGCCTTGGTCAGCTCGACGACTCCGTACTACCGCAGTTCTGATACTTGCAGACACACAAAGGAGATACGCCATGTTAAAAATCACGTGGCCGACTAAAAGGCCAAGCAAAGGAATTCTGGCGGCTGTCAACACTGCGATCTTATCGCTACTTCTGGGAGTGACTGTTAGCTGCGATTCGAGTAGTCGGCCTGCCCCCATCTCTGAAACGTCAGCCCGTCTGACGACGGCCCAGCCTGCTTCCTCGGACGACTTGACGAAGCAACGCGCCATAGAAAGGGACAATAGTCGAAAGAAAATCGACTCCCTAAAGGTCCAGATGTCCGGGATGCCTGAGTCCCTCCAAAGTCATCGCTGATGGCTCAACTCTCTTCAGAGACTAGTCATTACGTTTCGCTGGCCGATGGTATGAAGCCCTTTGCTGCCACTGATGAACACTCAAATGACTACGATGGCCCCGTTGACACCAGACGGGCAGGGCTGATTGGGAAAATGTCAACTTTTGACATGCGCGACCCATCTCAGGCCGCAAAGTGGATGGAGACCAAAAACAAGGAACTGAATAAATGATGTTCACGAGAGAAATGATTTGGATGCGCCGTTGTCTGGCGGTCGTCGCATTTATTTATGCTGGGCTTTTTTCTCGTTCATCGTTTGCTCAGTCTTTTAGGACAGGTTCGGGAGGACACCTCCTGCGGAAGGTGTATACCCTTGCGAACAATGAAACTATGCAGTTCCAAACGTCGGGGTGCAGTGGAAGCGAAGACACAGTTATGGCATTGCTCGATGCTTCCGAGGGTGTCCGAAAAACTGTGTAACTGGCAAATTCGTGGTGGGCTCCTGATGCGAAGGAGACCCGATGACCACGATGGCACCAAAGACCCCGTCCCCGTTCTCCGACGAGCTGCTTGACCAGCTGCTCTCGAACTACACGAAGCCCGAGGACCTGACGGGCAAGGACGGCATCCTCAAGCAGCTCACCGCGCGTCTCGTCGAGCGAGCGATGCAGGCCGAGATGACCGAACATCTCGGGTACGAGCGGCACGATCCCCGGGGACGCGGCACTCCGAACTCGCGCAACGGGACGGGCACGAAGACGCTCAAGACGGACCACGGCCCAATGGAGATCGAGGTGCCGCGAGACCGCGACGGGAGCTTCGAGCCGCAACTGGTGAAGAAGCGCCAGACGCGCTTCACGGGCTTCGACGAGAAGATCCTGAGCATGTACGCCCGAGGCATGACGGTGCGGGACATCCAAGGGCACCTCGAGGACCTGTACGGCGTCGACGTGTCGCCCGATCTGATCTCGCGAGCCACGTCGGCTGTCGCGGAGGACGTGGTCGCTTGGCAGAACCGCGCGCTCGACGCCGTCTACCCGATCGTCTACCTCGACGCGCTCGTCGTGAAGATCCGGGACCAGGGCGTGGTCCGGAACAAAGCCGTATACCTCGCGCTCGGCGTGACCGTGGCCGGCAGCAAGGAGGTCCTCGGCCTGTGGATCGAGCAGAACGAGGGCGCGAAATTCTGGCTGAAGGTCGTCAACGAGCTCAAGACGCGGGGCGTGCGCGACATTCTCATCGCGTGCTGCGACGGCCTCAAAGGCTTCCCCGAAGCCATTGAAGCGGCGTTCCCTACGACGGTCGTCCAGACGTGCATCGTGCACATGATCCGAAACTCGCTGCGCTTCGTGAGCTACAAGGACCGCAAGGCCGTCGCCAAGGACTTGAGGCCCGTCTACACCGCGGCCTCGCGCGAAGAGGCGGCGTCGGCCCTCGACGGCTTCGAGGCCAAGTGGACCCGCCGCTACCCGATGATCGGCTCGTCCTGGCGGGCGAACTGGGAGCGAGTCGTGCCCTTCCTCGACTTCCCGCCCGACGTGCGGAAGGTGATCTACACGACCAACGCGATCGAGTCCCTGAACAGCTCGCTGCGGAAGCTGCTCCACTACCGAGGGCATTTCCCGCACGACGAGGCCGTCTTCAAGCTGCTCTACCTCGCGCTCACCAACATCGAGAAGAAGTGGGATCGGTCGCTCCGCGACTGGAGCAACGTCCTCGGCCAATTCTCGATATTTTTCAAAGACCGCATTCCGGCGTAACGTTGATCAACTCAGCCCACCACGATTGGGCCAGTTACACGGTTCGTCGGACATTCCCATGCTTCCGGAACAAATCGAATCACGGCCGCGTTCAATGACGATCAAGGAACTACGTTCAGCGAGCCATATTGTTCGTATATATATTTTACCAATACATCAGGAACGCCCAAGGCGTACGAACTTGTTGTTTCGACGTACCCATTGAGCGGATCTGCCGTTGTCAACCTTCAGACGTGGCGGTCGTCAACCGGATGGATCATTGAAAACCTCAACGCAACGGTTGATGGTGTCAATACAGTAATGAGTCAGACGGCACCAACTGCGATGACCTATCAAACAGCTCCAGTGCGAGTCGCGAACGGTGGACGTTTCGTCGACACAGTATTGTACGTAGTAAATCCAACGCCCGGCGCCACAACGGCCTTCAGTGACGATGAGGGAGTTGCTGAACTGTCAAAGATGTCCCTGACTGCGTCGTGCAGCAATTGTTACGTAATATCTGGAGAATTTGGTTATCCAGGAAATCTTGGGAACTATGATCTATGGATCCAGTACGATCCTGACTCTGACGGTGATTTCATTAGCGATAACATCGAACAAGCAAAGGGAACCGATATTGGAAACCCTGATACAGATTCGGACGGTTTAATTGAGTATGAGGAACTTATAGGTGTAAACGCGTCCAGTCTCGCGGGGTTCGATGCATCTTTGGTGATGCCGTGGCAAGACAGTGGCGCCGATCCAAAAACACAAGATCTGTTTGTGCAGGTCGATTTTATGACTGCATCTGATCACAGTCATGATCCGCGAGTAACAGGTAATTGGACAACGTTCGCTGCCGACTTGGTGCAAGTGTTTCAAACAGATTCATCCTTCACTGGACGAACAATAGTTCCACACGTAATGATTTGGAGCGGTTTTTCTGAAACGACGCGAGCAACATTTGGTAGTTGTTCAGGCGTGTTCCATTTCTATGACCGAAAAAATAATTTGTCGTTTTTTGATCCTCTTCGCGCTTCGATATTTCACTACTTGATATTTGCTCATTCCCTTCGGGATGAGACCTCATGCGCCGACGTGGCGTCGAGCGGCGAGGCCGAAATATGGGGAAACGACGTGATGGTCGCGCTCGGACTCTCCGAAATGCAGGTCGGCACTGTCGATAAACAGCGCGGCGCTTTCGTTCACGAACTGGGTCACAACCTGGGGTTGGTACACAATCTGAATAATAGCAATTCCGGAAAGAATAGCTGCGTCCACACTAGCCCCATGAACTATCGGTTCAATCTGACGGGGACGCCGGTCTCTGGTGCGGGCGGTATGCGACGGTTCTCGTACTCGCGAGGTATGTGCGATGGCGCAAGCCTAGGTGGCTGCACGAACAGCTGCGTTCCGTACTCACTGTCGCAGTGCGTGCCAACTAGTCAGACCTCGCCAAAACAAGGCTGCAGCCCGAATACGTCTGGTTGTGACTGTGACAAGTCAGAGTGGTCGAACCTTCGTCTGGATATTCCCGCGTCCTATACAATGTCATTTAAGCTTTGCCAGCTAGATAGCGGTAGCTGCAACGGTTCGACTAGTTCCGGTGCTCGCTCTGCGAGTCAGCACGCTCAGGATGAGCGGTACGGGCGACAGATTCGCCAGTATTTTCTAAATCAACCGGGCGAAGTTCCTGGTCGTTCAAAAGTGATAGCGCGTGAGAGAAAGCGCCTGCTCTTAGAGGCCGGGCTTAAGGAGAACGTCGACTTTCGCGTGCATCCAGTGAGCGAGCGGCTTTTCTCGATCGAGTAATTCGGTTTATTGCGGTCTGCCGGAGGATATGGCTGCCCGGTAGATAGTCGGAGGCTCCATGCGCAACGTCGGCTTAATATTGGCTTCCTTGTATTTTGTCGCGTGCGCGAAGACGAGTGGTGCCGGCCGATGCAGCTTGTTCATCGAGAGCATTTCAGGTGCGGCGAACGACTTATGCCCGAATGTCGCGACACTACCTGCGCTGCCCGTTCCAGAGGTCGGTGTCAACGCGCGCTCGTACGCCGGATCGTTGCCCGCGTGTGGCGGGCGTGATCCGTTGGGCGCAGGATTCTCGATGTCTCTTAGCGTGGAGAACGTTGTCGTTACTGAGGTTCCTGCTTCGGGTCTGACTCTCGTCTCAATCCAGGGCGAGAGTCAGGACAATGTTGGTCCCTGCGGAGATGCACTTAGTGTCTCTGTCCCATACTCGGCGTTGCCAGGAGGCGGCCCTGGGATTTCGGTCGATCTCAAAGTGGGCGACGCTCTCGTGTTCTCACATCGGACTACGCAGGTCACCGACAATGAAGCACGGGACACCCAAGTGATCGCTCGAAGTGACGGCTCCATCCTGCTTGCCGTGATGACTGGCGTGCGGCCGGATTTCTTCGATGGAGATCTGGTCCCGAGGCTAACCCTAGCTGTGCCGCGCGAGAATATCTGTGCGGGCGGACACGAAGGCCGCTTTTCTCTTCAGACGGGAAGCGATCCGACGTGCTCCGTCGAGAGTCGAAGCCAGCAGTGTTGTACGTTATGGAGCCGGTCATACGAAGTGCAGAGCCAGGCGGCGATCGTATACGTAGGCACGCCACCCTCGGCGGCGCCGTGGGCGGCCGTGAATGTCGCCTTGAGGCAGACGGGCTTCTTCGTCCGGAAGCCCTAGAAGAACGTGTAAATGAGAGTGGCTTCCGTGAGGGTGTCGACGGTGTCGGCGAAGGCTTTGACGCCGGGGCCGTAGGAGGCGCCCATGGGGGCGGTCGCCGGGATGGGGCGGGGCGCCGGGTTCTGGTCGTACTTCAGCGTGAAGCCGAGGCCGATGCTGAGGCTCTTGTAGACCGTCGTCGTGACGCCGAGCTTGCCGATGACGCGCGTGTCCTTGAACGCGTCGACGCCGGGCGTGTTGGTGTCGACGTTGAGCGCGCCCGACTCTTTGTTGAGGTTGAACAGCGCCTCGACGCTGGCCGTGAGGCCCGTCTGCTCGGTCGCCTTGAGCGTCTCGCCCACGAACAGGCGCGCCGAGTGGATGCTCACGGGGTCGAGCGTCTTCATCGGCTGCTGGACGTAGCGCTCGTACGAGAAGTCGTAGCCGAGCTCGGCGACGAGCGTGTTCATGTCGTTCTTGAGCAGCTGGCGGCTGTAGCCGATCTGGCCGCCGCCCGCGAAGGTCTTGCCCGCGATCTTGTCGCCGCTGCCGATGGCGGTGACGAAGGCCGAGTTGTTGGTCGTGAAGAAGCGGTCGTAGCGGCCCTTGGCGAGCCACGAGTTCGTCGTCTCGACCTCGCGCGAGTCGAGCGCCGTGATCTGGTTGTTGGCGTCGACGGTCGCGTCGAAGATGCGCGACTTGCCGTAGGCGAGGCCGCCCTCGAGCGCGAGCTTGTTGTTGCCCTCTTTGCGTGAGGCGTTGAGGCCGACGGTGCCGTTCGTCGTGCTCGAGTTGCCCGACGTCATGAGGAAGCCGCCCTTGGCCTGCGCCTTCCACTCGACGGCCTTGACGTCTTTGACCTCTTCGGCCTTGCCGTAATCGAACTTGGGGTCGGCCTGCGCGACGGCAGCGCCGGTTGCGAAAAGCGGCGCGACGGCCACGATCAAGAACGCGATTTTACGAATGGTGGGGGCCATGGGCCGGGACGGTAATCAGGCGCGTCGCGCGACGCAAGCCTGACGTTGTCCGGCGCCTAGGCCGTCGCGGGAGGCCGCGGTCGCGCCTTCGCGCGCCGGGCCCAAAACAGATAGAGCAGGGGCGCGGCCAGCAGTGAGTACGACATCAAGTGGCCGATGCGCCCGTCGGGACCGAGCACCTCGGTCGCGTTGTGAAACGCCTGGCTGCCCTCGATGACGCCGCTCTCGGCGAGCTCGTGCACGCCGTAGATGAGCAGCTGCACGAGGAACAGCCCGAGGAACAGCGACGTCACCTTGAGCAACACGCCGAGGTTCACGCGGTGGGCGAAGCGCGCCCACGTCCAGGCGATGACGGCCGCGAGCGCGAAGCCGATGCCCGCGCCCACGAGCACGTCGTTGCGCTTGACGGCGAGGGCCTGCACGCCGACGTAGAACACCGCCTCGAGCCCCTCGCGCGTCACGAGCAGCGTCGTCACGAGCGCGACGCCCGCGAGCGCGCGCAGCGACGGCCGCTCGCCGTCCTCGATCGCGGGGCCGACGACGCGGCCGAGGCGCGCCTCGATCTCACCCTTGATGCGGCGGCCGACGCGCACGGTCTGCCACAACAGCGCGCCCACGAGGCCGGCGGCGACGAGCGCGCCGATGCCTTCGTAGAGCGGCTGGTTCGGCACCTGCAGCCACAGCCACGCGCCCAGGAGGCACGTCACGACCGAGACCGCGAGCCCGACATGCACGCCGCGCAGCAGGCCCGCGCGTCCCGTCTTGCGGAGGTACGCGCTGATGACGCCCACGATCAGGAAGGACTCGATGCCTTCGCGGAACGTGACGAGGAGGGCCTGCAGCATGAGGCGCGAATATAGCGCGGCGGGCGCGATTTGCGCGCCACACGCGCCGGAGGGTAGTCTGACCGGATGCGACGCACGATGGCCGCCCTCGCCCTCGCTCTCTCGGTCGGTCTCGCAGCCCCGGCGTTCGCCGACGACGCCGCCGACCACTACAACCTCGCGCTGCAGTACAAGCGCGAGGGCAAGCTGGCCGAGGCGACCGCCGAGTGCGAGAAGGCCATCGCGATCCGCAGCGACTACGCTGCCGCGCACCTGACGCTCGGCAACCTCTACCGCGCCAAGGGCGATTACGAACGCGCCGCGGGCGAGTACGAGAAGACGGTGAAGCTGCAGCCGAAGGACGCGACGGCGCACGGCAACCTGGGCGCGGCCTACGTGCGCCTCAAGCGCCTCGACGACGGCATCCGCGAGCTCGAGCAGACCGTCGCGCTCAAGCCCGAGGACTACGAGGCGCGCGTCTCGCTCGGCTTCGCCTACAAGCAGAAGGGCGACTACAAGCACGCCATCGAACATCTGCAGAAGGCGACCGACCTCAAGCCCGACGACGCCGCCGGCTGGACGAACCTCGGCATCGCCAAGTCGAAGTCCGACGATCGCGACGGCGCCATCACGGCCTTTCGGAAGGCGCTCACGATCAAGCCCGACGACGCCGAGCTTCACTTCGACCTCGCCGTCGTCTACCGGCGAGAGCGCAAGACCGACGAGGCCATCGCCGAGTACAAGCTCGCGCTCGAGAAGGATCCGAAGTACGCCAAGGCCTACTACGACCTGGGCGTCCTCTACTCGCAGGAGAAGAAGACCGCCGAGGCGCGCGACGCCTTCGAGAGCTACCTCAAGTACGGCACGAGCGAGCCCGCCGCCGATCGCAAAGAGGCGGAAGACCGCCTCAAGACGTTCAAGAAGTAATCAGCGATCGGAGCGCGGTCTAAAACCGCACGCCCATGAACACGCGCAGCACCTGCGCGGTCGAGGCGTCCGAGGCGTTGGCCGTGCCCCAGAGCGACGTCGGGCGATCGAGCGCGCCCATCGGCAACAAGATGCCCCACGTCGCGCCGCCGTAGATGCCTTCGCCCGTGTTGCGGTAGGTCGCGCCCAGGTCGGCCTCGACGCCGTAGTTGATCGAGTTGCCCGGCGTGGAGACAGGCACCTGCGCCATGCTGTAGATGATGCTGCCGTTCAGGCCGATCGCGCGGCTGCGGCCCAGGTCGAACCAGTACGCCGCCTGCGGCTTGATGTAGATGGCGTTCGTGACGGTGCCCATGATGTGGCGGAACAGGATCTCGTCGACGTGGTAGTCGGGCGAGAAGTGGAAGTCGTTGATGGCGTGGTCGCCCGACGGCTGCTGCACGAACTTCCAGCGGTAGTTGAGGTACTGGCCCGGGTCTTCGGCCTGGTCGCCCGTGGCGCCGCCCGTCTCGAGGCCCACGAAGAACGACTCGCGGTAGAGCTTGAGCTCGCTCGCGACGACCCAGCCGAGCTGCCGCAGCGTGACCGCGTGGTTGTCGACCGCGAGGTAGCCGGGGTTGTCGATCTTGCCGAAGACGCCGATGCCTTCGAACTCGACCGTGAGCGCCTTGTAATAGAACTTCGCCCAGATGTCGGGCGTGAACGAGAAGCCGTTGAAGGGCTGCGCCTGCTGGATTTGCTCGGGCGTGAGCGGCTGCGCGCCCGCGAGCATGCCGGTCGCGTCGGAGGCCTGATTGGCCGTCGTCGTCGGGCGCGCGACCGCGCCCAACGCGCGGTAGACGACCTGCAGGCCGTAGTTGAGGACGGGCTCGCCGCGGTCGACGCGCTCTTTGAGCTGAACGGGGTTGTCGCGGCGGAGGATCGACGCCGTGAACTGCTCGACGTCGTCGTTCTGCGAGAGATCGTAGGGGTAGCCGTCGGGCGAGTTGCGGCCGAGGCTCAACTGTCCGGCCGTGTAGCCCTGGGGCCCGAGGTCCCACGAGACGGCGACCTGGTGGCCGTAGAGCTGAGTCAGCGCCATCACGCGATCGACCGTCGTGCCGACGTCGCAGTCGGGGCAGCCGCCGTCGTTGTAGGCGAGGCCGCGGCCCCAGTGCCACGGCATGCGGCCGAAGCGGAGCGAGCCGAACTCGCTGTCGATCTCGGCCCACGCGCGCTTGGCGCGGACGCTCGACACGTAGCCGTTCTGCCCGACCTCGGGCGCGTCCTGCGTGTTGTAGAGGAAGCCTGACGGCGACGCCGTCGACGACGCCATCGTGTTGGTGCCCGCCGTCGCGTCGGGACGGTTGTAGCCGTTGATGCCGGCGAGCGTGTCGGGCGTCGAGCCGAGCACCGTGTTATCGAGGACGTCGAACTGCGCGTGCACGCGGACCTGGTCGCTGATGTTCAGCGTCGGTTCGAGGCGCAGGCGGAGGTTCGCGCCGCCGATGTTCTTCTGCGGGCAGGCCGTGCCCGCCGCGTTGCCGGCGATGTTCTCGGGCGCGGCGCCGTTCGACGTCGGGCGCGCGCACTCGAGCGGCACGGGGAACGGCGGCAGGCCCCACGTGGGGTTCCCGTAGGCGTCCTTGGTCTGCACCTGCGTGTAGCCCTGGCCCAGGAAGAAGTCGTGCATGTAGTCCGCGCGCAGGCGGAGGTAGCCGTCGATCTCGAAGACCTGCAGCTTGCGGCGATCCTGATCGGGGTAGCCCTGCAACGGCTCTTGGTCGGCGGGCTTCGTGTCTTCTTCGGGCGCCTCTTCGGCGGGGCCTTCTTCCTTGGGCTCTTGGCCCATGGGCTGCGGCGGCTGCATGCCGCCCGGCGCGCCCATGCCGCCCGGCGTGTACTGGGCGCGGGCGATCGGCGCGAGCAAGAAGAGCGTCGTCAGGACGGCGCCGGCGGCGGCGCCTCGGGCACGAATCATCGGACAGGGCCTCCGTGGGCTGGGGCGCAGAGCTCGAACAGCACGCCGCCCGTCGCCGCCGGGTGAAGGAACGCGACGTCGTGACCGCGCGCGCCTCGGCGCGGCGTCTCGTCGATGAGGCGAACGCCCGCGGCCTTGAGGCTCGCGAGCGTGCCGGGGAGATCGTCGACCTCGAAGCAGACGTGGTGCAGGCCGGGGCCGCGCTTGTCGATGAAGCGCGCAAGGGCCTCGTTGCCGGCCGGCGCGCACAGCTCGATCGTCGTGCGCCCGGCGGCGTGGCCGTCGGCGACGTCGCCCGCGTGCAGGAAGACGACGTCGGTCTTCTGCCCGGCGACGTGCTCGCGAGCGCCCGTCGCGAGGCCGAACAGGCCCGCGAGCCCTTCCGCCGAGGCGTCCCGATCGGCGACGGCGATCGCGACGTGGTCGATTCGCTTCACCTTGATCATGGACGTTTGAGCGGCGGGCACGGGGGATCGGCCAAAAAGGTCCGCACCTTATATCAGCCCCGATGGCATTTGAAAGGCATTTGCAGGCGGCGAAAGTGGCGGGCCCGCGGGGCGGACCTATCATGCAGCGATGCCCTCTGAGACCGCGCCGCGCCGCCATGGGTTGCCCCGACGAGGGCCTTCGTGAGCGGGCTCGCCAGGCTATGTGGGCAGCTGGTTTCGGTCGGCTTCGACGGGCCGACGGCGCCCGCCGAGCTGCTCGCGCGCGTCGCCGCGTCCGAGGTCGGCGGCGTCATGCTGTTCCGGCCCAACGTCGCGTCGGCGACCCAGGTCGCGGCGCTCGTGGGGACGCTCCGGCGCGCGTCACCGGCGGACGCGCCGCTGCTGGTCTCGATCGATCAAGAAGGTGGGCTCGTGCAGCGGCTGCGCGGCGTCGCGACCGAGTGGCCGCCCATGCTGGCCGTCGGCGGCGCTGGCGACGAAGCGCGCACCGAGCGGGTGGGGCGCGCGCTGGGCGAGGAGCTGGCGGCGCTCGGCATCGGCTGGGACTTCGCGCCCGTGCTCGACGTCCACACCAACCCCGCGAACCCCGTCATCGGCAACCGCGCCTTCGGCACGACGCCCCAGGCGGTCACGACGCAGGCGCTCGCGTTTTGGCGCGGCCTGCGCGGCGCGGGCGTCGTCGGCTGCGGCAAGCACTTCCCGGGTCACGGCGACACGCGCACCGACTCGCACCTCGACTTGCCCGTGATCGAGCACGACCTGGCGCGCCTGCGCGCCGTCGAGCTCGCGCCCTTCGCGGCCGCGGCGCGGGCCGGCATGGAGGCGTTCATGACGGCGCACGTCGTCTTCCGGGCGCTCGATACCGATCGGCCCGCGACGCTCTCGCACCGCGTGCTCACTGATTTGCTGCGCGGCGAGCTCGGCTTCCGCGGCGTCATCGTCTCGGACGACCTCGGCATGAAGGCCGTCGCCGATCGCTGGCCCATCGAAGAGCTCGCCGTCGCGTCGATCGAAGCGGGCGCCGATCACCTTCTCATTCGCGAGCCGCTCGCGCGCCAGCGCGCCGCCCACGAGGCGCTCGTGCGCGCCGCCGAAACGCGCGCCGACTTCCGCGCCCGCGTCGAAGAGAGCGCCGCGCGCGTCGCCGCCCTGAAAGCCGCCTGCACCGTCCCCATGCCCGCCCCCTCGGCGATGCTCGCCTCCCTGCTCGCGCCCGCCGCCCATCGCGCCCTCGCCGGTTCCTTCGCCTCCGTCGCCGATTCGCGCGCGAAGAGCTCGCCCGTCGTCGACTGATCGATCGATCGGGCTCGCTCGCTGCCGCCTGCCAAACCGGCATTGAGCTGCGCGGCCAGAGTGAGCGCAGCGAACGCGTTTGACGACGAGAGGCGCGGCTTCGCCGCGCCGGCTCACATCAGAAAACGGGGTGGGCCCGTGGGGGGGGGGG
>DASZRT010000102.1:0-90839 GCA_035549075.1 Polyangia bacterium | reverse complement strand
GGCGAAACGCAGCCGGAGCTGGAGCAGCCGATGCCGGCTGGTCAGCGCGAGCCAGCTCTGCCCGGTTCCCGAGGAGCGCGACAACTAGAGCTGCGATCTGTCGTGAGAGCACATCGAACTCCTCTTCTTCCGCATAACGATACTGCCGTTCAGCGGCGGGCGCGAGAGGGAGCCCGAAGGGCGACCGAACCGCCCGTCCGCTGCAACGGCGGGTTAGCCAGAGGAACTACGGTCCCTCGACCAAGAGAACATGATCCGATAGCTCGCCGACCCGCGATGCGACCTCGGTGACCAAAGACGCCGCCAACCGCTCCGAGTCGTCGGGAAAGACGATCGAGCGGAGTTGCTCGGCAAGCGCTCGGCAGGTGGTCGACGAAAGGCGGTTCTGTTCGTGCCGCGGGAGCCCAGCCAATACGGTATTGACGGCCAGGGAGTCGAAGAGCGGTTCGGGTAGCCACAAGGTTGACTCCGGAACGTATGAACCCGGCGACCAGTCGATGCGCGCAAGCCTCGGCACTGCCGCGACGGCGAAGACCTCCTCGTGCTCGTAATGACTACCAGGGGTTCGAAATCGATCGTCATCCACGGGCATGTCGCTCTTCTGGCTAACTAGCATTATCCAACATCTGATAATCCTGAGCTACCGCGTTGCGCTCTTAGGCCGGATTGCTGCGGGGGTCGTGGTTTGGACGGGGTGGGAAGGGGGGCGCCGCTGCATAAACAGATACGAACAGCGGCGAAAGGCAGCGGAGCATCGTAAGCGCGCACGTGAGCGATCGACGGGCTGCGGGGCCGTGAGCGCAAAGGGTGTGAAGCGTGGTCGTGCTGACGTCCGGGCAGCATCGTGGGCTTGGAGTGTGTGAGACGAGCGGCAGCGAGCGAGCTCGATCTTTTGCCCGGTCGCGCAGCCTCGGACCGAATGAAGGCTCTCTCTCGTTGCGGGCAATGAGAGACTGACTTCATGGCCGAGGGGAACAAGCTGCCGCGGGTCGACGCCGCGTTCTGGGTCATGAAGATCGCGGCGACGACGCTCGGGGAGACGGCGGGCGACCTGATGTCGATGACACTGGGGGTTGGCTACGCGGCGAGCTCGATCACGCTCGTGTCGGTGTTCGTCGTCGCCGTCGCGTTGCAGCTCGCCTCACGCGTGTATCGTCCCCCGATTTACTGGCTCACGATCCTCGCGACGAGCACGGCGGGGACGACGATGTCCGACTACATGGATCGCACGCTGGGGCTCGGGTACACGAAGGGCGCCTCGCTGCTGCTCGCGGCGCTGCTCGTCGTGCTGGGCGTGTGGCGCCTCGCCACGGGCTCGCTGTCCGTGGATCGCGTCACGAACCGCCGCGCCGAGGGCTTCTACTGGGCGGCGATCCTCGTGTCGAACACGCTCGGCACGGCGCTGGGTGATTTCCTGGCCGACGACTCGGGGTTGGGCTTCCTCGGCGGCGCGCTGGTCATCGGTGGCGCGCTTGCCGTCGTGCTGGTGTTGACGTTCGCGACGAACCTCTCGCGCGTCGCGCTGTTCTGGATCGCGTTCGTGCTGACGCGGCCGTTCGGTGCGACGGTGGGCGATGTGCTCACGAAGGGGCCCGACAAGGGCGGCCTCGGCTTCGGCACCGTGGGCGCGTCGGCGATCCTCGCGGCGCTTCTGATCCTCTTCGTCGCCCGCGCCACGTGGCTCGAAAGGCGGCGCCTCAGATCGTGAGCTGCCAGCCGACGTAGGCCTGCAGCTGCGAGTCGCCCACGAGGCTTCGCCCGGCCGATAGCAGCAGGTGGTCCACCTCGTTCACGTCGAGCGTGAGGCCGAGGTTGAACCCGAAGTTGTTGCGATCGCCGACCTGCGCCGCGGTCTGCTCGAACAGCTCGGCGCCCGCGGAGACGTGATCCGCGAGCCGGCGGACCAGCGTCGCCCCGGCGTACCACGAGCTCTCGCGGCCCGCGCCGCGATCGATCCAGTAGCCCGCACCGGCGAACGAGGTCCACATGCCGAAGCTCTTCATGAGCCACACGGGCACGAACGCGCGCCAGTGACCGGCGCCGAGGCCCTTCGTCGCGTCGCCCGTCGGGAAATCGAACGCGGGGTAGACGCCGACCATCGGCCGCGCGTCGCCCTCCTGCACGAAGCGGAGCTTCACGCCGAGCTCGAGGTCCCCGACGCCGAACGACGTCGGCCCGCCCGACGGGCGCTCGTAAGCGAGCGGCACGAGCGCGTGGAGCTGCAAATCAGGTCCGGCGCCGAAGTTCGCATCGACGAACGGCGCCGCCCCCGACACGCCCGCGCGCGACACCTGATGAACGCTCGCGAGATAGACCTCCCAATGCCCCTCGGGCACGGGCTCCGGATCGTCCGTCACATAAGGCGGCCCGGCGAGCGCCGCTCCCGATCCGAAAATCGCAATGACCCAGAGCGAGCGCAGCGAGCGCGTTTGTTGACGGGAGGCGAGGCTTCGCCTCGCCGGTTTACTCATTGAGCACATCTTAGGGGGCCCGCGGGGGAGCGAGCTCCCCCGCGCGCGCGAGCTCCCCCGCGCGTATTAGTCCCAGTCGCCGGCCTTTTCCAAAGGCTCGTCGTTCTCCCAGTGCTTCATGTTGCGTTTGCGCCGGCGGAGCGTGCGCACCTCGAACGTAATCATCCCGACGCCAAAGATGACGGCGCCGATGATGGCGAGGATCGCGGGAATCGGCATGAGGGCAGTTTGGACCTGGCTCCGCCCGAATGCCAGACTGTCCGCGTGCCGGAGCTGCCCGATCTCGTCCACGTCGAGGAGGTGCTGACCCGCGCCGTCGCCGGCAAGCGCATCGCGGCGGCGCGCACGGGCGATCCGCTCGTGCTGCGGCTCATGGTGCGCGATCCGTTCCCCGACGTCCTCGTGGGCCGGCGTCTCGAGCAGGTGCGGCGCCGCGGGCACTTCCTGCGCTTCGCGCTCGAGGGCGATCTCGTCGTCGTCGTCAACGCCATGCTCGTCGGGAAGTACCGGCTGCTCGATCCCACGTCGACGTCGCCGCGGCCGAAAAAAGATCCCGTGTCGCTGGGCCTCGCGCTCGTCTTCGAGGACGGCCCCGAGCTGCAGTACCTCGACGATCGCCGCATGGGGAAGGTCTACGTCGCGACCGCCGCCGACGAGGGGCAGATCCCCGTCTACGGCAAGCTGGGCCTCGACCCGACGACGCCGGCCTTCACGCGCGAGGCCTTCGGCCGCCTCATCGCGAAGCGGCGCGATCAGGTGCGCATGTTCCTGATGGACAAGGCGGCCATTGCGTCGATCGGCAACGCCTACGCCGACGAGATCTTGTTCGCGGCCAGGCTGCACCCGAAGACGTTCTGCAACAAGCTGGCGCCCGCCGAGATCGACGCGCTGTACGCGGCGATCCCGCGCGTGCTCGCGGGCGCGATCGAGGAGATCCGACGGCGCGACGAGCCCATCGAGATCAAGGTCCGCGACTTCCTCGCGGTGCGCGGCCGCGACGGCAAGCCCTGCCCGGTGTGCGGCACGACGATCCGCGCCGTGCGCGTGGGCGACGGCGACGCCTGCTTCTGCCCGCACTGCCAGCCGACCGGCCGCAAGCTCTTCGTCGACTTCTCGAAGCTGCCGCCCGGCGGCTGATCACGCGCGCGTGAGGCCGTACAACAACACGGCGCCCGCGGTGGCGACGTTGAGCGAATCGGCGCCGGGGGACGCCGACATGGGGATCGTGACGCGGTGGTCGCAGCGGGCGACGGCGCCCGGCGAGAGTCCGGGACCTTCGGAGCCGAGGAGCAGCGCCCAGCGTTCGGGCGCGCGGAATCGCGGCAGCGGTGTCGCGTCGGGGGCGACGACGGCGGCGACGAGCGCGAAGCCGCGCGCGCGCAGGTCGTCGAGGCCTTCGGGCCAGCGGGAAAGGCGCACGACGGGCAGCGCGAAGATGCCGCCGAGGGCGACGCGGATCGCCTTGCGGTAGAACGGATCGGCGCAGCGGGGGGACAGCACGAGCGCGTCGACGCCGAAGGCGGCGGCGTTGCGCGCGATGGCGCCGAGGTTGTCGACGTCGACGAGGTCCTCGAGCACGACGAGGCGGCGCGCGCCCGCGGGAAGGTCGGCGGTGGAAGGCCGCTTGCCGACGGCGAGGCAGCCGCGGTGCACGTGGAAGCCGACGATCGTGTCGAGCACCGCCGGCGTCACCACGTAGACGGGGAAGGTGGCGCCGTGCGCCGCTGCGTCGGCGAGGGCGTCGCTCATCGCGCGCAGGCGCGGCTCGGTCACGACGACGGAGAGCACGCGCAAGGGGCTCGCGAGGAGCCGCCGCACGACGCGCTCGCCCTCGGCGACGAAGCGGCCGCCTTCGTCGTTGAGGTGGCGCTCTTTGAGCGCGCGGTAGTCGGCGAGGCGCACGTCGCCCGCGTCGGTGATGGCGATGGGCGCGGGCGGGCTCACGGCGCGCGAAAATAGCGCAGTTCGCGCGGGTGCCGAACGCCCGTGATAAAAACGCCGCCGATGATCGCGCGCGCGCGTTGGTTCGGGCTCGTGGCCGCCTTCGCGTCGAGCGGCCTCGCGGCCTGCGGCGGCACGCCGGCGCCGCACGGTTCGCCCGTGCTGCTCGAGGTGTACTGGACCTCGGGCAGCATGACGTCGCTCGTCTGGGCCACGGACAACACGCCCGGCGTCGCGTCGTCGGCGCCGCCCTACGTCGACGAGGTCGACTTCGTCTTCGATCGGCGCATCGACGGCTCGCTCGTCGAGGACATCTACGACGACAACGGCACGACGATGACGCGGCCCAAGAGCAACCCGCCCGTCACGGTGTCCTGGAAAGAGCGCGCCGCCGACGGCCCCTACCCGATGACCGTCCAGTACAACAGCGTCCCGAGCTACGGCGGCAACACGTCGTACGTCTACGGCCGCTTCGCGCCGGCGGGCGTCCGCGCGGGCGACGTCGTGACGTTCACGCTCGATCGCGCGCACCTGGCCAGCGTCTACGGCGAGGCGGCGAACGCGCCGCCGACGATCGACGTGCAGACGTCGGCGTTCGCCGTCACGGTCACCGTGCCTTCGACGCCCGTCTCGGGCTCGTTCCAGGTGCCGCTCGTGTTCTCGAACCGGTTGCCGCCCGCGCCCACGACGAGCCCGAGCGTGCACGTCCGCGACGACGCGGGCGTCGACGTCCCCTACAAGATCATCGGCGACGCGAGCGTCGTGCTGCGCTGGTTCGTCGTGCCGGCCGATTGCCTCGGCGCGTGGCCGCCCGGCAAGAAGCTCACGGTCACCGTCGATCCGGGCGTCGCCGACGCGTTCGGCGCGCCGCTCGCCGCGGGCGCGAGCGCGACGTTCACGACGGCCGCCAACGTCGGCGTCGCGGCCGATTGCGGCGCTGGCGGCGAGACGGGCGACGCGGCCACCGACGGCGCGGACGCCAGCTCGGCGGACGCGGCGGACGGAGCCGCATCGGATGACGCCGCCGACGGAGGCGCGCTCGACGCGGCCGTCGACGTCACGGCGGCGTCGTAGACGCGAACAAGAGCAAGTTGCCGGACGTGAACACGGTGCCGACGACCTTCGGCGACAGCACGGCGAGCGCCGACGTGCTCGGCGGCGGGCCGATGGTCACCGTGTCGGTGAAGGACGACGTGGCGATCTCGATGCGCGAGACCGAAAGCGCCCCCGTCGTCGGCGAAGTGCCGAGGACGAGGATGTTGCCCGGCGGATCGACGGGGGCGAGATCCGAGAGGTTGTTGACCGACGGGAAGATGAACTGAGGCGTCGGGAGGCCGGCGTCGACGCCGCCGGCCGACGCGTCGGAGCCGCCGTCCGCCCCGCTGGCGCCGCCGCCGGCGCCCGAAAAATCGATGACCCCGATCTCCGAGAAGGCCACGGCGATCAGCTGCGTGTCGGTGAACGTCGCGATCGACGTGTCGAAGGTCAACGTCCCGATGGGCGTGAAGCTCACGCCCGCGTCGGTGCTCTTCTCGAGCACGTTGTCGGCGATGAGCCATGCCGTCTGGCCGTCGGGGCGCAGCGCGACCTGGACGTCGTTCGCGTTCACCGGCATCGGCGTCCCGAACGAGCGGCCGGCGTTCGTGCTGCGCCACAGGCGCGACGACGGCATGTTGCTGCCCGAGGTGTTCCCGTAGGCGACCAGCACCGTGTCACCCGCCGCCGCGACGCGCACGTTGCCCTGGAAGAACCCGGCGGTCGGTGCCGCGACGAGCGTTTGTGCGGGCGACCACGAGGCGCCGCCGTCGCGCGTGATCGTGAGCTGCACGCCCGCGACGGAGGACGTGTAGGCGAGGTAGACGACGCCGCCTCGGCCCGACGCGATCTGCAGGTTGCCGATGTTCGTCGAGTCGGGAATGGTCGTCGGCCCGGAAAAAGTCGCGCCGCCGTCGGCGCTCGTGAAGACGAGGATGCCGTCGTCGCAAGGCGCCGCGACGTAGAGCGTTCCGAAGTCGTCGACGACGACGGTCTGGTGGCTCGCGAAGCCGCAAGAGTGCGAGCCGCTCAGCAGCCTCGGCGACACGGTGCCGAAGTCGTCGTCGCGGTTGTGCGCGACGAGGTCGGGCGGATCGAGGTTCGCGTAGACGGGGTCGGCGCTCGTCGAGGGCCCGAGCGTGATCGTGTAGGCCTTCGCGCCGTCGACGACCGAGTCGTCGACGCCCGTGAGCGTGACGGTCTTGAGCGCGCTCCAATCGGTGGGCGTGAAAATGAGCTCGGACACGTCGACCGTGCCCTCTTTGAGATCGCTGCTCGCGATGGGCAGGTGGACGGTCGCCGTCGGCGCGTGGTTGAGGCGCACCTGAAACGTCGCTTGGCCGCCCCACTCGGTCGTCACGAGCGAGGCGCCGCCCACGACCTCGATGCCCGGATCGTCGTCGAGGTTCGTCACGGGGACGTCGGGCGAATCGAGCCCGTCGTAGCGGGGATCGGCGCTCGTGGCCGCGCCCGTGACGACCAAGTAAGGCCGCGCGCCGTCGGAGACGGTGTCGTCGACGCCCGTGACGGTGACCGTCTGCGGTTGGTCCCAGTTCGTCGCCGTGAACACGAGCGAGGCGGGCGACGCCTTGCCCTCGGTCGGCGTGTCGCTCGCGAGCGGGATCGTGACGTCCGCCGTCGGAGGCGAGCCGAGCTTGACCTGGAAGGTCGCCGTGCCGCCGGCCTCGGTCGTCACGAGGTCCTGCCCGGCGATGACGTCGATCTCCGCCGGCGGCAGCGGCAGCGACACGTGCAGGTCGAAGGTCGTGTCGCTCCCGAAGTTGACGGACGAGGCCTCGATGATGACGGTCTCGATGTCGTCGGTCGTGTTGGTGAACGTCGCGGGGTTGCTCGTGCCCTGGCACTGCGAGTTGCACGCCTCGCGAATCGCGAGCGAAGCCGGCGACGTGAACACGTTCTGCGAGCTGCTCCCGAGAGCCGACACCGTGAGCGTCTGCTTCGGCAGCACCTGCGCCGCGTAGAACAGGGCGTGATCGGTCGCGCCGTTGCAGGCCGTCTGATCGGGCGGCGCCGACTGCCGCAGGTCTTGGCCCAGGATGACCGTGCCGTCGACGACCGCCGTGGGCCGGCCACAGGTCGAGAGCTGATTGGCGATGCCGACGACGAGATCGAACATCGCGCCCGCCGTGCTCGTGTCCGACGAGATCGAGAACAGCACGAGGCGCCAGTCGGGGCCGTTGTTGCTCCAGTCGAGCTGCTGCGTCGTGCCCGACGACGTATGGCCCTGCGCGAGGCAGGTGGACGCGTCGCACGCCGTGAACGCCGCGAGGCGCGGCATCCACGACGGCCCGCCGAAGTGCGGCGTCGCGCGCACCGTGAGACGCTGGCCCGAGGGCACGCCCACGGCGTAATAGAGAGCCGGGCCGGGCGTCGACCCGCAGGCGACCGACGACGTCGTCGCGAGGCTGATGTCCTGGTTGTTGAGCGTGACGGGGCCCGAGATCGCGGTCGGCGTCGCGCAGCTCGCGTTCGCCGCGGGCGCGACGGAGCGCGCCGACAGCTCGTAGACCGTGTGCGGATCGAAGGCGAACGTCTGGTCGACGAGGATCGTGTACGTCCCCGCGGCGAGCCGCGCGCGAATGACGGTCGTGAGCGGGAGCGTGCCGTCATTCGACGAAGCGTCGGCCACGGGAGCGGCGTCGGAGACCGCGGCGTCGAACCCGCCGCCGCCCGCGGCCCCACCCGACCCGGAGGACGCGTCGAAGGACGGAGCTCCGGCGGCGCCGCCATCCATGACCGCGCCTTGCGCCGGCCCCGACGTCCCACAGGCGATCTCCGAGACGCCGTCGGCACAGCCGCGGCGAAGCGCGAGGGCGACGACCTGCGCCGTGTCGACGCGAACCTCGACGAGGCCCGCGACGTTCACCTTCAGGGTGTAGACCGCCTCGGGGCCCGGGGTCGCGAGGTTGTTGCTGCAGCTCACGAATGCGTTGCGGCTGTCGCCCGAGGTCGTCCCCGAGACGGTGGCGCCGTCCACGGTGACCGTTCCCAGGCTCATCGAGCACAGGTTGGGGATGGCCGGGGCGTCGGTCGACGAGTCGCTCATGTCGACGACGGTGTCGATGGCGTCGCCAGGGCGCGCGTCGGCGTCGTCTCCGGCGTCGGCATCGACGCCGCGATCGCTCTTCGTGTCGCCCGCGTCGGCGTCGCGCGCGTCCGTGGGCGGCGGCGGCTGCGTCTCGAAGACGTTCGTCGGAGGCCCGTCGGCGTCCGACGCGGGGCCGGCATCGGCGTCGGCGTCGACGGTGTGTCGACCGCCGCCCGAGCAACCCGTCGCGAGCGCGATCGCGATCGCGACGGCGATACGGCCGCGCATCAGAGCGTGTCGAGGTACGCGATCAGATCACCGATCTGCGTCTCGGAGAGGCCGCTGACGTTGCCGTGGGTGGCGCCGCCGCAGTCGCTCGTGAAGCGCGCGCGCAGGTCCTGCGCGCAGCCCGTGTGCATGTACGGCGCGCGGAAGCCGAGGCCGTGGAGCTGCGGCACCTGGAACTGGCCCTGCGTGCCGACGTCGACGTTCTGGTTGTTGGTGAAGTCGGCGCCCGCGTGGCAGACGTTGCATCCCGAGCTCGTGAAGAGCGTCTTGCCGCGCGCGATCTGGTCGTCCGGCGCCCACGCCGAGACGGCGATCGTCGGGATCTGGTTGACCCAGCTCGCGAGCGAAGCGACGCGCGCGTCGTCGGCCGTGTCGCCGCCCATGCGCGTCTCGAAGACCTGGTGCATGAGCGAGCCGAAGTTCTGCTGGTCGCCGTTCCAGTGGAACGGCGCCGTGTTCATGATGCCGCCGCGGAGCGACTGCGTGCGGCGGACGCCGCCGGCCGAGAGGCCCGAGAACAACCACACGCGGCCGTCCTCGCCGCCCTCGGGGTGGCACGAGACGCAGGCGATGCGGTTCTTCGTCGCCGTGTGGAACAGCTGGTGGCCGGCGTCGAAGCGCGAATCGTTCGACAGCGCGATGCGGTCCACCCTCTGCGTGAGCACCTGCAGCGTCGCGGGCTCGCGCGTCTGCACGACGACGTTGCCGCGCTTGTCGTAGGCGATGGCGACGATCTCACCCGAGGGCGGCAGGTAGTCGCTGGGCGCCGGCAGCGACGAGTCGTCGCCGGCGTCTCCGCTGGTCGCGTCGGGCGCGTGCGGCGCCGTCGCCGTCTCGCAGTCGAAGCCGAACGGCGACGAGTTGTCCTGCACGTTGAAGAACTGCACCGACGTGCCTTGGTCGGCGCCCGCGATCGAGACGACGGCGTACTGCGAGCCGTCGGGCGACAGCGCGATGTCGGCGCCGACGATCGCGTCCTGCAGCGTCGCCGACGACGTGACGCTGGACCCGCCCGTGGGGCTGACGTCGATGACCGACATCGCCGAGTCGACGATGCTGCCGTTGCACGTCTTGTTGAAGCCGTAGCCGCCGGGGCTCGTGCTCACGGGCGACTCTTGGCCGCGCTCGTGAACCATGAGCGCCGAGTCGCCCGGGCCGTCGATGAGGCGCCACGCGACGTCGGCTTGCATGCGAAGGGCGTTGTCGGGCAGCTGAATGTTGCTCTCCGGTTTGCCGTCGGCGTTGACGATGAGCACGTTCGCCGAGCGGAAGCGCGACACGGCGAGCTTGTCGCCTTTGACGACGACGTCGCGCAGGTCGCGGTCGAGCTCGAGCACGCGGCTGGGCGTGGTCGTCGTCGGCTCGGTCGCGATCGAGACCAGCTCGCCGCCCGTGCACGCGACGTGGAGCGTGTCGGTCTTGGCGTCGACGGCGAGGCCGCGCGGCGCCGCGCACAGCGCGCGCCGCGCGAGGATCGTCGCGCGCGTCGGATCGATCGTCGCGACGGCGCCGCCGCCGCGGAGCGCGACGTGCACGCGGCCCGCGGCGTCCTCGACGACGCGGCCGGGCTCGTCGCCGGGCTGAAGCGCGATCGTGTTGAGCAGCTTGTTCGCCTTGAGATCGACGATGTAGACCTGGTCGCGATCGGAGTCGGCGGCGACGGCCGTGTGGCCGTCGGAGAGGACGCGCAGCGTGCCGCCCGAGATCGGGCGCGCCTGCATGGGCGTGCGCTTGATGGGCGCGAGCAGACCGGGCGTCGTGCCCGGCGTCGACGAGAGGTCGGGCAGCGGCACCTCGCGCGGCGGCGGCAGCGACGTCGACGTCGGCGACGAGGCCTGCGCGGGCGCGTGGCCCACGACCGACGGGGCGTCGAGGTTGGGTGCCACGCCCGAGGTCGTCATCGACGACGAATCGGGGTTGCACGCCGACGCAAACAGAGGCGCGAGGGCGAAGCTACCGAGCGCGACCAACGACATCCGACGCATGAATGCTCCTCCAAACAGGCCCAGAACCAACGCAACGAACCGGCCGAGCAACGACGGCGGCGAATCTCCAGACGAACGGCGCCCGCGAGATTGACGGCCAGGAGCGAGAATATTCCGCTTTCCAGCAGCCCGCGCGCAATTCGGGTGCGACAACTTGTCCGTTTTCGTTTACGCGGCCGGACGAACGATCGCGAGCTCGCGGTGAAACACCGCGCCCATCTCGGCCGCGGCCGCGGCCCGGACGTCGGCGAGCCCGATGTCGCGGCCCGACACGCTGCTCATCGACCCCATGACCGTGGCCTCGAGGCCGCACGGGTTGATGGCGGCGAAGCGCGATAAGTCCGTGGAAACATTGAGCGCGAAGCCGTGCAGCGTCACCCACTTCTTCACGGCGACGCCGATCGAGGCCAGCTTGCGCGTCTGGTCGGCCGTCCAGACCCCGGTCCAGCTCGGCTTGCGGTCCCCGGCGATCCCGAAGCGCGCCACGGTCCGTATCAGCGCCTCTTCGAGGTTCCGCAGGTAGAGGTGCAGGTCGCGCTCTTCCTCACGCAGCAAGAAGATCGGGTAGCCGACCAGCTGCCCGGGCCCGTGGTAGGTGACGTCGCCGCCACGCTCGATCTCGAACACCTGCATGTCGCCCGGCGCGAGCACGTTCTCTTTGTGCGTGCCGCGCCCGAGCGTCAGCACGTGCGGGTGCTCGACGAGGATCAGCGTGTCGGGAATCTCGTCCCGCTGCCGCTGCGCGACGAGCGCCTTCTGCAGCTCCCAGACCTCGCCGTAGTCGCGCGAGCCGAGGTCGAGGAGCTGCGCCGGGAGCGGGTTCACCGGTTCTGAATATGGATCGCTTCACCCAAAGAAGCCTTCGCGGCCTCCATGATCGCTTCGGGCAGCGTGGGGTGGGCGTGGATCGTGAGGCTGATGTCGTCGGCGAGCGCGCCCATCTCGATGGCGAGCGCGGCTTCGGCGATGACGTCGGAGGCGCCGTTGCCGACGACGTGGATGCCGAGGACCTCTTTCGACTGCGCGTCGATGACGACCTTCACGAAGCCGTCGGTGTCGGCGTTGGCGATGGCGCGGCCGAGCGCGACGAAGGGGAACTTGCCGACCTTGATCTTGCGGCCGCGCTTCTCGGCTTCTTCGGCCGACAGGCCCGCGGTCGCGACCTCGGGGTCGCTGAAGATGACGGCGGGGATGCAGCGGACGTCGAACTCGGCGCGGTGGCCGGCGATGACCTCGGCGGCCACCTCGGCCTCCTTCGACGCCTTGTGCGCGAGCATGGGCTGGCCCGCGAGATCGCCGATGGCGTAGATGCCGGGCACGTTCGTGCGCTGCTTCTTGTCGACGGGGACGAAGCCCTTGTCGATCTTGACGCCCACCTGCTCGAGGCCGAGGCCCTCGCTGTTGGGGCGCCGCCCGACGGCGACCAGCACCTTGTCGGCCTCGAGCGTCACGTCTTTGCCGGCGACGTCGACGGTGACGGCCGCTTTTCCGCCCGCCTCGGTCCACGACTTGGCCTTGGCGCCCGTGAGCACCTCGACGTCGAGCTTCTTGAGCTTGCGGGCGACGAGCTGGATGATCTCGGGATCGTTGCCGGCGAGGATCGTCGGCAGCGCCTCGACGACGGTGACCTTCGAGCCGAGCTTGGCGAAGAGCGTGCCGATCTCGATGCCGATGTAGCCGCCGCCGATGACGATGAACTTCTCGGGCACGGCGGTGAAGTCGAGCGCGCCCGTCGAATCGACGATGCGCTTGCCGTCGAACTTGAAGCCCGGGATCTCGATGGGGCGCGAGCCGGTCGCGAGGATGATGTTGTCGGCGACGATCGTCGTGACGGCGCCCGCGGCGTCGGTGACCTCGACGGTGTTGGCCGAGACGAGCTTGGCGTTGCCGGTGCGGTACTCGCAGCCGTTCGCCTTGAGCAGCGTCTTGACGCCACCGGTGAGCTTCGTGACGACCTCGCCCTTCCACGACTGCATCTTCGCCATGTCGACGCGGACGTTGTCGGCAAGCAGGCCGATCTCGGCGCCGTGGTTCTTGATCTTATCGTAGTACTTCGAGGCGTTGATGAGCGCCTTCGACGGGATGCAGCCCACGTTGAGGCAGATTCCGCCCGGCTTGTCCTTCTCGACGACGATGGCCTTCTTTTTCAGCTGGCCGAGGCGGATGCCGGCGACGTAGCCGCCGGGGCCGGCGCCGATGACGAGAGCTTCGGTGCGAATCGTGTCTGCCATGGGGTCGTGAGGTCCTCTATTGCGCCTTGGTGATGCGCTGCAGGTGGGCCGTGAGGGCGTAGGTGCAAATCTCGGGCGTCGTCTGGCCGGGGAGGTTCGCCGTGAGCGTGCCTTGCGCGATCTCCTCGGCGGGATAGTCGGTGGCCGAGGTCGGCGGGTTGAGCGAGAATGTCCAGCTCTGCACCGTGAAGATGTCGCCACCGGGCAGCGCGCAGCCCTGGCCCGCCGTGGCCGAGGCCGTGGGGCCGTCGATGTCGAACTGGAAGTCGCAGAAGATCGTCCCGTAGATCGAGCCGTTGAACGAGAACTGCGTGACGTCGACGAGATCGTGGCTGACGCCGCGCTCGAACGTCTTGTTGCCCTTGGGCGATTCGTCGATGGGGTCGCTGCCGGGGCAGGTCGCCGAGGCCATCGAGTCGACGTAGTGCCACGTGCCCACGAAGCGCACGGCCGGATCCTGCGAGGAGTCGCCGCACCCGGCCAATGTGGACGCCATCACCGCGAGCGTCGTGAACAACGAGAGGACGGCGAGCGGGCGCGCGTGAGACATCGCTGGCTTATACCGCATGGCCCGACGGGGCACTACCGACCGGCGCGCACGCGCTCGAGGTCGGCGAGCTGCTCTTCGAGGGCGCGCGGCGTGCGCGCGTAGACGTTCTCGATGAGGCTCGCGAGCGGCGGCGGGCCCACCTTCTCCTCGGCGTCGACGGCGGCGGCGACCTCGGCCTCGATCTCGGCGCGCAGCGCGGACACGCCCGCGGCGTCGAGGATTTTGCGGGCCGCGAGGTGCGCCTCCATCCGCGGCAGCGGATCCTTGTCGCGCCACGCGGCCTCCTCGGCCTCGGGGCGGTAGCGGTGCGGATCGTCCGACGAGCTGTGCGCGCCCATCCGGTACGTGACCGCTTCGATGAGCGTGGGGCCGCCGCCGCTGCGCGCGCGCGCCGCCGCCTCGCGCACGACGGCGTGGACGGCGAGGGCGTCGTTGCCGTCGACGCGCACACCCGGCATGCCGTAGGCGAGCGCCTTGATCGCGAACGTGCGCGACACCGATTGGCGCGACGCGGGCGTCGAGATCGCCCACTGGTTGTTCTCGCAGACGAAGACGGCGGGCACCTTGTAGACGGCGGCGAAGTTGATGCCGGCGTGGAAGTCCTCGGCGCTCGTCGCGCCCTCGCCCAGGTACGCGAGCGTGACGACGGGCTCCTTGCGCATCTTCGCGGCCCAGGCGAGGCCCGCGGCGTGCGGCAGCTGCGTCGCGACGCACGACGACGGCGGGATGATGCGCAGCGCGCGCGGCGCCGACGGGTGCACGGGCATCTGGCGGCCGCGCGCGACGTCGTTGGCGTTGCCGTAGAGCTGCGCGATCACGGCGCGCATCGGCAGGCCGCGGAACAGCGCCGCGCCGAGCTCGCGGTGCGCGGGCACGACGTAGTCGGTCGGCTCGACGGCGGCGACGGCGCCCACGACCGACGCCTCTTGCCCGCGCGCCTCGGCGTAGAAGGCGATGCGGCCCTGACGCTGCAGGTGCAGCATCTTCTCGTCGAGGATCCGCGCGCGCAGCATGCCGCGGTAGAGCGCGCGCAGCGCCTCGGGCGCGAGCGGCTCGCCCGTCGCCCCCGGTGTCGTTCGGCCGTCGGGCGCGAGGACTTGAATGAGCCCCGTCGCGCGCGTCTCGTCGGCGTCGCTCCACACCTCGACCGAGGGCGACTCGACGTCGCCCATGCCGGCGCGAATCTTGTCGAGCGGCATGCTAGACCGCCTCTTGCCAGAGGCCTTTGGGCGCCTCGAGGCCCTCTTTGATGGCGGCGACGAAGCGGGCGGCGTCGTAGCCGTCGACGACGCGGTGGTCGACGGAGATCGACAGGTTCATGAGGTCGCGCACGACGATCGCGCCGTCGCGCACGGCCGGGCGCTTGGAGATCTTGTGCACGCCGAGGATCGCGACCTCGGGGTGGTTGATGATGGGCGCCGCGAGCACGCCGCCCAGCTGGCCGAGCGACGTGATCGTGAACGTCGAGCCGGTCAGGTCTTCACGCGCGGCCTTGTTGGCGCGTGTGACCTCGGCGAGGCGATCGATTTCGGTGGCGATCTGAGCGACCGAGAGCGCGTCGGCGTCGCGCACGACCGGGACGATGAGGCCGTTGTCCGTCGACGTCGCGAGGCCCATGTGGACGTGCTTGCGCTGCACGATCTCACCGGCGGCCTCGTCGAGCGCGGCGTTGAGCTGCGGGAACTTGCGGAGCGCGTAGGCCGTCGCCTTCACGATGAAGGGCAGGAAGGAGATCTTCTTGCCCGTGGCCTTGGCGTTGACCTTGTCGCGCAGCGCGACGAGGTCGGTGCAGTCGACCTCCTCGACGTAGAGGAAGTGCGCGGCCGAGTGCTTCGACCGCGACATGTTCTCGGCGATCTTGCGCCGCACGCCGCGGAAGGGGACCGCGACGTCGCCGGGGCCGCGCGCGATCGCGACGAGGGCGGGGCCGCGCGCGGCGGTGCCGACACCGGCGGTCGCGCGGCGCACGTCGTCCGACGTGATGCGCCCCGAGGCGCCCGTGCCGAAGAGGGCGCGGATGTCGACGCCGAGATCGCGCGCGAGCTTGCGCGTCGCCGGCGTCGCGAGCACGGGCCCGAGCGCGCGCGCCCGCTCGGCGGGCGAGAGCGGCTGCGTGCGATTCACGGTCATGCCTCGACCCGCGCCGGCCGGCGCGTGCGTCGGCGCCGCAGCGGGCGTCAGCGCGTGCGCGGTGCCCGGCGCGGCCTTCGCGGGCGCGGCGCTCGCGCTGCCTTCGGCGCCCGCCTCGACCTCAATCGTGATCAGCACCTTGCCGACGGGGCACAGCTGCCCCTCGGCGAACATGCGCTTGCCGACCTTGCCGGCGCGCGGCGCCGGGATCTCGACCGTCGCCTTGTCGGTCATGATCTCGACCATCGGTTGGTCGAGGCGAAGCGCGTCGCCCTCCTTGACGAGCCAGCGGACGACCTCGCCCTCGACGACGCCTTCCCCGATGTCGGGCAGCTTGAATTCGTAGATCATCAGAAATTGACCACACGCTCGACGGCGTCGAGGATGCGGTTCGCGTCGGGCAGGTACTCGTGCTCGAGCGTGTAGGGGAAGGGCGTGTCGAAGCCCGTGACGCGCAGGATGGGCGCTTCCAGGTGAAGCATGGCGCGCTCTTGAATCGTGGCCGCGAGCTCGGCGCCGAAGCCCGACGTGCGCGGCGCCTCGTGGACGACGACGACCCGCCCCGTCTTCTGCACCGACGCGAGGATCGCGTCGATGTCGAACGGGATGAGCGTGCGCAGGTCGATGATCTCGAGGTCGTAGCCGAGCGCCTCTCCCTTCTGCCCGGCCTCGATCGCCGTGTGCACCATCGCGCTCCAGGCGAGCACGGTGACCTGCGAGCCCTCGCGCACGACCTTGGCCTGGCCGATGGGCAGCGTGTACTCGCCCTCGGGCACGTCGGCCTTCGACGCGCGGTAAACGCGCTTCGGCTCCATGAAGATCACGGGATCCTCGCCCCGGATCGCGCTCGCCAGCAGACCCTTGGCGTCGATGGGGTTCGACGGGCAGACGACCTGCAGGCCGGGCACGTGCGTGAACAGCGCCTCGGGCGACTGCGAGTGGTAGTGCCCGCCCTTGATGCCGCCGCCCACGGGCGTGCGGATGACGACGGGCGCCGGGTACTCGCCGCCCGAGCGGTAGCGCATCTTCGCCAGCTCGGAGACGATCTGGTCGTACGCCGGGTAGATGAAGTCGGCGAACTGGATCTCGGGCACGGGGCGCATGCCGTACATCGCCATGCCGATCGCGGCGCCCACGATGCCCGACTCGGCGAGCGGCGTGTCGATGCAGCGGTCGGCGCCGAACTCTTCCTGCAGGCCGGTCGTCGCGCGGAAGACGCCGCCGAAGCGGCCCACGTCCTCGCCCAGCACGACGACCCGCGGGTCGCGACGCATCTCGATGCGGAGAGCGTCGTTCACCGCCTGGATGATGTTCATTTCCGGCATGTTGGGTGCCTCGGTTTAGGCCAGCCAGGGGCGGAAATCAAGCGAGTGGTCGGTCGCGCGCAACCCGATCGGGATGGAGTCGATGAAGGCGTATGCTTGGTCCCATGGCACTGCCGCGCAAGAAGCCGGCCACGTACGACGACGTGCTCGCCGCGCCCGAGAACCTCGTCGCCGAGATCGTCGACGACGAGCTGTATTTGTCGCCACGACCCGCGTCGCCGCACGCGGTTGCAGGGGCGGCGCTGCTCACGGAGCTCGCGACCGAGTTCGGTCATGGGCGAGCCGGGAACAGCGGTGGTTGGGTCATCCTCTTCGAACCCGAGCTTCACGTCGTCGGCCAAGTGATGGTGCCCGACCTCGCCGGCTGGCGGCGGGAGCGGATGCCCGAGATCCCCGACGCGCCGTTCTTCACGCTCACGCCCGATTGGCTGTGCGAGGTGCTGTCGCCGTCGACCGCGGCGCTCGACCGCGCGAAGAAGATGCGGAAGTACGCGCGGGCGGGCGTCACGCACGTCTGGCTCGTCGACCCGACGCCGAAGACGCTCGAGACTTACCGGCTCGACGGCCCGGGCTGGCGGCTCGTCGAGACGTACGAGGGCGAAGCGGTCGTGCAAGCGCCTCCGTTCGAGGCCTTCCGCCTCGAGCTCGCGCGGCTCTGGGCTCGCTAGAGGATTTGCAGCGCGCGGGCGTGGTTCATGGCGATGCGGCCGCCTTTGACGCCCGAGGTGACCTTGAGCGCGCGCGCGTGGTTCTGCGTGATGCGGCCACCCTTGAGGCCCGACGACACCTTGAGCGCCCGGGCGTGGTTGCTCGACAGACGACCCGCCTTGAGACCGGACGAGACCTTGAGCGAGAGCTTCATGGTGCGTGATCTTCGTCCCGTCTCCGGGCCGGGTAAACAAAAATCGTCAGTCAACGCTCGGTCGTGAAGGACGACGAGAAGATGGGGCGAGTTGGTGTCTTGCCGACGACCAGCTTGTCGGCGCCCGCCCAGAAGACGGCGGCGCCGTCGAGGGAGGTCTCGGGCGGCAGGTCCCAGGTCGTGTCGCCCGTCGGGTTGTCGATCGCGGCGAGCAGCACGAGGCGTGAGGCGCCGGCGCCCGGGGTCTCGAGGAGCGCCAGGCTGCGGCCGTCGCGTGACCACGCGGGCGGGCTCGCGACGACGGTGCGCTTTCCGCGCCGCGGGTAGATCTGCGCGCCGTCGACGGCGACGAAGCCGCGATCGGCGGTGCCCGCGACGTACGCGAGGTGGTCGCGGCCGCGCGAAAAAACGAAGTGCACGCCGACGCACTTGACGGGCGCGGCGCGTGCCGTGAGGGGTTGGATCACGAACGTGCGCGTCGGGGGCGGCGGCGCGGCGGGCTTGGCGGCGACGATCTTCGACGCGACCGCCTTCGGCTTCCTGCGGGGCACGCCCTTCGCCGCGTGCTTCGCTTTGGAATGGGGCGCGGGCTTCGTCGTCGCGGCATCGGGCGGCGGCTCGACGACCTCGTAGACCAGGCGATCCTCGGCGAGGAACTGCAGATCTTTGGGCGGCTCGTCGCCGGTGCGGGCCGCGACGGCGCGGAAGCGCGCGACGGGTCGACCCTGGTTGTCGACGACGACGATCTCGTGACGGCGCTTCGGCGCGCGCGCGCCTGGCTTCACGACGGCGGGCGCCGGGGACTTCACGTAGGCCACCCGCAGCAGCCCGGGCGAGACGCGCAGCTCGGGCGCGTCGATCTTTTCCTGCTGCGCGATCTTTTCGCGCAGGCCCGCGAGCCAGGTCTTCTGGTCGACCTCGTGGAAGCCGACGTCGCCGAACGGATCGCGCGCCGACCGCGCCGCCGGCTCGTCGGGCGCCGCCTCGTGCACGCCACCTTTGTCGTCGTCGGTCTTCGGGGCGAGCGCAGGCCCCTCGTGCGCAGGCGCTTCGCCTGTTTCTTCGGCGGCGACGACGGGCGGCGGGGCTCGGTGGGCAGGCTCGGTGGGCGCCGGGCTCGTCGCGCAGCCCCAGAATGAAACCACCGCCAGCGCGCAGGTCATGCCTCGAAGCGACCGCATGGGCGCCGCGAGCATACGTGAGATCGGACGACCTCGGCTATCCTGGCCCGGCCCCGATGTTGCCCGTGCTCGCCAACGTCTCGGTCGCCGCCCGTCATCGTCGCGGGCGGCTTCGGCGCCGCGACCGCTGCGCGTGCCCGGCGCGCTCGCCCTCGCGCTCGTGCTGGCCGCGCGTTAGGCTCGCGCCATGTTCGTGAGGCTGGGAACGTTCACGGTGAAGCCGGGGGAGCTCGAGACGTTGCGCGCGACGTACAACGCCGACTGCGTGCCGCTCGTGCATCGCGCGCCCGGCAACGTCGATGCGTTCCTGCTCGAGCCCGTCGCCGAAGGACCCGTCATCGCGTGCACGATGTGGCGCACCGAAGAAGACGCCGTCCGCTACGAGTCGAGCGGCGACGCGCAGGCCGTCGTCGCTCGCATCAAGCACCACTTCGCCGGACCGCCGAAGCTCGACACCTACCGCGTCTACCGCTGACGGTCACTTCGCGGGCGCCGGCACGCGGTCGTACACCTCGATGCCGACCTGGTGGTTGAAGGGCACGTTCGCGCCCTTGTTCTCCTTGCCCGAGATCGTGAACTGCACGGCCGTCTCGGGCGGCACCGTGAGCACCTCGTCGGCGCGCACGGTGATCTTGTAGTCCTTCATATACGTGAAGATGCCGTGCTTACCGCCCTCGTACGTCAGGTACGTCTCGGCGACGTGTCGCCCTGGCCGCACGCGGCCCGAGAACAGCACGACGTCTTCGCCCGATTTGACGCCCGTGAGCACGGGCAAGTCGGCGTCGTCGAACAGCACCCGCGCCTCGAGCAGCTTGAAGTCCTTGCCGACCTCGTTCTTGAAGTGAATGGTCGCGAACGACCCCGCGGTCGAGCTCGTCGGCGCCGGTTTGGGAGCCGGTGGCTTTTGCAGCGCGTACGGATCTCCCGGGTCCCCCGGATCTTGCGCCGGTTCCGGCGACGACGCCGCGTGCGGCGCCGCGATCAATGCGACCCACAATCCCACGACCCCCATCGCCTTGAACATGACGACCTCCCAGAGAAATCTGGAGCCGCCGAAAACGCAGGCAAGGCGTGCGTGGCCCGGGGGCCACGCGTTTTTTTTGCGCTGCCGCGGGCGCGCTAACCGTGCGGCGAGGCCTTGGGGCCGTGCTTCGCGAGCTCGGCGTCGAGCTCGGCCTGCTGCTCTCGCAACCGCCAGTCCATGTGCGCCGTGACGTCTTCGAACATCGTGTGCACGGGCGGCTTGGCCGTCTGCCGCTCGGCGAACTCGAGGGCATCCGTGATCTGCTCGTTGATCTCGGCGCGCATCTGCTGCTCCTGCGCCGTCGTGATCTCGTTGCGCGCCGCCATGTACTTGCGCAGCCGCTCGAACGGGTCGCGCGACTCCCACTCCTTGGGCTCGGCGGGATCGCGGTACACCGACGGATCGTCGGACGAGCTGTGCGCGCCTCGTCGGTACGTGCGCGCCTCGATGAAGGTCGGGCCTTCGCCGCGACGTCCGCGCGCCGCCGCCTCGGCGACGGTGTGGATGACGGCCAGGATGTCGTTGCCGTCGAGCAGCACGCCGGGCATGCCGTAGGCGATCGCCTTCTGCGCGAACGTGGGCGCCGCCGTCTGCACCGAGCGCGGCACCGAGATCGCCCAGCCGTTGTTGCGGCACATGAGGATCGCGGGCGCCTTCATGACGGCGGCGAGGTTGAGGCTCGTGTGGAAGATCGGCGTCGACGTGCCGCCCTCGCCGAAGAACGCGCAGGCGACGTCGTCCTTGCCCGAGAGCTTCGCGGCCCACGCCGTGCCGACGGCGTGCGGGATCTGCGTCGCGACGGGCGAGCTGATCGTGACGAAGTTCAGCTTGCGCACCGTGTGGTGCACGGGCATTTGACGGCCCTTCACGGGATCGAGCGCGTTGCCGAACATCTGGCACATGAAGGTGCGCAGGTCGTAGCCGCGGTAGAGCGCCGCGCCGACCTCGCGGTACGCCGGGTACAGCCAGTCGGTCACGCGCAGCGCGGCGGCGGCGCCGATGTGCGTCGCCTCTTCGCCGATCGACGACAGGTAGAAGCCGAGGCGGCCCTGACGCTGCAGGCGCAGCATGCGCTCGTCGAGGATGCGGATGAGCAGGATCGAGCGGAAGAGCTTGCGCAGCTCCTCGCCCGAGAGCTTGGGCTCGCGCTCCGGGTGGATGACCCGGCCCTCGTCGTCCATGACGCGAACGACTTCGAGCTTCACGATGCGATCTCCATGGCGCTGGCTGCGCGCGGCAGTTTACTCGTTGGTGCCGCGAACGGCGAACCGTATAATCGCCGCCCTGTTTTCGTGTCAAGGTAGCTTGGTCATGAACCCCCGGAGCGAGAGATGAAAATTCAAGTCCGCGACGCCGTCAGCTATGCCGGCCGCGACTACGTCGTCGAAGGCGTCGTCGCCTACGACGCCGGCGGCGAGACGTGGCAGCTCGCGCGCGCCGTCGACGGCGACGCCGTCCTCTGGATCGAGCCGCTGCGCCACGACGGCGACGAGCGCCTGCTCGTGATGCGCGAGATCCGCGACCTCGAGATGTCGGTGCCGCCGCCGTCGGCGATTTCGTACCACCACCTGGCCTACGTGCAGCGCCTCGCGACGCGCGTGACGGTCGCCGTCTCGGGCAAGGTGCCCGAGCGCGCGAGCGGCAGCGTCATGGTGTGGCGCTACCGCGCCGCGGGCGATCTCTACATTCAGATCGAAGAGGGCGCGGGGCGCGTCTCGATGCTGGCGGGCGAGTCGGTGCACAAGGGGATGATCGAGATCCTGCCGGGCCGGTAGCGCCCATGGCCGGGAACACGTTCGGGTCGCTCTTTCGCGTCACGACCTTCGGCGAGTCGCACGGACCCGCCGTGGGCGTGATCGTCGACGGGTGCCCGCCGCGCCTGCCCATCACCGTCGAGGAGATCCAGCGCGAGCTCGATCGGCGGCGGCCCGGGCAGAGCCACATCACGACGCAGCGGCGCGAGGGCGACGTCGTCGAGATCCTCTCGGGCGTGCAGGACGGCGTCACGCTGGGGACGCCCATCGCCATGATGGTGCGCAACGAGGATCAGCGCGGCGGCGACTACGAGGAGATGCGCACGAAGTTCCGGCCTTCGCACGCCGACTTCACGTACGAGAAGAAGTTCGGCGTGCGGGCGTGGCAGGGCGGCGGCCGCTCGAGCGCGCGCGAGACCGTGGGGCGCGTCGCCGCGGGCGTGCTGGCGCGCAAGGTGCTCGCGCTCGCGGGCGACATTCAACTCGTCGCGTGGGTGCAGCGCGTACAGGATCTCGAGGCGGCCGTCGACGCCGCCAAGGTGACCGTCGCCGAGGTGGACGCCAACATCGTGCGCTGTCCCGACGCCGCGATGGCCCCGCAGATGATCGCGCTCATTGATCAGGCGCGTAAGGCAGGCGATTCGTTGGGGGGCGTCGTCGAGGCGGTCGCGCGCGGCGTGCCCGTCGGTTGGGGCGAGCCCGTGTTCGATCGCCTCGAGGCGGATCTCGGCAAGGGCATGCTGTCGTTGCCGGCGTCGAAGGGCTTCGAGATCGGCAGCGGCTTCGCGGGCACGCGGCTGCTCGGCAGCCAGCACAACGACCCGTTTTACGACGCCGGCGGCAAGGTCCGCACGCGCACCAACCGCTCAGGCGGCGTGCAAGGCGGCATCTCCAACGGCGAGGACATCGTGCTGCGCGTCGCCTTCAAGCCGACGGCGACGATCTTGAAAGAGCAGGCGACGGTCGACATCGACGGCCACGACACGACGATCAAGGCGCGCGGCCGTCACGATCCGTGCGTGCTCCCGCGCGCCGTTCCCATGGTCGAGGCCATGATGGCGCTCGTGCTCGCCGATCATTTCTTGCGACAGCGCGGCCAGTGCGGATGAGCCTCGTCGCGCGTGGCGCGCGCGCGTCGGCGCTCGCGTTTCTCGTCGTCGCGACGGCCACGGGCTGTCGCGATCGCGCCGCGCGCTTCATGCGCGTCGACGCGGGCACGGCGCCGCCGCCCGAGGCGCGCGCCGAGGAGCCCAACCAGGTTCACTTCAGCTTCACCGGCCCGACGTCGGCGGCGTTCTTCTGGCGCGGCAGCAACCGCACGATGCGCATCTGGTCGCGCGACATGGCCCCGCGCGTGATCGAGGCGCACACGCCCGATCCCGAGCCGTTCTCGACGGCGGGAAGGTGGCAGGAGGCGATCGTCACGGACCTGCGGCCCGGCACCGAGTACGGCTACGAGGTCGGCAAGCCGAGCGTGCCCGTGCCGTCGTTGTTCCACACGCCGCCGCCGTCGGGCGCGCCGTTCTCCTTCGTCGCGATGGCCGACGTTGGTGCCTCGGTCGACTTCGGCGACGTCCCGGCGCTGCATCGCCTCGTCGCGACCACCGATCCCGACTTCGTGCTGGGGCTGGGTGATCTCACGCTGGCCGACATCCGCTCGCAGGCGTCGGTCGATCGTCACTTCGAAGACGTCATGGTGTGGTCGCGCAAGGCCGCGTACATGCCGGTTTGGGGAGAGCACGAGTGGGCGACGCCCGCGCGCGACGACTTCCGCAACTACAAGGGCCGCTTCGCGATGCCGAATCCGCAGGCGTCACCGGGCGCGCCCAAGGTGGGCGGCGCCGGCGAGGACTGGTACTGGTTCGACTACGGCAACGTTCGCTTCATCTCGTACCCCGAGCCGTACGCCGCCGAGACGCTCGACGACTGGAGCGCGAAGGCGACGCCGATCTTCGCGGCGGCCGAGGCCGATCCGGCGATCACGCTCGTCGTGACGGTGGGCCACCGCGCGGCGTACTCGTCGGCGGGCGGCGACGCTGCGAGCGCGCCGTTGCGCAAGCTGCTCGACGGCTTCGGCGCTCGGTTCCCCAAGTACGTGCTGAACCTCGCCGGCCACGGCTACGGCTACGAGCGCAGCCAGCCGATTTCGCACGTCGTGCACGTCACGACGCCGCCGGGCGCGGGCGACCTCCCGCACGCCGACACGCCCTGCGGCTGGCCCGACTGCAAGGTGCCGGCGACGACGGCGTTCCGCGCGATCCACCACGGCTTGCTGCACGTGTTGGTCCGCGGCGACGCGATCACGGTCGAGGCGTTCTGCTTGGGCAGCGCGCCGGGACGCGAAGACATGCGCTGCGCTGACGGCGATATTTTTGACCGCGCGGTGATCGCGAAGGGGGCTTCGCCCCCCTCGCGGGCTCCCCCCAAGAGGTAGCGGGCCGGCGCGGCGAAGCCGCGCCTCCCGGCGTCAAACGCGCTCGCTACGCTCGCTCTGGGGTCGCGGGCGACGTCGCGCCGCGAAGAGGGACAGACCGATCAGAAAGAGTGCAGGCGGCGAGTCGGACGTTGGGGCGATGGCGCAGCCGCTCTTGGAGGATTTGGCCGTCGACGTGGAGCCGCCGCCGCCGGTGGAGCCACCGGACGCGACGGAGCCTCCGGTTCCGGGCGAGCCGCCCGTCGCCGCGGAGCCCCCCGAGCCGGCGGCGCCGTCCGTGGCGAGCGTGCCGCCGGTGCCGCCCGTCGAGGTTGAACCGCCGGCACCCCCGGTTGCGGAGGAGCCGCCGGTGCCGCCCGTCGACATCGAGCCGTCGGTGCCGCCCGCCGCGCCCGCGTCTTGGTGCGACGCGCCGGCGTCGCCGGTGCCCGTGACGACGCCGCCGTCGATGCCGCTCGTGCCGCGCGGGTCGACGAAGTCGGAGCCGTCCTTCGACTGCTTGAGCAGCCAGAGGAACTGCGTCGTCTTGAGCGCGTCGACGGCGGGGCTCGTGCAGAACGTGCCGTACGCGTTGTACCAGACGTCGTGCATGATGTTCTCATAGGTGCCGAAGATGTGCTTCTCGGCGAGCGCCTGCTTCGGGGCGAGATCCTTGTACTCGTCGGCGAAGGCGTAGTCGTAGCGGAAGAACGTCGACGCGCCCGACGCCTCGAGGTCGGCGATGCGCTGCACGTTCTTGTCGTACTCGGTGTCGATCTTGCCGTGGAAGTGCCAGATCGGGAGGTTCACGATCTTCGAGCGCATCTCCCACGGGCCTCCCGTGCCGTCGAGGCCGCCACCGCCCGGCGTGACCGGCATGATCGCGGCCCAGCGATCGGGCGTCGCGATCGCGACGGCGTAGGTGCCGACGCCGCCGTACGAGAGGCCCGTCAGGTAGAGACGGTTCGGGTCGCCGCCCTGGGTCGCGACGATCGAGTCGAGCAGCGCGCCGATGTCGGCGGCGTGCGAGGCCCAGCCCGACGTCTTGTCGATCTGCGGTGAGATGACGATGAACGGCCAGTTCCAGTTCGGGTCCTCGACGACGCGGGGCATGGAGTGCTTCGTGAGGTTGGCGAACGGGCCGTTGTCGCTGGCCTCGCCGCTGCCGTGCATGAAGAAGATCACGGGCCACTTCTTCGCGGGGTCGTGGCCCTTCGGCAGGTAGAGCCAGTAGTGCAGGTTGTTGGTCGTCTTCTCGACCGAGCGCTTCGTGCCCGCGAGCGGCGCCGCGTCGACGACGCGGTTCATGTTCTCGTAACAGGTGGCCGTCACCTGCGCGCGCGCGGCGCGCGGCGCCAAAGAGAGAGTCACGGCCAAGGTCGCAAAAGTCAGTCGACGGGACATGGACATGGTCATTGAGGATGCCTCGGTCGGGGATTTGGCTCAGCTGGGCGGGCCGGCGGGGCCTTCGAGCTCGCGGCGCATCAATTCCAGGTCGGCGGCTGTAAACGTGTGGCGCGAGCGGCAGAAGTTGCACGCGACCTCGGCCTGGCCGTCCTCGAGGATCATCGACGCGATCTCGGCCGCGCCCAGCAGCGCGATCGACGCGGCGGCGCGCTCGCGCGTGCACGGGCAGTGGAAGCGCACGGGCCGCGCGTCGAGGGTCACGACCGGGCCCAGCGCCTCGCCGAAGCCCGAGCCGCCGTCGTCGAGCATGCGCTCGACCAGCGTCTGCGCGTCGGGCGGCGCCGACGCGAGCGCGCGCTGGAGCGCGCCGTCCTCGAAGTGCGCGCGCGCCGCGAGAACGCCGCGCACGCCGCGCCCGCCCGGCAGCGCCTGCACGAGCACGCCGGCCGCCGCGACGAGCGAGCCGTCGGGCGCGAGCACGGTCTCGCAGCGGAGCGCGCTCTCGATCTGCTCGCTCGTCGTGAGGTAGTGCTCGCAGTCCTCGTCGACCTCGCCGCTCACGATCTCGGTCTGACCGCTGAACGGCTCGCGCAGGCCGACGTCGCGCACGACGCTGACGACGCCGCGCGTGCCCACGGCGCGCGCGACGCTGGGCCGCGGCGCCGCGAGATCGATGGGCGCGCGCGCGTCGTCGGGGTTGCGCACGTAGCCGCGCGCCGTGCCCGCCGCCGTGGCGTCGACGGTGATGCCGCCGAGCGGCCCGTCTCCCAGCAGCTGCAGCGTCGCGCGCTCGTCGTCCTTCGTGAGCGTCGCGAGCAGGAGGCCCGACGTGAGCCCGCGCGCGAGCGCGACGACGGCCGCGCCCGTGGCGCCGTGCCGCCGAATCGCCTCGCGCGCGACGTCGGTCGCCGTGACGACGACGACGCGGGTCGCGCCGGCGCCGGCCGTGCAGCGGAGGATCTCGTCGCGGGCGTCGTCCGTCATCGGGTTCGGCCTGATGGTACGCTGCCCGGCGAGCGATGTCCCCCCGCGAAGACAAGCTGCTGACGTTGCCGAACGTGCTGAGCTTCGCGCGCGTGCCGCTGGGCGGGATCTTTTGGTGGGCGCTGGGCGAGGGGCCCGAGCGCGTCGAGCTGCCCTTCGGCGTGCTGGCCGCCGCGGCCGCGACCGACGTGCTCGACGGCTGGTTCGCGCGCCGCCGCCTGGGCGCTCACCCGAAGGGCGTCGGTTCGTGGCTCGATCCCATGTGCGACAAGATCTTCGTGGGCACGGTGCTCGTCGCGTTCTACGTCGAGCGGCACGTGCCGCTGTCGGTGCTCGCGCTCATCGTGACGCGCGAGCTGATTCAGGTGCCGATGGCGCTCGTCTACCGCGCGAGCTCGACGCTGCGGCGCTGGCTGCGCTACGACTTCCGCGCGAGCGCGCTCGGCAAGGCGGCCACCGTCGTGCAGTTCCTCGCCGTGGTCGCGCTCGTCGTCGGCCGCACGCCGCTCGCGTGGTGGCTCGCGCTCGCGGCGTGCGCCATCGGCGTCGTCGCGCTCGCCGACTATGTGCGGCGCGCGATCGTCATCGGCAAACGTCATCACCCACCCGGAGGAGCGAAGGTATGAGGCGCGTTTCGATCGAAGGTTCTCGTCGGTTTTGGCCGCTGGTCGCGCTGGCGCTCGCGGCGTGCCACGCGACGGCACATTCGCCGGCGCCCGCGTCGGCCTCGGCAGCCGCCGCTGCGACGACGCCTGCGAAGCCCTTGTACCCGACGATCGGCGCCGTCGAGCGGCTCGATCCCGCGCTCGACGCGCTCATCGCGCCCGACGCCAAGGTCGAGAAGCTCGCCGAAGGCTTCACGTGGGCCGAGGGCCCGGTGTGGACGACCGAAGGCGGCGGCGCCTTGCTGTTCTCCGACGTGCCCAACAACGTCATCCACCGCTGGAAGGACGGCGAGGGCGTCACCGACTTCCTGAAGCCGAGCGGCTACACGAACCAGAAGGTCCCGCGCGGCGGCAACCTCGGCTCGAACGGCCTCACCTTCGACGGCGCGGGCCACCTCATCCTTTGCCAGCACGGCGATCGCCGCATCGCTCGCCTCGAGCCCGACCGCTCGTTCGCGACCGTCGCGGGCCGCTTCGAGGGCCGCCGCTTCAACAGCCCCAACGACGTCGTCGTGCGCTCGAACGGCGACGTGTACTTCACCGATCCGCCCTACGGCTTCGAGGGCGTCGACCCGAAGATCGATCCGCCCGAGCTGCACTTCGCGGGCGTCTACCACCGAAACGCCAAGGGTGTCGTCAAGCTGCTCACGAAGGAGATGAAGTTCCCCAACGGCATCGCCTTCTCGCCCGACGAGAAGATCCTCTACGTCTCCAACTCCGATCCCGACCGCGCGATCTGGATGGCCTTCGACGTGAAGCCCGACGGCGGCGTCGCCAACGGGCGTTTGTTCTTCGACGCGACGGCCATGGTGAAGGCCGGCAACGGAAAGAAGCCGGGCCTGCCCGACGGCATGAAGATCGACGAGCACGGCAACCTCTTCGCGGGCGGCCCCGGCGGCGTGCTCGTGTTCTCTCCCGCCGGCAAGCACCTCGGCACGATCGTCACGGGCGAGCCGACCGCCAACGTCGCCTTCGGTCCGAACGAATCAGGCGGCTCGACGCTCTACATGACCGCCCACGACAAGCTCTGCCGCATCCACCTCGAGACGCGCGCGGCGTCGCGCGATCGGTGAGCGTCGTGCGTCCCGCGTCGCTCGCTGTCGCGCTGCTGATCGCGTTCGCCGCGTCCGCCTGGGCGGGCGGGCCCGCGCTGTCCGACGGCGTCGTCGCGGCGCTTCGCGGGAAGATCGTTATCTCGCGCGCGGCGGTCGCGGCGGGCGCGAATGACAAAGAGACGACGGCGAAGCTCAAGGCGGCGCAGCTCATGGAGGTCGTGGGGAAGCCCACCGACGACGGTGAGGAGTGGCGCTTCCACTACACGGCGTTCTTGAAGAAGACGGGCAACGTCGCGCTCAAGCTGCGCTTCGTGAGCGGCGAGCAGGATCGCCGTCAGGCCGCAGAGACCAGTGTCTCCATCGTCGACGTTCAGAGCCCCGTGCTGTCCGGCGACGTCGTCGTCGGCGAGCGACAAGGCCTGGAACGCGGCAAGGCGTACCTGGTTCAGCTCGTCAATGACAAGGGCGAGCTGGTCGCGAAGACGTCGGCGCTCTTCAAGTAGCGTCTGTGTTCTGCTCGAGCTCGCGCTCGATCGCTTCCCACTCTGTGACGAGACCGTCGATCTTGGGGCCGAGGGCGTCATTTTCGGCGACGAGGGCGTCGATCTCGTCGTGCTTGGCGCGCGCGAAGAAGCCGGGATCGGCGTAGATCGCGGCGATCTCGGCCTTGCGCGCCTCGGCGGCGGCGATCTCGGCGAGCACCTTGTCGCGCAGCTTGGGCAGCTGCGCGGCGCGGTTGCGGCGCTTCTTTTGTTCTTCCCAGCTGTCGGTGCTGTTCGACTTCGCGGGTGCGGCCTTCTTCTCAGACTTGGCTTTGAGCGCGACCGCGTCGCCGTCGAGGTGATCGTCGCCGAGCTTGGCGAGGTACTCCGCGTAGGTGCCGGCGAAGTCGCGCAGGCCGTCGGGCGTGACCTCGACGACGCGGGTCGCGAGCTCGCTCACGAACCAGCGATCGTGCGACACGAAGACGACGGTGCCCGTGTAAGACTTCAGCGCCGCGACGAGCGCGTGGATCGACTCGAGGTCGAGGTGGTTCGTCGGCTCATCGAGCACGAGGACGTTGGGCCGCTGGACGGCGAGCAGCGCGAAGATGAGGCGCGCCGCCTCGCCGCCCGAGAGCTTGGCGACGGGCTTGTCGACGTCGGCGCCCGAGAACAGCACGCGCCCGAGCTCGCCGCGCCAGAAGGTCGGGCCCTCGGCGGGCGTCTCGGCCTCGATGAGCGCGAGCGGCGTCGCGTCGTCGTCGGTGAGCAGCTCGCGATGGTCCTGCGCGAAGTAGCCGACCTTCGTCTCGTGGCCCCACTTCACGGCGCCCGCGTCGGCGCCGAGGCGATCGACGGCGACCTTCAAGAGCGTCGACTTGCCGAGGCCGTTGGGCCCGATGATCGCGACGCGCTCGCCACGGCGCACGACGAGCGACACGTCTTTCAGGACGACCTTTTCACCGTAGGCCTTCGAAACGCTCTTCACCTCGAGGACCTCGCGGCCGCTCGGGCGCAAGGGCACGACGCGGAACGTGGGCGTGCGGCGTGACGTGTCAGCCAGCTCGCCGAGCCGATCTTCTCGATTTGCTTCACGCGGCTCTGCGCCTGCGTCGCCTTCGTGTTCTTGGCGCCGAAGCGCTCGACCCACTCGCGCTTGCGCGCGATCTCGGCCTCGGCGCGCGCGATGCCCTGCGCGGCGCGCTCGCGCACGGCGGCCTTCTCGACGATCGCGCGCGAGTACGCGCCCGTGTAGAGCGTGATCGTCCGGTAGTCGACGTCGAGCGTGTGCGTCGTGACGTTGTCGAGGAAGCGCTGATCGTGCGAGATGACGACGGCGCAGCCCGCGTAGCCCGCGAGGAACTTCTCGAGCCAGCGGATCGTGAGGATGTCGAGGTGGTTCGTCGGCTCGTCGAGCAGCAGGACGTCGACGCCGCCGACCAGCACCTGCGCGAGCAAGACCCGCAGCTTGAAGCCGCCCGACAGCGTCGACAGCGGCGAGCGGTGCAAGCGCGTCGGGATGCCGAGGCCCTCGAGCACCTCGCTGGCGCGCGCCTCCAGCGTGTAGCCGTCATGCGCCGCGATGCGATCTTCCAGATCGGCCATGCGGGCGGCGTCGACGTCACCGCCGGCCGCGACGATGCGCTTTTGCTCGCTGAGCGCGTCCCACACGATGGCGTCGCCACGCATCGCGAGATCGAGGATGAGCTCGGCGTCGTCGAGGAAGCGATCCTGGCGCAGCACGCCCACGCGCGCGCCCTTGTCGATGACGAACGAGCCGCCCGAGGCCTCCTCGTCGCCCGCGAGGATCTTGAGGAACGTCGTCTTGCCCGAGCCGTTCGCGCCCACGAGCCCGTAGCGCGAGCCCGCGTTGAGCTGCAGCGACACGTCCTCGAACAGGACGCGCGCGCCGAACTCCTTGGAAATGTCTGTCGTCGCGATCACGGCGCGACAGCGTAGCCGATCAGCTGGGCGCGCGGGGGCGGACGCGAAACCACAGCGAGCGCCGTGCGCCGCACAGACGACAGCGCATCTCGAGCTCGCGGAGGACGCCCCGTGGCGTCGAGTCCGCGCGATCGTTCTCGATCACGAGCTCGCCGCCGCATTGCGGGCACGGCGTCGCGCGCGCCTGGATCTCGGCGACGGCGGGCGCGTCGACGTCGGTCGGCACGTCGCGCGTTGCTCCGGGCAGCTGTTGCGCGAGCCGCTCAGTCGCGCGCACGGCCTTGCGGGAGGCCCGCTCTCGCTGGCGCCGTTCGCGTCGAGGACGCGTCACTGCGGAAGCGTGCAGCTCGTGCCGGTCCATGTGCCGCCCACGAGGAACGTGCACTGGTCGGCGACCGAGAAGACGTCGCCGTAGATCGCGAGCTCGTCGAGCGTCACGCCGCCTCCGTCGAGCGTCATCGTGTCGGGCATGCCCGTCGCGTTGAAGACGGGGTTGTTGTCGGCGTCGTTGGCGCGCGTGAAGACCAGCACGTCGTCGACGTAGATCTGGACGGCGCCGCCTTGGCCCGCGCCCGTGCCCGTGCCGGCGTAGCGGATGATCCAGTGGTGCCACGCGCCGACGCTGGGCGCCGTGAAGCTGCCGCAGCTGCCGCCGAGCCACGCCGTCGTCGAGGCGACGCACACGCTGATGGTGTCGGCCGTCGACTGTCCGAGCTGGACGCCGCCGAAGGGCGCCGTGCAGCAGCGGTTGTTGTCGTCCCAGAACGACTGCGTCTGCAGCGCCGCCGTTTGGTACATCCAGAAGGCGACCGTGATCTTGCCGTGCGCGCCGAGCACGCCGCGCATGCCCGTCGCAGTCGCGTAGTCGGTCGAGCCGAACTTGATGCCCTGGCCTTTCTTGCCCGTGCCGTAGCTCGTGCCGGCGAACGTCGAGATCGTGTAGCCCGAGAGCGAGCCGCTGTTCGTCGCGGCGCCGTCGAAGTGATACTGCAAGAGCGGCGTCGGCGCCGTCGCCGTAGCGCCGCCCGAGCCACCGGCGCCGCCCGTGGCGATCACGCCGCCCGCGCCGCCCGTGCTCGTCACGCCGCCGCTGCCGCCCGCGCTCGTGGTGCCGCCCGAGCCGCCCACGCTGGTCGCGCCGCCGGCGCCGCCCGGGTCACCGCTCACGCCGCCGCTCGCGGTCGTGCCACCGCTTCCTCCCGTGTTGGTCGCGCCGCCTGAGCCGGGCGATCCACCGCTGCCACCGCTGGCCGTCACGCCGCCGCTGCCACCCGCGCCGCCGTTGTTGTAGTCGCTGCTCGGGAACGGGCTGTTGTTACACGCCACCAAGCCGACACCACCGAGGACCACGACCCCAAGCCAAAGATGTTTCACGCGGGCATTGTCGACCAGCCGCATGCGCGTTGCAACGCTCGCTCCCGCTAGTGCGCGCGGCGGTGATCGACTATCCTCCGTCCCGCCATGACCAAACGCGTTTTCAATTTCTCCGCCGGTCCCGCCATGCTGCCGCTCGAGGTCCTCGAGGCGTCGGCCAAGGCCCTCGTCGACTACCAGGGCAAGGGCTTCGGCATCGCCGAGTGCAGCCACCGCGGCAAGGAGTTCGACGGCGTCCTCGACGAGGCGATCGCGCTCGTCAAGAAGCTGCTCGACGTGCCGGACACGCACGACATCCTCTTCCTGCAGGGCGGGGCGACGCAGCTGTTCGCGACCATCCCCATGAACTTCCTCAACGGCCCGGCCGACTACGTCGTCGGCGGCGAGTGGTCGAAGAAGGCCGTCGACACGGGCAAGTCGATCGGCGGCGACAAGATTCGCGTCATCGCGTCGAGCGAGCCGAGCAACTTCGATCGCCCGCCCACGGGCTGGACGGCCGACCCGGCCGCGGCCTACCTGCACGTCTGCTCGAACGAGACGGTGCACGGCCACCGCCTCGCCGAGTGGCCGACGCACCCGAACCTCGTCGTCGACGCCAGCTCCGAGATGATGTCGCGCCCGCACCCCGTGGCGAAGACGGCGCTCATCTACGCGGGCGCGCAGAAGAACCTGGGCGCGTCGGGCACGGTGCTCGCGATCGTGCGCAAGGATCTCTACGAACGCATCCCGAAGAGCGTCGCCAAGATCTTCAGCTTCAAGGCGATCGCCGAGGCGAAGAGCTGCCTCAACACGCCGCCGACGTTCGGCATCTACATGCTGCTCGAGAACTTCCGCTGGATGGACAAGCAGGGCGGCCTCGCGGCGATCGAGAAGACCAACACGAAGAAGGCCGAGATCGTCTACGAGGCGATCGACTCGTCGGGCGGCTTCTACACGGGCACCGTCGCCGACAAGGCGGCGCGCAGCCACATGAACGTGACGTTCCGCCTGCCCAGCGAAGAGCTCACCGACAAGCTCATCAAAGAGGCGTCGGGCAAGGGTCTCGTCGCGCTCAAGGGCTACCGCACCGTGGGCGGCATCCGCGCGTCGATCTACAACGCGATGCCGGTCGAGGGCTGCCAGCTGCTCGCCGAGACGATGAAGTCGTTCGCCAAGGCGAACGGGTAGCTAGGAGGACCGCCCGGCGCCGTTGGGCGCCGACGGTCATCTCCATCTACTGGCAGGCGTTGTTGCAGGCGTCGGAGTTGTCGAGGTCGGCCGCGTTCGCGCACGTCGTCGAGTTGATCTGGGAGATGCACATGCTCGCCAGGCTCGAGCTGAAGGTCTGGCATCCCTCGGTGAGATCGCCCTCGCACTGCGTGCCCAGGTAGGTCGTCGACTCGCACTCCGACTCCGTGGTGCCGTACGTCGTGGGGTCACCTTGGCCCGCGGGGACGCACCTGAAGTAGAACTCGCAGGTTGCGTGCACGAGACCCTTGCACGCCCCGAGGCGCGTGCTCGTGTCCGCCGAGTCGCCCCCGCCGCAGCCGCTCGCGAAGCCAGCGAGCCCGAGACACAATGCCAACGCGGCCTTCACCATGATCTTGGTCATGGCGAGATGATTGAGGCCGCTTAGGCCGAACGTCAACTCACTTTGAGTGCGGCACTTTGCCGCACGTAGGTGACGTAGGCGGCGCGATCACCTGCGCGCCGCTCGGCGACGCGCCACTCGCTCCGATCGAACGGCGGGAAAAAGGTGTCGCCATCGCTGTCGAACTGAACCTCCGTCAACACGAGCTTGGTCGCGAGCGGCAGCGCGAGGCGGAAGATCTCGGCGCCGCCGATGACGAACGGCTCGGCGTCGGTGGCGCGCGCGCGCGCGATCGCTTCGTCGAGCGTCTTGACGACCTCGCGCTCGTCGTCGCGGCCGCTCACGGCGCCGCGCGAGACGACGAGGTTGCGCCGCCCCTCGAGCGGGCGCCCCGTCTCGTCCCACGTCTTGCGCCCCATGATGACGGCGTGACCCATCGTCGTGCTGCGGAAGAACGCGCGATCTTCGGGGAGATCCCACGGGACCTTGCCCGCGCGGCCGATGACGCCGTTGCGGCTCACCGCGGCGATGAGCGCGAGCTTCTGCGACATGGACGCAGCTTACTGCTTCATCGAGCGAGCCCGATCGAACTACGCCTTCAAGAACGGCAACGGCTCGCCAGCGACGGTCCAGACGGCGTCGGGGTAGAACTTGGCCATGCCCGAGCCGATGAACTTGATCGCGCCCGGGTAGCCGCCCAGGCCGTTGGCTTCGTAGTCGGCGGGCGCGAGGTTCATGGCCTGGAGCGCGGTGCCGAGCCACTGCTGCCAGAGGAGGCCGCCCGTGATCTTCACGATCGTGTTGCCTTGCTCGCCGTTGTCAGAGACGAAGGCGGGGTTGCGGTAGTCGCAGTAGCTCCCTGTCTTCAGCCAGCCGCCGGCGCCGCCCGCGGTCACGATGGGCATGCCCTGGCCCGCGTGCGTGTACTCGCCGGACTCTTGCGTCCACGCGACGAGCGCGCCGTCGAGCACGGACTGGCCCGTGCCGTCGTCGACGTCCAGCTTCGAGCAAAGGTCGAGGAACACCTTCTCGAACGTCAGCTGGTGCGCGGCCGTGATGACGGCCTGCATGGCACCGTCGGGCTCGCCCGAATGGTGCGCGACGTCGGCGTGCCAGTCGCCCGCGTAGGTCGAGAAGTCTTCGCGGATGTTCATGGTCGCGATGCGGCTCGTGTCGCACAGGAACGCCGCGACGATGACGTCGTTCATCGCCTGGTAGTACTCGGTCTGCAGCGGCGGCGAGAGCCCGAAGTTCCCCATGTCGAGGTCGGCCTGCGTGTCGGTCACGACGGGCGAGAGGTCGGGGCACGACACGCGCACCGACAGGCGGCGCTGCAGCTCGGAGAGGCGCTGCATGTGATCGTCGAGGCGGCGGCGGTCGTCGCTCGACAGGCGCGTGTTGCCGTTGCGCAGGCGCAGGTAGTCGGCGTTGACGCGATCGACGATGGGCTTCGTCAGCGCGTTGGGATCTGTCGCGCCGCCGCCCTTGACGAAGATCTCGCTGAAGAGCGCGGGCGCGTCGAAGCTGCCCGCGACCTCTTGAATCAAGCCGAGGTTGCTGGGCGTCGCGGGGTTGGTCCAGTTGTAGGAAAGACGCGGGCCGATCACGAGCGAGCGCTGCTTGATGGTCGCGAGGTCGGGGTAGAACTTCGTCGACCACGCCATGAGCTGATCGATCGTGGGCGTGGGGTAGGCCTGCATGGCGACGCCGTCCTGGCCGTTGCCGTCGTTGCGCGCGTAGTTGCCGAGGTGTCCGCCCGTGTGGTGGCCGATGTAGAAGGGGATGTCGCAGCCGCGGAGCACGTTCATCTTCGCGGCGAGCTTGGCCGTCAGCAGCGTCGACGGGCCGCGCAGCACGGGCGACAGCTGCGCCGTGCCCGCGGACGTTTGAAGCGCGAGCGCGCCGCGCGAGATCGTGCGGCCCGCGTAGGTCATCGTGTCGGTGAGCGTGGTCGCCGCCGGGTACATGTTGCTGCCCCAGATGCCGCCGTGCTGCGTGGCCATTTGCACGAAGCGCTTCTTCGTCGCGGCGGCGGCCGTCGCCGCGCGAGCCTCGCGGCGATCGACGAGCGACGGCAGGAACGGCAACGCGAGCGAGAAGCCGCCCGCGCCGCGCAACAGCTGACGCCTCGTGAAGCGGCTCATGGGCGGATCACCCGTTGCTTGAACTCGGGGCGCAGCGCGACGCCGCGGAAGACTTCGCGCAGCGGGCCCGCGTGCGCGAGCGCCGTGAGGCCCGCGATGACGGGCGCGTCGCCGTCGGCCTCGAGGCGGCGGAACGCGTAGCGGAACAGGCGCGTCGCGAGGCAGCCCTCGACCTTGCCGCTCGCGACGACGAGGCGCGTGACGTCGCCGATGCCCGATGACGCCGTGCGATCGCCGCCCGTGACCGCGGGGATGCTCGTCGTGTCGACGGCCTTCGAGCCGGCGGGCTTGCCGGTGGCGTCGAAGAACGCCTGCGCCGTGCGCGCGCGCCCGAGGCTGTCGAAGTTCTCAGACGCGAAGCCGAGCGGGTTGATGAGCGCCTTGTGGCAGCCCGCGCAGACGGTGCCGTCGGCCTCGGTCACGGCCTCGATCACCTCGCGCGTGGTCTGGTTCGGCATGGCGACGATGGGCGTGTTGGCGGCGTTGGGCGGCGGCGGCGGGATCGTGTCGCACAGGAGCGCCGTGCGGATGAACACGCCTTTCATGACGGGGCGCGTGTTGATGGTTCCCGTCGAGAGGAACGCCGCGCGCGTGAGCAACCCGACGCGCGGGTCGGGCAGCGTCTGGGGCTCGGCCATGCCGTCCCATTTGGGCACGCCGTAGATCGCGGCCAGCTCGGGCGTGCGCGCGAAGGCTTGCCGGTTCGTGAGCAGCTCGGCCAGCGAGCCGCCGTGCGCGACGACCCAGCTCGCGGCATCGAGCACGTCGCCCACCATCGCGTCGCGCAGCATGGGGCTCGGCAGGTTGTCGCCCACGAAGGCGAAGTAGACCGGGTCGTTGTTGCGCGCGTCGAGCGCCGGCAGCTCGAGAAGCGGCCAGAACCACTGCTGAAAGAACGCGCGCATCGTCGCGTCGGCGCGCGCGTCGCTCATGAGGCGATCGATCGCGGCGGCGTAGCCCGCATCGGTGAGCAGGCGTCCGGTGCGCGCGTCGTCGCGAAGCGCGGCGTCGGGCATCGTGCCCCAAAAATGATACGAGAGGCGCGCGGCGAGCTCCCACCCGTCGAGCGCGTAGGTGTCGGGCGCGACCGCGACGCCGCCGCTCTCGACGCGGTAGAGGAAGCGCGGCGACGCGAGCATGACGGCGACGACCTTGGGCACGTCGGCCAATGTGGGCGTCGGTGGCGTCGCCGCCGTGCCCGCGTAGAACGCGACGTCGTCGTCGGACAGCGTGTGGCGCAGCGCGAGCTCGCCGAAGCTGCGCACGAACGCCTGCAGGCACGCGGCGTCGATCGTCGCGCCGCCCTGCGAGCACGCGCCGAGCAGCGCCGCCGTGCGCGCGGGCGTGCTCGTGAAGGCGGCGCCCAGCGCCTGCGCGACGGCGACGGGCACGTCGGCGTACTGCTGTTGCTCGGACTGGTCGACGCGCGAGAACCCGCCGTGCTTTTCGTTGGTCGTCGACACGAGCGCGTCGACAGGCAGATCGTCGGCGAGCGGCAGCACCGTCTTCAGGATCTGATCCGACGCCGACGGCATGACGGCGGCCACGAGATCGCGGACGGTCTGGATGTACTCGTCGTGCGACAGCCGCGGCAACGGCAGATCGGTCGGCATCGCGAGCGGCGCGCCCGCGTCGGCGTCCACGCCGCCGGTGCCCATCATCGGCGCGCCGCCACCCGACGTCCCGCCCGCGCCGCCGCGCCCGCCGTCGACGGACCCTCGGCATCCCCCGAGCGCCAAACAGGCGCCGAGCACCACACCGGACGACAGAGCTGCGACGCGCCGGGCCTGAATGAACCGATTTTAGACTATTGTCCGGTGCGCATGAGCCTTCGACGCTGCACGTTCACCCTCCTCGTCGCGCTCATGGGAATGGTGAGCATGACCACGACCGCGAGCGCGACCGGGGAGCGCAAGGACCTCCCCGAAAAGTACACCTGGAACCTCGCCGACCTCTTCCCGTCCGAGGCGGCGTGGACGAAGGCGAAGGACGCGGTCGCGAAGCGGTTGCCGGAGCTCGAGAAGCACCGCGGCCACCTCGGGGAGTCGGCCGAGAAGCTGCGCGCGGCGCTCGACACGATGTTCGGCGTGAGCCTCGAGCTGTCGCGCCTCTCGGTCTACGCCAACAGCCTCTCGGACGAGGACGTGCGCGTCGCGCGCCCGCGCGAGCTGAAGCAGGCCGCGCAGGAGCTCGCGACGGCGTTCTCGGCGGCGTGCTCGTGGGTGCGGCCCGAGCTGCTCGCGCTGCCGCCGGCGAAGGTGCGCGGCTTCCTCGCGAAGGATCCGAAGCTCGCGCCTTACGAGATGTTCGTCGAGGAGACGCTGCGACGAAAGCCGCACACGCTCTCGGCCGCCGAGGAGCACGTCGTCGCCGAGGCGGGCGAGCTCACGCAGGCGGGCCACGACGTGCACGGCGTGCTCGCCGACGCCGATCTCCCTTACCCGACGATCAAGCTCTCGACGGGCGAGTCGGTGCGCCTCGACGCCGCGGCCTTCTCGCTGAACCGCCAGGCGCGCGATCGCGGCGACCGCGACAAGGTGTTCGCGGCGTTCTTCGGCGCGCTCAAGACCTACGAGCGCACGATGGGCGCGACGCTCGCGGCGGCGGTCAAGGCGCATCTGTTCGACATGCGCGTGCACCACTTCGGCTCGGCGCTCGAGGCGGCGCTGTTCGAGGACAACATCCCGCCCACCGTCTACAAGCAGCTGCTCACCGACGTGCGCCGCAGCCTGCCGACGCTGCACCGCTACCTCACGCTGCGCAAGCGCATGCTGGGGCTCGACGTCCTTCGCTACCAAGACCTCTACGTTCCGCTCGTCGCGAGCGTCGATCTTCACTTCGGGCCCGACGAGGCGCGCGCGCTCACGCTCGAGGCGCTCGCGCCGCTCGGCAAGGACTATACCGAGGCGCTGCGCAAAGGCTTCGAGAGCCGTTGGACCGACTACCTGCCGACGACGGGCAAGCGCTCGGGCGCGTACTCGACGGGCGTCTACGGCGTGCACCCGTACCAGCTGCTGAATTTCGACGGCCGCTACGACGGCCTCACGACGCTCGCGCACGAGTCGGGGCACTCGATGCACACGTACCTGTCCTACGGCGCGCAGCCGTACCCGACGGCCGACTACCCGATCTTCGTGGCCGAGGTCGCGTCGACGTTCAACGAGAACCTCCTCATCCACTTCATGCTCGATCGCGCGAAAGACGACGCGACTCGGCTGTTCTTGTTGGGGACGCTGCTCGACGGGCTGCGCACGACGCTGTTCCGGCAGACGCAGTTCGCCGACTTCGAGCTGCAGTTCCACGAGCAGGCCGAGCGCGGCGAGCCGCTCACGGGCGAGAACCTGTCGGCGCTGTACCTCAAGATCGCGCGCCAGTACTACGGCCACGACCAGAAGATCTGTCAGGTCGACGATCTCATCGCCAACGAGTGGGAGTACGTCCCGCACTTCTATTACGACTTCTACGTCTACCAGTACGCCACGAGCATGGTCGCCTCGACGTCGCTCGCGCGCGCCGTGCGCGAGGAGCTGGCGACGGGCAAGACGGCGCGGCGGGATGCGTACTTGAAGATGTTGAAGTCGGGCAGCTCGAAGTACGCGATCGATCTGTTGAAGGAGGCCGGCGTCGACATGACGACGTCGGCGCCTTTCGACGCCGCGATCGCGGAGATGAACGCGACGATGGACGAGATGGAGAAGATCCTCGCCCGCCAGAAGCCGCCGTCGACACCGACGACGACGCCGCCGCCGACGCAGAAGCGCTGAGTCGTCGCGCGAGCTCGTTGATTGAGCGCGCTCGGTCACTTCGGTTGAGGGCGGGAGGGGCGGATTATCGAGCCGTGCTCAAACAACCGCGCGCGCAAGCCCGCGACCGAAGTGCAGCGGCGAAACCTAGATCGATGCGAGCACGATTTCGGTGAGCTCGGCGTCGGTCAAAGGGATCGCGTTCGCCTTCATGCTGCTGGCGGCGCGTGCCTTTTCGACGAGCTCGGGCACGCGCGCCGTCGTGAGGCCGTGGCGCGCGAGGCCCGGGATCTCGAGCGCGCGCACGAGCGCGAGCAGCCACGCCGCGCCGTCGTCGATCGTCGCGTCGCCGCGCCCGGTGAGCAACGCCGCGACCTCGCGCAGCTTCGCGAGCGCGGGCGCGTCGGGCGCTCGCGCGGCGAGGGCGCGCGCGTTGACGCGCACGACGGCGGGCAAGAGCGCCGCGCACACGGCGCCGTGGGGCGCGTCGAACATCCCGCCCAGCGGCGCCGCGAAGCCGTGCACGGCGCCGAGCCCCGCGTTGGCGAGGCACAGGCCGCCGAACAGGCTCGCGAGCGCGAGCGCTTCGCGGTGCTCGGGCGCGATCTCGACGCCGACGCGCGCCGCCTCGAACGCGGGCCGCAGCGCCGCCGCCGAGCGCCGCATGCCCTCGCGCGCGAGGCCGTCGGTGAGCGGGTTCGCGCGCGCGCTCACGAAAGGCTCGATGAGCTGCGAGAGCGCGTCGAGCCCGCTGGCCGCGACGACGGGCGCCGGCAGCCGCGCCAGCAGATCGGGATCGACGAGGGCGACGCGCGGGAGCATGAGCGGGCTGCGCAGGCTCGCCTTGACGCCGTGGGCGGGCGAGGCGAGCACGGCGTTGCGCGTGACTTCGGAGCCCGTGCCGGCCGTCGTCGGGATCGCGAGCATCGGCGCCGACGCGCGCGTGAGCGGCCGCCCGCGGCCGACGACCTCGAGGTAGTCGAGCGGATCGCCGCCGTTGCCGAGCAGCGCCGCGATGGCCTTGCCCGCGTCGAGCGCGCTGCCGCCGCCGCACGCGACGACGAGATCGCAGCCGCCCGCCGCCGCCGCGACGACGCCCGCGCGCGCGACGTCGACGGTGGGCTCGCCCGCGACGGCGAACGGCGTCGCGCGCACGCCCGAGGTCGCGAGCCCCGCGGCGACGACGCCCGCGCGCGCCGGGTCGCGGCCCGTGACCAGCAGCGCGTGCGCGCCCAGCTCGCGCGCGATCGCGCCCACCTCGCGCACGGCGCCCGCGCGGAAGACGATCCGCGCCGGCGCCGCGAGCTCGAACGCCGCCGGTGTCACGTCACCAGCCGCTGTCACCAGTCGCTGTCTTGGGGGGCGACGTTGACGTAGCGCACGCTCGTGCGCGGCTCGGCCATGAGCGGCTCGCAGATCTCGCGCCAGCGCGCGTAGTGCGCCGTCGCCTTGTGCGCCGCGGGCGCGTCCTCGGACCTATACGCCTCGACGAGCACGAAGCGCGTTGGATCCTCGCGCGACTGGACGACGTCGAAGCGCGCGACGCCCGGCTCTTTCAGGCTCGCGCGCGAGTTCTCGACGCAGGCGGCGCGGAAGGCCTCGACGCCCTCGGGGCGAACGCGGGCATGGACGTGCACGACGAAGAGCGATCCCGGCTGCGACATGGGGCATGATGCTACCGCATGGCCGAGGCTGAAGTCCCGCGCGCGCGCCGGTTCCTTCCCAAGCCCGACTCCGCGGCTTACCACTTGCTCCTCGGCGGCGTCGCGTTGCTCGTGCTCGGACCGCTGGGCGGCGTCACGTCGGCGTACATGGTGTTCAGCCTCGGCTTCACCGTCGGCGGCCAGGTGCTGGCCGGCATCCTCGGAAGCACCGTCACCTACGGCTACGGCGCCGACGGCAAGCACGGCGCGAACTACATCCAGACGATGGCGGCCAGCGTCGCCTCGATGGCCGGCATGGCCGTGCTCATCCAAGCGATGGTGTGGCTCGGCATGCCGATGCCGCCGGCGTGGCAGCTCGTGCTCTACATGGGCTGCATCGGCATGTTCGGCATCGGCGTCGGCATGCTCTACACGCCGATCCTCGTCGATCGCCTCAAGCTCGAATACCCGTCGGGCCACGCCGTCGCCAACATCCTGCGCGCGCTCACCGACAAGCAGCTGCTGCGTCGCTCGATCTCGAAGCTGGGCGGCGGCACGGCGGGCGGCATCGGCCTCGGCGCGCTCGTCGAGCACGTCGCGAAGGTCGGTGCGACCGGCGTGTCCGCGTCGACGCTGGGCGCGGGCCTCATCGTCGGCTCGCGCATCGGCGTACCGGCGTTCGTCATGGGCGTCGTGCTGCACTTCCTCGCGCCGCACTTCCGCGCGATCGGCTGGCTGGGCCCGCACGATCCGTTCCGCAAGATCGGCTTCCTCATCGCGCTCGCGATGATCATGGGCGCCGCCGTCGTCGATCTCGCGTTGATCGCCGTCGAGGCCGTGCGGCGCTTCCGCGGGGCAGCGGGCGAACCGACGAAGGACGAAGGTCCGGGGCGCGGTCTCGGCATCCGCGGCCTGATCGCGTGGGTCGTCTTCTGGGGCGTCGCGCTCGTGATCGTCGCGACCAGCGTCCTCCACCAGCCCGTGGGGTTCATCGTCTTCGCGATCGTGCTGTCGTTCGTGTTCGTGTTCGTCAACGGCATCGCCGCCGGCATCTCCGACTGGAACCCGGTCTCGAGCGCGTTCGTGATCGCCGTGCTCTTGATGTCGGCGCTCGGCCTGCGCGATCCCGTCGTCGGCATGATGGCGGCGAACATCTTGCTCGTGTCGTGCTCGGTGGGCGTCGACATGCAGCAGGACCGCTCGACAGGCTGGCGCCTCGGCTCGAACCGCGCCGTGCAGTTCCGCTACCAAGCGATCGGCATCTTCGTGGGCGCCGTGCTGAGCGTCGTGCTCGCGAACCTCTTCATGAACGCCTACCCCGTGCTGAAGGTCGACACCTTCGCGCACCCCGAGGCGCTCGTGGGCCAGTGGCAGTCGGCGATGACGTTCAAGTTCGTGGGCGCGATCCGCGACATCGGCCACCTGGCTCCCTACAAGATCGAGGCGCTCATGATCGGCCTCGCCGTTGGCTTCACGATCGAGGTCGCGCGCAAGCTGCTCGCGCGCTCGGCGCGCTGGAAGGCCTACCGCGCGTCGGGCTTCGGCTTCGCCGTCGGCTGGGTCGTCGAGGCCGTCGTGCTGCCCAGCCCCTACGCCGCGTCGACGGGCGGCTTCCTCGAGCTGACGACCACGGCGTGGTACGCGCTGGGCAGCATCATCTCGTCGCTCGAAGCCACCGTCGAATCGCGCCGCGCGCGCACCCACGCGCCGAAGCCCGGCGAAGACGCGCTGCCCGAAGACATGAGCACGACGTCCCTCGTGGGCGGCGGCCTCATCGCCGGCGAATCGATCTACACGCTCATCGCCGGCATCGTGAGCCTGCTGTCGCTGCTGCGCTGAGCGCCTGCTGTAAGCAATTCGTTCGTTGGCAGCGTGGCATGGGCGAGCCGAACATCGCATCGTGCGAAGGTCGGTCGCGTGGGCGGCGGGGCTCGTGGCGTTCTCGGCGCTCGCGGCGGCGCGCGCCGAGAACAAGGATGACAAGAAGGGCCCAGGCCTCTTCGACTTCGGCGGTTGGAAGCTGCCCGTGACGCGCGGGCGCGAGCGGGCGCGCGAGCTCGCGCCCGTGCAGCTCGATCGAACGCCGCTGTCGGGCGCGCGCCGCGCCGAGCGCGTCGTGCGGGTGCGCGTCTACGCCGATCGCGACTACCGCCACGGCGCGCTTCGCTGGCAGGTGAAGGTGCGCGAGCAGATCGATCGCGTCGACGCCGTCGTCGGCCCGCTGTTCGGCGTGCGCTTCGAGATCGAGAGCGCGCGCGACTGGGACGTCGGCCACGCGGGTGTCGGGCTTCAATCGGTCCTCGACGAGCTTCGCCGCGCCGACGACGCGCACGACGTCGACCTCGTCGTGGGCTTCGTCACGCCGTTCCGCGGCGTCGCGACGTCGATCCACGCCATCGGCATGGCGACGCCGTCGTCGCGTCACTTCGTCCTGCGCGCGATGGACGACACCGAAGAGGCGCGCGCGCTCGGCAGCGCGTTCGAGATGCTGCCCGCGTCGGAGCGCGAGCAGCTCTACGACGATCGCAAGGCGCACAAAGAGGTGGTCGTCTTCCTGCACGAGTGGGCGCACGCGCTCGGCGCGATGCACGTCGACGATCCGACGCTGGTCATGAACCCGGCTTACGATCCGCATCAGAGCGCGTTCACCGACTTCGAGAAGCGCCTCATCGAGACGGTGCTCGACCGCCGGCTCGCCGCGCGCACGGAACCGTTCCCCGAGACGAAGGAGCTCCTCGCGCTCGTCGCGTCCGCGCCGCGAGAAGAGGGCTCCGACGCTGATCGCGCGCAGCTCACCGGCTTGTTGCGCGCGCGACGCGACGGCGCGAAGACGCCTCCACCGCCCGCTGCATCGACGGCGCTCGAGCTCGCCGGGGCCGCTGCCGCCGAGGGTGCGTTCTCGAAGGCCGAGGCGCTCCTCGCGACGGCCGATCGCCGCTCGCCGCAGGTGAACGCGCTGCTCGCCGACGTCGGGGCGGGACGCGCGCGCGCCGCGCTTCCCGCCAACGCCGCGACCTTCGGTGTTTCGACGGACGCCGAGCCGAGCTACGTCGCCGCGTACGGCGCCGCGATCCGCGCCGTCGAGGCGGGCGACGCGGACGCGGCGGCGACCGCCGAGGCGGCGCTCGCCAAGTCATTCCCCGAGAGCGCAGGGCGCGAAGTGATCGCGTGCGAGCGCGCCGCGGCCGCGAAGCAGGTCGTCGAGGCGCGACGCCGCTGCGAGGCGGCGCTCGCGAAGGATCGAGACGCCGAGGTCGCGCACCTCGTGCTCGGTCGCCTCGACGCCGGCGCGCACCACGACGCCGACGCCGAGAAGCACTTCCACCACGTCCTGCTCACCGATCCGAAGAGCGAAGACGCGTGGCGCGAGCTGGGCCGGTTCTACCGCGCGCGGCGCTCGTCGATTTCGCTCGAGAAGCTCGAGCGCGAGCACGAGGCGTTGTTCTCGACGCCGTTGCCGCGCTGAGCGCCCATCACGGCCTCGGCTTGAACCACCAGCGGCCGCGCGTGTGGCCCGCGCGCCAGGTGCCGCCGATCTCTCTCTTCGTGCCGAGCATCAGCATGTCGGCGAAGGTCTTCGCGCCGGCGACGGTCGCGTCGTCGGCGGTCCAGGTGCCGTTCGCGTCGCCGCCGCCGAGGACGCGCGCGGCCCACGCGCCTCGCCACTGCTTCGCGGCCTTGCGCGCTGACCACGTGCCCTCGGAGACGACGTGCCCGGCCGTGTCGTAGGCCTTCCACGTGCCGAGCGCGACGTCGGGCGTTTTCGGATCGACGGTGGCGGACCACCAGCCGGCGAGGACGCGGCCGTCCGCGGCCTTGGCGATCCAGCGGCCTTCGAGGTCGGGGGCCTCGGCGCGCGCGGGCGCGACGAGCGCGGCCATGACGACGAGGCCCAGTCCGACGCGCGCGAGGGTCATGCGCGCGTCAGCGTGGCCGCGACCTTCTTCGGCAGGTCGGCGGTCTCGATGTCTTCCAAGGGTTGGGGCAGCGCGAGGGACCAGTTGGGCCACTCGTTGACGGTGCCGGGCATGTTGGGGCGCTCGGGGACGGCGAGGGCGTCGTCGAGCGTCGCGAGCAACACGCGTGACGGCGCCTGCGCGAGCGCGGCGTAGGTCTTCTCGATCGCTCGTTCGACGGGCGCGTTGGCGGCGACGCCCGACGCGGCGGCGATCTTCTCGCGCAGCGACTTCATGCCGGCCTCGTTCGGTTGCAGGCCGATGCGCTTTTGGTCTTCGACGTCGCGGCCCGACCACAGGCCCGCGATCGTCGCGAGGTCGTGCGTCGTCACGCTCGAGAGCGCCAGCTCGGGGAACTCCTTCGGCGGCACGGGCTCGAAGTACAACAACCGGTACGAGAGCATCTTCTGCTGCGCGAGCGTCTCGCGCACGCCGTCCTCGACGGTGCCGAGATCCTCGCCGACGATGAAGGCCTTGGCGCGCACGCTCTCGAGCGCGACGATCGCCAGCAACTCCTCGGCGCGCGCGCGCACGTAGGCGCCGCCCTTCGCGCCTTGCCCGCCCGCGCGCGGGATCCAGAACAGCCGAAACAGGCCCATGACGTGGTCGATGCGCAGTCCGCCCGTGTGGCTCAGCATCGCGCGGATCGTCTCGATGAACGGCCGATAGCCGTCGGCGCGCAGGCGGTGCGGCACGAACGGCGTCAGGCCCCAGTCTTGGCCGCTCGCGCTGAACTCGTCGGGCGGCGCGCCCACCGACACCCCGTCGGCCAGGAAGTCCTGCCAGCACCACGCGTCGGCGCCCGCGACGTCGATGCCGATCGGCAAGTCGCCCACGAGCGCGATCTCCTTCGCCGCGGTCGCGAGCTGCGCGTCGAGCAGCCACTGCACCCAGGCGTGAAAGCGCACGCGCGGCGCGTTCGCCTCGCGGAAGGCGCGCGCGCCGTCGCCGTCGGGGCGGCGCACCTCGCCGGGCCAGCGCCGCCAATCCTTGCCGTGTTTTTCGGCCAGCGCGCAGTAGGTCGCGAAGTCGGTGAGCGCGACGCCCTGCTCGTGCCAGTAGCGTTCGAAGCCGGCGTCGCCCGTCGACTTTCCGTGCAGCTTGTCGAGCGCCTCCATCTTCAAGCGGAAGACGGCGTCGCGATCGATCTTGCGGTCGCGGTTGAGCGCGCGGCCCGCGTTGGCGAGGCGCTCGCCCTCGGCGCCGAGCGACGCCCACCCGGGCACGTCCTCGATCCTCAAATAGAGCGGGTTGCGAAAGCGCCGGCTCGACGGGTAGTAGGGCGACGGCTCGATGAGCGGCACAGGCGTCGGCGCCGACAGCGGGTTCGTCATGAGGACGCCGGCGCCGAGGCCGCGCGTCCAGCGCCCGAGGCGCGCGAGATCGGCGAGATCGCCGATGCCCCAGCTCGAGCGCGAGCGCGCGGCGTACACCTGCGCCGCCCAACCCCATGTCTTCAGATCGTCAGGAAGGTGGCAAGCCGCGGGCGCGACGATGAGCGTCGATTCGCGTCCGTCGCGCGCGCGCATGTGGTGGTAGCCGAGCGGCAAATCCTCGGGGAGAAAGCCCTCGGCCGTGCGTGACGAGCCGTCTTCCAGCTTGATTTCAACGGGCGTCGCCAGCGCGCGCTTGTCGGCGGGTGCGCCCGCGATCACGACGCGGACGGCGTCGTCGGCCGTGCCGGCGATGTCCTCGTCTTTCTTTTCCGGAGGCACGCCCATGGCCGCGAGCAGCGCGGCCCGCGTCTCGGGCGTGGTGACGTGCTCCTTCCCCTGGGCGTCAAAGTAGCGGTTCGTGATTCCGAAGCGATCAGCCGGCATGTGTGGGTTGGAAGCCTACGATAAATGGTACGCTCTCGGCGCCGAATGGCGCGCCACGGCCGCTATACGATCTTGGGCAAGCTCGCCGACGGCGGGATGGCCGAAATCTTCTCGGCCGTGCAGCACGGCGCCGAGGGCTTCCAGAAGCCCGTCGTCCTCAAGCGCATCCTCACGCAGTTCTCGGCGGACCCGCAGTTCCGCAACATGCTGCTCGACGAGGGTCACATCTCGATGACCCTCCAGCACAGCAACATCGTGCAGGTGCTCGACCTCGGCGTCGCGGGCAACCGCACGTTCCTCGTCATGGAGCTGGTCGACGGGTGGGACCTCGAGCGCATCTTGCAGCGCGCCTACGCCGCCAACATGGCGTGGCCGCCGGCCCTCGCGCTGTACGTCACGACCGTCGTGTGCCGCGCGCTGGCCTACGCGCACGGCAAGACGCGCGACGGGCGGCCGCTGGGCATCGTCCACCGGGACATCTCGCCCAACAACGTGCTCATCAGCGAGCAGGGCGAGGTGAAGCTCGCCGACTTCGGCATCGCGAAGGCGCAGCAGAAGCGCGAGATCACCGCGGCCGGCGTCATCAAGGGCAAGGTCGCATACATGTCGCCCGAGCAGGCGCTGGGCGTCGGCATCGACAAGCGCTCGGACATCTTCTCGGTGGGGTCGCTGCTCTACCGCATGATGACCGAGCGGCTGCCGTTCGAAGGGGCGACCGATCTCGAGCAGCTGTTGAAGGTGCAGAAGGGTGAGTTCGCGGCGCCCGAGACGGTCAAGGCGTCGGTGAGCGCGCCGGTCTCGACGATCATCATGCGCGCGATGCGGCCGTCGCCGGGCGATCGGTACCAGACGGCCGACGAGATGCTGATCGACCTCGAGCGCGTCTTGCGCAACGACTTCCAATCGGCGGGGCAGACCGAGCTCAAGCTGTGGCTCGAGCAGCTCGGGCGGCGCGATCACGTCGAGAGCAACGGCAAGAAGCGCATCGACACGAGCGGCATCATCAAGGACGAGCTCGGGACGGATCTGTCGGCGGGTACGTCCTTCGAGCTCGACGAGGTCTCGGGCACGGCCGTCGGCATGACGGAGATCGCGGCGACGGGGCCCGGCGGGAGGCTCACGCCGCCGCCGGTTCCCGTCGAGGGCGCGCCGGCGTCTCCCTCTTCGCCGCGCACGACGATCGATCGCGCGACGGGCGGACGCGCGGGCACGCCGGGCCCCGTGTCGCCGCCGCCCGCCGCCGTCACGGGCTCGATCGGGAAGCCGCGGCGACGGCTCGCGGGCTTTTGGTTCGGCGCGTTCTTCGCGCTGGCGGCCGTCGTGGGCGGGCGCTACCTCATCGCGTGGGTCGAAGAGCAAGGCGTCGCGAAGAAGCTCGGGCTCGGCGACGACGGCGCGGCGGGCGCGCTCGAAGGGCCGCCGAAGCCGGTGGTGGTTCCGGCGCCGACGCCGCCGCCCGAGCCGAAGAAGGTCGTGACGGCGCCGGTGGTCGACGCGCGCGCGGCGGTGGTCGAAGCGCCTGCGAAAGAAGCGGTCGCGGCGAACGTGCCTGCGGCCGCGGCTGATGCGGCGGTGGCGAAGCCCGACGCGGTTGCCGCCGACACGGTCGTCGCCGCGAAAAAAGAAGAAGACGACGACGACGATCAGGAAGAAGAAGAGCTGCTGAAGAAGGCGGTGCCCAACGCCGAGCAGGCCGTGATCGGCGCGGACGGCGCCGAGCCCGAGAAGGCCGCCGAGCCACCGAAGCGCGAGCCCACGTCCGAGACGAAGGGCGGCGCGAAGGCGGCCGCGAAGGCGAAGGCGCCGCCGAAGCCCGCGACGGCGATCCTGCACATCACGACGACGCCCGTGGGCGCCGTCGTGCGCACGAAGGGCCAGGTCTTGGGGCGCTCGCCCATCAACCTGCACTTTCGCGCGGGGCTCACCTACGAGCTGACGTTCGTGAAGGCGGGCTTCGAGCCCGTGAGCCGGCGCGTCGCCGTCATCGGCACGAAGGATCGCAAGGTCGCGGTCGCGCTCAAGAAGAAGAAGCCCGCGCCCGCCGCGCGCAAACGCTCGTTCTTCACGCCACACAGATGAAATTGACGAAGAAGCTGGCCGTCCTTTCGATCGCGTTCGCGAGCGCCTGCGCGCGCAGCGCGCCGCCCGTCGCACCGCCGCCCGACGCCGCGCCATCGTCTGCATCGCCCGCGGCCGATCTCGACGCGCGCCGCGCCGCCGCCGTCGCCTCGATCGCGCGCGCGCGCGCCGCGACGTTGTCCGACGTCTCGCGCGCCATCAGCCTGCCTTCGATCGAGCGACTCGTCGAAGACGCCGACGCCTTCCGCGCGCACGTGCTCGACGCGGGCCGCGACCTGGCGCTCGCGCGCCGCACGCTCGACACGGCACGCGCCTACGCCGACGTGCTCTCGGGCGGTGAAGATCCCTACGACTACGCGCGCGGCGCCTTCGTGAAGGCCTACCGCTCCGAGTGGGACGGGACGCTGCAGCCGTATTCGATCTACGTGCCGACCGCTTACGACGGCGCGCGCGCGTGGCCGCTCGTCGTCGCGCTCCACGGCGCGCACTCCGATCACCGGCAGATGCTCCAGCGCGTGTTCGGCTTCGACAACCGCCCCGGCGAGAGCGACGAGGACGCCTCGCGCAACGACCTCACGTTCCCCGACGTTCCGGCGATCGTCGTCGCGCCGTTCGGCCGCGGCGAGGTCGCGGGCTACGACGGCCTCGGCGGCGAGGACGTGCTGCGCGTGATCGCCGACGTGCGCCGCGCCTACAAGGTCGACGCCGAGCGCATCGCCCTCACGGGCCTGTCGATGGGCGGCGGCGGCACCTGGCAGATCGGCCTGACCCACCCCGAGCTGTTCTCGGCGCTGGCGCCCGTCTGCGCGATCACCGACGCGCGCAAGTGGATCGAGCCGTCGATGACGAAGCGCTACGACCTCGCGGCGCTCGACGCGGCGTCGCCCGTCGCGCTGGCAGAGAACGCCGAGCACCTGCGCGTCTTCATGTTTCACGGCGACGCCGATCCCGTCGTGCCCGTCGAACAGTCGAGACGCATGGCCGCGCGCTTCAAGGCGCTGGGCTGGCTCGGCAAGACGGTGACGTACACCGAGTACCCCGGCGTCGATCACCACGCGTGGGTGCCGGCTTATGAAGGCGCGAAGCTGTTGAAGACGCTGGCGTCGATCAAACGCGACCCGAAGGCGCCGCGCGCCGCGCGCAAGCACACGCCGGGCGACGTCGGCGTCGTGGGTCTGTTCGGTAAGAGCGCGCCGCGCGAGCGCCCGCACCTCTACGTCTACGGCACGCACGGCGCGCCCGACGTCGTCGCGTCGGCGCGCGCGCTCGCGTCGGCCCTGGCCGATTGGGGGCCGGGCGTGTCGGCGCATTTCGCCGTCAAGGCCGACACCGAGGTCACCGACGACGAGAAGGCCCGCTTCGATCTCGTGCTCGTCGGCGCGGCGCCGCTCAACGCGCTCGCGTCGGGCGTCGCGGGCGCACCGAAGGCGCCGGTCTATCGCTTCGTTGGCGCCAGCCCGTTCGCCAAGGACCACCGCGTGCTCGTCATGGGCGCGACGACGGCCGACGGCTTCGAGACGTTGCGCGCCTTCGCGGGGCACAACGCCGATCACTGGGCGCCCGAGAGCAACCTCGCCACGCAGACCTTCTGACGACGCTCTCGCGCCGCACGACACGGATCTGAGATCTCCGTGTCACATTGGCGTCACGCCCGCTCCCTGCAATTGTCGTCGTATCACCACCGTGTTTTGACTTCCGCGCCACGTTCCTGTTGAGGGCGCCGAATACGATGTTCGCGTGCTGAACATCAACGTTGGACAGGTTGCAGCCAATCGCCTGCTCTCGTTCGGAGGTTTCGAGCCACGGCGCCTCGCGCTCGTGACCGACGCCTGGAAGCCGCAGACGAACGGCGTCGCGCTCACCCTGGGACGGCTCGTGCGCAGCCTCGAGAGCCGAGGGATCGAGGTCATGGTGGTCGCGCCCGACAGCCACCGCACGATGCCGCTGCCGTCGTACCCCGAGATCCGTGTCGCCACCGATCCGTGGAAGGCCACGAAGCGCATCCGCGACTTCGCGCCCGACGCCGTCCACGTCGCGACCGAGGGCCCGCTCGGCTTCTGGACGGTCGGCTGGCTCCGCCGCCAGAACCTCCGCTTCACGACGAGCTTTCACACGCGCTACGCCGAGTACGTGAGCGCGCGCGCGCCCGTGCCGCTCGAGTGGGGCTACAAGGTCGTGCGCTGGTTCCACGACAAGGCCGAGCACACGCTCGTCAGCTCGCAGACGTTGCTCGCCGAGCTCAAGGAGCGCCGCGTGGGCAAGCAGCTCATCCACTGGCCGCGCGGCGTCGACGCCAACCTCTTCCACCCGCGCCACCGCTCGGGCGACGTCTACGCCGGCCTGCCCGGCCCCATCTGGCTGTACGTCGGCCGCGTCGCCGTCGAGAAGAGCCTGGAAGACTTCTTCGCGCTGCCGCTGCCGGGCACGAAGGTCGTCGTCGGCGACGGCCCCTCGCGCGAAGAGCTCGCGCGCCGCTTCCCCGACGTCGTGTGGCGCGGCTACCGTTACGGCGAGGAGCTGGCCGCGCACTTCGCGAGCGCCGACTGCTTCGTCTTCCCGTCGAAGACCGAGACCTTCGGCAACGTCATCCTCGAGGCCTTCGCGGCCGGCCTGCCCGTCGCGTCGGTGCCGGCGCCCGGCCCCGTGGACCTCGTCAAGGAAGGCCTGAGCGGCGCGATCGACACCGACCTGCTCGCCGCCTGCCAGCGCGCCGTGAAGTGCTCGCGCGAGGCCGCGCGCGCCAGCATCGTTCACCGCACGCTCGAGCACGGCCACGACGTCTTCCGCGCGCACCTCGTGCCGCTGAACGACGCCGTGCCGCCGACCTTCGCGACAGCCGAGTCTTCGAAGGTCGCCCGCAAGGCCGCCGCGCTGCGCCCCGCAGTCGCGTGAGGCGCGCGCGGCGCCGTCGTCACGGCATGCGCAACAGCGGTTGACCCATGCGGATCATCGTCCCCGTCTCGACGCCCGGGCACAGCGCGAAGCCCTTGGGCGCGAACACGATGATCGTCGACCCGAGCTCGAACCAGCCCATTTCCTGGCCCTTGGCAAACGGCGCGTCGCACGCGACGACCTCGGGCCCTCGGTATTTCAAATGAAAGAGCACGTCGAGGAAGTGAAAACGAATGCTCGCGACGAGGATCGACGCGACGGGCACGAGCGTCAGCAACGCGCCGTTGGCGCCGAGCCGCGTGCGCACGATCGCCCGTTCATTTTTGCAAAACAGGCGCTCGACGCGTTTGACCGTGATGGGGTTGGTGTTCCAGGTGTCGCCGGAGACGTAGTTGACGCGCTCGACGCGCAGATCGTGCGGCGCGTGGAAGCGGTGATACATGCTGGACGACAACCGCAGCGTCACGTATTGGCCGTCGCGGTAGAGGTCCACGAGCTCCGGATCGCGGAGCAGATCGGCCAGCGTGTACGGCAGTCCTTTGGCTTGGATCAGCTGATCGCCTTCGACCTGGCCCGCCGCGCCCACGATCGCGTCGCAGGGGCTCGTGAGGATCGCGGGATCCGGATCGATCGGCCGGGCGCCGTCCTTGAGCTCCCGAATGAAGCAGTCGTGAAGGCTGCGAAACTCCGTCTTCGCCGCGTCGTCGAGGTTGACCTCGGTGAAGAGGCGCCACACGCCGATCGAGAGATCGCGGATGATCGGGTTCTCGATCTTGCCGAACCACCCGAAGAAGCGCGTCACGGCGGCGCGCGGGATGCGGTTCGTCAGCAGAAAATTGAGGTCTTCCTGTAGGAAAATGCGTGAAACCGTCTCTCGATCAATCATGGTAATTCACGAGCTCATGAGGAGATTCGCGCGATGAGCATTCCGCCCGTCGGCTACGTGTTGGGGGCTGCGGGGGCTGTGGGGTTGTTCTTCAAGGTGAAGACGCGCTTGCAGCTCTCGAAGGCGAAACATCCTTCGTTGCGCGGCCACTCGAAGATGGCACGTCGCCTGGCCGCGCAGGTACCGTTTTACGAGTACGACGACGTCGAAATCTTTCGCTCCGACGGCGCGCCCGCCGACGTCGCCGAGCAGCGCCGCGCCGGCTTCAAGCGCCTGTCCGACCTCTACAAGACGCGCTTCGCCGAGACGGCGCGCCAGACGGCCGACGCCATCGACGGCATCTCGGACATTCAATTCACCAGCGCCTACCGCGTGCCGTTCCAGTACAGCCGCTTCGTGCGCGCGCACCTCAAGGCGGGCTCGTTCCTGCGCGAGTCGTCGGGCGTCAGCGTGACCGATCTCGACGGCAACGTCTTCTACGACCTCACGGGCTCGTACGGCGTCAACGTGTTCGGCTACGACTTCTACAAAGAGTGCATCCGCGCCGGCAGCGCGCGCGCCGAGGCGCTCGGCCCCGTGCTGGGCGCGTACCACCCCGTGGTCGCCTCGAACGTCGCGCGGCTGCGCGCCATCTCGGGCCTCGACGAGGTCTCGTTCCACATGTCGGGCACCGAGGCCGTCATGCAGGCGGTTCGCCTCGCGCGCTACCACACGAAGCGCTCGCACCTCGTGCGCTTCTGCGGCGCGTACCACGGCTGGTGGGGCGACGTGCAGCCCGGCGTCGGCAACCCTTCGCCCGCGCACGAGACCTACACGCTCAAGGACATGGACGCCGACTCGCTGCACGTGCTGCGCACGCGCCACGACATCGCCTGCGTCCTCGTCAACCCGCTGCAGGCGCTGCACCCCAACGGCAACGCGCCCAACGACGCCACGCTCGTCGACAGCTCGCGCTCGGCGCACTACGACCGCGAGGCCTATACGAAGTGGCTGCAAGAGCTGCGCGCCGTCTGCACCGAGCGCGGCATCGTCCTCATCTTCGACGAGGTGTTCGTGGGCTTCCGCCTCGCGAAGCGTGGCGCGCAGGAGTACTTCGGCGTCAAGGCCGACCTGGTCACCTACGGCAAGACGCTGGGCGGCGGGCTGCCCATCGGCGCGCTGTGCGGCCGCAAAGACCTCATGAAGCGCTTCCGCGACGACCGCCCGTCGGACATCTGCTTCGCGCGCGGCACCTTCAACTCGCACCCCTACGTCATGGGCGCGATGCATGAGTTCCTCGACCGCATCGACCGCCCCGAGATCGAGGCGACGTACGCCGCCGCCGATCAGGTCTGGAACGACCGCGCCAAGGCCCTCAACGAGCGGCTCGAGCGCGAGCAACTCCCGCTGCGCGTCGCGAACCTCCAGTCCATTTGGACGGTCTCGTATACGCAGCCCGCGCGTTACAACTGGATGCTGCAATATTACCTGCGCGCCGAAGGTCTCGCGTTGTCGTGGGTGGGAACGGGCCGCTTCATCTTCAGCCTCAACTACACCGACGCGGACTTCGCCGCCGTCAGCGATCGCATCGTCGCCGCGGCGAAGGCCATGCGGGCCGACGGCTTCTGGTGGTCCGCCCCCGCGCTCACCAACAAAGCCATCAAGCGCCGCGTCCTCCGCGAAATGCTCAAAGCCCGCTTCGCCTAAACAAAAGCCCCTCTCGCGAACGAGAGAGGCTCGTGAAGCGGCGAGAGGGTCGTCCCTCTCTCTCTTCGTTCTGCTCTTACGCCGTTCTTTCATGCGGAGGCTGAATCATCTCGCCCCGCATCAGCGCCGCCGGCGCGCGCCAGTACATCTTCACGTCGTGGAACGGATCCGTGAGGATCTTCGTGAACCACGCCAGGCCCGTCTGCACGCTGCGCGTGAGGCACAGCTGGATCGTGCGGCCGACGAGCGCCGCGCCCGCGAGGACGAGCCAGACGCGCGCGAGGTGATCGAGGTAGCCCATGACGTCCGTGTGGGGCGTGAAGATGCCGAAGAACGACGGCTGAATCAGCAGGATCACGGGGACCAGCGCCCACGCCGAGTGCAGGATGACCTTGCGGCGCAGGTTGAAGCCGACCTTCACGCGCTCTTTGTACTCGTGGGTGGCCTGGTTCATGTCGTCGTAGCCCTTGGGCTCGAAGAAGAAGTGGCCAACCTGGCGGATGCACATCGAGAACGTCCAGCCGAAGAGGATCGCGAAGACGGCGTGGTGCGTGAACAGCAACACATACGTCACGAGAAAGCTGAGCGCGCTCACGAGGTGCAACGACTGGTTGATGCGGCTGTGATGATAGAAGCGGTGATCGTCCCACCGCTGTTCACTGAGCTCTTCCAAGAACGTCATTCGTAACCTCCGTGTGAGCGCCACGTTACCACCGCGATTCGGCGCGGCGTGTTTTTGCGCTGCAACAATCCCGTGGCAGGCGCGCGCCGAAACGATGGCGAAACGTGGTGCGGAATGTGAAAACACGCCGTAACGGGCGCGTGACGTCGGTTTTGATCACGCAACCCGCGCGAGGCGGAGTTACAAGCGGTGGCACAACCGATGTCGCCCGCTGCGCCGTCGAGCGCGCTCGAAACTTCGCCCGGTGTCCTCGTCTGGTGGATCGCGCTCAGCGTCGTGAGCGTCGCGAACATCGTCATGTGGGCGCGCGCCGCGCGTCCGCACGCGGGCGACGCGCTCGAGACGCCCGAGGCGCGGCGCATCCGCCGCCTGATGACGTTCCTGTCGGCGATGTTCACCTTCGGGTGCGCCTACCGTTCGTTCCTGCCGCGCGCCGAAGGCCAGCGCATCGTCCTCGTCGACACGTGGATCTCCAGCGTCATCCTCAGCCGCCTGGTCGCCACCGTGGCCGAGCTCTCGATCGTGGGCCAGTGGGCCGCCTTCGTGGGCCATTGGACCAAGGCGACGCGCGCGCCTTGGGGTTATCTGATCTCGCGGCTGCTCGTCCCCATGATCGCCTTCGCCGAGATCTGCTCTTGGTACACGACGCTCACGCGCGACTTCCACGGCAGCGTCATCGAAGAGTCGACGTGGGCCATCACGTCGTCGCTCATGACGCTGACGCTGATCGCGCTGTGGTGGCGGCGGCGCGAGGTGCGCAAGGCCTTCGTGTTCGCGTCGATCCTGTTCAACACCGCCTACGTGATGTTCATGGTGAACGTCGACGTGCCGATGTACCGCGCGCGCGTCCGCGCCGACGAGGCGGTTCACAAGCCGTACGTCTCGGTCGTCGAAGGCTTCCTCGATTCGGCGCGCACGCGCGTGCTGACGCGCCGCTGGGTCGACTGGAAAGACGAGATGCCGTGGATGTCGCTCTACTTCTCGGCGGGCGTCTGGATCAGCATCGCGCTCATTCGTTCGCCGCGCTTCGAGGTGGAGCGAAACGCGTGAGCGCCGCCGTGTCTTCGCGCGACGAGTCGCCCGCGCCGGCTCCGCGCGGCCGCGGCTTTGCGCCGCTGCCGCTGCTGACCGCGATCAACTTCGTCAACTACTTCGACCGCCAGATCATGTACGGCCTGTTCCCGCTCGTCGGGAAGGACTTGAAGCTGTCGGACACGGCGCTCGGCGCGCTCGGCTTCGGCAACCTGCTGATTTACGCGCTGTCGTCGTTGTTGAGCGGCCCGGCGACGCGCAAGTTCGGCACGCGCGCCGTCGTCGCCACCGGTGTCATCGTGTGGAGCCTCGCGACCATCGGCTCGGCGCTCGCGCCCAATTACGCGTTCTTGCTGATCACGCGCGCGCTCGTCGGCATCGGCGAAGGCGCCTTCGGCCCCAGCGCCAACGCTTTGTTGTGCGCCGACGCCGCGCCCGACAAACGCGGCCGCGCGTTGGGGATTTACAACGTGGGCATGGCCCTGGGCGGCGCGGGCGGCGGCGCGTTCGGCTTGCTGGCCGCCGGCTCGCTGTCGGCGCACCTGTCGTGGCGCGGAGCCCTGCTCATCGCCGGCATCCCCGGGTTTTTCCTCGCGCTGTCGTCGCTGCGCATGCGCGTCCCCGAGGAAATCACCGAGACCCCGCGCCTCCCCGCGCGCAAATACCTGCTGGCCCCCGTCTACGTCATCAGCGTCATCGGCGGCGTCCTCGCCAACTTCGGCGCCAGCGCCATCATCGCCTGGATGCCCACGCTGCTCCTCCGCGAGCGCCACGTCTCCGCGACGTTGGCCAGCACCTACGTCGGCCTCGTCGCCATCGTCTGCGGCGCCGGCGGCGTCCTCGCAGGCGGCTACGCCGGCGACGCCCTCGCGAGACGCCGCAAAGGCGGCCACGCCCTCGTCGTCGGCTGGTCGTTCCTGGCGAGCGTCCCCGTCGGTTTGGTGGCGCTCTTCATTGGATCGACACCCGCGTTCCTAGCCCTCACCGCCGTCGCCGCGTTCCTCTTCTCCGTCTACAACGGCCCCATCGCCGCCGCCGTCGACGAAATGGGCCCGCGTGCCTACGCCACGACGTTGCAGGCGAACTTCTTGTTGGTCGCGACCCTGCTCGGCAACACGCCCGCGCCTTTGGCGACCGGCACCTTCTCCGACGCCATGGCCGGCCACGTGGGCGCGCCCCTCGCGACGGCGCTCATCGGCGCCATGTTCGCGTTCTTGTTGTCGGGGATCGCGTTCGTTACGACGGCAAGATTGCAGAGACATAGTTAGGCCAGATGCACGCTTGCGAAGCGATATGTGGGCGCAAACTCGATCTCGCTGGCTTTGGCGCTGCTTTCGCGCTGGGACCAGTATCTTCGAAAAGCAACGTAAGAGATCTCAAACGCCGCGTTGTGTGATCTCTGCCGCGAGTCGAAACGTCTTGTGAAGCGCCGCCGGCACCAGCATGTCGCGCAATGCCCCCGCTTGCAATCTCACCGCACCGCCATTTAACCGCGGAGCTTCTCGTAGCAGCCGAGTTTGCGTTCGGGGATGCATTAGATAGTCGCGCAATTTCAGACCGGCCGCGATACTCGGCACCCGGATAGCCAACACTGAATGTAGCGGGAATACCTTGCCTGCGTCGTCCACTTCGACCCGTAAGTTACTGCTAACGATCTCGGGCAGAAGGAGTTTGGGGCCACTCCGAAACCAAACAGGAATATCATCGTGAAACTGAAAGATCTCCCTTCTTCGCGAGTGAACGCACGATCGCGATCTGAGCGCTCCGCTCGCTTTACGGCCTATGGCTCTCGAGAACAAATTAGCCATTCCAGGTGCGGCTTGTTCCGGCGGTATCCAGATTTGGGGGCCGCGTAGCCCACCAACATTCCGTCCCCGAGCTGCTTGCATCTTGGCACCGAAGGGAATTGATCGATCTGCGAGTTCGATAAACGCATTATCGTGCCCCGTAGCACTTCCTTGCCTGACGGCGACACCGGATAGGTCTCCCAGGGTCAAACCTCGTTGGCTACTATCGTCCGATCGCGAGACGATCGCAGGCTGCCATACCAAAATCCCAACATGAGCGCTAACACCACGGAATACATCCGAACCGACATCAGACCATTCCCAGCCTCCCGCCAATGAGTCTAGTTCGCCTCGAAATTTGCTTCCGCGTGAGTGAACCCAATTTGACGGTAGAACTGAAACCAGTAGCTGCGGGCGAAGATCTTCAATCGCACGGCGAACAAAAACGTGGCTCAGATTAAATCGCCCTCTCATATGATAGCGCTTAGAAATATAGCGTCGGGTGCGGTCTGATAAACGTCCATATCCTTGAAATGGCGGATTCATGACGACTATCGGCGATACAGCAGCGTTGACGTGTAAAGCCGGTGCTCTCAAAAAATCGGCGCGATCAACTTTATAAGTACCAATCGGAACCAGCGTTGCCAACGTGTTGGAGCACTCGCGAACTGCACGCGCAGATATGTCAAATCCGACGAGCCTCATGCTAGTCGAGTTACTAAGTTGCCTCCGAAGTGCGGCTGCGATCAAAAGATTTCCAGCGCCGCATGCGGGATCGATGACGTCACCACCGTATCCGGACGGTATATGGTCCGCTATGCGCTTGCATAGCCATCCGGGCGTAAAATGCGGGTTCCAAGAAGCAAACATCCTACCTAATCCTTATATCCGAGGGATCGACGTAGCATGGAAAGTGCTGGAACGGTCATCATGTTTCCGGATGGCCGATTAACTTCCTCCACTAGCTCGTCGTTGACATGTTTTGCGAGCAGCGTTCGCCAACCTTCTGAGTCGAACGTCTTTGTCGACATGAGTTCGTGGACTTTGTCGAGGAATCTTAAGACGACATCTCGCATGGCACCGAGAGGCATAGGAACGTCATGACTATGTCCAAATGCTTCGCAGTGCTTCAAAAATCGCGGCAATAGTCTTCCAACTCGGCAAGCGTAAAGATAGATTCGTGAGCCCTTTGGCGGGCCAGCCATGTTGACCCACAGCCAAGGTAGTGCAGAACCTCGAGACGAGTTGAACCACTTCACCGTTCCGTCCGCGTTGCCGTGCGCAACGACGACATATCGACGGCCATCTCGCAATACATCGGCGGCATTGTCGCTCACGGCACAGTCAAATTTGACTCTTCTGCCCTTCCTTTGAAGATTTGAATGGGACGGTTGAATGTCCTCTGCGCCAGACACCAAATACAAAACCGATCTCGTCGCTGCCATGACCTATTTGTTTCCGGCGACTGCAATTGGACGCTCGGCATCGTGCGAAGCGGCGGGCGCAGAAACTATCTTCGCGAGAAGTTTGCTCACCGCCTCTCTACCGGAACTGGTTTGGATGATCTGATCAGATAGCGCGGCCGGGCGAAGCGACAAAACAAGTTTTAACAGCGCTAGATCACGTCGCTCAATTAGCTTCTCGGCCTCTTCGCATGCTTTGTCGATGCTTGATGAGCCCCGCTTTACAAATCGGGCGCTACCTTCCTCAAGCAAGCGAGCCAGTACGGGCGCCTTTTGCGTATCTTCGTCTAATTTGCCCGAGACGAGAACAAAGGGAACATCCCAGTCTGCTTTTCGGACCCGACTGAGCACTTTGTCGCCGTCGTCCATTGGATTCCCCGACAGGTTCCAGTCGGCGACAATCACATCTATCGTTCCTGGGCTCCAGCAGCGATCGAAGTCCGCAACGTCCTTGCATTCGAGAACCTCGAAACCCCGCTTTCGGAGGTTTCGCGCGGTCATAGTCCGAGCACGCGCATTGTCATCTAGGACGAGAGCTCTCGGCTTGGTCCGTCCAAATTCCTTTCGAATGGTAGCCCGCATCGATCACTCGACCACGTTCCGCAGGCGAACTACGAACTCGGTCTCGTAGCCGTTGGGTGGGGTCGGAGCTAGCGAGACGTGCCCATCGTATCTCTCGGCGATAAATTTGACGATCGGAAGACCCATGCCTGTCCCCTCCTCAAATTGACCTTCAAGTGGTTCGAACATCACCGCGGCAACTCGCTTGGATACGCCGCAGCCGTTGTCGGCTACTTTGATTTCAAGATCTTGTTTCGACGCGTGAAAACGGACCTCGATCCTTCCAGAAGTCCTGTTTTTGCTGCTTGCTATGGCTTTAACAGCGTTTGAAACAAGATTAAGAACGATCGAATCAAATTCGGAGATCACCAGACGAAAAGAATGCGTTGGAATTACGCATCTTGTGTGAACATGTTCTGGCGGAGCGAGGCCAAGGATGACTTCGACGGCTTGTTTTGCGTCGCGAGGCGCAAGGAGCATTCGCCGTCGGCGAGACTTGACGGGAACGACTTTAAATAGACCGGCAAAAGCGCGTATTCGAGACCAGGCTTCGTTCAATACTCGCAAAAGTTCGGCGTCTGGTTTCCTTTTGCCTCCGCTAAGTTCAGATAGAGCCTCAGAAACCACGTCGAATTCGGCGCGAAGCTCGTGAGCAAAGCTCGTCGCGGCTATGCCGGTTGACGCGAGCTGCGCATATAAACGTAATGTGCTTTCTTGTTCATCAAGGTCATCAAGGACGTTGACTGACAGCTCCGCGAGTGACCGACGCAGCTCCGGATCGTTTTGAATCGTTTTGTTACTGGCAAGCTCGCGAAGACTATGCCGAATCGCTGTTGTTGTGCTTTCGCCATCTCGCGCAGTCTCAACCCGTCCAGGGACCTGCGCGCCATCAGGAAGGCCCAGCTTTTGGGCGCGCCTCGCAGTCCCAAATTCGCGAACAGCCCATCGGATGTAGTTGGCGATGGAAGTGACGGCTCTTTGATCGGCAAAGCCTGAGCGACCCGCAGTGATAATCAAATGATTATGAGACCGACGTGATAGATGGACTTCGCCCACGAGTTGGGAGTTACCAGGAACCATTGTGGGTCCGCCAGTGGCGGTCCGCTGTTTCTCGAGCCCGGCCCAGTCGTTCCCGTTGATACCGTATGGAGGAACATTTATCCCGTCACGGAAAACTCTGAATCCTTGGTAGCGTTCAAGAGCGGCGTTCACATCATTTCGTTTGAGGGACTCTCCAAGACGCCTGGCGGCGGTGTCGCGGCGAAAAAATCGCAGATGAACACGCATTCCTGCGAGACGACTGTCCCGATAGGTGTCCTTGATCGGTCTGAAGGCGGTGTTCTGTCTATTCACACCCTCAACGTGGCAGGCTGTAATGTCCGGTGTTCCGTCTGAAGCCACCTTCATTTCGAGATCTCCCTCTGACAAGCGTGAGATCGCTTCAATTGGGTCCTCGAGCGGCTGACGGACGCCGTCCACTTTTAGTGAGATAGCAAAATTGTCGCCGGGAACGGCCGTTAGGAATTGAGCGTGAGATATTAAGAATTGCGTATGGTCATCATTCCATGGAGCGGCCAAATCTCGGATTGTAATTTCGGTTCCGCGAGCACGGCCCGAGGAAGACATCGAGATACCGTAGTCCTCCAATGTCTCGGCTTTGAGAAGGTCGCTCCAGTCAATAGTTGCGGCAAAGGCCGGATGACCGACGCGGACGGTATCGATCGTAACAATCTTTCCCAAAGAAAAGGTAGCAAGCCGCCCGAGTCCCTTCTCTCCGATCGGGACGCGTCTGCCGGACTCCGTTGTGTCGGCTCCTCGTTTATTTGACGAACCAATGACTAGCCAACGTGCGCCAAATTCTTCCTCCGTCATTCCATGGCCGTCGTCTTCGACGACGATGTGACCGGAAGACTTCCGCGGGTAAATCGAGATCCTGACCCTCGTTGCATCCGCGTCCCAGGCGTTCTTGATCAGTTCTAGAATCGCTAGCGCGGGGTCTGCTAGTTGCTCGGCCCCGAGAGGGCCAAGGACCTTCGGCGACACTCGGAAGTGAGGGGCAGGAACCTCCGGCGACGAACCTGTCCTCGCGTTTGCGGTCCCCATTCTCCTAGTCGGAGGTTACCAGGAAAGTATCTAGCTATGAAGGGGCGCTGCGTGTACGGTCAGTTGGCGTCGTCAGATACTCACGTCAGCCTAACTCCTTGTCGTCGCAGCTCGGCTTGTACCTCTCCGATGTTTACGCCTGTCACGCCGACATCAGTTCTAATCGAGACGGCCGCCACCGCCCCCGCTCCCTGTCCCGTGACCGCGCAGCACATCATGCTCCTTACGCTCGCGTGGGAGATCTCGTCTCCAGCGATGCATCTGCCGGCGACCAGCAGGTTCTTCGGACCACCCCGCGGGATCAGCGCCCGTAGCGGAATCTGGTAGTATCGGCCGGTCGTCGGCAGTACCAACACGCCATACCCGTCGATGAACTCGGGGAAGATGCCGATGGAATCGTCGAACGTCGCTTGGTTTTGCGTGTCATGGGCGGTGAGGTTGTAGAGGCCGTCGATCTTGCGGGTGTCTCTCACGCCGATGGTCATGCCGTAGGTGCGGAGCTTGGCGTGCTCGAAGCCGGGGGCGTAGTGGTTCATGGCCTTGATGGCTTGCAGGGCTTGGGCGCGGCCTTCGATTTCGCCCTTCGTCAGGTCCCAGACGTTGGTGCCGTCGTAGCCGGTCAGGTGGATCATGTTCAGGTAGGTGGCTTCGCCGGCGTCGCTGATGGTGCTCCAGGTGCCGCCGATGGTCTTCAGGCCGGCAGGGATGACGCCGGCGGCGCGCGCTTTGTCGAAGGGCTCGCTCAAATAGGGGCTGAAGAGATCATCGTCCTTGCCGCCCTTCGCAATGTCCCATTCCAAACCCCAATCCTTGTACTTCTTCGGGTTGGCGGCGACGTAGTCCAGGAAGCGCTTCTTGTCGACGCCGGCGACGGAGAACATCACGGTCACGGGCAACATGCGCTCTTTGGGCGTCATGCGGTACGGCGCGCCCGCGTAATGAGCGACGTCGGCGTCGCCGGACGCGTCGATGACGACCTTCGCGAGGATCGCGCCGGGGCCTGATTTGGAGTGAGTGATGACGCCGCGGATGGTGTCGCCGTCCATGACGACGTCGGTGGCGACGGCGTGGAGCAGCGGGGTCACGCCGGCCTCGGCCACCATCTGATCGGCGACGACCTTGAAGCGCTCGGCGTCGATGGCTTGGCTCAACGACTGGACCTCGGGGCTCGACGCGCCGGCGACCTTGGCGCGCGCCTCGAACTCGCGGCCGATGCCTTCGCTGTCGATCGTCCCCTCGCGGCGGTACCAGGCGATGCTCTCGACGCCGACGACGGTGATGTTGCCGCCCAGGCACCCGAAGCGCTCGACGAGCATCGTGCGCACGCCGGCGCGCGCCGACGCGAGCGCCGCGGCCAGGCCGCCCGGGCCGCTGCCGACGACCAGCACGTCGGTCTCGGCGATGACCGGCACCTCGCGGGCGCTTTGGGTCACCGTCTTCAACGTCGTCTAGACCGGCACCAACAGGGCGAGCAACAACGCGGCGGCGAAGATCATGCCGATGGCGATCATCGTCCGGTTGAGGCGATCGAGCAACGACGGAATGAACCTGAGACGACCGCGACGCCAGCCCATCCCGCGGCGGCGCTTCAGGGCCGCGCGGTAAAACTCCATCCAGCAGAGCGACTTTTGCCGGTCGTGGTACACGACGAACGTCTGCGAGCGTGCCCGAGTTTTTGCGACAACGGGGCGACGGCTCGTCGACGATTCTGCGTCTCAGCCGCCGTCCACCGCCTGGACGCAGCTCGACGAGTAGATCCAGGTCTCCGCCGGCGTGGTCGTGCCCGTGGTCGTCGGCGTCTCGTCGCACGACGCGCGATCGACTTCGATCTTCTTCATCGCGGCAACCATAACGGGCGCGCCGCGGATTTACACGAAACGCGCGACCCACTCGACGACGGCGTCCTCGGCGGGGTAGGTCGCGCGCCAGGGCCAGGCGCCGCTCACGAAGCCGGTGTGGCCGCCCCACGGCAGCTCGGCGAAGGTGATCGCGGGCGAGACGGCGGCGTGGGCGCGGCGCACGGACTCGGCGGGGATGAAGGGATCGTCGGTCGCGCTCACGCACAGCGTGGGCGTGCGCACGCGCGGCAAGAGGGGCAGGGCGCTCGCGCGCGCGTAGTAGTCGTCGGCGCCGGCGAAGCCGTGCAGCGGCGCCGTCGCGCGGTCGTCGAACTCGCGGATGCCGCGCGCGGCCTCGATGCGCACGCGGTCGAGGTGGCGCGTCTCGTCGGGGAAGCGGTCCATGACGTCGAGCACCTTGGGGCGGATGCGGCGCATGAAGTTCCAGACGTAGAAGCGCGCGAGCCGCGTCGGCCGATCGAGGAAGTCGGCGGACGCGGCGAGATCGTAGGGCACGGAGATCGTCGCGGCGGCGCGGACGGCGCCCGCGTCGTCGGACTCGGCGAGCCACTTCAGCAGCGCGCCGCCGCCCAGCGAGAAGCCGATCGCGGCGAGCGGGGTCTCGGGCGCGCGCGCGGTGAGCGTGCGCACCGTGAGCGCCAGGTCGTCGGTGTCGCCGGCGTGGTAGAGGCGCGGGCGCTTGTTGCGAAGGCGCTTGTAGATGTTGTTCGGGTCGCGCGCGCACGAGCGGAAGTTGAGGACGGTCGCGTGCCAGCCCGCGCGCGCGACGAGCACGGCCAGGCCCTGCGTGTGCAGCGAATAGGCGCTGCCCTCGGTGCCGTGCAGCAGCAGCACGCGCGGCGCGCCCGCGGGGGCCCCTTTCGTGTGGTCGAGCATGACCTCGTCGCCGTCGGGCGTCGCCAGCACCTCGCGCTCGAATTGAATCAAGTGGCGCGAGCGCGAGAGCCGCGCCCACAGCGTCTGCAGGTGCGCGCCGCGGATCCACCAGCCGGGGCGCGCGGCGGCGAGCGTGGTGGAGGGCGAGGGCACGCCCGAACCTACCGCGCCTCGTACACGAAGGCGCGCTGGACAACGCCCGCGCGCGAGGCGACCTTACGCGCGTGGCGCGCAACGCGGGACGGACCGTGCTCGCGATCGTCTTGGGCGCGGCCGCGATCCTCGCGCCGCTCGTCTACGGGATCCGGCTCGCGTCGCGCCCGCGCGGCGTCGCGCTCGCGACCTCGACGGACGTCGTCGTCGTCGGCTCGGGCGTGGCGGGTCTCTCGGCGGCCTACGAGCTCGCGCGCGGCGGCGCCGACGTCGTCGTGGTCGACCTGGCTTCGATCTTCGGCGGGCACGCCGTCATGGCCACGGGCGACATGGCGCTCGTCGACACGCCCTTTCAACGCGCGCGCGGCATCGCCGACTCGCCCGACCTCGCCTACCGCGACATCACGACGTGGGGCGAGGACGCCGATCCCGCGTGGGCGCGGATCTACGTCGACCGTTCGCGCGACCAGATCTACGACTGGGTGACGTCGCTCGGCGTGTCGTTCGAGACGTTCGCCGAGCCGCCCGGCAACTCGGTCCTGCGCGCGCACCGCACGAAGGGCCGCGGCATCGGCCTCGTGACGCCGATCTTCGACGAGGTCGCGCGGCGGCCCAACGTCGCGTTCCGCTGGAACACGAAGGTGACGCGCTTGCTGGTCGAGAACGGGCGCGTCGCGGGCGTCGCGCTCACGAGCACGCGCACGGGCGCCACCAGCGAGCTGCGCGCGCGCGCCGTCGTGCTCGCGACCGGCGGCTTCCAGAGCAACCTCGATCTCGTGCGCGCGTCGTGGCGCACCGACGTGCCGTTCCCCGAGCGCTTCTTGATCGGCTCGGGCTGGAGCTCGACGGGCTCGGGCCTCGAGCTCGCGAAGGGCGCGGGCGCGGCGCTCACGCGGCTCGACCACCAGTGGAACTACATCAACGGCCTGCCGAACCCGCGCTACCCGGGCGCGAACCGCGGCGTCAGCGCCGTCAACCCCGACTCGATCTGGGTCAACGCCGACGGCCGACGGTTTCTCGCCGAGCGGAGCAGCCCGAAGACGGGCTTCCCGATCCTCGCGCGGCAAAAAGGCTCGACGTATTGGTCGGTGTTCGACGAGGACGCCAAACATTCGTTCTGGGTCGCGGGCTCGGACTGGTCGTCGTGGTCGTCGATCGAGCGGCTCATCTTCGGCGACCCCGAGCTCGTGAAGTCGGCCGACACGATCGAGGCGCTGGCGGCGAAGGTGGGCCTGCCGCCCGCGGCGCTGCGCGAGACCGTCGACCACTTCAACCAGATGGTCGACGCCGGCGTCGACGAAGATTTCGGGCGCTTCGGCCCGGGCAAGACGTTCAAACCGAAGCATCTCGCGCGGCCGCCGTTCTACGCCGTGCAGTTCTTCCCCATGACCCGCAAGAGCATGGGCGGCGTCGCCATCGACACGTCGGCGCGCGCGCTCGACGGCGCGGGCCGCGCCATCCCCGGCCTGTACGCCGCGGGCGAGCTGACAGGTCTCGCGGGCATCAACGGCAAGTACTCGATCGAGGGCATGTTCCTCGCGCCGTCGATCCTCACGGGCCGCGTCGCGGGGCGAACGGCGCTCGCCGAGATCGCCGTGCCGCCGAGGCCGGCGCTAGAATCGCGCGCGCTCCCGCCGTCGCTGCCCGCCGCGCCGACGCCTTCACCGATCGTCACGTCGGCGTGCTTGTCGTGTCACCAGCTGCCGACGCTCGTCATGCAGCAGCGCCCCGGCTACTGGCACTTCGAGAAGGTGCACACCGTCGTGCTCGCGCGAAAGCTCGACTGCGCGCGCTGCCACGAAGAGCTCGGCGCCGTCTACGATCCCGATCGCCACCACGTCGACCGCATGATGCAAGCCCGCGTCTGCCCGACGTGCCACTCAGGGGAAGATCGTTAATTAGATGGCCGGCTCGCGCGTCACGACCGTGATGGCGCCGCCCGGGCCGGGCGCCGAGAGGTTCGTGTTCGAGAGCGTCCCGAACGCAGAGATCTGAGAGGTGACGTGGTACGGGCCCAGCACGAGCTCGACGTCGCCCGAAAAGAACCTCGTGCCGACGACGCGGAACGTGCCCGAGAGCGCGGCCGTCTTGAACGTGTCGTCGCCCGACAAGAACGTCACCTCGAGAGGCATGTCGGTGATGTCGACGCAGGCCGCGGCGCTCGCGACCAGCGTGCGCGTGCCGCACGCGTGCGCCGCGCGAACCAGCGAGCGCCCCTCACGAGCCGCCGACGGGGTCTGCCCCTCGGGCGCCGACGCCTGCTCGACGAGGAACGACACGCGCGTCTGCGTGCCGCCGTCGGGCGTGAACGTGAGCGACCACGTCCCCGTGACCGCGTCGCGCATCTCCTGCGCGCCGTACTCGTACGAAGGCCCCGCCGGCCCGCACGCGAGCGACGGGTTCAAAAAGAACGCCGCGATCGGAATCGCCCACAACAACCGACGCATGCGCGGAGCATCCGCCCACCGCCCGTGCGATTCAAGCAACGACGGCGCAACGCCGCGATCGCTACGCGAGCGCCGCGCGCAGCGCCGCGAGCAAGCGATCGTTTTGCTCGGGGCGGCCGATCGTGAGGCGGAGCTTCGTTTTGAGATCGGGCGCGGACCACCAACGGACGAGGACGCCGGCGGCGCGGACGGACTCGAGCACGCGTTGAGCGTGGTCGCCGATCTCGACGAACAGGAAGTTCGCGCGCGCAGCGGGCCACGTGAGGCCCATCGACGCCAGCTCGCGCTCGACGCGGGCGCGCTCGGCGACGGTGGCAACCATGGCGGCCTCGTGCGCGGCGCGGTCTTCGAGCGCGGCGACGCCGAGCGCCTGCGTGACGGCGTTGACGTTGTAGCTGTCCTTGACCTTGTTCATCTCTTCGACGAGCGCGGGCGCGGCGAAGAGCAGGCCGAGGCGCGCGCCGGCGAGGCTGTAGCCCTTCGAGAACGTGCGCAGCACGACGAGGTTGGGGTGCGCGTCGAGGTGCGGGAGCACGCTCGCGTTTGGATCTTCGGCGAGCGCGAAGTCGATGTAGGCCTCGTCGACGACGACGATCGCGCCCGGCGCCGCGTCGGCGAGCGTGCGCAGCTCGCCCGTCGGCACGAAGGTCGCCGACGGGTTGTTGGGGTTGGCGAGGATGATCATCTTCGCGCCCTGCGCGTCGAGGCCGCGCGGCAGCGTCCACGCGCGCGCCGATTGCACGAAGGGCACCTTCACGAGCGTCGCGCCTTGGATCTCGGCCAGCTGCTGGTACAGGCCGTAGGTCGGCCAAGGGCATGCGACGCGATCGCCGACGTCGAGGAACGTGCGGTACAAGATCGTGAGGCAGTCGTCGGAGCCATTGCCCGCGAGCACCTGCTCGGGCGCGACGCCGAAGCGCGCCGCGGCGGCCACGCGCAGCGGCTTCGCCGTCGGGTCGGGGTAGAGCCGCAAGGCATCGTCGGCGATCGCGGCCAGCGCGGCGCGCACGGCTGGCGACGGCGGCGCGGCGCCCTCGTTGGTGTTGAGCTTCACGGCGTCGGGGCGCTGCTCGCCGGGCGTGTAGCCGTGCATGGCGCGGATCGCGGGGCGCACGAGCGCGAGGGCGCTCGCGGCGTCGGTCTTTCCAACTGGCACGGTCGATAGGCTATCCTGGGCGCAGATTCGACGCCATGGCGCGCATCCTCATCATCGACGACAACGAGACGATGCGAGAGGGGCTCGGCGCGACGGTGCGGCGCATGGGCCACGAGGCCGCGCTCGCGTCGTCGGGCGCCGAAGGCCTCGCCGCGTTCAAGGCCAAGGGCGCCGACTTCGTCATCACCGACTTGAAGATGGAAGGCACGGGCGGGCTCGACGTCGTCAAAGGCGTGCGCGAGCGCGATCCCGACTGCCCGATCATGATCGTCACGGCGTTCGGCACCGTCGAGACGGCCGTCGAGGCGATGCGCCTCGGCGCGTTCGACTTTCTGCAGAAGCCGTTCGCGCCCGAGGTCGTGCGCCTCAAGGTCGAGCGCGCGCTGGAGCTGGGGCGCGAGAAGCGCGCGCGCGAGCGCGCCGAGGCCGACGCCGCCGCGCTGCGCGCCGACGCCGCCGCGCCGTACAAGTTCGACAAAGGGCTCGGCTTGGTCGGCGAGACGCCCGTCATGCGCGCCGTGTTTCAAACCATCGAGAAGGTCGCGCCCACGGACGCGTCGGTCTACGTCCACGGCGAATCGGGCACGGGCAAGGAGCTGGTCGCGCGCGCGATCCACGCGCGCAGCAAGCGTGTCGAGGGGCCGTTCGTGAAGGTCAACTGCGGCGCGCTCACCGAGACGCTGCTCGAGAGCGAGCTCTTCGGCCACGAGAAGGGCGCGTTCACGGGCGCGATCAAGCGCAAGCTCGGGCGCTTCGAGCTGGCCGACAAGGGCACGCTGTTCCTCGACGAGATCGGCGACATCACGCCGGGCCTTCAATTGAAGCTGCTGCGCGTGCTGCAGGAGCGCGAGTTCGAGCGCGTCGGCGGCGAAGAGACGGTGAAGGTCGACGTGCGCATCGTCTCGGCCACCCACCGCGACATCGCCGCCGAGGTCGCCGCGGGACGCTTTCGCGAGGATCTCTTCTATCGCTTGCACGTCGTGCCGCTCGTCGTGCCGCCGCTGCGCGATCGCAAGGAGGACATCCCGCGCCTCGTCGCGCACTTCATCGCCAAGCTCGGGCCGCGCACGAACGCGGCGGTGACGGGCGTGTCGGAGCCGGCGCTCGCGCGCCTCGTGACGTACGCGTGGCCCGGCAACGTGCGCGAGCTCGAGAACGTCATCGAGCAGGCGCTCGTGTTCACCGAGGGCGACAAGATCGATCTCGCGTCGCTGCCGCCGGGCGTGCGCGGCGTGTCGCCCGAGAACACGCTGCAGACGCCGGCGGGCGAGATGTCGCTGCCGGAGATCCTCGAAGATCTGGAGCGGCAGCTGATCTTGCGCGCCTACGACAAGAGCGGCGGCGTCAAGACCGAGTGCGCGCGCTTGCTGGGCATCAAGACGAGCGCGCTGTACTACAAGCTCGAGAAGTACGGCATCGGGACGATTGAGTCTCGCGACAAAGGCCACGCGCCGCCCGAGGACGAAGCGCTGCTGGGCGACGGCCCGGCGCCGGATGCGGGTGGAGACAAGCGCTAGGGCGCTGGCCGCGGCCGTCGCCGTGGCTGTGGTCAGCGCCGTCGTGCTCGGCTGCGCGACCGACGCCGAAGCGCGCCGCCCCGCGCGCGCCAAGGCCGCTGCCACGAATGCGGTCGGCGAGGTCGAAGAAGGCCACGCCAGCTACTACTCGCCGAGCTTCGCGGGTCGACGCACCGCCTCGGGCGAGCGCTACGACCCGAAGAAGCTCACGGCCGCGCACAAGTCGCTGCCCCTCGGCACGCGCATCCGCGTCACGCGCATCGGCGGCGCGGGCGCGTCCGTCGTCGTGCGCGTCAACGATCGCTGCGGGTGCACCCACGGCCGCATCGTCGACCTGTCGGGCGCCGCGGCGAGCCGGCTCGGCATGCTCCACGCGGGCGTGGTGCCCGTGCGGATCGAAGTCCTGAACTGACGGACCGGACCTCACCCCAACCCTCTCCAGCAGACTGGAGAGGGAGACGGATCCGTCGTCTGCAGATGGTCCGATCCCAGGGTGAGGTCTGCCTTTTTTTACATCGTCCCGCTGACGCCCAAGCTCGGCCCCAGATGTCGCGACTGGATCGCGGCCGGGTCCACGCTCCACTTCCTCGCGACCGCGAAGACGCTCGTCGCGTCGAGGCCGCCGCCGTCGGTCGCGGCGCGCTGCTTGCCGAAGGCGAGCCCCAGCTCGTGCTCTTCGGGCGTCGGGGCGCCTTCGTTCCACAGCACGACGTCTTGCGCGCCCAGGAAAGAGAACTTGCGCACGGGCGTGCCGTCGCGGAAGCGCGCCCACGCCGACCAGCCGATCTCGTCGTAGCTGCCGAAGTACTGCACCTCGCCGAACCGCTTGCTGAGCTGCTCGAGCATCGGCGTCGCCGAGTCTTCGTGGCCGCCGCCGCCCGCGTCGGGGAAGCGCGCGCTCGTCGCGAGCACCCACCCGTCGATGGGCGGGGTCACGAACACGCGGCCCGCGTAGGCGCCGGCGACGCCCGCTTCCCAGCTGGACGGCGCGACCTCTTTCAAGCCGAGCGCGGCCGCGACGTCCGTCGACGACGGCCCGTGAAACGCGAACCACACGCTGCGCGGCCCGAACGCCCGCGGCAGATCGGGTGGCGGCGTTTGCGGCCCCGCCGGCAGCTCGGCCGCGTGCTTGCGGCACGCGGACCCAGCGACGAGCGACGACAAACCCAGAAGCACCAGGGCCGCCGGCGCGACCCGCGACGAAAAACGCACGCGCACGATCAAACGCGCTTGCCCGACTTCACTTTCAGAGTCGGGCCCGTCATTGCAAAACCCATCGCCTCTTCGTCGACCTCACCGTCGAGCTCGACCTTCGCGCCGTCCTGCGCGACGCCGGCGGGCGCGCCCTCGAGCGTGTAGGTCTCGCCGTCGTCGGCCTCGAGCTGCCAGTGCCCGCCCTCGAGATCGTTCTTGCGGATCGTGCCGCGAAACTTCGCCATGGTGCGCGCAGTATAGCCCTAGTAGTCGGGACCGCCGGCGCGCGGCTTGGTCTCGATCGCGAGGGGGATGTGGTAAGGCGACGGGCCGTACAGATAGCGGTAGTGCGCGTACAGCGACGTGACGCGCTTGGCGTACTCGCGCGTTTGCGTGAAGGCGATGAGCTCGACGAACTCGTCGGTGGGGCGGTTGCCGTGCTGGTCGCACCACTTCGCCATGGCGCGGGGCCCGGCGTTGTACGCGCCCGCGGCCAGCGGCGCTTGCCCGCCGAACTTCTTGTAGAGCGCGCCGATGTAGATCGCGCCGAGGCGCACGTTGGTCTCGGGGTCGTACAGGTCGTCTGGCGCGAACGGCAGCTTGGCTTGTTGGGCGACGCGCGCGCTCGTCGGCGGGATCATCTGCAAGAGGCCGCGCGCGTCGGCGTACGAGACGTCGAGCGGATCGAAGCCCGACTCCTTGCGCATGATCGCGTAGAGCCACACGTCAGGATCGCCCGCGGGGGGGCCGTACTGCTCGACGAGGTCGGCGTAGGCGCGCGGGTACGCCGCCTCCCAGAACGCGCGCGCGGCGCCCGTGGGCGCTGCGTCGAGCGCGCCGCGATCGCGCGCCTCGGCGACGGCGTAGGCGCGATGAAAATTTCCGGCGCGCGCGTAGAGCCCGAAGAGCCAGGGCAGCGCCTTGTCGCCGCCGGCGCGCGCGAGCACCGCTTTTTCGTCGCGTTGCAGCTCGGCGCCCGCCTCGACGTTCATGCCGGCCGCGAGCAGCTCGAGCGCGCGCGCCACCGTGGGATCGCGCTCGGGGTGCGCGGGCGCGGCGGCCGTGATCGTCTTCGTCGGCAGCTCGGGTGCCTTGGTCGCCTCGTCGCCGCCGAGGCGCGCCGCCGCCAGCAAGCCGTAGAACGACAGCGGCGCCTCGCGCACGAGGGCGCGGTAGCCGGCGCGCGCGTCGTCGGCGTGGCCGACCTTCTCGTGCAAGCGCGCGCGCCAATAGGCGACCTGTTGCGCGCGCTCGCTCGCCGTCATGCCCGTCGCCGGCAGCTTCGCGTAGCGCGCGAGGCCCGCGAACGCGGCGTCGGCTTCGCCGAGCAACAGATGCGCGAAGGCGACGCACCACGCGGCCTCGTCGGCGAAGTCGCTCTTGCCGAAGTGATCCAGCGTCGCCTGCAGCGCGGGCAGGCTCTCGCGGAACTTGCCGCGGTTGTAGTCGAGCCAGCCCGACAGGTATTGCGCCTCGGCGGCCCACCTCGAGCGCGGGTACTGCGCGACGACCTTCTTGTAGCCGGCGATCGCCTCGTCGTCGCGGTCGACGCGCGAGAGGGCGCGCGCGCCGTGGAACGCGGCCTCGGCGGCGTCGTCGGCCGGCAGCTGCGGCACGGCCGCGAGCAGCAGCTCGGCGGCGCGCGCGTAGTCGCGGCGCATGTGGAACTTCGTCATGCCGATCTGGAAGTCGCGGCGCGCGGCCAGCGCGGGCGGCAGCGGCCCCGAGAGCTTGCCGAGCTCGACGAGCGCCGCGTCCCAATGGCGATCGCGCGTGAGCGTCGCCGCGCGCCGCAGGCGATCCTCCGGCGCGAGCTCGTCGACGGGCGCGACCGCGGGCGCAGCGTCCGGCGCCGTGCCGGCGTCACGTGGCGGCGGCGCGCCGGCGTCGGCGGTCGGCGGTTTTGGAGCGACCGTCGGCTCGCGCCCGACGCGTGGCGGTTCGGGTGCGGGCGCGCCCGACGCGCGTCGCAGCGCCTCGTCGGCCAGCGGGTGCGCCGGCAGGTCGCGCGCGAGCGCGAGGTACAGCTTGCGCCCCGCGGCCTCGTTGCGCGCGGCCGCGACCTCGGCCAAGTGGAAGCGCGCGACGGCGACGTCGACGAACGGCGAAGGCTTCTTCGTGGCGGCGGCGACGACGCGCGCGTAACCCTTCGCCGCCGCGGCGCGATCGCCCAGCGCCCAGTCGCAGTCGGCGATGCGCGCCGGCGCGAGCTCGGCGGGGCGGCCCTTGCCGTGGGCCGCGCGTGAGAAGTGCTCGCGCGCCGCGCGGAACGAGCCGCCGTAGAACTCGCTCTCGGCGAGCACGAAGAACGCCCAGTCGTCGGCGCGGAGGCCGTGCCCGGCCGCCTTTCCGAGCGCGCGCGTCGCGGCGTCGTAGTCGCCGGCGCGGTAGGCGGCGTACCCACGCGCGAGGTCGGCCACGGCGCCCTTCGGCTTGGGCTCGCCCGCCGCGAGCGCCAGCACAGCGATCCCCAGGGCGATCACGCCTCGACCCTAACACCGCCGCACGCGAAGCGCGCAAGAGGCGACAAGCGCGCAACCGGCGTCCCCTCGCGCCGAGAAATGGTGATAGAAGGAGACGCCATGGCCGGATCAGTGAACAAGGTCATTCTCGTGGGCAACCTGGGTGCCGACCCCGAGCTGAAGTACACGCCGTCGAGCCGCGCGCTGTGCAACCTGCGCATCGCGACGACCGAGGTCTTCAAAGACAAGTCGGGCCAGCGCCAAGAAAAGACGGAGTGGCACCGCGTCACCGTCTGGGGCGACCAGGCCGAGAACTGCAGCAAGTATCTCTCGAAGGGCCGCTCGGTCTACGTCGAGGGCCGCCTGCAGACGCGCAGCTACGACAAAGAAGGCCAGAAGCACTACGCGACGGACGTCGTCGCCGATCGCGTCGTCTTCCTCGGCGGCGGCGGCGGTGGAGAAGGCGGCGGTGGCGGTGGTGGTGGTCCGCGTCGTGGCGGCGGCGGTGGTGGCGGCGGCGGTCGCCCGAGCGGCGGCGACGACGACATGGACATGGGCGGCGGCGGCGGTCCGCCCCCGGGCGACGACGACATTCCATTCTAGTAGGGGGGACCGCCCGGCGCCGTCGACGCCGCGCTCTCATCGAAGATCAGCGCGGCGCCTCTGCGTCCCCCCTGGCCCCCGCTGGTCGCCGCGGCGAAGCCGCGTCGCCCAGCCACGCGCGCTCTTGAAGGGGGTCGAGCGGATCGGTCAAGGGAGTGATGAGGGCGATGTAGCGTGGTGATGGCGTCGGTGGTGTGCAGATCGTCCGTCGACGGCGCGCCATTCGACCAGGGATTCGCCTTGCTCGACGCTCGGGCTTGGGCTCCAATGACCCTCCTGGAGGCAGAATGACCCGTACGCGCTCTAGACTGGCTTTTCTCGGCGGAATTTCGGTTCTCGGTCTCGCGGCGGTGGGGTGTGGTGGCGGCAGCGGCAACTCGTACGCGGACGCGAAAGTCCCGACCGACTCGAAGAACGACTCGGACGGCACCGTGCCCGACGGCGGCACCGGCGGCACCGGCGGCACGTCGCCCAGCGACGGCGGCACCGACGCCGTGAGCCCGCCCGACGCGGGCGCAGGCAGCAAGCTCGTGGTCGGTGGCGCTTCGTTCGAGATCGTCGGCAGCGGCGACGACTCGTGCACCAACCAGATCCCGTACTCGACCGATCGCTGGTGCGCCTTCGCGAAGCCGGCGACCTCACTCGGCAACACCGAGCTGTGGGTCATCAACGCCACGAAGGCCGCGGCGGGGACCGACATCAAGTGCAACACGACCGATCCCAACTGCCTCCGCATGACGAGCGGCCTGCTCGACGACTCGCAGTTCCACTTCCGCGTTCACCGCTTCGACGGCGACACGCTGATCTTCTCCGAGGGTCAGAGCGGCACGGCGAGCGGCGACATCTTCGCTTGGCGGCCGGGGTGGACGACGCCGCGCAAGCTGACGGCGACCTCGGGTGAGCTCTGCGTCGGCAACAAGAAGTCGACGACCGTGCTGTGCGTCGACAACGTCGCCGTCGATTCGACGAACACGCAGGCGACCCTCGATCTCCACGCGGGCACGCTCGACGATCCGAACGGCGGCTTGTTGCCCAAGGTCGACACGTTCATCTACGCGACGGCGGCCGACGCCTCGAGCGATCTGCAGCGCTACCAGTGGGACATCTCGCCCGACGGCAAGTACGTCGCGTGGTCGGGCCGCCTCACAGCCACGGGCCTCGAGACGCTCAAGGTGCTGAAGATCGGCGACACGACGGCGGCGACGGTCGCCGAGGACGTATCGGCGTGGTCGATCTCCGACGACGGCACGAAGTGGTACTGGCTGCGGACGTTCAACTACAACGGCGCGGGCTCGCCCTCGGGCTCGCTCGAGAGCGCGCCGTTCCCAGCCGGCACGCCGTCGAAGTCGCTCGCCGCGAAGGTGGCCGACTTCAACCAGGCGGGCCCGAAGGGTCTGCTCCTTCGCACCAGCGTGACGAGCGACGTCGGCAATCTCGTCTACATGGCCGATCGCGAGGCGCCCGGCACGCTGTCGATGCTCGACACGAAGGTGCTCGGCATCTTCGACGTGTCGGCCGACGGCACGAAGGTCATGTACACCAAGACGTCGGACATCCTCGGCAGCGTCCTGCCCGTGTACGATCTCTACATCGCGTCGGCGGGCACGACGCCGTGCACGCTCGCGACGACGGCGACGGCGTTCGCCGATCCGACGCCGCCCAAGTTCCTGAGCTCGGGGAGCGTCGCCGTCTTCGGCCGCATCAACGGCGTCACGGGCGAGGGCGAAGGCCTGTACGTCAACGTCGCCATGTGCAAGGCCGCGAAGTTCGCCACGGAGATCTACGGTTGGTTGCCCGTCGGCGATCAGGGCTACGTCTACACCGACGGTCTCTCGGCGTCGCCGGACGGCACGTCGGGTGAGGTGACGCTCCGCTACGCGCAGGCGATGAACGGCGCTTTGCCGGCCACGGGCACGGCGGTGCAGACGCGCGCCGGCCTCGAGTTCGGGCTCGCGACGCCGGCGTTGCCGGCCGTGATGTACACCGTGTCGACCGGCACGTCGGCCGATGGTCTGTACGTCAACGCGACGCTGCCCTTCACGACGACGCCGCCCACGACGGGCACGGGCGGCAGCGGCGGCGCGACGGGTGGCAGCGGTGGTGCTGGCGGCAGCGGCGGCGCGACGGGTGGAAGTGGTGGCGCGACGGGCGGCAGCGGTGGTGCGGGCGGCAGCGGCGGCTCGGGCGGCGCGTCCGGCGGCAGCGGCGGCTCGGGTGGCGCATCCGGTGGCGCGACGGGCAGCGACGACGCCGGTGTCGACGCGCCGGCCGACGTCTCGACCACCGACTAACGATCGCTGACTCCGACGAGTCGAAGGCTCGGCGGGCGGGCGCGGACCTGAGAGGTGCGGACTACCGCGGGATTTCGCGGGGTTCCGGGCGATCCTTTCGGGCGTCCGTGGGCTCGGATACAATGAAAGACCGTGTCTCGCCGCCTGCTTGGCCCCCTTGGGGGTCTGTTCGTGCTGCTCTTGCCGACCTTGCTCGGCGGGCGTGACGCGATCCCGGCGGTACCAGCGGCTTCGGCCGTGCCGCCGCCCGTTCCCGCCACGACGCGGTCGTCGTCGCCGCTCGGCGCGGTCGAGATCGGGCTCGATCCCGTGGCGCCGCCATTCTTGTGGTCGCCCGGCCACGGGCCGCACACGAAGTTCCTGCCGGCGACGAGCCCGCGCGAGCTCCTGCTGTCGTTCGACGACGGTCCCGATCTCGACGGCACGCCGCTCATCCTCGACGAGCTCGATCGCCGCGGCATCAAGGCGATCTTCTTCGTGACGGGCCGCCGCTTCGTGGGCTCGCGCCCCGAGGACCAAGCGCGCCGCGATCTGCTGCGCAAGATCGCCGCGCACGGCCACCTCGTGGCGAACCACACGATGACCCACCACAATCTCTGTGAGAACCCCACGGAGATGGCCGCGCAGATCGACGACAACAACGCGCTCATCACGGCGACGACGGGCGTCGAGCCGTTGCTGTTTCGCGCGCCCTACGGCGGGTACTGCCGCGGCCTCGAGGCGGCGCTCGCCGCGCGCGAGCTGCCCGACATCGGCTGGAACCTCGACCCGCAAGACTGGAAAAACAAGCGCGAGGAGGACGTCACCAAGTACATGGTCGACAAGATCTCGCGCCTGCGCGGGCGCGGCATCATGCTCATGCACGACACGCACGCCGCGTCGGTGCGCGCGCTGCCACGCGTGCTCGAGTGGCTCGCGCAGCAGAACGCGCGCGACGTCGCCGCGGGTAAGCCACCCGTGAAGATCATCGGCTACGACGTGCTCGTGCCCCGGCGGCCCATGACGGAGAGCGGCCTCGAGGTCGTCGTGGGCGACCTCGTCGCCGACGTCGGCGGGTCACTGGCGCGCCTGTGGCCATAGCGGCGCCGGCGTTCGTCCTGCGCGACGTCGCGCCTGGCGACCTCGACGATCTCGAGGCGACGGCGCGCCACCTCGACTCCGTGAACCTCCCCGGCGATCGCGACGCGCTCGCGCGCATCGTCGATCGCTCGGTGCGCTCGTTCTCGGGCGCGCTGCCGCCCGCCGATCGCTGCTTCGTGTTCGCGCTGCGCGACGAGGCCGCGGGCCGTGTCGTCGGCACGTCGATGATCTTCGCGCAGCACGGCTCGCGCCGCGCGCCGCACGTCTACTTCGACGTCATCGAGGAAGAGCGCTACAGCGAGACGCTCGACCGCCACTTCGCGCACCGCCTCTTGCGCATCGGCTACAACTACAAAGGCCTCACCGAAATCGGCGGCCTCGTCTTGCGGCCGGAATACCGCGGGCACCCCCAGCAGCTCGGGCGGTTGCTCGTCAACGCGCGCTTCCTCTACATCGCGCTCCACCGTGGCGTTTTTTGCGACGAGGTCGTGTCCGAGCTCATGCCGCCGCTCGAGCCCGACGGCACGAGCCTGCTGTGGGAGTCGTTGGGACGGAAGTTCACGGGTCTCACGTACCAAGAGGCCGACGCGCTCTCGCGCCACAACAAAGAGTTCATCCGCGCGCTCTTCCCGCAGGACCCTCTCTACGCGACGCTGCTGCCGCCGAAGGTGCAGGAGCTCATCGGGCAGGTCGGACCGGCGACGAAGGGCGTCGAGCGCATGCTGCGCGCGATCGGCTTCGAGTACGCGAACCGCATCGATCCGTTCGACGGCGGCCCGCACTTTCACGCGCGCACCGACGCGATCACGCTCGTGAAGCAGGCGCGTCGCGCGCGCGTCGTCGCGACGACGGAGGCTGCCGGGACGCCGGTTTTGATCGCCCGCGAGGCCTCGGCGCCGCCGTTCTTCACCGCGGCGCGCGCCGACGGCGCCATCGTGTCGGGCGACACGCTCGCGCTCCCCCCGCGGGCCCTGGTGTCGCTGGCGCTCGCGCCCGGCGACGAGGTCGCCTATCTTTCGCTCTGACCATGTCTTCCACCATCCTCATCGTCGACGACGAAAAGAACATCCGCCGCACCGTCCGCATGGTCCTCGAGGGTGAGGGCTTCGCCGTCGAAGAGGCGTCGAGCGGCGAGGAGGCGCTGGCCCGCCTGCCCGACGTCGGCGCCGACGTCATGCTGCTCGACGTGCAGCTGCCCGGCATCTCGGGCCTCGACACGATCGAGCGGCTCGCGAACTTGAAGATGCCCGAGCCGCTGCCGACGGTCATCATGATCTCGGGCCACGCGACGCTCGCCGACGCCGTGCGCGCCGTCAAAGCCGGCGCCTACGACCTCATCGAGAAGCCGCTCGACCGCGAGCGCCTCATCGTCGCGCTCCGCAACGCGCTCGAGCGGCGCGCGATGGCGCGCGAGGTGGCCGGTCTGCGCGCGCTCGCCCACGAGCGCTTCGAGATGGTGGGCCACAGCGCGCCCATGGCGTCGCTGTTCGCGCAGATCACGAAGGTCGCGCCGACGCGCACGCGCGTCCTCATCACGGGCGAGTCGGGCACGGGCAAGGAGCTCATCGCGCGCGCGATCCACCGCGCGAGCGCGCTCGCCAACAAGGAGTTCGTCAAGGTGAACTGCGCGGCGATCCCGCCCGAGCTCATCGAGAGCGAGCTGTTCGGCCACGAGCGCGGCGCCTTCACGGGCGCCACGGCGCGCAAGCGCGGCCTGTTCGAGATCGCCGACGGCGGCACGATCTTCCTCGACGAGATCGGCGACATGATCAGCTCGGCGCAGGCCAAGGTGCTGCGCGTGCTGCAATCGGGCGAGCTCAACCGCGTGGGCGCCGAGACGACGCTCAAGGTCGACGTGCGCGTCATCGCCGCGACCAACCGCGACCTGCAGGCGGCCGTCGCCGAGGGCGCGTTCCGCGAGGACTTGTATTTCCGGCTCGCCGTCGTGCCGCTGCGCGCGCCGCCGTTGCGCGAGCGCGCCGACGACATCCCGCTGCTGTGCGCGGCGTTCGTCGACCAGGCCTGCCGCGAGAACGGCATGAAGGCGAAGGCGCTGTCGCCCGAGGCCGTCGAGGTGCTCGCCGCCTACCCGTGGCCCGGCAACGTGCGCGAGCTCCGCAACGTCATCGAGCGCCTCGTCATTCTTTCGGACGAGGCCATCGGCCTCGGCGATCTGCCCGAGGAGATCGTCGCAGAGGCGGCGCGCGCCAAGCGCGAGGCGGCCGCGGCGCCGGGGTTGGCGTCGGCGCTTCCGCGGCTCGACCTGCCGCCCGAGGCGCGTCAGCTGCCGCTGCGCGAGTTCCGCGACCACATGGAGCGCGAGTACATCCGCATGAAGCTCGACGAGAACGGCTGGAACATCTCGCGAACGGCGAACCTGCTGCAGATCGAGCGCACCAACCTGCACAAGAAGATGCGCTCGCTCGGCCTCGGGCGCGAGGCGTCGCCGGGCACGCCGGCGCCGACGTCGACCTCCGGGTCCGGCTCGTGATCCGCCTCGGCGCGGCGCTGGGCTTCCTCGGCGTCGCGCTCGGCGCGTTCGGCGCGCACGGGCTCAAGGATCGCCTCGGCCCGGGCATGCTCGACGTCTACAAGACGGGCGTGCTCTATCACCTGGTCCACGCGCTCGCCGTGCTCGTCGTCGGGCTCGGCGCAGAGAAGATCGCCCGCCCGCGCGCCGTCGCGACGCTGTTCGCGCTCGGCGTGCTGCTGTTCTCGGGCAGCCTCTACGCGCTCGCCATCACGGGCGTGACGACGCTCGGCGCGATCACGCCGCTCGGCGGCCTGCTGTTCATGGCCGGCTGGGCCACGCTCGCGATCAACCGCTAGCGCGGCGCTTGGTCTTGCGCGCGCCGACCTTGGGCGCGGGCCGCTTCGGTTTTCGGCCGCTCGGCTTTCGCGCGTCGTGCTTGGCCAGCCAGGCGTCGAGCTCGGCGATGTCGCGCGCGACGACGGGGGTCACGGGCACGCGCGCGTACTCGTCGCGGGCGCGGCGCGCGAGCTCGAGCCCGCGCGCGCGCGAGCGGCGGTCCTCGTAGAGGGCGCGCGCGAGCGGCGCGTGCACCTCGGCGAGGCGCAGCGGGCTCGACGCGATCGCCTCGCGGATCGAGACGGCGCGCTCGAGCAGCGGCCGCGCCTCGGCGAACCGGCGCTGGCCGAGGTCGCACAGGCCGAGCGTGCGGAGCGGGGCTGTCACGGCGAGCCCGCGCGGATCCGTCTCGCGCTCGAACACGCCGATGGCCTGCTTCGCGGCCGCGCGCGCGTCGTCGAAGCGCGAGAGCCGGCAGAGGAATTGCGCCTTGTTGGCGAGGACCAGCGCCGTCGCCGGGTGATCGGCGCCGACGGTCTCGGAGAAGATCTCGATGGCGCGCTCGACGGCGTCGATCGCCGCGAGGAAGTCGCCGCCGAAGGCGAGGTGGTTGCCGAGGTTCCCGAGGCTGCGCGCGACGTCGGGCGCGCGCGGACCGAGGGCGCGCTCCTTGGCGGCGATAGCGAGGCGCGCGTCCTCGACGGCTTCGTCGAGGCGCCCTTGCTGCTCGCGCATGTTGGCGCGGTTCGAGTAGAGCCAGCCCCACAGCAGGTCGTGGCCGCCGAGGCGCCGCAGCAGCGTCTCGGCGTAGCGCGTCCAGATCTCGCCGACGTCGAAGCGACCCTGGAGGTAGCCCACCTGGTAGATGAGGTGGATGGCGGCGCTCGCGGCGGCCTCGTCGTGGCGCGCGAGCACGGCCGCGTGAAACGAGTCCTCGAGCGTGCGGGGAACCGCGTCGCTGCGGGTCGCGTGCAGCTGCAGCACGCCATAGACGAGGAGCACCTCGGCGAGCATGGGGCCGTAGCCGGCGCGCCGCGCCTCCTCGGCGAGCGGCGCCGCGGCCTCGAGCGCCGCCGTCGTGCGGCCGACGCGCTCGAGCGCGCGCACGTCGACGAGCCGCTGGCGAACCTGCTCGACGGCGGCGCGCGTGGCGGCGTCCTCGGGCGGGCGGACGAGAGCGCGCAGCAGCTTGACGTCGTTGCAGCGCTCGAGCGTGCCGAGCGCGTCGGCGGCCTTGACGGCGTTCTCGACCACCTGGGCCGTCGCCTCGCGAAAGAGCCGGCAGAGCGCGCGCAGATCGTCGAGGCCTTCGTTGAGGCACGTCATGCGCAGATCGAGGACCTCGGCCGACTGCTCGCCGCGCACGTGCGTCGCTTCGCAGACGTCGACGTACAGCTCCGACCAGCGTTGCGCGTAGCGATCGAGCGCGGCGCTCGCCGTCGCGAACGCCGCGGCGGCGTAGGGCTTGCCCGTCGCGAGGAACGCCTCGCGCATCGCGATCTTCTCGGGCGTCTCGACGGGCCGGCCCCCCGCGGGCGCCTCCCACACACCGGCGAGCTTGGCGGCGGCGCCGCGCGCGAAGCTCGTGCGACCCGCGCCCGCGTGGCGCGCGAGCTCGTCGAGCAGCGCGTCCATCGACGGGAAGCGCGCGTCGGGGTTCGTGCTGAGGCCGCGCGCGAGGATGGGGCGCACCCACGCGGGCACGCGCCGGCTCGCGTCGGGCTCGGAGAGGCGGCCCGCGACGACGTTGTCGGCGAGCTCTTGCAGCGAGCGGCCCGCGAACGGCCGATCGCGGAAGAGCGCCTCGTGCAGCGCCACGCAGAAGCTGAACTGGTCCGAGCGCGCGTCGGCGGGCTGGCTGCGAAACTGTTCGGGTGACATGTACGCGGGCGTGCCGAGCACGGCGCCCGTCGCCGTGAGCTTGTGCAGCGACGGCGTCGCGCCCACGAACGGCAGGCCGCCGAACCCCACCCCCGACCGCACCTCCATTGTCGCCTCGAAGTCCGGCGCGAGCTCTTCTCCTTGCGACTCGACCGCCACCATGCGCGCCAGGCCGAAGTCCATGACGCGCACCTGCCCGTCGCCCGCGACCATGACGTTGTCGGGCTTGAAGTCGCGGTGCACGAGCTCCTTGTCGTGCGCGGCGGCGAGCCCCCGGCCCGCGGCGAGGAAGGCGTCGAGCACCTCGATCCACGTGCGCTCCTGCGCCTGCAGCCAGTAGCGCAGCGTGTGCCCCTCGACGAACTCCATGGCGATGAAGACGCGATCGCCGAACGTGCCTGCGTCGTAGACGACGACGACGTTGGGGTGAGAGATCTTCGCCGTCGCCTTGGCCTCGCGCATGAGGCGCGCGCGGTTGTCGCCCGCGTCGAAGCCGCGCGCGCGTAGCAGCTTGATGGCGATCTTGCGATCGAGGTCGGGGTCGTAGGCGCCGTAGACTTCGCCCATGCCGCCGCGCCCGACGAGGCCGAGCACGAGGAAGCGGCCCAGCGCCGTGCCGCGCGCGAGCGTGGGCGCGGGATCCGCCTGCGGCAACGACGTGACGTCGAGGTCGGACGCGCGCATGGTCGCGCCGAGAGCATCGGCGGTTCGCGGGACGCCCCGTAGCCCGCGTCAGGGACGTGACGCGCTCAGCGCCGTATCCCGAAGAACCAGAGCGCGACGCCGGCAGCGGCGAGCAGGGTCGCGAGCAGCGTGAGGCCGCGCGCGAGCTTTCGGCCGTCGTAGCTCGCGGCGGCGCGCTCGAGCGCGGCCAGCTCGCGCGCGCGATCGGCGATCGTTTCTTGGAGGCGGTCCACGCGCTGGTAGACCGACAGCAGCGACGAGACGGCGGGCCGAGCCTGCAGCGCCGCGTGGCCCAGCTGCTCGGTGAGCGAGGCGGCCTCCTGCTCGGCGGCGGCGCGGTTGCGCACGTGGCCGGCCACGCTGGCCGTCATCGCGCCCGCGACCTGGCGGCGCGACACCTGCGCCTGATCGAGCTTCGAGCGCGCGGCGTTGGCGGCGGCGCGCAGCTGCGCCGACTTCGCGCGCAGGTCGGCGACCTGCGGCTCGAGGCGCGCCGTCTGCGCTTCGAGCGTGCGCTGCTCCTCGGCGGCGCCCTCGTCCTCGTGGCGCAGGTGCGCCGCACGACCTTGTCCCTCGGGCGTCGCGGCCGCCGCCTCGATCTCGCGCGCGAGGCGCGCCCGCTCGCTCTCGACGCGCGCGAGGCGCGCCCGCACGCGCTCGCTCTCGACGGTTGCGGCGCGCAGCACGCCGTCGGCGTCGTCGCTCGCGCTGTTGGCCGCCTTCCACTCGGCTTCGAGCGCGCTCTCTTGCGCGGCGAGGCGCGTTTCCTCGATGGCCTTCTGGTGCTCGGCGGCGGCGAGATCGGCGATCGCGCCCTCGCGGCTCGCCTCGGCGCGCCCGATGGCCTCGAGGTAGCCCGTGAGGTCGGGGTGCTGCACGCCCTCGCGCAGCACCGTCGCGCCCAGATCGCGGATCGCGCCCGCGAGCAGCGTCTCGGCGCCGTCGCGCTCCTCGATGAGCCGCCGGCGCCGGTCGGCCGCGTGGTAGCGCCCGCGAAAGAAGACGTAGACGTAGCCGATCGACGAGCCGGCCTCGCCAAGCGGACCCGTGGGCGTCGCGCGGGCGCGCGCGACGTCCGACGGCTTCATGGCGACGGTGCGCGGTCCCGTGGCGCCGAACCCGCCGGCCAATTGGGGCGCGGGCGTCGCCAGCATCGTGCGCGAGACCGCCGCCGTGGGCGACATCGCCGCCATCTGGCCGCGCCCGCCGAGCGCGTGCTCGGGCGGGAAGGTCGCGCCGGCCATGCGCTTTCCACACCGTGAGCAGTACGGCAGGTGGTCGGCATTGGGGTGCGCGCAATGCCGGCAGGGACGCATCGCTGGTGGTCAGTCTACTGCAATCGTGCTACCGATTTGGTCATGAACGCCGCCGCGAAGAAGAGCTGCCAGCTGATCGAGAAGACCCTGGGCTCGAGCCCGGCCTTCAAGAAGATCGACGAGGGCCTCTTCGTCGTGAAGCAGGGGTCGTCGATCGTCATGATCAACGTCCTGCCGTGGAAGGCCGACCGCGCCGTCGTGCGCTGCGTGGCCCAGCTCGTGAAGGGCGTCACGATGGAGGTGCCGCTCGCGCTGCAGCTCCTCGAGATGAACGCGCTCATGCGCTTCGGCGCCTTCGCCTACGTGCCGTCGGGCGACGTCATCATCTTCTCGCACACGCTGCTCGGCGGCGCGACGCTCGACGCCGAGGAGCTCACGACGACGATCCGCGATGTCGCCATCGTCGCCGACGAGTATGACGACCGCATCGCCGCGCGCTACGGCGGCTCGACGATGCAGGATCTCCTGGAGGAGACCGTCATCGAGCACTTCCGCACGGCCGACAAGAAGGACCACTTCAAGTCGTAAGCCTCCGGGGCGCCGTCGTGAAGGGGAAAGGCAAAGGCGCGGCCGAGCCGCGCTTCGAGACGCTCGCGATCCACGCCGGGCAAGCGCCCGAGCCGATCACGGGCGCCGTCATGACGCCGGTGTTCCTGACGTCGACGTACGCGCAGGACGGACCGGGCGCGCACAAGGGCTTCGAGTACTCGCGCACGCAGAACCCGACGCGCTTCGCGCTCGAGGCGAACCTCGCGGCGCTCGAAGGCGGCGACTGGGGGCTCGCGTTCAACGCGGGTCTCGCGGCGTCGACGTGCGTGATGTCGATGCTCGACGCCGGCGATCACGTCGTCGCGGGTGACGACCTCTACGGCGGCTCGTTCCGCCTGTTCGACAAGGTGTTCCAGCGCCACGGGCTGTCGTTCACCTACGTCGACGCGCGCGATCCCAAGGCCGTCGCCGCCGCGATCGGGCCGCGCACCAAGCTCGCGTGGCTCGAGACGCCGACGAATCCGATGCTCAGGCTCTGCGACATCGCCGCCATCGCGAAGGTGTGCCACGCGCGCGGCGTGCTCGTCGCCGTCGACAACACCTTCATGACGCCGTTCTTCCAGCGGCCGCTCGCGCTGGGCGCCGATCTCGTCGTGCACTCGACGACGAAGTATCTGAACGGCCACTCCGACGTCGTGGGCGGCGCGATCATCGGCGGTCAATCCACATTGCCCGCGCTGCGCGCGCGCCTCGCGTTTTTGCAGAACGCCATGGGCGGGTCCGAGTCGCCGTTCGACAGCTTCCTCGTGCTGCGCGGCACGAAGACGCTCGCCGTGCGCATGGAGCGCCACGAAGAGAACGCGCTCGCCGTCGCGAAGTGGCTGGAAGCGCGGCCCGAGGTCGAGCGCGTCTACTACCCGGGCCTGCGCTCGCACCCGCAGCACGCGCTCGCGCGGCGGCAGATGAGCGGGTTCGGCGGCATGGTGACCTTCGTGCTGCGCGACGGCGGCAAGAAGCGCCCGGCGCTCGAGCGCGCGCGCCAGTTCTTGAAGAGCCTGCGCGTCTTCACGTGCGCCGAGTCGCTCGGCGGCGTCGAGTCGCTGGCCGAGCACCCCGCGATCATGACGCACGCGTCGATCCCGCCCGAGCGCCGCCGCGCGCTCGGCATCGACGACGGCCTCGTGCGCCTTTCCGTCGGCATCGAGCACGTCGACGATCTGATCGCCGATCTCGAACAGGCGCTCGCGGCCTAGATAAAAGAAAGGGCCGGCCCGGCGAACCGGACCGGCCCTGTGGGCCCTGCGTGACTATCGAACCGTCGCGCTGATTCGTGGCTGCGCGGCTACTGGCACATGTGCGAGTTGGTGCACGTCAGCTTGCCGTTGTTGCCGCAGAAGCAGGTCTGCTGCCTCATGTTGGTGCACGCCGTCGAGCAGATCACCCCTGCCGTGCGATCGCACGTCGCACCCGTCTTTGCGCCCGCGGCGCAGTCGGGCGTCACGATGCCGCCGTCGACGATCATGATTCCGCCGTCGCCGCCGAAGATGCCGCCGCCGCCGTTGCGGCCGCCGCCACCGTTGTTGCCGCCCGCCGCGCCACCGGCGCCGTTGTTGCCGCCCGCGCCGCCGTTGCCCGTCGTGCAGGTGTGCGCGACGCAGCCCCACTCGAGGCGCGTGCCCGTGTTGATGCAAGCGCAGCTGTCTTGCTGCCGGCCCGCGCACGTCGTCTCGCACGTGTCGCCCTCGGCGCCGCAGACGCCCTGCGCGCGGCAAATGACCGTCGCGCCGCCCGCGCCACCGCCGCCGTTGCGGCCGCCGCCGCCATTGCGGCCGCCGCCACCGATCGCGCCGCCGTTGCCGTTCGAGCCGCCGTTCGCGGTCTCGCCGCCGTTGCCGTTGTTGCCCGTGTCTCCACCGTTGTTGTTGCCGGTGTCGCCACCGGCCGAGCCGGTGTCGCCGCCGTTGCCGTTGCCCGTGGGCACCGTGCTGCCGCCGGCGGCGGTGTCACCGCCCGTGCCGCCCGTGCCGCCCGCGGGGCTGTTGCTGCCGCAGTTCGAGAGCACGGCGACGAGCGCCGCACACGACAGAGAGAGAAAGATCGAAGTCGTCCGCGTCATGGTCCTGAACCTCCACGCCCGACGAGGGCGAGTTCGGCACGTAGGAGGGGAACCCACTCGTGGTTCGTCAAAAAACTTTTTGCGACTCGCACAAAACGTCGGCGCGCGTCGAAATGGTTCGCGAAACGGCCAGGAATTCGGGCGCGCACCTACTGGTGCCGCGGCGACGTGCAGCCCGAGACGACGTCGACGCGCGGCGCGTTCTTGATGAGCGTGTCGCACGCGGTGCCGTGGAACGTGAGGCTCACGGTGCTGCCCGCGTCGAAGGTCCAGCCGTTGGCGCTGTCGATGTCGACGAGCGTGGCGTCGAAGAACACGGCGACCTTGTTCGGATCGGCGGGCGGCGTGCGGATGTCGACGTGACACGACTCCTGCGCCATCGTGCGCACGAGGGGATCGAGCGCGCCGCCGAGCTCGGTCGTGTTGTGCGTCAGGTGGTAGTAGGGCGACGCCTGCGGGATCGCGCCGCCGCCGGCTTGCGCGAGCGCGTCGAGGCACGCGCTGCCCGCAGTCTCGCCGCCGACGCCGAAGACCGACGCGCTCACCGACGAGCGCGCGAGCTTCGTGATCTCGGCGATCGAGTCGGGGCACGGCATGCTCACGGCGTCGCTCTCGCACGTGGGCTCGCCGCCGACGAACGCGACGAGGTAACGGTTGCCGTTGGCGTTCTGGGTCGACGAGAACGTCGCCTCGCACTTCGCGAGCGCGCCCGCGAGCGGCCGCTGCGCCTGCTGGCAGCCCGCGCCGTTGTTGTCGCAGCGGTGAAGCGCGCGATCGATTGAGCCGTAGGCGTTGGCCATGGGCGCCGTGACGTCGCCCGCGCAGCACATCGGGACGCTCACATTGCCGCCGCCGCACGTGCTCGACGAGGCGGGGAACTCCTCGTAGCCGAAGTGGACGACGTGCTGGTACTTCTGCACGAGCGCGCGCACGGCCTGCTGCACGGCCGCGAGCCGCGTCAGCCCGTCGCTGAACGACGACTGCATCGCGCTCGAACGATCGACGGTGAGCAAGAGATCGGGCACGCGCATCGTCGCGAGGAGCGGCTGGATCTGCCCCGAACAGAACCCGCTCGGGAAGCCGCCGTCGAAGCGGCCGCCGTCGCGCGAGGAGCCACCGGCGCCGCCGCCACCCTCGAGGGAGCCGTCCTCGGGCGGGCCCGCGGCGTCGAGGTCTTCGGAGCCGCCCGCACCGGACGTCGCGCCCGGATCGACGATCACCGTCTGTCGACACGCCACGCCCGCGAAGGCCAGCGCCAAGACGGCGAGCGCGCCGGGACTAGAGGCGCGCGGCCGCGCCGTCTTCATCTTTAGCCGCCGGGCCCGCGAGCAGGCGCTCGGCGTCCGCGCGGTAGCGGCCGTCGGGCCAGCGGTGCAGGTACGCGCGCGCCGCTTCGTCGCCGCGCGCGTCGCCGAGCTGCACGAGGCACTCCGCGCGGTGGAACGTCGCCGCCTCGGCCTCGTGGGCGGGCTGGTTCGGCTTGGCCGCCGCGAGCGAGGCGTCGTACGCCGCGACGGCGCGCTCGAGGTCGCCGCGCACACGGTAGAGATCGCCCGCGACGCGCGCGATCTCGGCGCGCCGCTCGCTGTCGGCGTGATCGCGCAGGAAGGCGCTCGCCTCGACGAGCGCGCCCCCCGTGTCGCCCGCGTGCACGAGCGTCTCGATGATCGACACGTCGGTCTCGACGCGCAGGATGCCGTCGGGGTGATCGGCGCGGTAGCGACGCCAGGCCGTGACGGCCGCCGTGGGCTGGCCCATGCGATCGCGCAGCAGCTTGCCGACCTCGTAGGCGGCGTTCTCGCCCGCCGGGCCGCCTTGCTTGGCGAGCGCGCGGTAGATCGCGAGCGCGCGACCGACGTCGCCCGAGGCGAGGGCCGCCTGCGCGCGCGCCTCGGGATCGCCGGCGTCGGGGCTCGCGATCGCGACGGCGCGCGCGTGCGGCGCGGGCGCCGCTTGCGTCGCCGGGCTCGTCCAGCTGTCGCCGGGCCCGAGGCGCGCGACGCGGCCCTGATCCCAAACCTCGGCCGAGCCGTCGTGCGCGTCGACGCGCACGCGGCGCGCGTCGTCGACGCTCAACGTGAAGCGCGCCGCCATGACGACGACGCGGTACGGACCCGCCGTCACGACGTACGGGTGCACGCGCTCGCGGCGCACGACGGTGAACGCGACCTCGCCGCCGTCGACGGCGGCGTGGCCGTCGCGCCCGATCGTCAGCGCCGACGACGAACCGAGGCGCGCCTCGGCGCCGCCCTCGAGCGCCAGCTGCAAGCGCTCGCCCGCGCCCGTGCGCACCGTGCCCTCCGGAGGCGCGGGCAAGGTCGTCGCGCTCGGCGTGGGCGCCACCGCGACGGGCGCCGGCGGCGCGGCCGCGAGGCGCGCGACCTCGCGCTGCGGGCCGTGCCACGTGAAGAAAGCGATCGCGAGCGCGGCCGACGTCGACAGGGCGACGCCGCCGGCGAACCAGAACCAGCGCGGCGTGCGCGCGCGCGGCATCGGGACGTCGACAGGGGGCACGAGCAGCTCGGGCTCGGCGACGCGCGCCCACATGCGGCGCATCGTCACGTCGTCGGGCAGGCGCTCGCGCGCGTCTTCGAGCGCGCCCGCGAGCCCGTGGTCTTCGCCCTCCGGCCAGTTGCGCAGGTCGCTCACGCGTTCCCTCCGTGTCGCTTCTTGGCCATGCGCATGAGATCCGTGCGCGCGTGGTGCAGGCGCGACCAGACCGTGTTCTCCGGGCAGCCGGCGACCTTGGCGATCTCGTCGACGGGCAGCTCTTCGATCTCGAAGAGCACGAGCACGAGCCGCTTCTTCGGCGTGAGGCGCTGCAAGAGCTCGTCGAGCACCGCGAGGCGCGCGCTGCGCTCCGACGGATCGGGATCGGGCGGCGGCGCCGGCTCGCGCTGCAGCAGCGTCGACAGCAGCGCGCGCATCTTGCGCCGGCGCATCGCGCGTCCCGCGCCGCGCGCCGCGATTCGGTAGATCCACGTCGACAGCCGCGCCGCGCCCCGGAAATGATCCAGGCTGCGGTACACGGCGACGAACACGTCCTGGCACGCGTCCTCGCGCTCTTCGGGCGGCACGCCGAGCGCCGACAAGAACCGGTACACGGTGCGCGCGTGCCGATCGTGCAGCATGCGCCACGCGGCGTGGTCGCCGCGGCGGCACCGCGCGACCAGCTCGCCGTCCGTGGGGACGGCGGCGCGCGTGACGGGTTTGAGGAGCGAAGGCGTGTTCACGGACTCACGGGATTAGAGCCGCCCAGGAGGCGTTCTCGTCATCGAAACGCGAATCCCAATTCTACGCCTGCCTCGCCCAGGATTCTCGGCGTCGTCCACAGGGGCGCGCCGCCCAACGTCTGGAAATCATAAGGGACAGCCAGCGCCGCCCGCGTCAGGAGCCTGACGTAGAGGGGGCCGGCCAGGGGCAATGTGTAGCCAAGGGCCAGGTCCCCGAAGGGTGAAAGGTGCTGGCCCGAGGCGCCGCCGGGGGCGTTGGTCGTCAGCGAGTAAACGTCGACGCCCAGGCCGAGACCCGGTTCGAGGCGGCCCGGGCCCGCGGCCAAGCTGACGTAGAGACCCAGCCGAACGGGCACGCGGCGCAGCTCGGCCTGGCTGGCCATTGTCCACCGCGCCTCAGCGTCGGCCTCGTCCGCACCTTCGACGCCCAGCACGAGCGCGCCGTCGCCGTCGACGGGGCCGGCGTCGCCGGCGCG
>DASZRT010000101.1:0-19169 GCA_035549075.1 Polyangia bacterium | reverse complement strand
GGCTGGTCTATGTAGCCGTGCTTCCGGACGAAGACGGTCTCTTCGACGTTGCCCTGGAAGTGCCACCGCGTTCGAACACTGGCCTACCATTCGAAGAAGCGGGGTGGCACCGCCAACTTGTTCTGTCGGAGGTTGCGGATGGCCTGACGAGCGAAGAGAAGACCGAGTTGACAGCGCTCCGCCGCGAGAACGCGCGGCTGCGCGAGGAGCGCGACATCCTAAAAAAAGCCGCAGCGTGGTTCGCGCAGGAGTCCACGACGACGCCCAAGAGGCGTTCCGATTCGTGAAGGCGAACCACGGCATGCATCCGGCGGCGGTGATGTGCAGGACGCTCGGCGTGTCCGAGAGCGGGTACCATGCGTGGAGAACGCGCCCGCCGTCGCGGCGAGCACGACGAGACGCCGAGCTGACGACGCTCATCCGCGCCGCGCACGAGGACTCGAAGGGGATCTACGGCTCGCCCAATATCCACCGCGAGCTGCGCGACCAAGGTGTGCGAATCGGCAAGAAGCGCGTCGCGCGGCTCATGCGCAAGGCTTCTCTCGTCGGTGTCACGCGTCGCCGCTTCTGCGTGACCACTCAGCGTGACGAGAACGCTCGACGCGCGCCCGACCTCGTCGACCGTAACTTCACGGCCGACGGCCCGAACAAGCTCTGGGTCTCGGACATCACGTACATTCCGACCTGGGCGGGCTTCTCTACCTCGCCGTTGTGCTCGATGCTTGGAGCAGGCGCATCGTCGGCTGGGCGATGGCCACGCACCTGCGCACCGAGCTCGTGCTCGACGCGCTCAACATGGCCATCACGCAGCGCCGGCCCGTTAACGTCGTCCACCACTCGGACCAAGGCTGCCAGTACACGTCGGTGGCGTTCGGCAAACGGTGCCGCGAAGCCGACGTGCGGCCGTCGATGGGCGGTCGGCGACGCCTACGACAACGCCATGTGCGAAAGCTTCTTCGCGAGCCTCGAGTGCGAGTTGCTGCAACGAACGAAACTCAAGACCCAGACCGAGGCCCGAATGGCGGTCTTCCAGTACATCGAGGGCTGGTACAACCCGCGCCGTCGCCACTCGGGTCTCGACTACCAGTCACCCATCAGCTACGAGAAGAAGAACATGCTCGCGGCCTGACCGCCGCAAGCCCAACCCACTCCACGGAAGCGGGTCAACTCCACTGTTTGCGAGTGGTGGTGACGGACTGACCCCGTCGTCCGGAGCCTCGTCTACAGCCGCTTGATGATCGTCTTCGCGAGGGCGACCAGCTGATCCGCCGATGTCTTGCCGACGAGCTGAATCTGCAGGCAGCCGGACAACAACGTCAGCTCCTGGACGCCGTCTTTGCCCACGGCTGACGTGAACGCGGCGTCGCCGACGGTGGTGACGGTCGACGTCGACGTCATGGTCGTTGATTCGTACATCGAGCGGCCGGCCTGGTAGTCGGCCTGCGCATAGGGCTCCCAGTAGCTGATTTGGACGGAGCCGGGGTTGTTGGCGTCGGCGGCGTCGTAGTGGCACTCGGTCACCGTCGTGGTTCCGTCGGAGATCACCTTCATGACGGGCGCCGCGATGGCAGTTCCTAGCGCGGCGTTCACGTCGGACGCGCTCGCGAGGGCGCACGTCGGATGCAACGAGCAGGCGCCGCCGTTGTCTTGGCCGTCGGGGGGCGACGCGTCCGGGCCGTCGACGCCGCCGTCGGGGCTGCACTTGCAAGCCTCAGGTGTCGGGTTCGCGAGATCGCACGCTTCGCCGGCAACGCACTTCTGCATCGGCGTCGTGAGCGGCTCGCACGGCTTCTCGCACGCGCCGCACTGGGCGCCGCTTTGGCAGCGGGGTGCTCGAGGCCGCCCGCGACCTTGATGCAGTCGTCGTCGCAGAGCGGATCGTCCATGTTCGGACCGGCGGAGGGCGACTTGGCGTTCACGCACGCATCGAGGGCCGCGCACCCCTTGTCGGCGGCGCAGGCCGCTGCTTGGTTCGTACACGCCATGGCCGTGCACGAATCACACACGCTCAGCGCGCTGTTCTTCGGCGTCGTCGGCGACGAGGAGCACGCGGCGCCGATCACCGCACACGCGAGGACGGCGGCCAGACGCGAGGACGAGCGCATGTTCGCCGACGGTATAGACTGTCTCGCGCACCATCAATGCGACCGCTTCGCTACTCCATCAACGTCACGCTGGACGGCTGCGTCGATCACACCGAGATGATCGCCGACGAGGAGCTGCATCGTCGCGCTGCCGAGAACGTGGCCTGGGCCGACGCGCTGCTCTTTGGTCGCGTGACGTATCAAATGATGGAGGCCGCTTGGCGGGCGCCGGCGATTCCGGGGCCGAAGCCGGAGTGGATGGCGCCTTGGATGGAGCCGTTCGCGCGGACCATCGACGCGGCCAAGAAGTACGTCGTCTCGAGCACGCTGGCCGAGGTGGATTGGAACGCGGAGCTCTTGCGTGGCGATCTGGATGCGGTCGTTCGGCGAATCAAGGAAGAGCCGGGGCGAGGCGTGCTCGTCGGGGGCGTGACGCTTCCGACGGCGTTGGCCGGGCTGGGCCTCATCGACGAGTACGAGCTGGTGGTGCACCCGAGGGTCGCGGGGCATCGGCCGACGCTGTTCGCGGGGCTCGCGAAGCCGCTCGATCTCAAGCTCGTGAACCGCGTCGAGTTTGCTTCGGGTGTCGTGGCGATGAGCTATGTCCCGAGATAGCGCTATCCTCGGACGGTGACGAGGACGTAGATGGCTTCTGAGCGCGTCTCGAAGTACTGGTTTCCGGCGAAGCGCTACGGATGGGGGTGGGGGTTGCCCGCGACGTGGCAGGGGTGGGTCGTCTTCGCGACGTATCTCGGGCTCGTCTTCGGCGGTATTCCCTTGCTTCGAGCGTCGAAGGGCGACGCCTTCTACAGCGCGTACATCGGGGTGTTGACGCTGGTGCTCGTCGCGATCTGCTGGATCAAGGGTGAGCCGCCGCGCTGGCGTTGGGGTCGAGATCAGTGAGCCGGGCGTATTGAAGCGCGCCCTCAAGATCGCTCTTCTCGCGGCGGGCGTGCTCGTCATAGGTGTGGTTGGGCTGTTCTTCTACGGGCTCTTCGCCGGCCAAGAGCAGGTCCAAGAGGCGGCCAACCCTTGTGAGCGGGCGTGCATCAATGACTCGGGCGGCATTGTGTCGTGTCGCCAAGAGTGCGCGTCGCACCCGCTGACGTACGGGCCGGAGACGTTGCTAACGTCTGACGGCGGACGAGACGCGCGCGATGACGTCCGCTGAGGCGATGCGCCGCACGTTGTGTGCGGCCGCGCCCGAGCGACGCGCGATCGAGCTGCGGGGCGCGCTCGCGGCGTTGCCGGCCGATGCGCGTGACGAATGGGTCGACGACGTGCTCGACGTGGACGAAGTGCTCGACGACGGGCCCGATCTGCCGGCTGGGTGCGTGCCGTACTTGCCGACGTCCGTCGACGTGATCGTGTCGGCGCTCGAATTGGCGAGCGTCGATCGTCACGACGTGTTCGTCGACGTGGGCTCGGGCGTCGGGCGCGTCACGACGCTCGCGCACTTGCTGACGGGCGCGTCGGCGATCGGGATCGAGGTCCAGGCCGGATTGGTCGAGAGGTCGCGCGCGCTGACGCGTGCGCTCGACCTCGATCGCGTCGAGACGATCCACGGCGACGCCTCGGAGCTGATCGAGACCCTCTCGACGGGAACGGTGTTCTTCCTCAACTGCCCGTTCAGCGGCGCGCGGCTCGAGCGCGTGCTCGAGGCGCTTCGATCGATCGCCGCGGCGCGCACGATTCGGATCTGCTGCCTTCACTTGCCGCCGCTCGTGCAGCCGTGGTTCGAGCTCATCGGCGCGCCTTGGCCCGAGCTCGCCGTTTATCGAAGCACGGCCGGTCGTGGTACGAAGGCGTCGTGAGCAAGCGCGACAACCACTGGTATCTGCTCGAGGCGACGATGAAGGCCTTCCGCGGCGTCTACAAGCCGCGGTTCGGGGTGACGATCCTGAGCGTCGGGTTCGCGCTCGCGATGCTCGTCGGCTTCGAGACGGGCGTGCTCGCTTCGATGCCGGTCTGGCTCTTGCCGCTGATCGTGGCCGTCGCGATCTTCGGGTCTGCGTTCTTCAGGCGCGGCGCCGCGCGCGCGAGCTACGTGCGCGGCCTGCAGGCGCCCGAGCCGGGGCCGCTCGTCGCGTCGGTCGACAAGACGCTGGCGGCGGCGCGCGCGCTGCCTGATCACGACGCGTACCTGGCGCAGTCACGCGCGGTCGCCTACGTGCTCTACGGGCGTGGCGATGAGGCGATGCGCGCGCTCGCCGCGGTCGACTGGAACGCGAAGGCACCCATCATCCAGGCGATCGGCGTGAGCGCCGAGGGGCTCGTCGCGCTCTTTTGCCGGCGCGACGCGGCCCGCGCGCTCGAGCTTTGCCGTCAGGCGCGCGCGCTCGCGTCGGTGAGCGGCGTCGTGCCGGGCGCCTCGCAGACGGCGCGCTACCACGGCGTGTGCGTCGGCGTGTGCGAGGCGGTCGCCGGCTCGATCACGACCGATCCGCGCAAGGCGCTCGAAGAGGCGGCGGCCGAGGTGAAGTACCCGTCGCTGCAGCTCTTCGCGTGCTTCGGCCTCGCGCTCGTGCGCGAGCAGGAGGGCAACCAAGCCGGCGCGCGCGCGCTGCGCGACTACATCGCGGCGATGGCGCCCCACGCGGCGCCGCTGCGCCTCACACCGGCCGAGCTGTCGTCCGGTCCGCCTGTGGGGGCGTCTGGTGGCAGCACGGACGAATCGTCGTCCGTCGCAGCGGTGCTCGCCGCGGGTCCGCCGCCCAGCGCGGCGACGGTCGTGCCGGGCGCGGCCCGGCGGGGCGCGACGAAGGCGGCGCTCCGCCTCGTCGGCCTGTGGGGTGTCTTGATCATCGCGTTCCTCGTCGTCTGGTCCTTCATGAGCGCGGGCAAGCGATGACGTTCCCCGAGGACAGCCCCACGAACCCGGAAGTGCACGTGTTGACGGCGCATCTCGAGAACGGCGCCGCGCCCCACGAGCAGCGGGTGAAGATCGGCCATCACACCGTCGTCGCCGACGAGCCGGTCGCGCACGGCGGCGGCGATCTCGGGCCGTCGCCCGTCGCGCTGCTGCTGGCGGCGCTCGCGAGCTGCACGGCGATCACGCTGCGCATGTACGGTGATCGAAAAGGGTGGGGGCTCGGCGGCGTGCACGTCGACCTCAAGCTCCTGCGCGTCAGCGGCGTCGAACGCATCGATCGCGCCATCGGCTTCGGCGCCGAGCTGTCGGAGGAGCAGCGCGCGCGGCTCCTCGAGATCGCCGAGAAGACGCCGGTCACGAAGATGGTGAAGGCGGGCGTGCCGATCGAGACGCGCGTGAAGTGACGCTCAGCCGCCGCTGGTCTTGATCTTCACTTCGGGGACGAGCTTGCCGTCCTCGGCGGGACGGAAGCGAATCTCGGCCTTCACCTCGACGACGACCTTCGTGAGGACCTTGGCGAGCTCCTCGTTGAGGTTGAGGCGGTCGAGCCAGTTCTTCACCTCGCCGGCGGCCGCGCGCATGATGTCGTCCTTCGAGCGCGCGGCGGCGCCCACGCCCGCCGAGACGGCGCGGCGCACGAAGTCGGTGATGGTGCGATCGCCGCGCTCGTCGCTGGAGCGCGGTGAGGTCGGCTCGTCTTCGACGGCCTCGGGCGCCGAGCCGTCGCGTCCGTTGTCGTCGCCTTCAGCCATCGCAGGATGAAAGGTACCGCGAACGTCGCCCGTCCGCGATGGCTGCGATATCCTGCCCGTCACCTTGACGCAGACGGGACGCCTCATGACGGCCTACCTGGTGACGGCCCGGGTCGTCGTCTCGTACGTGGGGCTCGCGGCGACACGCCGCTTTCGCAGCGCCGAATCTCACGCGCGTGTGACGCAGGACAAACATCGGCGCAACGCCCGCCGCATCGAGGCCGCGATCCTGAAGCTGCGCGGTCTCTTCATCAAGGTCGGCCAGCTCATCAGCATCATGGCCAACTTCCTGCCCGACGCCTTTCGCGACGAGCTGCAACGGTTGCAGGATCAAGTCCCGCCGCGCCCCTACAAGGACATCGAAGCGCGCCTGCGCGAAGAGCTGGGCGGCCGCGCGCCCGGCGAGGTCTTCGCCGAGTTCTCGCCCGAGCCGGTCGCGTCGGCGTCGATCGGCCAGGTGCACCGCGCGCGGCTCGCGTCGGGCGAGGCCGTCGCCGTCAAGGTGCAGTACCCCGACATCGAGGAGATCGTCCGCACCGACCTGCGCGCGCTCAAGCGCATCTTCGGCATCCTGCGCTGGTTCATGCCGGCTTATGGCTTCGACACCATCTACAACGAGATCCGCGAGATGGTGCTGAGCGAGCTCGACTACCGTCGCGAGGCCGCCGCGATCGAGCGCGTCGCCGCCAACTTCGCGGCGCGCGTCGGCGATCCGTTGCACCAACCTCCATTGCCCGTGCGCTTCCCGCGCGTCATCGGCGAGTTCTCGACGGCGCGCGTGCTCACGACCGAGTGGATGGAGGGCGTGAAGGTCGCCGACCTCGAGCGCCTCGCGGCCACCAACGTCGATCGCCGCCACACGGCGCGCATCTGCGTCGAGGCTTATTGCCAGCAGATCTTCATCGACGGCGTCTATCACGCCGATCCGCACCCGGGGAACTTGCTCGTGCAGGCGCCCAAGTCGACGTCACCAGGCGCGGCGCCGACGGTGGTGTTCCTCGACTTCGGCGCGACGGCGACGGTTTCGGCGGGCATGCGCCACGGGATGATCTCGTTCCTGCAGGGCGCGATGACGCGCGACACGACCCGCATCGTCTCGGCGATGAAGGAGATGGGCTTTCTTTCGCGCCGCGCCGACCCCGAGGTCTTCGACCGCATCGTCCACTACTTCCACGAGAAGATGCGCGCCCAGATGTCCGTGCAGGGCTTCTCGCTCAAGGACCTCTCGTTCGACTCGGACAAGAGCCTCACGAGCTTGCTCGACCTGCGTGACCTCAACGTGAGCCTCGCCGACCTCAAGGACGCGTTTCACATCCCCAAGGAGTGGATCCTCCTCGAGCGGACGTTGCTGCTGCTGCTCGGCGTGTGCACGACGCTCGACCCCGAGATGAACCCGACCGACGTCATCCAGCCTTATCTCGAGCGCTTCCTGCTCGGCGAGAAGAAGCAGTGGTCGGAGATCGTGCTGGAGGCGTCGCGCGAGATGGCGCTGTCGGCGCTGTCGATGCCCGCCGACCTGCAGCGCTTCCTCGATCGCGCGCTGCGCGGCGAGCTCGACCTGCGCGTGCGCAACCTCGACGAGAACGCGCGCGTGCTCTACGCCGTGGGGCAGCAGCTGTTGTGGGGCATGCTGGGCGCCGTGTCGGCCGTGCTGGCCGTCGTGTTCGCGGGGCGAGGGCAAGACGACGCCTCGCTGGGCGCGAAGATCGCCGCGGGCGTGTTCGGCGTCTTTCTGTTCTTTGCGTGGCTCGGCGGGCGCCCGAGCACGCGGCGATGAGCTAAGGCTTCGCGGCGCCGTCGCCGCCGAGCGCTTGCAGCTCGCCGTTCGCGGCGTCGATCCACTTCTGCTCGGTGGGGCGCTTCTCCATCGAGAGGTACGTCTGGTACGCGCGGCGCGCGGCGTCCTTCTTGCCGAGCCGCTGCAGAGCGCGCGCGAGGCCGTAGTACGGATCGGGATCGGTCGGCCGCAGCTTGATGTAGCGCTGGTAGGCGTCGACCGACTCGGGCAACCGTCCCTTCACGCGCAACGCGAACGCCAGCTCGTACCAGGCCAGCGGGTACTCGGGGTTCTTCTGCACGGCCGCGCGGAAGACGTTGATGGCCTCGTCGTCGCGACGAATCTTGAGCAGCAGCTCGCCCAGCGCGGCGCGCGCGACCATGTGCTGCGGGTCGGCGGCGATCGCCTCTTTGAACTTCGCGATGGACTCTTCGATGTGGCCGCTGTCGCGCAGCTGCTGCGACTTCGCGTAGAGCGGCGCCGCCGGGCTGTCGACCGGCGCGCCGCCGTCGGCGCCCGCGATGGTTTGCGGCGGCGGCGTCGGCGTCGGACCCTTCGCCTCGGGCAACGGCGCTGCGGCCGCCGGCGTCGCGTCGGGCGCGTTGCCGATCTCTTCGATGACGGCGCGCGCGTGCTCGACCCACTTCTGCGACGACTCGCGGGTCTCGAGCTGCACGTACCGGCGAAGCGCCAGCGCCGAGCTCGCGAGCTGACCCGCCTCCTTCAAACAGAGCCCGAGGCCGTAATAGGGCTCGGGCTCGTCGGGCATCATCTGCGCGTAGCGCCGGTAGGCCGGGATCGCCTTGTCGCACTGACCGGCGCGGCGCCGCGCGGCCGCGAGCGCGTACCAGCCCGGACCGAATTCGGGCTCGGCCTTCGTGACGGCCTCGAACTTCTCGGCGGCGTCGGCTGGTTTCTTGGCGATGACGAGCGCTTGGCCGCGCGAAAAATCGGACTGGGCTTGCGGGGACGACTGGGCCGCTGCGGTTCCCGAAAGGCCGACCCCGACCAGCACGACCCACACGCGCGGCGTTTTCACGGCCGCGATCCTAACGTGCCCGCCGCGGCCCGCCAACGGTGGCGCACCCGACAGAAACGTCCTGCGTTTCTTGACAGACCTACAAAGGGGCATAATGTAGGTAAACGTATGATTCAAGTCATCGGCAGCCTCGTCATGGCGCTCTTCGCGGCAGTGATGTTCTGGGTGACGGTCTCGCTCGGGACGCCGGCTCCGCAACGTAAGCGTCAGTAGAGCACCGTAAATACAGGTGGTTCGGCGCCCTGCACGGGCGAACCGACGCGCGCGTGGCACGGCTTCTTCGCTTGCCGGCCATGCGGGGCGGACCTAGACTGGCCCGCTCCGAGGCCCATCGACGTGTCCACCTCCGAGACCCCTGCGAGCTCCTCGACCGGCGAGCGCGTCCCATCGGCCGAGCGTGTGCGCAAGGTCCGGTACGAGGACTTCACGCTCGCCGACCTCACGGCAATCCGCAACCTGCTGCGCGGCGGCTCGGTCATCGACTGGCACCGGCTGCACTTCACCGAGCGCGACGAGGTCGACCGCTTCCTGCGCGTCAACGAGATCGACCCGGGCAGCGAAGACGACCTGCGCCGCCTCGCCGACCTGCGCGAGCTGGCCGTCGAGTACCTCGAGCGCCACCTCGGCTTCAACATCCCCGACGAGGTCGCGAGCGGTGTGCCCCCGCGCGACCTCCTGCTCATCGCCTCGCAGAAGGGCCGCCGCCGCACTTATGCCTGCGTCGTCCTCAAGGTGATGCACGTCATGCATCACCTCGCTGGGCGCGAGCTGCTCACGAAGCTGCCCGTGTCCGACGACCAGCTCTTCCACCTCGTCGAAGAGAAGGTCATGCGCACCGTCGAGGAGATCAAGAGCGTCGGTTGCCATGTCGTCGAGTTCGAGTGGAGCCGCAAGCCCGTCGACAGCCTCATCACGAAGCTGCTCGCCAAGAAAGAATCGATCGCGGCCGACGTCTACGACAACCTGCGCTTCCGCATGATCACGAACAACGAGGAGCAGCTGGTGTTCGTGCTGCGCGAGCTGTGCCAGCGCCTCGTGCCGTTCAACTACGTGATCCCCGGGCAGTCGGTGAACGACATCATCAAGATCCGCGAGACGCTGTCGCGCTCGCCCGCGCTGCAGCGGTTCTTGCCGGAGATCACCGACCTCGCGACCGTCGCCGCCGACAAGAAGCCGGCCGTGCAGAACGAGTTCTCGGGGCCCGGCTACCGCGTCATCAACTTCGTCGCCGACTTGCCCGTGCGCATCGACAAGTACCTGTGCCGCGCGCCCGACGATCCGCTGTTCGCCGAGCACGGCACCGTCGTGTTCGTGCTCACCGAGTTCCAGATCATCGACGCGCGCACCGCCGAGAACAACGAGCGCGGCGAGAACAGCCACGACAAGTACAAAGAGCGTCAGTTCACGCGCGTGAAAGCGCGCCTCATGCACGGCATGAAAGACGACGGCGAGTAGCGCGAGAGGGATCGACGCCGGCGCCCATCCAACTGGTCTAAGCGCGGGCGGTCGGGAGCTTGAGGTCGACGAAGGCGACGACGGCGTCGCGGCCGCGGTCCTTCGCTTCGCGGAGGGCCGTCGTCGCGGCGAAGAGCAGCTCGTCGGGCGTCTTCTCGGACTCGTGGATGCCGGCGACGCCCACGCTGATCGTGACGCTGGCGCGGTGTGAGGCGACGCTCTTCGCGCGCGAGGCGGCGCCGCCGACGAGGCCGCGCAGGCGCTCGGCGACCTGGACGCCGTCGTTGGCGAACGTGTCGGGCAAGAGCACGGCGAGCGCGGCGCCCTCGTAGCGCGCCGAGCGATCGACGGGGCGCAGGTTGCTGCGCAGGACGGCGGCGACGCTGCGGAGGACGTCGTCGCCCGCGGTCTTGCCGTGCTCGGCGTTGATGGTCTCGAGGCCGTCGACGTCGACGAGCAGCAGCGACAGCGGGTGCTTGTAGCGGAGCGCGCGCGACACCTCTTCGTTGAGCAGCCGGCGCAGCTCGCGCTGGTTGAAGAGGCCCGTGAGCTCGTCGCGCACGGTCAGCTCGCGCACGGCGGCGCGCTGCGCGGACAGCTCGTCCTCGGCCGCGCGCAGCGCCGACTTCAAGCGCGCGTTCTCGGCCTTGAGCTCTTCGACTTCCCCCTGGCTCGCCTCGCTCTGTCCGCTCACGGCGCGAGACTCTAGCGAGTTGCGCGGCCCAAAGGAAGACGAACGCTCAATCTGGAAGCGCGGGGGTCACGGCCCACGGCGCGACGCGCGGCGCTGGCGCCTCGAACGCCGCCTCGGTCTGCGGCACGCCGTCGACGAAGACGACCGTGTTGGTGAGCGTCGCGGGCACGCGCGGGCCCGGCGTGATGATGCCCACGAGGTTGAGCGGATCGCACGCCGACAGGCGCACGACCTCGCCCTTGCGCGGCTCCTTGCGCGCGGCGCGCAGCGCCTCGACGGCCTCCGGCGCCGCGAACTGCTCGCCCACGAAGCCGGCGACGAAGCGCCCGCCGCGCAGCTCGCCGCTCATCTCGAGCCGCCGGTACACGCGCAGCAGATCGCGCCACGCGGGCGCGTGCGGCTCGCGCGCGAGGACGTCGCGGAACACGACGCCGTAGCGGCGCACGTACTGCCGAGCCAGCTCCTCGGTGCGATGCTCGTCCGTGGCCGCGGGCGCGCGCAGGATCGACCAGCGGCCCGCGCCCACGGGCCCGCCGCCGCGCCGGTTCCAGCGCGCGTGCCACCGCGCGCGCGCGCTGCCGCGGCTCTGCGTCGCCGAGATGAGCGCGCGCAAGCCCGCGAAGCCGTCGCCCGTGACGCGCCCGCCGGACACGAGCTCCCACAGCGCGTCCTCGACCTCGGCCCGCAGCCGGCCCGCGCCGCCGACGATCTCGTCGAGGAAGCTCGCGCCGTGCTCTTCGAGGAACGCGAGCACGTCGCGCGCCGGCGCCGACAGCGTCGGGCCGTCGGTGACCTCTCCGGTCTCCGGATCCACGGTCGGCGTTGCATTCGCATCGTAGGGCACGCGCAGCCACGAAAGGTCCTGCCGGCGCGCGAGCGCGATGGGCGCGGCCTTGTTGGGCCGGCCGCCGGCGTCGCGCGACGCGAGCCGCCCCCACGCGACCTCGCCCGAGAGACAAAGGGCATCGAGCAGGCTCGAGTCGTACGCGGCGACGCGCGCCGGGAGAATCTCGCGCTCCCACGCCCCGGCCGCGCTCTCGAAGCCCTGCAGCTGCGCGACGACCTGCTGCACGCCGGGGCGCCCGTGCAGCTGCGCGCCCGGCTTCACGTGCTGCCACGACAAGAAGAAGCGCATGAGGTCGGCCGCGCTCACGGGCTCGATCTCGCGGCGCAACCCGTCGAGCACGCGCCGGTTGATGCGCGCGAGCAACCTTCGATCGCACCACTGCAACTCCAACTCCGAACGCAGCTCGGCTTCGCCGAGCGGAGTGAGGCGAGGGGCTTGGGGACCCTCCGAGGGTCCCCAAATCCAATGCCCTCGGAGCACGGCGCCTTCCATCTCGACGCGCGCGAGCGCGGCCTCGACGTCGGACGCGGCCACGCCCAGCTGCGCCGCGAGCCGCGCCGCCGTCGTCACGCCCGCGAACGCGAGCCGGGCGCGCACGATCTCGACCAGCGCGCCCTCGGCGCCGAGCGCCATCCACGCCGGCTCACGCCGCGCCGGCGGCTCGACGACGTCGGGCACGAACGTCGCCGCGGGCCACACGGCCGCCGCGAGCGCGCGCCGCTCGGCCGCGACCCAGTGCGTGCGGTCGGCGAGCACGAGCCGCGCCGCGCGCCTCGTCGCGACGAGCGCCTCGAAACGCTCGTCCCAGCCGCGCGCGCGGCCGTCGACTTCAGGCAGCGCGCCCGTCTCGAGCAGCAGATCGTGCAGCTCGTCGGGATCGCGCGCCTCAGGCTGCGCCTCGGCGACGACCTCGGCGATCACGGCGGCGTCGTAGCCGCCGACGCGCTCGGTGACCTCGGCGGGCAGGCCGCGCCGCAGCTGCACGGCGCGCGTGCGCCGCTCTTCGAGGGGCGCGTCGTCGAGGAACGCGTACGGGTTGGCGTTGATGATCTCGTGCGAGAAAACCGACGGCTCGGGCAGATCGCGCGCGACGGTCTCGATCTCGCCGCGCCGCAAGGCCGCGATGACGACCTCGAGCCCGGCCGCGTCCATCGCCTCGACGAGGCAGTCGCGGATCGTCTCTTTGACCAGCGGGTGATCGGGCACCTCGATCGCGCCGCCGCCGTGGTTGTCCTGGCAGGCCGTCTGCGCCGGGAACACCGCCGTCACGAGGTCCTGCGCCTTCATGCGCTGCAGCTGCGGCGGCACGCGCTTGCCGCCGCGCGTGCGCGGCAGCGCGAGCGAGCGCATGGCGTTCCACCGCCACCGCGTCTCGAACATGGGCGCCTGGATCGCCGCCTGGGTCAGCAGCTCGGTCAGGTTCTCGGCGCGCACCAGCTCGAAGATCGACTCCAGCGGGAAGCTGTGCTGCGTGCCGAGCGACAGGATGATGCCGTCGTCGGTCGCCGCCGCCTGCAGCTCGAAGTCGAACGTGCGGCAGAAGCTTTTGCGCAGCGCCATGCCCCACGCGCGGTTGATGCGCCCGCCGAACGGCGCGTGAACGACCAGCTGCATGCCGCCGCTCTCGTCGAAGAACCTCTCGGCGATGACGCGCGTCTGCGTCGGCACGGCGCCCAGCGCGGCCCGCCCAGCCAGCAGGTAGTCGCGCAGGAGCTCGGCGCCGCGGCGATCGAGCGCCGAGCCGCGCATGAGCGCGGGCACACAGTCCTCGCCGCGAGCCGCGGCGACCGAGACCTCTTCGCGCAGCGCCGACACCTCGGCCGACAGCTCCTTCGTGCGCGCCGGCCCCTCGCCCAGCCAGAACGGGATGTTGGGCGGCGCGCCGCCCGCGTCCTCGACCCGGACGCGTCCAGCCTCGACGCGACGTATTTTCCACGACGAATTGCCCAGCAGGAAGATGTCGCCCGCCATCGACTCGATCGCATAGTCCTCGTCGAGCGAGCCGATGATCGTGCCGTCGGGCTCGAGCACGACGTCGTAGGTCGCGAGGTCGGGGATCGCGCCGCCCGACGTGATGGCGGCGAGGCGCGCGCCGCGCCGCCCGCGCAGCTTCTTGTTGACGCCGTCGCGGTGAAGCAGGGCGCCCGCGCGCCCGCGCGACGTCGAGATGCCCTCGGACAAGACGTCGACGACGGTGTCGTACTCGGCGCGCTCGAGCGCGGCGTACGGACCGGCGCGCGTCACGAGCTCGAACAGCGCGTCCTCGTCCCACTCGTCGTTGCTGCACGTCGCGACGATCTGCTGCGCGAGGATGTCGAGGGGCGCGTCGCGCAGCTTGATGCGATCGATCTCGGCTCGTCGCGCGGCGCGCACGAGCGCCGCCGTCTCGACGAGCTGATCGCGCGTCAGCGGGAAAAACCGCCCCTTGGGCGTGGCGCCGATTTGGTGGCCCGAGCGGCCGATGCGCTGCAGGCCCGCGGCAATGGACCGTGGTGACCCGATGAGGCACACGAGATCGACGGCGCCGACGTCGATGCCGAGCTCGAGCGAGGCCGTCGCGACGACGAGCTTGAGGTCGCCCGCTTTCAAGCGCGTTTCGGCCTTGTGGCGCCGCTCGCGCGAGAGGCTGCCGTGGTGGGCCGCGACCGTGTCGACGCCGAGCCGTTCGCCGAGGTGCAACGTCATGCGCTCGACGAGGCGCCGCGTGTTGACGAACACGATCGTCGAGCGGTGCGCGCGCGCGAGGTCGGCGACGCGGTCGTAGACCTCGGCCCACTGCTCGTTGGTGGCGACGGCGCCCAGCTCGTCGTCGAGCGTGACGACCTGCAGATCCAGATCGCGCCGCTGACCCACGTCGACGATCGCCGGGTCGGGCCGCGCGCCCACGAGCAGCCGCGCTGCGACGTCCATGGGCCGCACGGTCGCCGACAGGCCGATGCGCTGGAGCTTCGTTCCTCGTGCGCTGACCAGCGCGTCCAATCTTTCGAGCGAAAGCGAGAGATGCGCGCCGCGCTTGTCGGCGGCGACGGCGTGGATTTCGTCGACGATCACGGCGCGCACGTCGCGCAGCGCCTTTCGTCCCGAGTCCGACGTCAACAAGATGTAGAGCGACTCGGGCGTCGTCACGAGCACGTGCGGCGGGCGCTTGACGGCCTCGCGCCGCTCGGCGGCCGTCGTGTCGCCCGTGCGCACGGCCGTCGTGACCTCGGGCGGCACGAAGCCCAGCTCGGGCGCGAGCGCGCGCAGCTCGGCCAGCGGCTCTTCGAGGTTGCGGCGGATGTCGTTCGACAGCGCCTTGAGCGGCGAGACGTAGACGACGCGCGTGCGCGCCGGCAGCTTGCCTCCGGCCGCGATCGCGTCGGAAACCAACCCGTCGAGCGTCGAGAGGAACGCCGCGAGCGTCTTGCCCGAGCCCGTCGGCGCCGTGACCAGGACGTCCTTCCCCTCGGCGATGAGCGGCCACGCGCGCGCCTGCGCCGGCGTGGGCGCCCCGAACCGACGCGCGAGCCACGTCTGCACGAGGGGGTGAAACATTTGTTCACTATAGGCCGTCGTCGCGCGCGGCAAGGAAAAAAGACGTCACTCGGCGGCGCGGAAGCAGCGGGTCCCGAAGAACGAGTCGCGCTCCGAGGGCGTGCCCTGGACGCGAGGCGACGTCAATTCGAAAGCGGCCTAGTGCCCGTAGCCGCCGGCGTCGCTCGAGATCTTTCCGCGGAACGAGCGGTAGAGATACATGAACGCGCCCGCGACGAGCACGAACGCGAAGATCCACCAACCGGCGGCGATCGACATCGCGTATGGGCTGGTCGCCGCCTTCTCGATCGTGAGCGCGCGCGACGGGTCGTCCGACGACGGCAGCAGCACGGGGTACAGCGCGAACGCCGCGCCGCCGAGCATCGACGTCAGGTAGACGCACGACGCGGCGAAGGCGCCGCGCTCGCGCCCGCGGCGGCCTGCGAGCTCGCCGGCGATCAAGCTCGCGGCGACGGCCAGCGGCAGCGCGAAGCCGATGGGCTGCGCGCGAAAGTTGTCGAGGACGCCGGGCCGCACGGCGAGCGTCGCCACGAGGCTGAGCGGCGTCAGCACCATGAGCGCGCGGCGCCCGGCGCGCGCCACGGCTGCGGCTCGCGCGTGCACGGGGCTCGCGGCGTCGACGCGGAGGACCAACCAGCACGCGCCGTGCGCCGCGAGCGCGACGGCCGCGACGACGCCCGACAGAACCGTGTACCAGTCGAGCACGCCCGGGTGCGCGCCCACGCGGAAGTCCGTCCACAGCGGCAAGAAGAAGTACCCGTCGGCTTCGATGGGCACGCCGCGCACCACGTTGCCGAGCGCGGCGCCGAAGAAGATCGTCAGCAGCAGGCTCGAGATGGCGAACACGGCGTCGCACGCCTCGGCCAGCAGCGGATCGGGCAGGTGCGCGCGCAGCTCGAGCCCGAGCGCGCGCCCGATGAGCAGCCACAGCACGATCATGAGCGGCAGGTAGAACCCGCTGAAGCTCGCCGCGTAGAGCGCCGGAAAGGCGAAATACAGCGTGCCACCGCCCGCGAGCAGCCAGACCTCGTTGGCGTCCCACACGGGCCCGATCGCGGCGCGCGCGACGGCGCGGTCTTCGGGCGTGCGCGCGACCCATTTGTAGACCGCGCCCACGCCGAGGTCGAAGCCGTCGAGCACGACGTAGGCGACGATCGCGAGCGCGACGACGACGAACCAAAACGTCTGCATCAGTGGGCCCCCTCGACGGGCGCCGCAGCCGACCCGCGCGCGACGATGCGCGCGACGACGAGCACGAAGGCGATCGACAGCACCGAGTAGAGCCCCATGAACCCCAGCAGCGAGAACAGCCCGTTGCCCGCCGACACGTGGTGCGACGTGCCCGCTTCGGTGCGCAGCAGCCCATAGACGAGCCACGGCTGCCGGCCAATCTCGGCCGTGATCCACCCCGCCGTGTTCGCGACGTACGGCAGCGGCACGGCGAGCACGAGCGCCCACAGCAGCGGCCTCGCCCCGAGCAAGCGCCCGCGCCACAGCGCCAGGAGCGCCAGCGCCATGAGCCCCGCGAACATCGTCCCGAGCCCCACCATCAAGTGGTAGCTGTAATAGAGGAGGGCGACGTTGTCGGGTCGGGCTTCGGGCGCGAACTCGTCGAGGCCGTGCACGGAGGCGCTCCAGCGTCGGTACGTCAGCACGCTGAGCACGCCCGGCACCTCGAGCGTGTTGTCGATGCGCTTCTCGTCGGTGTTGGGCTGCCCCATCAGCACGATGGGCGCCGCCGCCGTCGTGTGGAAGAGGCCCTCCATCGCCGCGAGCGTCGCCGGCTGGTTGTGCGCGACCAGCGAGCCTTGCTGATCGCCCGACGGGAACGTCTGCCACACGCTGGCGAGCGCCGCGACGACGACGCCCGTCTTCAACAGCGCCGCCGAGACGCGCGCGTCGTCGGTGGGCCGGCGGCGCAGCACGTAGTACGCGCCCAGCCCCGCCGTCGCGAACGCGCCCGTCACGAGCGCGCCGCCCATCGTGTGCAGGTACTGCCAGAACGCCCATCGGTTGAAGAGCAACGCCGACAAGCTCTCGAGCCGCACCGAGCCGTCGTCCCCCATCGCGTAGCCGACCGGGTGCTGCATCCACGCGTCGGTCGCGACGATGAAGTAGCCCGACAGCCACGACCCCAAGAACACGGCGACGGCCGACGCGAGGTGCGCGCGGGGCGAAAGCCGCTTCTCGCCGAACAGGAACAGGCCCAAGAACGACGACTCGAGGAAGAAGGCGAACATGCCCTCCATCGCCAAGGTCTGGCCGATGACGCCGCCCGCGAAGCGCGAGAAGCGCGCCCAGTTCGTGCCGAACTGGAACTCCATGGGCACGCCCGTGACCACGCCGAACACGAAATTGACGGCGAACAGCCGCGCCAGCAACCGCGCGCTCTCGCCGTACCCGCGCCCGGGCGCGCGCGCCTCCATCAGCTTGAACAGCACGATGAGGGGTGCGAGGCCCATCGTCAGCTGCGGGAACAAATAGTGAAACGTCGCCGTGAAGGCGAAGTGCAGACGGTGAACGACGAGCGCGCTGTCCACGACGGTGTTACCGCTTCGACCATATGCCACGAGACGGGGCTTCCGTGCTACAAGGTCGGCCGTGCCGCTCCGAAAGGAGTCCCTGAGGGGCCTCGTCGCTCTCGCCATCGTCGTCGGCCTCGGGGCCGCGGCGGTCGTCGCGCTCGCGTTCAAGACCCGCGGCGCCCGCCGGGCCGCCCCGCCGCCGCCCGCCGTCGCCGAGCGCCTGGCAGCGGGTTGACGCCGAAAACCGTGTGCTTACTTTGGCTCGCGGTTTGAACAGATTTTCGAAGTCGCCGTAACCACACGCAAATCGAGGACACACGCAAGATGGGCAAGATCATCGGAATCGATCTCGGAACCACGAACTCGGTCGTCGCGATCATGGAGGGCAAGGACCCGCAGGTCATCGCGAACGAAGAGGGCGGGCGGCTCACGCCGTCGGTGGTCGCATGGGACGACAAGGGCGAGGTCCTCGTCGGCCAGATCGCGCGCCGCCAAGCCATCACCAACCCCGAGAACACGGTCTACTCGGTGAAGCGCTTCATGGGCCGTCGCTTCGACGAGGTCGGCGACGAGACCAAGCGCGTCCCGTACAAGGTCGTGCGCGGCAGCAACGGCGAAGCCGTTCTCGAAGTTCGCAGCAAGAAGGTCACGCCGCCCGAGGTCTCGGCGCGCGTGCTCATGAAGCTCAAGAAGGCGGCCGAGGATTACCTCGGTGAGAAGGTCACTGAGGCGGTCATCACCGTCCCGGCCTACTTCAACGATGCCCAGCGCCAGGCGACGAAGGACGCCGGCCGCGTCGCCGGCCTCGACGTCAAGCGCATCGTCAACGAGCCGACGGCGGCCGCGCTCGCCTACGGCCTCGACAAGGGCAAGGACCACCTCATCGCCGTCTACGACTTCGGCGGCGGCACGTTCGACATCTCGGTCCTCGAGGTCGGCGAGAAGGTCGTCGAGGTCATCTCGACCAACGGCGACACGCACCTCGGCGGCGATGACATCGACCAGCGCGTGATGGACTGGCTCATCGCCGAGTTCAAGAAGGACCAGGGCATCGACGTCTCGAAGGACAAGATGGTCATCCAGCGCCTCCGCGAGGCCGCCGAGAAGGCCAAGATCGAGCTGTCGACCGTCATGGAGACGGAGATCAACCTGCCGTTCCTCACGGCGGACGCGAGCGGCCCGAAGCACATGCAGGTCAAGCTCTCGCGCGCCAAGCTCGAGCAGCTCATGGGCGACCTCGTGCAGCGCACGATCGAGCCCACGAAGAAGGCGCTGGCGGACGCCGGCAAGAACCCGTCGGACATCGCCGAGGTCGTCCTCGTCGGCGGCTCGACGCGCATCCCGATGGTGCAGAAGGTCGTCAAGGAGTACTTCGGCAAGGAGCCGCACAAGGGTGTGAACCCCGACGAGGTCGTCGCCTTGGGCGCGGCCGTCCAGGCTGGTGTTCTTTCGGGCGACGTCAAGGACATGCTGCTCCTCGACGTCACGCCGCTGTCGCTCGGCATCGAGACGCTCGGCGGCGTCATGACGACGCTCATCCCGCGCAACACGACGATCCCGACCAAGAAGTCGGAGACGTTCTCGACGGCG
>DASZRT010000100.1:0-9528 GCA_035549075.1 Polyangia bacterium | reverse complement strand
CGCCGCGGCCGCCGACGCCCGCGCGGCGGGCGCCGAGGCCGCGAAGGCGCAAGCGGCCGCCCGCGCGGCCACGCGCGCGCGTGAGGCCCTCGAACGCGCGAAGCCGTGAGCCCGCGCGCTCGGCGCGCTTGACCACGTCGTACTATCCTCGACGCCTCATGCACTGGTCCGCCGTCGCACAAAGCTTTGCCCTCGTCGCCGCGAGCGAGATGGGCGACAAGACCCAGCTGCTCGCGTTCTCGCTCGCGGGCCGCTTTCGTCGCCCCTGGGTCATCATGGCCGGCATCCTCGTCGCGACGATCGGGAACCACCTGCTCGCCGCGACGGTCGGCGTGCAGATCGCCGCGCACGTCTCGCGGCGCACGATGGCGATCGCGCTCGCCGTCACCTTCGTCGTCTTCGGCTTGTGGACGCTCAAGCCCGACGAGCTCGACGATGACACGAAGCCGTCGCGCTTCGGCCCGTTCCTCACGACGATCGTCCTCTTCTTCCTGGCCGAGATGGGCGACAAGACGCAGCTCGCGACCGTCGCGCTCGCGGCGCGCTACCGCTCGGTCGTCAGCGTCACCCTCGGCACGACTGCCGGCATGATGCTCGCCGACGGGCTCGCCGTGTGGCTCGGCGATCGCCTCGCGGCGCGCGCGCAGGCGCGCTGGGTGCGCATCGCCGCCGCCGTGCTGTTCTTCGCGTTCGCGGCCGCGTCGGCGTGGGACGCCGCGCGCTGATCGCCGGGCGCCCTCGTGCTACGTTTCGCCGCCCTTAACCGGAGGTTCCCGATGCTCGCGTCCCGTCGTTCGATTGTCGCCACGCTCGGCGTCACTGCTTTCTTCGTGGCCGCCCTGGCGGCGCTCGTGTCGTTCGCCCCCCTCGCTCTCGCCGGCGCGCCGGCCGGACCCACCAAGACCACGGGCAAGGGCACGAAGACGAAGTCTGGCCTGCAGTACTGGGACCTCAAGAAGGGCACGGGCGCCGAGGCCAAGGCCGGCGACCAGGTGAAGGTCCACTACACGGGTTGGCTCACCGACGGAAAGAAGTTCGACAGCTCGTTCGACCGCAACGAGCCGATCGCCTTCAAGCTCGGCGCGGGCATGGTCATTCCCGGCTGGGACGAGGGCGTCGCCGGCATGAAGGTCGGCGGCAAGCGCCAGCTGCGAATCCCGCCGGAGATCGGCTATGGGGACCGCGACATGGGCGTGATCCCGCCGCACTCGACGCTCGTGTTCGACGTCGAGCTCGTCGGCGTGAACAATTAAGTAGGGGAGACCGCCCGGCGCCTTCAGCTCATGTTCGCTTTCGTGCGCAGCGGGGCGCCTCTGCGTCCCCCCTGTCCCCCGCTGGCCGCCGCGGCAAAGCCGCGTCGTCCAGCCACTCACGAGGGCGCGTGACGTCCAACGTCCACACGTTTCACGCGCTGGCGTTCGTCGAGAACTTCTCGCTCAAGGAGCTCGCGGCCCGCTACCCCGAGGCGAAGCGCACCTACCACCAGCTCACCTACCCGGCGGCCGGTGGCGGCACCGTCTATATGTTCCCGTCGGGCGCGCTCGTGTTCCACAACGTGGGGCAGGCGGGGCGCGAGGCTGAGATCCTGCGCCTGCGCCGCGCGCTGCCTCGCCTCAGCGACGCGCAGGTGCTGACCGAAGAGTTCTCGGTGCGCGAGGTCGACGGCGCGCGCGCCGACATCGACGGCGGCGTGCTCGTCGTCGACCGCCTCTCGCGCGAGCGCGCCGACGTCGTCGCCATCACGATCAGCCAGAGCGCGGCGATGGAGTACTACGAGCGCATCGTCGATCAGATGTTCGGCGAGACCGATCGCCTGGTCGAGCGCCTCGAGAAGGTCGGCACGATGCCGGTCTTCACGCGCAAGCTGCACAAGTTCATCGGCGCCGCGATCGGCACGCGCAGCGAGGTGCTCTCGGTCTTGCACCTGTTCGACAAGCCCGACGCCGCCTGGGACGACCCGGTCGCCGACGAGATCTACGTGCAGCTGCGCGCCGAGTTCGACCTGTCGGATCGCCACCAGGCGCTCGAGCTCAAGCTGCGCAGCGTGCAGGACGCGCTCGAGCTCGTGACCGACGTCGCGCGCGACAAACGCCTCGTGTGGCTCGAGACGTCGGTCGTGTTCCTCATCGTCCTCGAGATCGTCCTTCGCTTCTTCGGCCATTGAGCGCGGCGGCGCGCTCGAGCAGCAGCGCGCGCTCGCGGGCGTTGCGCGTGAGGCCGGCGGCGCGCTCGAATTCGGCGCGCGCCTCGGCGCCGCGGCCCAGCTTCGCCAGCAGGTCGCCGCGGACGCTCGGGAACAGGTGGTAGCCCGCGAACACGGGCTCGTCGGCCAGCTCGTCGACGAGCGCGAGCCCCGCCGCGGGCCCGTCGGCCATCGACACGGCGACGGCGCGGTTGAGCGCGACGATGGGCGACGGCGCCACGGCGAAGAGCGCGTCGTAGCGGCCGACGATGCGGCGCCAGTCCGTGTCGGCCGCCGTCGCCGCGCGCGCGTGACAGGCCGCGATCGCCGCCTGCAACGTGTACGGCCCTGGTTGTGAGGCCAGCTCTTCGGCGCGCGCGAGGGCGTCGAGCCCGCGCCGGATCAGCAAGCGATCCCAGCGGCGGCGATCTTGGGCCAGCAGCAGGATCGGCTCGCCGTTCGGCCCCGTGCGCGCGGCAGCGCGCGACGCCTGAATCTCCATGAGCGCGACGAGCCCGTGCGCCTCGGGCTCGCGCGGCGCGAGCGACGCCAGCACGCGCCCGAGGCGGAGCGCGTCGTCGCACAGCCCGGGCCGCATCCAATCGTCTCCCGCCGTCGCGGCGTAGCCTTCGTTGAAGATGAGGTAGATGACCTCCAGCACGGACGCGAGGCGCGCCGCGAGGTCGTCGCCGCGCGGCACCTCGAAGGGAACGTTCGCCGCGGCGAGCGTCCGCTTGGCGCGCACGATCCGCTGCGCGATCGTCGGCTCGGGAACGAGAAACGCGCGCGCGATCTCGTCGGTCGTGAGCCCGCCCAAGAGCCTGAGCGTGAGCGCGACGCGCGCGTCCATCGAGAGGACGGGGTGGCACGACGTGAAGACGAGCCGCAAGAGATCGTCGCCGATGTCGTCGTCGGCGGCCGCCTCGATGTCGTTGGCGCCCATGTCTTGCCGAGCCTCCGTGTCGCGCCCCAGCTCCTCGTGCTTGCGCGCGGCGAGCTTGCGCTGCCGCAGCTGATCGAGGCCGCGGTTGCGCGCCGTCGTCATGAGCCACGCGCCCGGGTTGTCGGGCACGCCCGTCTCGGGCCAGCGCTCGAGCGCCGTCACGAGCGCGTCCTGCGCGAGCTCCTCGGCGAGCCCGACGTCGCGCGTGAGGCGCGCGAGCCCGGCGATGAGCTTCGGCGATTCGATCCGCCAGATGGCGTTGATCGCGCCGTGAACGTCCGCGGCCATACGGCCGCGATGCTATCACCCGCGCTTCTCGATGGCCCTGCGGACGGTCTCGCTGTCGGCGGCCTTCTGCACGTCGGCGGGGAAATCGGCCATGTCGAAGATCTGCCGCAGCTCGATCTTGCGCGCGTCGGTCGACGGCACGCGCTTGGCCCACTCGATGGCCTCGTCGCGCGACTTCACCTGGATGATCCAGTAGCCGCCGAGGACCTCCTTCGTCTCGGTGAACGGGCCGTCGGTGACGAGCGGCTTGCCCGCGGCGTCCCAGGTGATCCGCGCGCCCTTCGACGACGCCTGCAGGCCGTCGAGCGCCAACAGCACGCCCGCCTTCGCGAGCTCTTCGTTGTAGGCCATCATCTGCTCGACGAGCTTCGCTTCGGGCATCACGCCGGCTTCCGCCTTCTCGCTCGGGTACATCAGCATCAGAAATCTCATCATCGTCCCTCCTGTCGTCTTCACGACGAACGAGCGCGCCGCCGATCGACACGGACGGCGACTTTTTTCGATTTTCTTTCGTCCGTCGCGATTTCGGGCGGTTGCCTGGCGTTATGCTCACCGCATGGCAGCGGCGCACGTCCTGCTCGTCGCCCTCACGATGGGGCCGGCGAGGGCGCGAGCCAAGGTGCCCGCGCTGACACCCGATCAAATCGAGGTCGTCGCGGCCGTCGTCGACGACGTGTTCCACCGGCCGCGGCTCGGCGCGCCGCCGCTCGCGTTGTGCCTCGACGTCGAGACGTCGGGCCCGATGCTCGACGACGAAGCGCTGCCCCCGCCGGCGAAGCGTCACGGCCGCCGCCCACCGCCACGCAAGCCTGCGCCCGCGCCGCGCCTCGCGGGCGCGCCGCCCGAGCTCGTGGCGCGCGTCGCCCGCCCGTGGCGCGTCGTCTCGTCGGCGCTCGCGTGCCGCGACGCCGCGAACGCGCCGCTCACGTTCGGCGACGCCACCCACACGCCCGCGCAGCTCGTCACCGTGCATCTGTCGCCCGGCACGGCCGCGGGCTCGCTCGGCGTCGAATGGACCGAGGTCGCCGCGATCGATCGCGAAGCGACGAGCAGCCGCACGTGCACGGCGGCGCAAGGCCCGCGCGGCTGGGCCGTCACGTGCGGCGGCACCTGGCGCCGATGAGCGCTAGAGTCGCGCCGTGACCACCGAAGAGTCTGCGATCGCGATCGTCCTCGAGCCGCGCGATCGCGATCTCGGCGACGGCTTCTTCGTGCGGCGCGCGTTGCCGTCGGGCAAGCGACGCGCCGTGGGCCCGTTCATCTTCTTCGATCACTTCGGCCCGACGACGCTCGCGCCGGGCAACGGCCTCGACGTGCGGCCGCATCCGCACATCAACCTCGCGACCGTGACGTACCTCTTCGAAGGCGAGATCCTCCACCGCGACAGCCTCGGCTCGTCGCAGGTGATCCGCGCGGGCGACGTCAACTGGATGACCGCGGGTCGCGGCATCGTTCACTCCGAGCGCACGCCGCCGTCGCTCCGCGCGAGCGGCGGCACGATGCACGGCCTGCAGCTCTGGGTCGGCCTGCCGCGCGAGCACGAGGAGACGGCGCCCGCGTTCAATCACTACGAAGGCGCGTCGTTGCCGTCGCTGCGGGTGGGCGCGGCCGACGTGCGCGTCCTCGTCGGTGAGGCGTTCGGCGCGCGCTCGCCCGTCGCGACGCTCTGGCCCGTCTGGTACGTCGACGTGAATCTGCCCAACGGCGGCGCGTTCGACGTGCCCCTCGAACCCGAAGCTCGCGCGCTCTACGTCGTCGAGGGCGAGGTCACGGCCGAAGGCAGCACGCATGCGCGCGCGAAGATGCTCGTGCTCATGCCCGGTCGTCCGCTGCACATCGAGGCGTCGTCGTCCGCGCGTTTCGTGCTCGTCGGTGGCGCGCCGTTCCCCGAGCCGCGCCACCTGTTTTGGAACTTCGCCTCGAGCTCGGAGGCGCGCCTTCAGGAGGCCAAGCACGATTGGCTTCTGCGCCGCGGCGAAGCCGGTGGCCCGTTTCCACTGGTGCCGGGGGACGAGATCGAGTTCATTCCGCTGCCTGAATAGCCTTAGATATTCGCAGCGTTGACCGACGTACGCAGATTGTTACCCACTGTGGGTACAAATCCGACCAACGAACCGTTATCATGGCCGCCTCTTCGGTCGTAACCAAAGGAGTCGCCGTGCAGAAGACGCTTCGCCCCCTCGTCGTCGTGGCTGCCGTTTCCCCGCTGTTCGCCCTCGCGTGTGTGGACGGAGGGGCCACGGGACTGGATCCGGCGGGTGACGACGTCGAAGCGGTCACGTCGAACCTTTGCACGCCGACCCAGCTCGCGCCGACGGCCGTGTTCGCGTCGGCCGCGCCGAAGCAGGCGCCGATCAACGCGATCGACGGCAAGACCACGACCCGCTGGGAGAGCGCCTACTCCGACCCGCAGTTCATCTACGTCGACCTCGGCTCGGTGAAGACCGTCACCGAGGTGAAGATCGACTGGCAGCACGCGGCCGCGAAGGACTACCGCATCGACGTCTCGAACGATGCCGTCAACTGGAGCGCGCCGGTCGCCTCGAAGACGGGGCTGCTGCCGGTCGACCACCGCATCGACGACCTCACGGGCTTCTCGGTGAGCGCCCGTTACGTCCGCATGTACGGCACGGCGCGCGCGACGGCCTACGGCTACTCGATCTGGGAGATGTACATCTACAACGGCTCGACCTGCGGCGGCACCGACGGCGGCACGGGCGCGACGGACGGCGGCGGCTCGACGGGTGGGGCGGGCGGCGGTGGCTCGACGGGGACCGGTGTCTGCGCGAGCAACCTGCTCACCAACGCCGTGACGACGGCGACGACGGCCAGCTCGGCCAACGGCACGAACACGAGCCAGAAGGCCTTCGACAACAACACGGGCACCCGCTGGGAGAGCGCCTACTCGGATCCGCAGTGGATCCGCGTCGACCTCGGCTCGGTCAAGACGATCAACCGCGTCCGCATCGACTGGCAGCACGCGGCCGCGAAGGATTACCGCATCGACGTCTCCAACGACGGCACGTCGTGGAGCGCGCCCGTGATCTCGAAGACGGGCCTCGCGCCGGTCGACCACCGCATCGACGACCTGCAGGGCTTCACGGTCGTGGGCCGCTACGTCCGCATGTACGGCACGGCGCGCGCGACGGCCTACGGCTACTCGATCTGGGAGATGGACGTCTACGGCGACGACAGCTCGTCGTGCAGCAACGGCGCGACCAACCTGCTGACGCAGGGCTGGCAGACGACGACCGTCGCCACGAACTTCACGCCGACGAACGTCTACACGTTCTCGTCGAACAAGAACGCCATCGCGCTCGACTACACGGGCAAGACGTTCACGGCGACGGCGCAGCCGCCCGCGATTCAGTTCACGCAGACCGTGACGGTGCCGGTGTCGGGCTCGACGTGGCGCCTCATCCTCACGATCTCGGGCATGAACAACCAGGCGAGCTTCCCGCCGCGGTTCTTCGGCTCGTTCGACGGCAACCCGGGAGGCAACTTCCTGCCGAGCACGACGACGGCGCCCAGCTCGGGCGGCCACGTCGCGCAGCTCGCGACGCTGAACACGGGCAACACGCTCAGCATGGAGTTCAGCGACACGCTGACGGCCGGCTCGACGGTCGACCTGCTGCTCTTCGACGTCCCCGGCTTCGACTCGAGCACGGGCGCAGGTCAGCAGAAGTTCCAGATCACCGACGCCTCTCTGATCAAGGTCAATTAGGCGAGGCGGCGCACATTCCATAATGAGTGTGCGCCGTTAGATAGAGTTGCATCCATTCGTATGGATGCATATACTGGCGGGGTGTTGACCGCCGAGCCTGCCGCGCGCGCCGATCTGTTTCGGCTCCTCGGCGATGAAGACCGCCTGCGCCTGTTGGCGCTGTGCGCGGCCGAGGAGCTGACGGTCGGCGAGCTCGCGACGTTGCTCGGCGAGAGCCAACCGCAGGTGACGCGCAAGAGCCAGCCTCTGCGCGAGGCCGGCCTGCTCGCGGCGCGCAAGGACGGCACGCGCACGTTGCTGCGCGCCGAGGAGTCTTCCGATGCGGTCGTCCTCGCGGCGCTCGAAGCGGGCCGCGCGCTCTGCGAGTCCGACGGCAGCCTCGCGCGCATCCCGGCGCTCGTCGCGCAGCGCGAAGAGACGGCGCGCCGGCTGTTCGCGCGCGGCGAGCCCGCGGGCGCACCGGCCGTCGTCTCGTCCGCCGACGGCTCGGGCGGATTGCTCGCGTTGCTCCCCATGTTCTCGGCGCTGCTGCCGGGGCGCGCGCTCGCCGTCGACGTCGGGGCGGGCGAGGGCGCGCTGCTGCCGTTGCTGTCGCCGCTCTACGAGCGCGTCGTCGCGCTGGACCGAAGCGCGGCGCGGCTCGCTCGTTGTGCGGCGCGCGTGAGCGAGCTGGGCCTGCCCAACGTCCGGCTGCGGGAAGGCGCCGTCGAAGACGCCGGCATCGTCGAGGAGATCGGTCGCCTCGCGCAGTCGGCCGGCGGCGCCGATCTCGTCGTCGTCTCGCGCGTGCTCCACCACGTCGCGCGCCCGTCGGAGCTGCTCGTCGCGGCGGCGCGCCTCGCGCGTCCGGGCGGCCACCTCGTCGTCGTCGACCACGTCCCTCACGAGGACGAAGCGTTGCGCGAGCAGGGCCACGTGTGGCTCGGCTTCGAGCCGGCGAAGCTGCGCGCCTGGCTCGAGGCCGCGGGCCTCGCCGTCGTGCACGCGGCGCACCTGCGCACGGCCGAGATGCCTTCGCTTCAGCTGGTCGTCGCGCGCAAGCCCGGCGACGGGCTGAAACTGATTCCCGATTCACCCTAAAGAGAAAGCAAAAGGAGATCGCACATGGAAAGCCGCACCGAGTACCCCGCGTTCAAGGTCAAGGACCTCTCGCTCGCCGAGCTGGGCCGCAAGAAGATCCGCATGTCCGAGAAGGAGATGCCCGGCCTCATGGCGCTGCGCGAGGAGTACGGCGCGAAGCAGCCGCTCAAGGGCGCGCGCATCGCCGGCTGCCTGCACATGACGATCGAGACGGCGATCCTCATCGAGACGCTCGTCGCCCTCGGCGCCGAGGTGACCTGGACGTCGTGCAACATCTACTCGACTCAGGACGAGGCCGCCGCCGCCATCGCGAAGGCGGGCGTGCCCGTGTTCGCGTGGAAGGGTGAGACCCTCACCGAGTACTGGGAGAACGTCGAGGCGCAGGTCTTCGCGTTCAAGGGCGGCAAGGGCCCGAACCTCCTGCTCGACGACGGCGGCGACCTGACGCTGCTCGTGCACAAGGGCGTCGAGTTCGAGAAGGCCGGCAAGGTTCCGGATCCGGCGTCGACGAACGTCGAGGAAATGAAGGTCATCTTGACCCTGCTCGGCAAGAGCCTCAAGGCCGACGGCCAGCGCTACACGAAGCTCGCCCCGGAGATCAAAGGCGTCTCCGAGGAGACGACGACGGGCGTTCACCGCCTCTACGAGATGGCGAAGAACGGTTCGCTGCTCATCCCCGCGATCAACGTCAACGACTCGGTCACGAAGTCGAAGTTCGACAACCTCTACGGCTGCCGCGAGTCGCTCGCGGACGGGCTCAAGCGCGCGACCGACGTGATGATTGCCGGCAAGGTGGCGTGCGTCTGCGGCTACGGCGACGTGGGCAAGGGCTGCGCGCATTCGCTGCGCGGGTTCGGCGCGCGCGTGATCGTGACCGAAGTCGACCCGATCAACGCCTTGCAGGCGTCGATGGAAGGCTTTGAGGTCAACACGGTGGAGTCGACGCTCGGCACGGCGGACATCTACGTCACGTGCACGGGCAATCGCGACATCCTCACGCTCGAGCACCTGCAGCGGATGAAGGACCAGGCGATCGTCTGCAACATCGGCCACTTCGACAACGAGATCCAGGTCGACCGCCTCAACGCGTCCGGCGCGACCCGCCTCAACATCAAGCCGCAGGTCGACAAGTACACGTTCCCGAACGGCAACAGCATCTTCCTGCTTGCCGAGGGCCGGCTGGTGAATCTGGGTTGCGCTACGGGCCACCCCAGCTTCGTGATGTCGAACAGCTTCTCGAACCAGACGCTTGCGCAACTGGATCTCTGGAAGAATCGCGAAAGCTACAAAGTGGACGTTTACACGCTTCCC
>DASZRT010000099.1:0-25689 GCA_035549075.1 Polyangia bacterium | reverse complement strand
CCCTCGGCGCGCGCCGCGCCTTCGCTCGCGAGCGAGACGGCGAGGGCGCCGAGCGCGTGCGCCTCGAGCGCCCGCCGCGCGCGCGGCAGATCGCGCTCACGCAGCAGCGGCGCCCTCAGCAGGAAGTCGGTCAGCGCGACGTACATCGCGCCGCGCAGACTAACTCAGACGGTCACTGGTACGGCGACGCTTCGCCGGGCCGATCGACGCCCGTCGTGTTGTCGAGCGTGGGCGCGGGCGGCGGCTCCGACGGATCGTTCGCCGTGTTCGTGCCGCCGGGCGACTCGTTGATCGAGTCGATGCCCGCGGCCATCGCGGCCGTGTCGCCCTCGGCGGCCTCGGCGGCGGCCGAGGCGTCGCGGATCTGCTGCACGCCCTCCCGGATGATCGTGAGCTTCGCCTGCATGTCGAACAGCGAGAGGCTGGGATCGCGGATCGAGTCGATGACCGGTTGGATCGTCGACTTGAGGTTCTTCATCTCCGAGAGCTTTCCGGTGACGTAGTTCATCCGGATGATGTCGTGCGCCTCGTAGGCGGCCTTCTTCGACGCTTCGGTGTGGTCGATCGTGTTGTTCATCTCGGCTTCGAGGCGCGCGACCTCGGCGAGGATCTTCGCCTTGGGATCCATGTCGCCGCCCGTGGGCGGTCCGCCCGGTGACGTCGTGGGCGCGCCCGGCGTCGTCGACGGCGCCGCCGGCGTCGGGGCCGCCGGCGTTGCCGCGGGCTGAGCGGTCGCGACGCGCTGGCGCGCGATCGCGCTCTGCAGCGCGCGCTCCGGCGTCGGCGTCGAGCGACCGCCGCCGATCTCGGCGACGGCCATCGCCGTCATGAGCCCCGTCCCCAAGAGCACGATGCCGATGGCGCCGTTGCGCCAAAGCTTGCGCGTGCGCCGCGATCGATTCGTCCGCATGGAGGCGACATCGACGCCTCATTGACGCAGGTTGAGCACACCGTGCGAAAAAACCGCGCGTGACAGATTCGCGGCGCGCCACGTTCGTGGCGACCCTTGTTTCAAAGGGGTTTTGCCGTCCCGAGATCTACTTGGGCATCGTGCAGCTCGACGCGCCCGCGGCCGGCAGATAGCACTCGCGCGCGTAGTCGATCACCATGCGATCGGTGTTGAAGCGCCAGCCGAGCGTGCGGATCGTGCGCTTCATGCGCTCGACCCAAGCGCGCGGGATGCCGTCGCCGTCGCGATCGTAGTAGGTCGGCACGACGATCTTCTCGAGCGTCTCGTAGAGCGACTGCGCGTCCCGGCGATCTTGCTCGTCGGTGTTGACGTGCGTGACGCCGTCACCGATCGCGAAGCCGTTGAGGCCGTCGTAGGCCTCTGCCCACCAGCCGTCGAGCACCGACATGTTGAGGCCGCCGTTGAGCAGCACCTTCTGGCCGCTCGTGCCGCTCGCCTCTTGCGGGCGGCGCGGGTTGTTGAGCCACACGTCGACGCCCTGCACGAGGTGACGGCCGACGTTGATGTCGTAGTCCTCGATGAAGATCACGCGGTCGCGCAGCTCGGCGTTGAACGTGAGCTCGTGGACGTGGCGCAGGACCTCCTGGCCGGGGCGATCGGCGGGGTGCGCCTTGCCCGCGAACACGAGCTGCACGGGCCGCTTGCTGTTCGTGAGCAGCGCCTTGAGGCGCGGCAGATCCGAGAGGATCAGGCTCGCGCGCTTGTACGTCGCGAACCGCCGCGCGAAGCCGATCGTGAGCGCCTCGGGATCGAGCGCCGTCTTCGCCGCGTTGACGAGGTCCTCGCCGTAGCCGTTACGCGCGCGCTGCTCGGAGACTTTGCGCCGAACGAAGCGGACGAGATCGGCCTTGAGCATGCGGTGCGTGTCCCAGAGCTCGGCGTCGGGCGCGTTGTCGATGCGCGACCACATCTGCGGATCGGCGAGGTGCTCGCGCCAGTCGGACCCGAGGTGGCGGTTGTAGAGCGTCTGCATCGCGGGCGCGAGCCAGGTCCGCACGTGGACGCCGTTGGTGATGTGACCCACGGGGACCTCGTCCTCGCGGTGGTGCGGCCACAGCACCTGCCACGACTTGCGCGTGACGCGCCCATGGATCGCCGACACGCCGTTCGCGTAGCGCGACATCTTGAACGCGAGCACCGTCATGCACAGGGCCTCGCGCTGATCCTCGGGGCGGATGCGGCCGAGGCCGAGGAAATCTTGCTGTGAGAGGCCGAGCGAGCGGCGTAGCGGCTCGAGGTGATCGTCGACGAGCTCGGGCGGGAAGCGGTCGTGGCCCGCGTCGACCGGCGTGTGCGTCGTGAACACCGTGCTCTGCGCGACCTCTTGCGCGCAGGAGCGGAAGTCCGCGCCCGTGAGCTCCATGAGCAGGCGCGTGTACTCGAGCGTCGCGAAGGCGCTGTGGCCCTCGTTGAGGTGCAGGCCGCCCCAGTTGACGCCCGCGGCGCGCAGCGCGCGCACGCCGCCGACGCCCAGCAGGAGCTCCTGGCGGATGCGGACGCGCTGGTCGCCGAAGTAGAGGCGCGCCGCGAGCTGGCGGTTCTCCTCGGAGTTGCCGTCGACGTCGGTGTCGAGCAGCAGCAGGCGCACGCGGCCCACGGCGATCTCCCACACCTGCGCGCGCAGGACCTCGCGCGACAGCGGCACCTCGATGACGATGCGCTGGCCGTCGGGCGAGAGCACGGGCTTGGCCGGCAGCATCTCGGCGGGCGAGCGCACGTACTCGGCGTGCTGCCAACCCTCGCGGTCGATGCGCTGGCGGAAGTACGACTCGCGGTAGAAGAGGCCGACGGCGACGAGCGGCAGCCCCAGGTCCGAGGCGCTCTTGAGGTGGTCGCCCGCGAGCACGCCGAGGCCGCCGCTGTAGATGGGCAGCGACTCGTGGATGCCGAACTCGGCCGAGAAGTAGGCGACGGGGCGGACGCGCAGGGGGCCGGCGTGCGTCGAGGCCCAGGTGTTGCTCGCGCCCAGGTAGTCGCGCAGCTCGCGGTGGGCGGCGTCGACGCGCGCGCGCATCGACGGATCCTCGGCCAGCGCCGCGAACCTCTCGGGCGAAAAGCCCGCGAGCGTCGCGACCGGGTTGTGGTTCGTCGCGCGGAACGCCTCGGGGTCGAGGTCACGGAAGAGCTTGATGATCTGCGGATTCCAGGCCCACCAAAGGTTGCGTGACAGCTCCTGCAGCTGACTCACGAGCTTCTCGAGCGTATTCATGGGCGGTCACTATAAAGGAAAAAGCGTTTATAGTGACGACGGTTCAACCGAGGAAGACGGTCGTCGAGACAGGGGAGCGACTACAGAGAATGGACGGACAGCAGAGGTTCATCGCCATCGTGATGGCGGGCGGCAAGGGTTCGCGTCTTTTTCCCCTCACGCGCGACCGCGCGAAGCCGGCGGTGCCCTTCGGGGGGCGCTACCGCATCATCGACTTCGTCCTGTCGAACCTGGCGAACTCGGGCATCCGCTCGGTGTACGTGCTCACGCAGTACAAGTCGCAGTCGCTGGCCGAGCACGTGCAGCGCACGTGGGGCGCGCGCGGCATGTTCGACTCGTTCGTGACGGTCGTGCCCGCGCAGATGCGCATGAACGAGTCGTGGTACCGCGGCACGGCCGACTCGGTCTTTCAGAACCTGCACCTCATCGAGGAGTACCGCGGCGACGCCGTCCTCGTGTTCGGCGCCGACCACATCTACAAGATGAACATCCGTCAGATGACGGACTACCACTTCCAGAAGAAGGCCATCGCAACCATCGCCTGCCTGCCCATCAAGAAGTCCGAGGCGAACCAGTTCGGCATCGTGCAGATCGACGACGAAGGCCGCGTCGTCGGCTTTCAAGAGAAGCCCGAGAAGGATCCCATCACGATCCCGGGCGACCCCGAGCACTGCCTCGGCTCGATGGGCAACTACGTGTTCGCGCCCGGGCCGCTCGTCGAGGAGCTGCGCTCGGACGCCGCGCGCGAGTCGCACCACGACTTCGGCCGCGACATCCTGCCGTCGATGCTCAAGACGGGGCGCGTGTTCGCCTATAACTTCGGCAACAATCGAATTCGGGGCGTGTCCGACGAGGTCGAGAACGCCTACTGGCGCGACGTCGGCACGATCGACGCGTACTACGAGGCCAACATGGACCTCAAGAACGTCGTGCCCAGCCTCAACCTCTACAACTGGGACTGGCCGATCATCACGGCGAACTACCCCGACCCGCCCGCCAAGCTCGTCTTCGACGACGACAGCCGGCGCGGCGTCGCGATCCAGTCGGTCATGTGCGGCGGCTGCATCATCGCCGGCGGCTTCGTGAAGGACTCGGTGCTGGGGCGCAACGTGTTCATCGACGCGGGCGCCGAGGTCAAAGAGTCGATCCTCTTCGACAACGTCTACGTGGGCCGCGGCGCGCGCATCCACCGCGGCATCATCGACAAGAACGTGCGCGTCGCGCCCGGTGACCACATCGGCCACGACCTCGCGCGCGACGCCCTCCGCCACACCGTGAGCGAAGGCGGCGTCACCGTCGTCCAGAAGGCCCGCGACACCCTGCAAACGCGATCCAGAGATTTCTGATCCGACTGGGGTACGGCTCGCTTCGCTCGCGCGCCCCCGGGCCCCCTCGATCTGCGCGGCATTCGGGACCGCGCCCTCCACCCCCGCTCCCGCGGCTTCGCCGCGCCTTCACCGCGCTGCGCTCGCTCCACACAATCTTGACCGTCCGTTCTCTTGCGATCGGACGACGGCAGCGGCGATAGTCAACGCAGATGTCGTCGCCGATCTCGCTCGTCGTCCACGGTCACTTCTATCAACCGCCGCGCGAGAACCCGTGGACGGACGACATGCCGCGCGAGCCGTCGGCGGCGCCGTACCACGACTGGAACGCGCGCATCCACGCCGAGTGCTACCGCGCGAACGCCTACGCGCGCGTCCACGACGGCGCGGGGAAGATTCGCGCGATCGTCGACAACTACGCGCGCCTGTCGTTCAACTTCGGGCCGACGCTCGCGCGTTGGATCGGCCGGCACGACGCGCAGGTCGCCGCGCGGCTGCGCGCGGCCGACGAGGAGCAGCGCGCGCGCACGGGCCGCGGCGGCGGCATCGCGCAGGCCTACGCGCACCCGATCGTGCCGCTGCTGACGCCGCACGATCGACGCACGCACCTCCTGTGGGGCCTCGCCGACTTCGCCAACCGCTACGGCCGTCCGGCCGAAGGGTTGTGGCTGCCTGAGACGGGCGTGTCGCCCGAGACGCTCGAGACGCTCATCGAGCTGGGCGTGACGTTCACGATCCTCGCGCCCGAGCAGATCGCGGCCGTGCGCGCGCCGGGCGCGGCGGCGTGGACCGCCGTCAACCGCGACACGGTCGACACGGGGCGCGCCTATTTTTGGCGGCACCGCGACGGCTCGGGCCGCCGGATCGGCATCGGCGTGTTCGACGGGCCGATCTCGCGCGCCGTCGCCTTCGGCGCCGAGACGTCGAACGCCGAGCTCTTCCTGAAGGCCGTCCAGGACTCGGCGGATCGCTCGCGCGCGACGGATGGTCCGCCCGTGCTCGTGCTGTGCGCATCCGACGGCGAGCTGTGGGGCCACCACAAGAAGTTCGCCGACCTCACGCTCGCGTATGCGACCTACGAGGAAGCCGCGCGCAAGGGCATCGAGGTGACGAACCTCGCGGCGCACCTCGCGAAGTACCCGCCGACGTGGGAGCTCGAGCTCGCGCCCGGGCCCGACGGTGAGGGCACGGCGTGGAGCTGCGCGCACGGGCTCGGGCGCTGGCAGCGCGACTGCGGCTGCAACATGAGCACGGCCGCGGGCTGGAACCAGAAGTGGCGAGGCCCGCTGCGCGCGGCGCTCGACGTCGTGCGCGACGCGGCCGCGGCGTTCTACGAGGACGCGGCGTCGGAGTGGCTCGTCGATCCGTGGGGCGCGCGCGACGCCTACGGCGAGGTCGTCGACGCGTCGATCGAAGATCGCGACGCCGCGCTCGCCGAGTTCGCGACGCCGGCGCTGCTCGTGGGCGGCGACGAGGCGCGCGATCACGCGCGGCTGCTGCTCGAGCTGCAGCGCGGGACGCTGCTCATGTACGCGAGCTGCGGCTGGTTCTTCGACGACATCGCCGGGCTCGAGGCGTCGCTCGTCATCCGGATGGCGGCGCAAGCGCTCGATCTCCTCGAAGAAGCGGGCGGCCGCGCGCCGCGCGACGAGGTGCTCGCGGCGCTGGCCGAGGGCAAGAGCAACCGCGCCGAGGACGGCACGGGCGCCGACGTGTTCCGGCGCGTCGTCGGCGATCGCGTCACGCCCGCGCACGCGATGGGCCGCGCCGCGCTCATGGCGCTCGTCGGCGAGCACGGGCCGGTCGCGCCCGGCTTCGAATTGGAGCTGTCGGGCCATTCGTCGCGCGGCGCCGACGCCGCGCCCGTGCTGGAGGGGATCATGACCGCGCGCAACCGCCGCACGGGACGCGTCGACGTCGCCGACGTCGAGGCCCGCGCGCGCGGCAAGGCCGACTTCGAGGTGCGCGTCGGCGATCGCACGCTCACGCTCGCCGAGCTGGGCGACGACGCGCGCGGCGCCATCATCATGGAGGCGCTGCCGACGTTGCTGCCCGACGCGCGCGATCTCTCGGTCGCGCGGCTCATCCGTCTCGCCGCGCGCGACGTGCCGCCCGATCACGAGACGCCCGCGGGCGTCGCGCGCCGCGCGCTGCTCGCGCAGGTGATCGAGGCGCTGCTCGAGCCCGAGGCCGGGCCGCTGTCGGACGAGGCCGCGCACATCGCGACCGATCTCGTCGAGGCGATCGACCTCGATCCCGGCGCGCCCGAGCGCCGCGCGATCGAAGAGCTGGTCTGGACGCGCCTGTTGGAGACGCCGTCGCTGCCCGGGCTCAAGGCCCTCGCGAGCAAGCTCGGTTTCGCGGCCGACCCGGCGATGCCCGGCGAGCCGAAACGTCAAACCACCGAAAATACATAAACTTTTCGGCTGCGCCGCGCAGGCCGCGCTTGCACACCCCCGCCCGGGCCGAGGTGTATCCTCGGCCGGCTGTCATGAAAAAACTCACAATCGTTCTCGCGGTGCTCGGGGCCATCGGCTGCGCTGACGGTCCCGGCTCGGGTGGTGGTCTGCAGGTGAAGCAGGTGTCGACGGTCGCGCAAGCGCCCGGCAACGTCGCCGCTTACTTCAGCGTCTACACGAAGGAAGGAAAGCCCGTCACCGATCTCGACGTGCCGAACTTCAAGGTCTACGAGAACGACAAGCTCGTCTCCGAGAAGAAGGCGAAGCGCGCGCTGCTCGAGACCAAGCCCGTCGAGGCGCAGTACATGCTCGTGCTCGTCGACGTGAGCGGGCCGTTCGTCGACGGCGAGGACTACCCCGATCTCATCACCGCCGTCGGCAAGGTCGTCGACACGATCGACAAGTCGGGCGAGGCGGCCGTGAGCCTCTTCGACGGTGAAGACGAGATCGTCCCGATGCTCGGGTTCGGCGCGCAGAACACGCGCGCGGGCCTGGATTCGGCGCGCCACTTCCGCCCGCGCAACCGCAACGGCAACCTCGACGGCGCGATCGTCCAGGGCCTCGACGCCGTCGAGAAGCAGCTCGACGCGGCGACGGCGCCGTTCCGCTACGGGACGCTCGTCGTCGTCACCGATCGCGGCGACCTCGCGCACAAGGTGACGGCCGAGGCCGTGAAGAAGCGGGTGGCGAACTCGCCCGTCGACGTCGAGATCGTCGCCGTCGGCCCCAAGGCCAAGCGCGAGGAGCTCGAGCCGCTCGCGAGCCCCGGCGGCCTCTTCATCTCCGATCAGCCGAAGGACTTCAGCAAGGGCCTCGTCGCGATCACGAAGAAGATCAACGACGCGTCCGACGCGCGCTACCTGTTCTCGTACTGCTCGAGCAAGCGCTCGGGCAAGCAGACGCTCACGCTCGTCGTCGAGACCCAGGACGATCGCGGCCGCATCGTCACCAAGTTCGACGCCGACGGCTTCCGCAGCGGCTGCTCAGCGAAGCACCGCCCCCTCTTCGAGAAGGCCGCCGCCTCCAAGGAAGACAAGCCCTCGGACAAAGAGTCCGAGTAGCTCGCGTCGCACTCCGCGTGAAAGGGCCGCGCGACCCGACGTCAATTCGTGAGCAAGGACGTGAACGTAGACGTGGTCGTAGACGCTGACGTAGTCGCTGTCGCGCTCGTCACCGATCTTCGGGGCGGTTGACGAGCTCGCACACGTGCACGACAGCGACCACGTCAGCATTCACGTTCGCGACCACGTTCATGTTCACGAGCGGACGTGAGGTCGCAGCGCTTTCAGGCTTTAGATTTCGTTGCCGGCGCCGGTCATACCGAAGCCGACGAGCTCGATTGAGCCAGCGCCGCCGACCGGTTTCGCCCGCACGATGCCCGACAGCGGGACGGCGGGGTGCACGCACACCTCGCTCGGCGCGCGCCACGGGCCCCAGGGGCCCGGCGTCTGCGTCGTGTAGCAGCCGATGAAGTGGCCGGCGGGGACCTTCGCATCGTCTTTGAGCTGCGGCTCGAAGGCGATCGCCAGCAGGTCGAGCGAGGCGTAGAGCTTCTTCGCGGCCTCCTCGCCGGCGGCGCCTTCGAGGTCGACCGGCGGCGCGTCGCCCACCTTCATGCGCGCGCTGCGGATGTCCATGCCGGCGGGGTCGCGGCTCGTGAGCGTCACGAAGATCTTCGTGACGACGCGGCCGCGGTAGCTCTCGTCGACGATCTCGACCCAGTAGCCGCCGTTCTCCTGACCCGTGAGCTTGTAGGTGAGCAGCGACGGTTGGCCCTTGGCGTCGACGACCTTGTGCTGCGTCCACTGCCCGACGACGAACGCCATGGGCGAGTAGGACTCCGACGGCGGAAAGGTCTGCTCGTCGACCTTGATGGCGGCGATCTTCCCGTCGACGTCGGCCTTGGCCGCCGAGTCGATGCCGTCGTGCGCGCACGCGCCGAGCGCGAGCGACGCGAACACGGCCAGCGCGCGCAACCGCATCAGACGACCGTGCCGTCGGGAATGACGCCGTTCTTCGGGACGATGATGATGCCCTCGCGGATGTAGAAGCCGTCGCCGTCCTTCTCTTTGACGCGCGCGGTGTTGAGGAGGCGGACGCCGCGGCCGATGCGCGCGTTCTTGTCGATAATGGCGTTCTCGATGATCGATTCGGCGCCGATGCCCAGCGGCGGCACGCCGCGCGCGACGCTGGCGTTGATCTCGGCCAGCGTCTCGTAGTGGTCGGCGCCGATGAGCAGCGAGCTCTTGATCGTCGTGCCGACGCCGACGCGGCTGCGGATGCCGATGAGCGCGCGCTCGATCTTCGCGCCGTGGATGATCGAGCCTTCGCACACGAGCGCGCTCTTGACCTCCGAGCCGTCGAACTTCGACGCCGGCAGAAAGCGCGGGTTCGTGTAGACGGGGTGGGCGGCGTCGTAAAAGTCAAACGGCGGGATCGCGTCGCACAGCGCGAGGTTGGCCTGGAAGTACGACTGGATCGTGCCGACGTCCTCCCAGTAGCCGCGGTACACGTGGGCCTGCACGCGAGACTTCGGCACGGCATCGGGGATGACGTGGCGGCCGAAGTCGACGAGCTGCGGATTCGCGAGCGCCGCCTCGAGCACGTCGCGCTTGAAGATGTAGATGCCCATCGACGCGAGGTAGCCGTTCTCGCCGTTCGGCAGGCGCGACACGAGGCCGGGCAGGCGGCTCGCCGGCGGCTTCTCGTCGAAGTGCACGATGCGGCCCGAGTCGTCCATCTTGAGAATGCCGAAGCCGGACGTCTGGTCCTCGGCGACGGGGATGACGGCGACGGTGGCGTCGGCGCCGCTGTCGCGGTGGGTCTTCAACATCTGCCGGTAGTCCATTTTGTAGAGCTGATCGCCCGAGAGGATCACCATGTCCTGCGCGCGCGAGCGGCGCATGTGGCGCAGGCTCTGGCGGACGGCGTCGGCCGTGCCCTGGAACCAGTTGCCGCCTTCTTCGGTCTGCTCGGCGGCGAGCACGCTCACGAAGCCCGACGAGAACACGTCGAACTTGTAGGTCATGCCGATGTGGCGGTTGAGGCTCTCGCTGTTGAACTGCGTCAGCACGTAGATCTGCCGCAGGTTCGAGTTGAGGCAGTTGCTGATGGGGATGTCGATGAGACGGTACTTGCCGCCGATCGGCACGGCCGGCTTCGATCGCTTCAACGTCAACGGAAACAGCCGCGTGCCGCGGCCGCCGCCCAAGATGATCGCGAGAACGTCGTTCATGACGCGAAGGATTGTCACACGGAACGCGCGGGGTCGCGAGGACTGCCACCCGATGCGGCGGTTTCGTTGCTCATGTTCTGGCCTTCTTCTGGCCTTCCTTGACCGACATTTGTCGCAAACGTACGATTGGGGTCGGTCGCGCATGTCGCCAAGCCTACGGACGCGGTTTTTTGCCGCGATTTTGCTCGTCCCGCTGGTCGCGATCGCGACGGCGACGAGCGGCGTGGGCCTGCGCTGCCGGATCACCGGTGAGGTGATCGAGGCGTGCTGCTGCGACGACGCCGGCGGCGCCGCGACGAAGGCCGACCAGCCGGCGACGGTGTCCGAGGCGGACTGCTGCGATCGCGTCGCGCGCGAGGTCACGGCGACGACCGCCGAGCCGAGCGCGCCCCAGCCGCTCGTCCCCGACCACGCGACGCCGCTGCCGGTGATCGCGATCGATGCTCTCCCGCCGGAGCGCGCGCCGGCGCGGGCGTGGTCCGAATCGAGGTCGAGCCTGAGTCCGCAGACCGTCCGACTGCGTCTGCTCGCGAAGAGCACGTTCCTCATCTGAGCCGTCCCGTTCCGAAGTGAGCGCGCGCCGCGCGCTCGGGTCAACGGTCGATGGTTTGCGCGCGTCGCGGGACGCGCGTTTCGAGGAGCGTCCGATGAGAGCGAGATCCGAGGCGAAGGTTTTGATCCTGGGTGCCGTCACGGCGGTGATCTGGCCGTCGTGGCGCGCGGCCGCCGCGTCCGGTGGCGACGAAACCGCGGCGGACCGCGAGCTGGCGACGGAGGCGCGCTTGCCGACGGTCTTGCGCGTGATCGCCGACCGCAACCCGGACCTCCGCGAGGCCGACCAGCGCGCGGGCGCGTCGGAGGCCAAGGTCGGCGCGTCGGCCCGCTTGCCCGATCCCGAGCTCAAGACCGAGCTGTGGGGGCAGCCGCTGGCGCGCCCGGTGAGCTTCGGCGACGCGCAGACGATCATGATCGGGCTTCGACAGTCGTTCCCGGCGTGGGGCAGCTTGGACGCGCGCGCGCGGGCCGCGCGCGAGGACGCCGCCGCCGCGCTCGACGGCGCCGAGGCGCGCCGGCAGGACGTCGCCGCGCAAGCTCGCCGCGCGTTCGCGGCCTACGCGCGCGCCGATCGCGAGCTGCGCCTCCACCTCGAGCACGTCGGCCTCGCCTCGCGCGTGGTCGAGATCGCGCGCGCGCTGTATCAGGCGGGGCACGGCTCGCAGCAGGATCTGTTGCGCGCGCAATCCGAGCTGTCGCGGCTGCACGTCGACGTCGCGGGCATCGAGCAACAGCGCACCTCGGCGGCGGCGATGCTCAACGCGCTCATGGACCGCGCGCCCGAGGCGGCGCTCGGGCCCGTCGCCGAGACCGAAGACGCAGCGACGTCCGAGGAGCCCACCGAGGACCTGGGCGACGCCGACGGCAAGCTCGACCAGCGGCGGCCCGAGCTCCGCGCCGCCGCCCGCGCCGTGACCCGCAGCGAGGCCGACGCCGACGTCGCGAGGCGCGAGGCGAGCCGGCCGTCGTTCATGGTGGGCGCCGACTACTGGCTCATGCCGTCGTTCGCGACGCACAACGCGTACGGCGCGATGGTGTCGATGAGCCTGCCGTGGCTCAACCCCGGCCGGCGCGACGAGGTGAAGGCGGCCGAGCGCGCGGGCGCCGCCGATCGCAGCGCGCTGAGGGCGCAGCAGGTGATGGCCCGCTATCAGCTTCACGACGCCGCCGCGAAGGTGCGCGCGGCGCGCGAGACGCTGCGGCTCATCCACGGGCGCGTGCTCGCCGACGCGCGGCGCAGCTTCGAGTCGGCCGAGGCGGCGTTCCAGAGCGGGCAAGGCGGCGTCACCTCGGTCCTCGACGCCGCCCGCGGCCTCCTCGAGGTGCGGGTCGACGAGGTGCGCGCGCTCGCCGAGCTCGACACGAGCCGCGCCGATTACGACCGCGCCGCGGGGCTCTCCGTCGCGGGCCTGACCGGGGAGCCGCGACGATGAGCGCCGGGCAGGACGAGGGGCGCGCTCCCGCGGGGCTCCGCGCGATGTCGATCGTCCGTTGGGCGCTCGTCATCGCGATGGGGCTCGTCGCCGTTCTCTCGATCGCGTATGTCGCGGGCGGGCGGTCGAGAAGCTCGACGCACGCGGAGCACGCCGCCCTCTATTACTGCCCGATGCACCCGTCGGTCGTTCAGGACCACCCGGGCGAGTGCCCGATCTGCAGCATGACGCTCGTGCCGCGGGCCGAGGGCGGCGCCGCGACGACGTCGGCGACCACGTCGGTGCCCGGACTCGCCGACGTCGAGCTCACGCCCGAGCGCGTCCAGCTCATTGGGATGCGCACGGCGAGGGTCGAGCGCGCCGCGCTCGGCGGTTCGCTGCGCGCCGTCGGTGTCGTCGCCGCCAACGAGCGCGGGCTCGCGCAGATCTCCGTGCGATTTTCGGGGTGGATCCAGGACTTGAAGGTCGCGGAGACGGGCCAGCGCGTGCGCCGCGGCGAGATCCTGGCCGACGTCTACAGCCCCGACGTGCTGCGCGCCGAGCAGGAGTACCTCACGGCGAAGGGCTGGGAAGGCGGGGTGGGGACCGACGCGCGACGGCGCCTCGAGCTGCTGGGGATCGCGGCGCCCGAGATCGACGCGATCGCGACGAGCGGCAAAGCGGCCGACGTCGTGCCGCTCCGCTCGCCGGTCGACGGCTTCGTCACCACCCGCAACGTCGTCCCGGGCGCGGCGATTCAACCAGGCATGCCGCTCTTCGAGGTCGCCGATCTCTCGAAGGTGTGGGTCGTCGCCGACGTCTTCGAGCAGGACGCCGCGCGCGTGACGATCGGCCAGCGGGCGACGCTCGAGCTGGCGGCTTACCCCGGGGAGACGTTCACGGGGAAGGTGCAGCTCATCTCGCCGACGCTGAACGCGTCGACCCACACGCTGCGCGTCCGTCTCGAGCTCCCCAACGAGCGCGGCCCCGGCGGCGTGAAGCTGCGCCCGGGGATGTACGGCGACGTCGCGCTCCAGCTGCCGTCGGCGACGGGGCTCGTGATTCCGGCCGAGGCGCTCGTCGACACGGGCGCGCGCCAATACGTCTTCGTGGCGAAGGACGGCGGCCGTTTCGAGCCGCGTCTCGTGCAAGTGGGCGCGCGGATCGCCGACGAGATCCAGATCGCCGCGGGCGTCGCCGAGGGCGAGACCGTCGTGACGACGGGCAACTTCCTCGTCGACTCCGAGAGCCGCCTGCGCGCGGCGATCGACGGGGAGAAGTAGCCGTGGTCGAAAAGATCATCGAGCTCTGCGCGCGCAACCGCGCCCTCGTGCTCGTGGCCGTCGCTTTCGCCGTCGTCGGCGCGGGCGTCGCCATCAAACGCGCGAAGCTCGACGCGATCCCCGATCTCTCCGACCCGCAGGTCATCGTGTTCTCGGAGTGGATGGGGCGGAGCCCCACGCTGGTCGAGGATCAGGTCACGTACCCGATCGTCTCGAAGCTCATCGGCACGCCGCACGTGACCGACGTGCGCGGCTTCTCGATGTTCGGGATGTCGTTCACCTACGTGATCTTCGAAGAAGGCACGGACATCTATTGGGCGCGGAGCCGCGTGCTCGAGTACCTGAACGGCCTGCGCGGCAGCCTGCCCGAGGGGGTGTCGCCGAATTTGGGTCCCGACGCGACGGGCATCGGCTGGGTGTTCCAGTACGCGCTCGTCGACAAGACGGGCAAGCACGGGCTCGACGACCTGCGCACGTTCCAGGACTTCACATTGCGCTACGCGCTCGGCAGCGTGCCCGGCGTCGCCGAGGTCGCGAGCATCGGCGGCTACCAGAAGCAGTATCAGGTGACGGTCGACCCGACGCGCCTGCGTGCCTACGGCATCACGCTCGATCAAGTCACGGAGGCGATCCGGCAGTCGAACGAGGACGTCGGTGGACGCATCCTCGAGATGTCGGGGCGCGAGTACTACGTGCGCGGTCGCGGCTACGTCACGAGCCTCGCGGCGATCGAGAACGTGACCGTCCGCTCGACCGGGCCCGCGGGCACGCCCGTGCTCGTGAAGGACGTCGGCACGGTGGCGTTCGGCCCGGACATTCGGCGCGGCCTGCTGGAGTGGAACGGAGAGGGCGAGGCCGTGGGCGGCATCGTCGTCATGCGGTACGGCGACAACGCGCTCGACGTCATCGAGCGCGTGAAGAAGAAGGTCGCCGAGCTGCAGCCAAGCTTCCCCGACGGCGTCGAGCTGAAGATCGCCTACGACCGCTCGGGGCTCATCGAGCGCTCGATCGACACGCTGAAACAGGCGCTGCTCGAAGAAGGGATCACGGTCAGCCTCGTGATCGTCCTCTTCCTGCTGCACTTTCGCAGCGCGCTCGTGCCCATCCTCGCGTTGCCCATCGGCGTCGCGCTCGCGTTCGTGCCCATGGTGCTGCTCGACATCCCGTCGACGATCATGAGCCTGGGCGGCATCGCCATCGCGATCGGCGCGACCGTCGACGCGGTCATCGTCATGGTCGAGGCGGCGCACAAGAAGCTCGAGCACGCGCCCGAGGGCGCCGATCGCACGACGCTCCTCGTCGAGGCGGCCAAGGAGGTCACGCCCGCGATCTTCTTCTCGTTGGTCATCATCGCCGTGGGCTTCCTGCCCGTCTTCACGCTCACGGGGCAGGCGGGGCGCCTGTTCAAGCCGCTCGCCTACACGAAGACGTTCGTCATGCTCATCTCGGCGCTGCTCTCGATCACCCTCGCGCCGGCGCTCATGACGCTGCTCCTGCGCGGCAAGATCACGCCCGAGCACGAGCACCCCGTCTCGCGCTTCCTCGTGAGGATCTACGAACCGTTCGTGTACATCGCGCTCCGCCGGCCGAAGTCGACGATCGCGATTGGTCTCTTCGCGCTCGCCTCGGCGATCCCGCTCGGCATGAAGCTCGGTCACGAGTTCATGCCGCCGCTCAACGAGGGCGACCTGCTGTACATGCCGATCACCTTCCCGAACATCTCGATCGAACAGGCGAAGACGCAGCTGCAGCGCCAGGACCGAATCTTGAGGACGTTCCCCGAGGTCGAGTCCGTCTTCGGCAAGGTCGGTCGTTCGGAGACGGCGACCGATCCCGCGCCCATCACGATGGTCGAGACGACGGTGCGCCTGCGGCCGCGCGAGCAATGGCGCAAGGGGATGACCTGGGAGCGGCTGACGACCGAGATGAACGCGAAGATGCAGTTCCCGGGCTGGACCAACGCGTGGACGATGCCGATCAAGACGCGCGTCGACATGCTGACGACGGGCGTGCGCACGCCCATCGGCATCAAGATCTTCGGCAAGGACCTCGACGAGATCGAGAAGATCGGCGCGTCGCTCGAGCACGTCATCGCGCCCATCGCGGGCACGCGCAGCGTCCTTTACGAACGCAACCTCGGCGGGCTGTACGTCGACGTCGTTCCGAAGCCGGAGAAGCTGGGCCGCTACGGGCTGCGCGTCGCCGACGTCGAGCGCGTCATCGAGAGCGCGATCGGGGGCGCGCCCATCGGCACGACGGTCGAGGGCCGCAACCGGTTCTCGATCAACGTGCGGTACCCGCGCGAGCTGCGCGGCGATCTCGAGGCTTTGCGCCGCGTCGCCGTCCCCGTCGGCGGCGACGGCCAGGCCTTCGTGCCGCTCGGCGAGATCGCCGACGTCAAGATCGCGGGAGGCCCGCCCATGGTGCGCGACGAGGCGGGCTTGCTCGTCGGCTACGTCTACGTCGACATCGACCAGGGCCGGCGCGACCTCGGCGGCTACGTCGACGAGGCGAAGAGCGTCGTCGCGCGCGCTCTCGCCGACGGCAGGTTGAAGCTCCCGCCCGGCACGTACCTCAAGTGGACGGGCCAGTACGAGCAGCTCGAGCAGACGGCCGCGCGCCTCAAGCTCGTCGTGCCGCTCACGCTGCTCATCGTCGTCGTGCTGCTGTTCCTGCAGTTCAGGAACGCCGTCGAGGTGCTCATCATCCTGCTGTCGATCCCGTTCGCGCTCGTCGGCAGCGTGTGGCTCCTGTGGCTGCTCGACGACCGCGTGTCGACGGCGGTGTGGGTCGGCATCATCGCGCTCGTCGGCCTCGCGGCTCAGACGGGCATCGTCATGATCGTGTACATCGACAACGCCTTCAAAAAGCGCCAAGCCGAAGGCCGCATCAACGATCTCGCCGACATCGTCGCCGCGCACATGGAAGGTACGGTGCAACGCGTGCGGCCCAAGCTCATGACGGTGTCGACGATGCTCATCGGCCTCGTGCCGCTGATGTGGGCGACGAGCTCGGGCGCCGACGTCATGAAGCGCATCGCCGCGCCGATGGTCGGCGGCCTCGTGACGTCGGCGTTCCTCACGCTCGAGATCATCCCCGTCGTCGTGACGTACTGGCGGCAGGAGCAGCTGCTCTGGCAGCGCCTCGTCGAGCTCGCGCCCGCGCGTCTGAGATCCCTTAGAGCTGCGTCGTCCGTCGTCGGCGTCGCCGCCGGTCTCGCGGCGTCGCTCGCCGTGGCGCAGATCTACGTGACGTTCCCGTCGGGCCTGTTCTTGGCGGGCCAGGTCGTCGCAGCGGCCGCCTTCTTGAGCGGTCTCGCCGTCTACCTTCTTCGCCGGCCCGCGGCCTACGCGATCGTGTGGCCCAGGTCGCGGGCCGCGCATTGACGAAAAATTTACGGCGACGAAACCGCGCCTGCGCGCGTCGACGCTACGATGCGAGCCAAGGAGAGTGCCGACCATGAAGATGATTCGCGCGATGTTCCTGCTGCTGGCCGTCTGTTTGCCGACGTCGTGGACGCTCGCCCACGCGGAAGACGCGCCGCCACCCGCGGCCGACGCCAAGCCCAAGAAGAAGAAGGGCAAGAAGAAGAAAGAAGAAGGCGACATGGGCGACAAGAAGATGGAGAAGTAGTCGGCCTGAACACGTCGCGTCGCCGTCCGTCGAGGGCGGCGACGCTTCGGGCCGCGCCCGAGGTGTGTTAGATCGAATTCAACAATGTCACCGCTCAAGCTGAAGCCCGGGGTCATCACCGGCGACGCGCTCCTCGAGCTCTTCGCCTACTGCAAGCAGGCGGACTGCGCGCTGCCCGCCGTCAACGTCATCGGCTCGTCGGGCGCCAACGCCGCGCTCGCCGCCGCGCGCGAGGCGAACGCGCCCGTCATCGTGCAGCTGTCGCACACGGGCTCGCAGTTCTACGGCGGCAAGACGCTCGACAACGCCGCGCAGAAGGCGTCGATCGCCGGCTCGGTCGCGGGCGCGCTCCACGTGCGCGCGGTCGCCGAGGCCTACGGCGTCCCCGTCGTGCTGCACACCGATCACTGCGCGAAGAAGCTCCTGCCGTGGGTCGACGGCGTCATCGAGGCGGGCGAGGCCTACTATGCGAAGAACGGTGAGCCGCTCTTCAGCAGCCACATGCTCGACCTCTCCGAGCAGCCCATCGCAGAAAATCTCGAGATCAGCCGCAAGTACCTCTCGCGCATCGCCAAGATGAAGATGACGCTCGAGATCGAGCTCGGCGTCACGGGCGGCGAGGAAGACGGCGTCGACAACTCGGGCGTCGAGCACTCGAAGCTCTACACGAGCCCCGAGGACGTGCTGATGGCCTACGACACGCTCGGCCCCGTCGGCAGCTTCACGGTCGCCGCGTCGTTCGGCAACACGCACGGCGTCTACGCCGCCGGCAACGTCAAGCTCAAGCCGTCGATCCTCCGCGACTCGCAGGAGTTCGTGAAGAAGCAGCGCAAGACCGGCGACGAGCCGCTGTCTTTCGTATTTCATGGCGGCTCGGGTTCCACGCCCGAAGAGATCAAAGAGGCCGTCTCCTACGGCGTCGTGAAGATGAACATCGACACCGACACGCAGTGGGCCTTCACCGATCCGATCAAGAAGTACATGGACGAGAAGGGCGCCTACCTGAAGTCGCAGCTCGGCAACCCCGAGGGCCCCGAAAAGCCCAACAAGAAGTACATCGACCCGCGCGCCTGGGTGTTCCTCGGCGAAAAGGGCATGACCGCCCGCCTCGTGCAGGCGTTCAAAGAGCTCGGCTCCTTCGGTAAATTTAGCTTCTAGAGACACGCGCCTCCAGCTTGCCCCGATCGAAGCCGCGTGTTACGCGGACCGACGGTGGCTTCTCTCGTTGCAGTGGGCGTGATGGCGCTGGCCGCGGCCTCCGGGCCCGGCCTCGTCGTGCAGGGAGAGACGACGTGCCCCTCGTCGGCCCAAGTGACGGCTGCCCTCGAGGGGCTCGTCTCGACGACGACGGTCGCGGGTGCGTCGTCCGACGTCGTCGAGCTCAAGGCCCGTGCCGCCGCAGTCAACGTTCGACTCGTCACGGGCGCGGGGGAGTTCGTCGGCGAAAAGCAGCTCCCTCCCGCGGCAGGCTGCGACGAGCGCGCTCGCGCGGCGGCGGTCATCGTCGCCGCGTGGGAGGCGCGGCTGCGCGCCGGCGACGCAGGGAATCTCGACGTGCCGCGCGCGCCGGCGGTTGCTGCGGCTCCGAGTCCCCCGCCACCCCGGGCGTCCGAGCCGCCGACGATCGTTCGCGCATCGCTTCCGCCGCCGCGTGCGCCGTGGCTCATCGCGCCGGGGGCTGCCTTCGTCGCTTCGGCCGCAGGCGGAGATCTCGTGGGAGGCGCGGTCGCCGAGCTGGCCGCCGGACCGTCCGATGCGCCCTGGGCCGTGGGCGTTGGCGGGATCGCCGTCGATACGCACGCGATGACCGTGGGAACGGGGCAAGGATCATGGAGGCGCTTGGGCGGTGTCGTGGACGCGCGCGCCGACCTCCGCCTCCGGCCGTTCGACCTCGAGCTGCGGGCCGGCGTGTTGCTCACGGCGATGTCGGTCAGCGGCCGCGGGTTTTCGTCAGCCTCGAGCTCGACCCTCTTCGATCCCGGCGCGTTGGCCGCGTTGCGCGTCAAGGCCCACTTCGGCCGCCTGACGCCGTGGGCCGAAGCCGCGGCCGTGCTCTGGCCGGCCGGCCACACGCTCTACGTCGAGGGCACCACCGCATCGGCCGACCTTCCCTCGAAAGAGGCGCTGATCTCCCTCGGCGCGTCTTTCGAAGTCGGCCGCTGAAACGTTTTTGGCCGTGCCGACACGGGACGCGCGGTGAACCCCGGCCGTGCCACAGAAGAGGCCCCTCCCGCCTCTGAGAAGGGCTCCGCCCAGACGATCGACGTCGCCGCGCTCTTCCGCGCGCACGACCGCACGATCATGCGCTGGGCCGCTCGGCTGGGTGGCCCCGGCATCGACGCGGAGGACGTCCTGCAAGAGGTTTTTCTCGTGGCCAACCGGCGGCTCCAGACGTTCGACGGGCGCGCCGCGATCACGACCTGGCTCTTCCGAACGACGGAGAGGGTCGTCATGTCCGCGCGCCGCAAGCGCCGGTTGCAGCGCTGGCTCTCGCGCACGCCTGAGGCGGCCGTCACGAGCATGAGCGCCGCGGGGCCGACGCCGGGCGAGGCCTTCGAACGGGGTCGGGACGTTGCCCACGTGTACCGCGTGCTCGATCGGCTCCCCGACAAGCTCCGCCGAATTCTCATCTTGTTCGAGATAGAGCAGTTGTCGTCGGAAGAGATCGCGACGCTGCTCGACGCGAAGGTGGCGACGGTTCGCGTGTGGCTCTTCCGCGCGCGCGATCGCTTTCAGCAGGAGCACGAGACTCTGCTCGCGCAGAACGCCAAGAAGGAGAACGGCCCATGAGCGCCGAATTGTTCGATCCCGAGCGCTGGTCCGACTCGAAAGCCGAAGGGGAAAGCTGGCCGGGCGCGGCGCTTCGCAGCGTCCGCCAGGCCACCGAGCCCGCGGAAGCGGCGTTGATCCGCGCCGCGCGCAGACGGGAAACGCCCGGCGGTCAGGGGCGCCGCGCGCGTTTCGTTTGGCGGTTCGCGATCGTGGTGATGCTGCTGCTGCTCTCGACGGCGGGGGTCGTTGGGGCGGCCGTGACGTTTTGGCGGCAGCGCAGCGACGAGACTCTGCGCGCGCCCGCACCGTCCGTCGAGCCGGCGTTGCGCCTCGAGCGGCCGCGTCGGAAGTCCGGCGGCGACGTGGCGCCGATTGACGGGCCGTCAGCTCCCGCCGAAGAAGCGCCGGCGCTGCGTGAGATCGATCCGCCGTCGCTGCCGCACGCGCCGAGGCCCCATCGCGTCCTGAGCCGCCCGGTGGGGCACGAGGCGCCGCCTCCCGAGGAGGCTGCGCTCGTCGGGGAGGCGTTCCGCGAGCTGCGATCGGCGGGCGATCCGATCGGGGCGTTGCGCGCTCTCGACGAATATGACCGTCGATTTCCCTCGGGCGCGCTCCGTGACGAGGCGCGCGTTGCGCGCGCCGAAGCGTTCATGGCGCAAGACCGCCGTCGAGACGCGCTCGCGCTGCTCGCCGGCGTCGACGAGGCCGGCGCCGCGCTCACGCGCGGCGTGCGCATCACGCGCGGCGAGCTGCTCGCCGAGGCGGGGCGCTGCCTCGAAGCCGTGCGCGACTTCGATCGCGTGCTCGCGTCGGCGGCCGACGACGCCGAAGGCGGACGTGCGCTCTACGGCCGCGCGTCTTGCCGCTTGCGCGCGCACGACACCATGGGCGCGCGAACCGATCTCGAAAGTTATCTGTCGTTGCACGCCGATGGCGCCTTCGCGGCGGCCGCCCGCCGGGCGCTGGAATCATTGCCGTAATATTTTTCGCTCTAGAGACATGGGGCGCGTGGAGGTTCCAACGTGAAGAACACTTGGCTTGTCGCAACGACGCTCAGTCTCATCGGCATTCTCGCGTGCAACACGCGGACGCCCATCGGCGCGGTCGACCCCGGCGCCGGCGGGAATGGTGGCTCTCTCGGTGGGGCCGGCGGCGACGGTGGCTCGCCGGTCGCCGTCGGAGGCATGGGGGGCCAGGTCGTCCTGGGATCCGGCGGCAACGCCGGCGGGCCGCCGGGCTTTGGGGGTGACGCCGGCGGAAACCCGGGCTTCGGCGGCGACGGTTCGGGCACCCAGGTGGTCGACTGCAGCAAGCCGTTCGTCTCGAACGGCCTGTTCCTCGCAGAGCAAACGTTGCCCTATCCGAATGGCGAGCTCGCGACGACGCTCGCGCTCGGCGACGTCGACGGTGACCATCTCGCAGACGTCGTCATCGGGGGCGTCGACTACGTTCCCCCTTTCGGTGAGGGTGGGAATTCGGGTGCGGGCGGCGCCGCGGGTCTCGGCAGCGTCGTCGTCTCGCTCTCCCAGAAGGGCAGTGCGCCGGGGGCGGGCACACGCCACTCCGTCGCGAGTCCGTTGGAGTTGACCCTCGGCGATCTCGACGGCAACGGCGCGCTCGACGTCGTCGACTTCGACATCCAAAACAACCTGTCGACGTTCCTCAATGACGGGCACGGCGTCCTGTCGCCGCCGACGCCTTACGCGCCGGGGGCGTACGTTCACGGCCTCGTCGCCGCCGATCTCGACGGCGACAAGAAGAGCGAGCTGCTCTTCGCGGACGGGAGCTCGGTGACCTCGACCGGCACGTGGGTGTTTCGTTCGGCCACCGGCGGGGCCTACACGTCTTCGTTGCTCGACCCCGCCTTCCACGCGCACGCTGTCGCGGTCGGTGATGTGGGGGGCACCGCGGCGCCGGACGTCGTGATCGCGGGCGACAACGAGGTGCACGTCCTTCTCGGCAACGGCGCGGGGACGTTCGCGCTCGCGGTGGCCTATACGGGCGCCTTCGATGCGATCGCGCTCGTCGATTTCGACGGCGACGGCAGAACCGACATCGCGGGGGTGAGATTGGGAACCGTCAGCGTGCTCATCAACCTTGGCGGCGGCACGTTCGCCGTGCCTCGGAGGCTTCCCGTGTCCGAAGGGAATGTCTTCGTCGACCCGAACCGCGTCCGCGACGCCTTCGGTGACGTGAACGGCGACGGCAAGGTCGACCTCGTCGTCCCGAGCGGCGACTGCGCGCGCATCGCGGTCTATTTGAACGACGGCCACGGGAGCCTGTCGGCGCCGACGTACGTGCCCATCGCGCGCCCGGCGGGATGGGTGTCGCTCGCGGACGTGAACGGGGACGGCGCGCTCGACGCGCTCTACACCGAATCGGCCTACGCGGCGGGCCACGTGCGGCTGCTCTTGCACCGCGACGCCGCCACCGCCTACTTGAGGCCGGCGGCGTTGAAGCGCTTCAGGTAGCCGTAGGTGCCGACGCCGCCGATCGAATTGCAGGTCGGCGAGGCGTAACCCTGGGTGCAGTCGACGTCGCGGTCGTAGGACCAGTAGTGGACGCCGGCTAGGCCGCTTTCGCGGGCGAAAGCGGCGACGGTGTCGGCGTCGGCGGGCATGAACTTCTCGTCGGCGGCGTCGTTGCCGCCGATCATGGGCGTGAGCTCGATGGCCGAGAAGGGCACGCCTTGCTTGTCGCGCAGGTTGTAGGCGGCCTGCAGCGCGGTCTGGCCCATTTGGCAGAGGCCGCCCGAGACGACGCAGACGCCGGGCGCGGGCGCGCCGTAGTCCATCGTCATGAGGTTCACCGTGACGTACGACGGCCACGTCGCGGGCGTGCCGTTGAAGCCGAATTGCGTCTTCATCGCCGCGAGCGCGTTGTCGCCGTAGTAGTTGAGGCTGTCCTGGGCGTCGGCGCCGAGGGACTTCGCCGTCGACTGGCCGGAGTTGCTCACGCCGAGGGTCGCGAGCGTGAGGCTGAAGCGCAGCGACGGGTACTTCGTGTGCGCCGATTTGATGCGCGCGACGAGGTCGCTGATGACGCTCGCCGATTGGCCGGCCTCGATGTCGAAGTCGACGCCGACGAGGTTCGCCGACGCCCAGCGATCGATGAAGGCGTTCATGCCGGCGTCGCTTCCGCAGGTGAACGAGCCGGCGGCGCCGCCGGTCGAGATCATGTACTTGATGCCCGCGTGCGTGAGCAGCGGCACGTTGACGGACGCGAGGTCGGCGCCTTTGACGCCACCCCAGCTCTCGTTGCCGCACTCGCCGGTCGCGAAGGCGAGCGTCACCGTCGCGTGGCCCGCGGCGCTCATGTCGTCGGCGAAGGACGTGAGAGCGCCGCCGACCTTGGTCGAGATCGTGTTCGTGTTCCAGTTCATGTTGATGCTCGTGTCCTTGTAGGGACCGAAGACGAACGACGACGGCAAGGCGGGTGAGCCGCCCGCGCCCGTGGTGCCGCCCGCGGACGTCGAGCCGCCCGCGCCGGTCGCGCCGCCCGACGCCGTGGTTCCACCGGCGCCCGTGCTGCCGCCCGACGGCGTCGTGCCGCCGGATCCCGTGACACCGCCCGTGGCGGTCGCGCCTCCAGAGCCGGTCGTGCCGCCGCTCGCCGTCGCGCCGCCGCCGCCCGTGGCTCCGCCCGTCGCGGTTTGTCCCGCAGCTCCGGAATTTCCGCCGCTGCCGGTGCCGCCGCCGGGCGCGCAGCTCGCGGGCGCGTCGTTGGACGAGCAGGCCGAAGCGCTGAGAACGGCCGCGATCGCGGCGCAAAACATCGGGTGACGGTTCGCCATACCTCCTAGTGGCGCGCCGCCGCCCAAAGCGATCACGTCGTGCGACGCACCATCACCGTGACCTCGTTCTTGTTGTGGGCGAGCTGCTTGACGCGGGCGAACGCGGGCGCGGCGCGCGCGAAGATCGGCTCGAGCGCGGCGAGGGTGCCGTACTGCTCGCGCCCGCGGAACTTCACGGTGACGACGAGCTGCCGGCAGCGCCCGGCCCCGAGCCACGCGTCGACGAGGGCGATCGCGCGCTCGGGCTCGCAGACGATGTCGGACAGCAGCCAGTCGACGGGCGCCGGCGGCTCGTAGGTGAAGGCGTTGCCGGCGATCGTGCTGACGCCGGGCAGGCGCGCGACGGCGGGCGCGAGCGGCGCACGATCGATGGCGACGACGCGCGCGCCGCGCCGCGCCGCCATGACCGTCCAGCTCCCTGGCGCGGCGCCGAGATCGACGCAGGTCTCGCCTGCGCGAGGCGCCGCGCCCATCCAAGCGAACGCCTCTTCGAGCTTGCGGTAGGCGCGCGAGGGCGGGGTGCGGTCCTCCGCGACGGGAGGCGCGCCCGCGGGCCATGGCGCGAGATCGAACCCGCCGCGAGGCAGCGCGCGCGGCGCGGCCGCCGACACGAAGAAGCGCTCGCGCGTCGCCGCGAGCATCTGCACGAGCAGCACGGTCTCGTCGAACGGACCCGGCGCTTCGGCGGGGCGGCGACGTCGAGAGGCGCGTTTGCGGCGCGCCTCGACGAGCGCGACGAACGCCGCCTCGACGAGGGCCGCGCGCCGTTCGAGGACGGCCTCGGCCTTCGAGGCTTCTGGTTTGGCGTCGGGCTTCGCCTTTTTGAGCGCGCGCGAATGTGCGAGGCGCGCGCCGGGCAGCACCGTGGGCGCGTCGGGTGCGGGCGCGGGCGGCGGCGTCACGGCGTGGACGACGAACGGTCCGGGCCACGCGTCGATCGCGCCTTCGAGCGAGGCGTACGCCGCTTCGGCGAGCGCGGCGACCGACGCGCCCTCGACGGCGCGCGCGTCGGGCAACCGCTGGCGCGAGAACACGGGATCGCGCGTCGCCGGCGCGCTCGCCTCGACGAGGCCGGGCGCGAGCGTGCGCGACTCAGCGAGCTCGGCGCGGAGCGCGTCTTCGAAGCCCGGCGTGACGAGGTACAGATCCACGCGCGCGTCAGCGGTCGCCCGCGGCGCCGAGCGCGAACGCGGGCGAGAAGGCGAAGCGCACGAGCTCGCGCACGACGTTCGTGCGCAGGAAGCTCCGGCGCGCGTCGAGGGGCGCGTCGGCGCCCGCCTTGGCGAGCAGCGCGTCTTCTCGTGCGAGGGCCGCGAGCGCGTCGGCGACGCTGCCGCACGCGAGCAACCCCACGCGGTTCGCCGTGTGCGCCGCGGCGCGCTCGGCCGCGTCCCAGTCGAGCGGCTTCGACAGGGCGTCGGCGAGATCGGCGATGAGGCGCGTGCGCACGTCGCCCGCGGCGAACGTCTCGCCCGCGTCAGCGATCTTCTTCGCGGCGGCGCGGGCGCGCTCGCCGTCGGGCGTCTCGCCCAGGAGGCCGGCCTGCGCACCCGTGAGGAGCTCCGTGCGGGCGCGCGCGTCGAGGCCACGCAGCGCGAGCCACCCGCCGCGCGCGTCCTCGAGAGCGCGCGCGACGAGGAACGTCCACGGCCCGTCGGCGAGCGCGGCGGCCGCGCTCGTGAACGTGAGCGGCAGCGGCGGGCTCGACGCGGGCGCGACCGTGACGCGCGCGACGTCGCCCGCGACGATCGTCGCCGAGACGGCCGGCGCCGCGAGCCGCTCGACGAGACGCGCGAGCGCCTCCGAGCGCGCCGAGGTCAACGTCTCTTCCGTGCCCTCGGGCGAGGCGGCGGCGCTGGGCGCGGCCCCGGTGAGGAGCGCGCCTCCGAGCGCCGCGAGCGCGCGCCGGAGCGGGCCGCTGTCCCCATCGGCTGCGCCACCGATCGCGAGCGCGTCGGCCGGTGCCGGCGCGCCCACGCCGGCCGCCGCCGCGCGCTCGGCCTCGGTCATCCCGGCGGGCGACGCGTACGAGAGAACCGCGTG
>DASZRT010000098.1:0-42172 GCA_035549075.1 Polyangia bacterium | reverse complement strand
CCCGAAGGGCGCGAGGGTGGGCAGGGTGGGTTGTCCGTCCGCGTACGTGCGCATTCATTCATGAATGCGCACGGCTTCCTTTACCGCCCGCCGGTAGATCGCTTCGTAGCGATCGACGGCGGGCTCGACGCGGAAGTGGGTCTCGGCGTGGGCGCGTGCGGCCAGGCCGAGGCGCGCGCGAAGGGCGGCGTCGTCGACGAGGCGGCCGACGGAAGACGCCATCGCGTCGACGTCGCCGAGCTCGTGCAGGAAGCCGACCTCGCCGTCGGCGACGACCTCGGGCAGGCCGCCCACGTTCGAGGCGACGACGGGCACGCCGCAGGCGAGCGCCTCGAGCGCCGCGAGGCCGAAGCTCTCGCTCTCGCTCGGCAGCACGAAGGCCGCCGCGCCCGTGACCAGCGCCGCGAGATCGCGCCGCTCGCCGACGAAGTCGACGTCGTCGGAGAGGCCGAGCGCGCGCACGAGCGCGACGACGTGGGGGCGCGTGGGGCCGTCGCCCACGAGGCGCAGGCGCGCGGGGCGGCGGGCGCGCACGGCCGCGAACACGCGCACGACGTCGTCGACGCGCTTGAGCGGACGGAAGTTCGAGACGTGGACGACGACGGGGGGCGCGCCCGGAACGGGCGCGGCGGCGGGCGCGAACCGCGCGGCGTCGACGAAGTTCGGCACGACGTCGATCGCGCACGTCGCCGGCAGGTCGAGGTTGCGGCGCGTCGCCTCGGCGAGCCAGCGCGACGGTGCGGTCACGGCGTCGCTGCTCGTGATCGAGAAGCGCGTGAGCGGGCGGAAGCTGGCGTCGGCGCCGACGAGCGTCGTGTCGGTGCCGTGCAAGGTCGTGACGACGGCGAGAGGGCGCGCCTTGGGCTCGTTCGCGAGCACCTGGCGCGCGAGCTCGGCGCTCACGGCGTGCGGCAGCGCGTAGTGCGCGTGCACGACGTCGAGCCCTTCACGCAGCGCGACGTCGACGATCTTCGAGGCGAGCGCGAGCTCGTACAAGTCGTGGCGCAGCTGCGGGTAGGCGGGCGCCTCGACGCGGTGGAACGACAGGTGGCCGTCGGTCTCGAGGCGGCCCGGGACGTCGTCGCTGAAGACGTGCACGGCATGCCCGCGGCGCGCCAGCGTCGTCGCGACCTCGGCGGCGACGACGCCGCTGCCGCCGAACGTCGAGAAGCACGCGACGCCGATCGCGAGGCGATCGTCCTTCGTGGTCATGGCGTGAGCTCCTGCACCGTCGTCGTGAACGGCGCGCGCGCGAGGTGCTCGAGCACCATGCGCGTGAACGGCGCGATGCCGAGGCGCGCCGCGAGCGACGGCCACGCGTAGACGCGCTCTTGCGGCACGCCGTCGGGCGCGAGCGCGCGCTGGAGCTTGTCGAGGCGCGCGAGCGCGGGCACGTCGCGCGTGACGAGGGCGCGCTCGGCCCGCGCGATCATCCGCTCGAACGCGCGATCGATCGAGCGGCGCGCGCGGGCGGCGATGCGGGCCGCGCCGGGATCGGCGGCGATCAGGGCACGCGCGATCTGGTCGGCCGCGGGCGCGACCTCGCGCGCGACGCGGGCCCGCAGCTCCGCGGGGTGCGGCTCGTCCGTCGGGTGCGCGGCCGAGATTCGCGCCGCCAGCTCGGCGCGTGGACCCTCGGCCTCGGCGGCCGTGAGCCCGAGTTGGCCGAGCCGCCGCCGCGTGGGCGCGTCGATGACGCGAAAGCGCGCGCGCGGCACGACGAGCGGGTGGGGCAGCGCGAAGACGTCGTACAGCGGATCGAGCTGCGCGAAGTAGCTCACCTCGGCGGGGCCACCCACGTACGCCGCCGTCGGCAAGAGCGCGTCTTGCACGAGCGGGCGCAGCAGCGCCGAGGTCGAGCCACGCAGAGGATCGTCGGCGAGCGCCACGCGAACGCGCGCGTCGTCGAGGAAGCGCCCCGCGCCCGACAATTCCCAGCGCGCGCCCGCGCGCTTGAGCCGGTGGCGCGGAGCGGCCGGGCCGCCGTCGTGGAAAAAGAGCAGGGCGCAGCCGTCGCGCACGGGGATCTGCTCGTCGAAGCCTGCGTTCGCGAGCTCGCGGCCACGCGTCCGCAGCCTCGCCTCGATCGCTTCGGCGTCGTCGAGCGCGCGCGCGTAGATCGGCGACGCCGCGGCGGCGATGCGCGCGTCGCGCGGATCGAGGATCAGCAGCCCCTCGTCGGCGAAGATCGTCGCGAGCACGCGCGCGAACGCTTCGGCGTAGCTGCGCCCCGGCTCGTAGGCGGCTCGCAACGACGCGACGACCGCGGCGGCGTGCGGAGCGCCCGCGAGCGCCTCGTCGAGCGCCTCGAGCGCCACGGTGACCTCGGTCCCGAGCCGCCGGTGGGCGATCGACACGCGCGCCTCGGCCGCCGTCTCGGGCGCGAGCGCGAGGGCGACGGGCGCACCGTCGGCGCCGAGGACACGACACGACGCGATCTCGGCGTGGTCGTGATCCTCGGTCTGCAGCCAGAAGAGCGGGATACAGCGCGCGCCCGATGCCGCCTCGAGCGCGCGCGCCGTCGCGACGGCCGAAGCCGCTTTGTAGAAGGAGTACAGCGGGCCGAGGAAGAGCCCGACTTGTTGGCCCGTGACGACGACCGCCGTGTCGCCGCGCGCGAGGGCCGCGAGGTTGGCGTCGCGCGCGGCGCTCGACGGAAGACGCCGCTGTTGCGCCGTGAGCGCCTCGACGACGGCGGGGTGCGCGCGTCGCGAGGCGGCGGCGCGCGCGGCCGCCTCGCGCGTCGCGGGATCGCGGAAGTCGCCCGAGAGGAACGCCGACGCGCGCGGCTCGCCGGCAAAGAAAGCGTTGGAGAACGGTCGACCCACCGGACGCCTCCACTATACTGCGCCCGCTCCGACGAAATTCCCATGCGCTTCCTCAAGACGTCGTTGTTGTGGTCGCTCTCGATCTCCTTCTTCTCGATGTCCGGTGCCGCGGTGGCTGATGGTTCGCCGCCGATGGACGCCGCGCGCGTCCAGCTCGGCTTGAAGCGCCTCGGCGTCGTCGGGCGCGTGCTGTATGTCGCCGCGCACCCCGACGACGAGAACACGGCGCTGCTGGCGTATCTGCAGAACGACGTCCTCGTGCGCGCGAAGTATCTGTCGCTCACGCGCGGCGACGGCGGGCAGAACCTCATCGGCAGCGAGCAAGGCCCCGAGCTCGGGCTCATTCGCACGCAAGAGCTGCTGGCCGCGCGGCGCATCGACGGCGCCGAGCAGGCGTTCACGCGCGCACGCGACTTCGGCTTCTCGAAGAGCCCCGACGAGACGCTGCGCATCTGGAACAAGGACGCCGTGCTCGCCGACGTCGTCGCCGTGATCCGTCGCTTTCGTCCCGACGTCATCATCACGCGTTTCCCGCCCGAGAAGACCGACACGCACGGCCACCACACGGCGTCGGCGATGCTCGCCGTCGAGGCGTTCCGCGCCGCCGCCGATCCCAAGTTCCACCCCGAGCAGCTCACGGGCGGCGTCGGCACGTGGCAAGCGACGCGCCTGCTCTGGAACAAGTCGACCTGGAACCTCGCGCCCAACGAAGATCTCTCGGCGTTCGCGAAGCTCGACGTCGGCGCGTTCAACCCGCTGCTCGGTCTGTCGACGGGCGAGCTCGCGGCCGACAGCCGCAGCATGCACAAGAGCCAGGGCTTCGGCGTCGCGCGCACGCGCGGGCCGATCGTCGAATACTTCAAGGCGCTCGACGGCAAGCCGCTCGACGCGAAGGCGGCCACCTTCGGCATCGACTTCAGCTGGAAGCGCTTCAAAGGCGCGGCTTCGCTCGGCGCCGCGGCGGCGAAGCTCGCGCGCGCGTTCGATCCGACGAAACCACAGACGTCGATCCCCGCGTTGCTCGCCTTCGATCGCGCGCTGGACTCCGTGCCCGACGCCGACGTGCGCGCCGAGAAGAAGCGCGAGATCGCGGATCTGGTCGTCGCGTGCGCGGGCCTGCACCTCGAGGCGACGGCGAGCGACGCCGCCGTCGCGCCCGGGCAGGAGGTCGAGATCACGGCGACGGCCGTCGATCGCGCCGCCGCGTCCGTGACGCTCGATTCGTTGAGCTTCCCGTTCGACGCCGCGGCGACGAAGGTCGGGAAGGCCCTCGACGCGCCGGCTGCCGATCACGCCAGCGCGCCGCTCGACACGAAGCGCACCGTGCGCGTGCCGGCCGATCGCGTGCCCACGACGCCGTACTGGCTCGACGCGCCCCCCGATGCCGGCGTGTACCACACGCCCGATCCCGCGCTCATCGGCGCGCCCGAGAGCCCGCCCGCGCTCGTCGTGACGTTCGCGCTCACGATCGCGGGACACGCGCTGACGATCACGCGGCCCGTGACGTTCAAGTGGGTCGATCCCGTCATGGGCGAGCGCCACCGTCCCGTCGAGATCACGCCGGCCGTCTCCGTGCGCCCCGACGCGGGGGTGCTCATGTTCCCCGACGCGCGGCCGCGCTCGCTCGCCGTGCGCCTCACGGCCGGCGCGCCGAAAGTCGCGGGCAAGGTGCGCCTCGCGTTGCCGGCCGGTTGGACGGCCGAGCCCGGGGCGGTGCCGTTCTCGCTCGCGACCAAGGGCGCCGAGGCGACGGTGTCGTTCCAAGTTCATCCGGGACCGAACGCGGCGGCCGGCACGCTGCGCGCGATCGCGCTGCTCGACGGCGGCGCGGCGCTCTCGCGCGGCGTCGTGCACGTCGAGCACGCGCACATTCCGGCGCAGACGTGGCTCGCCGACGCCGACGTGCGTCTCGTGCCGGTGGCGCTCACGACGGGCGGCAAGAAGATCGGTTACGTCCCCGGGCCGGGCGACGAGGTGCCGGCGGCGCTCCGCCGCGTCGGCTACGACGTCACGCTGCTCGACGACGCCGCGCTCTCGGCGCCCGCGCTCGCGCGCTTCGACGCCGTCGTCACGGGCGTGCGCGCCTTCAACACGAGCGCGAACCTGCGCGCCGCGCACGCCGCGCTCATGGCCTACGTCGAGGGCGGCGGCACGCTCGTCGTCCAGTACAACACCAACAACCGCCTCGCGCCGCTCGACGTCGCGCTCGGTCCGTGGCCGTTCGAGATCGGGCGCGAGCGCGTCACCGACGAGACGGCGGCGCCGACGTTCCGCGACGCCAAGCACGCGGCGCTCACGACGCCGAACGCGCTCGGCCCGCACGACTTCGACGGTTGGGTGCAAGAGCGCGGCCTCTACTTCGCCGCGAAGTGGGACCCGCGCTACGAGACGGTCTTGTCGATGCACGATCCCGACGAGCCCGCGCTCGCGGGCGGCGTGCTGTGGGCGCGCCAGGGCAAAGGCACGTTCGTCTACACGGGCCTCGCGTTCTTCCGCCAGCTGCCCGCGGGCGTGCCGGGCGCGTACCGCCTGTTCGCGAACCTGCTCGCGGGCGGCAAGCATGCCCCCTGAGGAACGGTCCGAAGGCGACCGCGAGCTCGACGCCGCGCCGCCCTTCGCGACCTGGCCGCGCATCTACGCGCTGCTCGTCGTCGCGCTCGCCGCACAGATCGTCGTCTATGCGGCGCTGACGGCGGCGCTGCGATGAGCGCGCTCGACTGGGTCGTCGTCTTCGGCACCCTGGGCGCGATCATCGGCTACGGCCTGTGGAAGACGCGCGCGCGCGCCGGCGCCCGCGTCGACATGGCGGCCTACGTCCACGGCGGCTACCGCGACGACTGGCGCACGATCGGCCTCTCCGTCATGGCGACGCAGGCCAGCGCCATCACCTTCCTGTCGATGCCGGGCCAGGCCTACGAGGACGGCATGCGCTTCGTGCAGTTCTACTTCGGGCTGCCGCTCGCGATGATCGCGCTCTCGGTCGCGTTCGTGCCGCGCTACTACGGCCTGCGCGTCTTCACGGCCTACGAGCTCCTCGAGAAGCGCTTCGATCGCAAGACCCGCCAGCTGACCGCACTGCTGTTCTTGCTTCAGCGTGGCCTCTCGGCGGGCGTCACGATCTACGCGCCCGCGATCATCCTCTCGAAGGTCGTCGGCTGGTCGCTCGCGGGGACCAGCGTCGCCATCGGCGTGCTCGTGACGATCTACACCGTCGCGGGCGGCACGCGCGCCGTGAGCCAGACGCAGAAGCACCAGATGGTCGTCATGCTGGGCGGCATGGTCGTCGCCGCGATCGTCATCGTGTCGCGGTTGCCGGCCGACCTGACGTTCGGCCGCGCCGCGCGGCTCGCGGGCACGCTCGGCAAGATGAACATCGTCGACGCGTCCTTCGATCCCAACAGCCGCTACACGCTGTGGTCGGGCCTCACGGGCGGCTTCTTCCTCGCGATGTCGTACTTCGGCACCGACCAGTCGCAGGTGCAGCGCTACCTGTCGGGCCGTTCGATCACGGAGAGCCGGCTGGGCCTGCTGTTCAACGGCCTGCTCAAGGTGCCCATGCAGGCGCTCATCTTGTTCGTGGGCGTGCTCGTGTTCGTGTTCCACCAGTTCAACGCGCCGCCGGCGTTCTTCAACGAGGCCGAGCTCGCGCGCGCCGAGGCCGCGCCCGGCGGCGGCGAGGTGCGCGCGCTCGAGGCCGAGCACGCCGCGGCGTTTGCCCGCAAGCGTGACCAGATCGCGCAGCTCGAGGCGGCGCTCGACGGCAACGACGCGCGCGCGATCGCCGATGCGAAGGCCGGCGTGCAGGCCGCCGCCGCCGCGTCCGCCGACGTCCGCACGCGCGTGAAAAAGGCGATCGCGCGCGCGTTGCCAGGCACCGACACGAAAGACGCCGACTACATCTTCCTGTCGTTCGTCATGGCGAACCTGCCGCGCGGCCTCGTCGGGTTGTTGCTCGCCGTGATCTTCTGCGCGGCGATGTCGTCGACGGCCAGCGAGCTCACGGCGCTCGCGCAGTGCACGCTCATCGACTTCTACCGCCGCAGCTGGCGCCCGAGCGAGAGCGACACGCACTACCTGACCGCCGCGAAGCTGTTCACGGCGGGGTGGGGCGTGCTGTCGATCGTGTTCGCGCTCGGCGCCTCGCGCGTCGACAACCTCATCCAGGCCGTCAACCTGCTGGGCTCGCTGTTCTACGGCCCGATCCTCGGCGTGTTCCTCGCGGCCTTCTTCGTGCCGCGGGCGCGCGCGACCACGGTCTTCGTCGCGGCGCTCGTGGGCGAGGCGCTCGTGTTCGCGGCGTGGCTCGCGACGTCGATCGGCTTCCTGTGGTTCAACGTCATCGGCTGCGCCGCCGTCCTCGCCATCGCGGCGCTCGGGCCTCGTCGCGCCGACGCGGCGACGTGACTCCGACCCCGCGGCGAGTCGTCGCACCCCGGGATTCTTCCCGTGGGACGATGCGCGCGGTGGTGCCGCTACGCACGACGCGCGCGCCCGGCCGCGGCACCATGGCGACGTGGAAGGGATCGTCGGGCGCGGTACGCGATGGGCGAGCTTGGGCGTGCTCTTGCTCGGCGTTGCCTGCGGGCGATCGGATCTCGACGGACGCCGAGTTGCGGGCGGCGCGACGGGAACCGTGCCGGAGGGCGTCGGCGGCGTCGGCGGGATCGTCGTGACGCAGCCGGGAGTCGACGCCTCGGGCGGCAGCGAGCTCGCGGACGGCGGACCTGGCGTCGGCGACGGACCGAGCGACACCGCGGCGAGCGCCGACGGTCCTTCGCCGTGCCCGTCCAGCATCGACGATCTGCCGCAGACGTGCGCGCCCGGCGCGACGTGCGAGTACCGCGCGGCCGGCGCCCACCCCACGTGCGTGCGCCAGGCCGTCTGCCCGCCCTCGGGCCGCGACTGGGTCATCACCGAGCCGCCGTCCACGTGCGGCGTCAACCCGTCGTCGTGCCCGCCGGTGTACACGTCGGTCGCGCCGCAGACGACGTGCGCGCTCACGAAGGACGGCCCCTGCGACTACGCCGAGGGCCGCTGCGAGTGCCTGTCGTGCATGCTCGGCGCCGCCTCCTCGGTCGACGGTTCGTGGACCTGCCGCCGATGGGACTCGGGTGGCGGCGGTTGCCCGTCGCAGTCGCCCCTCGCGGGCACGCCGTGTACGACGCCGGATCTGTTCTGCGTCTACGACGACCGCTGTGACGATCTCGCCGTCGGCGGCGACTATGAGTGCCTGGACGGCGTGTGGCGGCCCGCGCTCACGACGTCGCCACCCGGGCTCTGTCCGTCTCGGCAATGCCCGCAAACACGGGGATGCTCGTTCTCGAAGGCCCCGGCCGCACCCGTCTCGACCACATCTGGCGACGACGTCGTCACCCGCGCCACGGCCGAAGGCGACGCGACGTACGACGCGCTCGTCGGGCGCTTCTTGCGCGGCGACGTGCGCCTCTACGCGGGCGAGGCCGACGTCGTGTCCGTCCGCCAAACGCCGATCATGTCGGCGCCGCCGCTCTTCACCGAGGGGGCCGCGCTCGCGACGCTCGAGGTCCGACCGGCGCACGCCGCCGATTGGGCCGCGCCCCCGGCGACGCTCGCGCCCGACGACCCGCTGAGCCTCCTCGTCATTCACGGCCTCGCGGCGCATCTGTACGTCGCCCTCGGTCAGCTCGCGAGCGCGCCCAACGTGACGTGGGGCAACCTGCTTCGGTCCGACGATCCCAAGACCGGCGTCGTCACGAGCGGCTTCGCGGCCTCCTGTACGGGGTGTACGTCTCCGTTCTCGGCCGGGTCTTCGAGCTTCATCCAGATCGAGAGCGCGGGCGCGCAAGGCGAAGGCGAGACGACGCTCGTCTCGAGGACGGAGCTGGAGCTGCTCGACCCGTGCGCCGTCACGTGGCGCGAGCTCAGCCAGGTCGACACCGCCGTCGGGCCGACCGAGATCAGCGCCGACCCCGGGCTCGCGTCATTCATCGACGACGGAACGGACTGGGTGAGCCGTCGGTCGGGCACGATGACGACCGGCGCCGTCACGCGCACGACGTGCGCGACCCAGACGACCTACTCGTACGACCTGTGGGTCGACAAGGCCGACCTCGCCGCGCACGGCGTCCGCAACGTGCAGATGACGTCGACGCAGATGTTCTGCGGGTCCTGAGGCGTCAGCTCTTCTTCAACGAGGCCATGTCGATCACGAAGCGGTAGCGCACGTCGTTCTTCAGCAAGCGCTCGTAGGCCTCGTTGACCTGCTGGATCGCGATGATCTCGACGTCGCTCACGACGTCGTGGGCGGCGCAGAAGTCGATCATCTGTTGCGTCTCGGCCATGCCGCCGATGCTCGAGCCCGCGAGCGAGCGACGTCCCTGCATGAGCAGGTTGCCGCGGAACGCCGGCTCGAGCTCGGTGAGCGCGCCCACGAGCACCATCGTGCGATCGCGACCGAGCAGCGTCAGGTACGGCGCGATGTCGTGGCCCACCGGGATCGTGTTCAGCAGGAAATCGAAGCTGCGCTTGGCCGCGTTCATGCGCGCGCGGTCCGTCGAAAGCAGCACGGCGTCGGCGCCGAGGCGGCGCGCGTCCTCGCCCTTGCCGGGCGACGTCGTGATCATCGTGACCTCGGCGCCCATCGCCTTCGCGAGCTTGACGCCCATGTGGCCGAGCCCGCCGAGCCCGATGATGCCGACGCGCTGGCCGGGGCCGACCTTCCAGTGGTGCAGCGGCGAATACGTCGTGATGCCCGCGCACAGCAGCGGCGCGACGGCGCGCAGGTCCATCGACGCCGGCACCTTCACGACGAAGCGCTCGGTCACGACGATCTGGTCCGAGTAGCCGCCTTGCGTGGCCCCGCTGCCGTCGCGCTCGCGGCCGTTGTACGTCCAGGTCGCGCCGCGCTCGCAGTACTGCTCGAGATCGTCCTTGCACGAGCCGCACTCGCGGCAAGAATCGACCATGCACCCGACGGCGGCGACGTCGCCCACGCGGAAGCGCGTGACGTTCGCGCCCACCTCGACGACACGCCCCAAGATCTCGTGGCCCGGCACCATCGGGTAGGCCGCGCCGCCCCAGTCGTCACGTGCCTGGTGGAGATCGGAGTGGCAGATCCCCGCGAACAGGATCTCGATCCGGACGTCGTCGGGCCGGACGTCTCGGCGCGAGAAGGTGAAGGGCGCGAGGGGAGAGGTCGGGCTGGTGGCGGCGTAGCCGCGGGTGGCATGAGGCATGGCGGGCCAGTTGTGGATCGCCGCGGCGCACGCCACAAGACCGTTTGAAGGGCGACTTTCCGAGGGCGGCGACCCTAGGGCCCCGTCGTCGATCGGCGAGACGCACATACACGGAAACGTCCAGCGGCGCCCGGGCATCGTAGACTCGCGCCGCCATGTGGATCGTTCGCCTCGCGCTTCGGCGCCCTTACACCGTCGCGGTCATGTGCGGGCTCATCCTCATCATGGGGATCCTGTCGCTGACCCGCATGGTCGTCGACATCTTCCCCGCGATCGACATCCCCGTCGTCGCCGTCGTCTGGAACTACCCCGGCCTCAACGCGCAGGACATGGAGCGCCGCGTGGTGCTCATCTCCGAGCGCGCCTACTCGACGACCGTCAACGGCATCGAGCGCATCGAGTCGCAGTCGATCCCCGGCATCGGCATGCTGAAGATCTACTTCCAGCCGGGCTCGGACATCGGCGCCGCCATCGCGCAGATCTCGTCGGTCTCGACCACCGTGCTGCGCATCGCGCCGCCGGGCATGCCGCCCCCCAGCGTCATCCAGTTCAACGCCTCGAACGTGCCGGTCGCCCAGATGACGGCGTCGAGCGAGACCATGCCCGAAGAGAAGATCTTCGACTACGGGCTCAACTTCATCCGCGTCCGCCTGTTCACGATCCCCGGCCTGTCGACGCCGGCGCCGTTCGGCGGCAAGCAGCGCCAGATCAACGTCGACCTCGACACGCGCGCCATGGCCTCGCGCGGCCTTTCGCCCACCGACGTCGTCAACGCGCTCCAGGACTCCAACGTCATCCTTCCGGCCGGTGACGCGCGCATCGGCGATCGCGAGTACAACGTCACGCTGAACTCGAGCCCGCCCAGCGTGGCCGACTTCAGCAGCATCCCCGTCAAGGTCGTCAATGGCGCCATGGTGCTGCTGGGCGACGTCGCGCACGTGAGCGACGCCTACGCCGATCAGTTCAACGTCGTGCGCGTCGGCGGCAAGCGCGCCACCTACCTCGCGCTGCTCAAGCACGCCGACGCCTCGACGCTCGCCGTCGTCGACGCCGTGCGCGAGGCGCTGCCGGCGATCAAGGCCGCCGCGCCCGACGGCCTCGACCTCAAGCTCGACTTCGATCAATCGATCTTCGTGCGCGGCGCCATCACGGGCGTCGTGCGCGAGGCCGTCATCTCGTCGCTGCTCGTGTCGCTCATGGTCGGCGCGTTCCTGGGCAGCTGGCGCAGCATGGTGATCGTCTGCACGTCGATCCCTCTCGCGATCTTCTCGGCCGTCGTGGGCCTCAAGCTCACGGGCAGCACGATCAACATCATGACGCTCGGAGGGCTCGCGCTGGCGATCGGCATGCTCGTCGACGACGCCACGGTCGAGGTCGAGAACATCCACAGGAACCGCGGCCTGGGCAAACCGCTCACGCGCGCGATCCTCGACGGCGCGCAGCAGATCGCCGTGCCGGCCATCGTCGCGACGCTGTCGATCTGCATCGTCTTCTTCCCGGTCGTGTTGCTCGTGGGGCCGGCGCGCTTCCTGTTCACGGCGCTCGCGCTCAGCGTCGTGCTGTCGATGATGGCGTCGTACCTGCTGTCGCGCACGCTCGTGCCGTCGCTCGCGCGACTGCTCATGGCCAGCGAGGAGCACGACGACGGGCACGGCGAGCTGCCGCCCACGCTGTCCGGGTGGGCGCGCCTCGCGCGCCGCTTCAACCGGTGGCGTGACGCCGGCTTCGAGCGCTTCCAGAACGCCTACGCCGGCGTGCTGGCGACCGTGCTCGAGCACCGCCGCTTCGCGATCGTCGTGGGCGGCGGCGTCGCGCTCGCGAGCCTCGGCCTGGTGTTCGTCGTGGGCACGGACTTCTTCCCGTCGACCGACGCCGGCCTCATGAAGCTGCACGTGCGCGCGCCCGCCGGCTCGCGCATCGAGAAGACCGAACAGATCTTCCAGGCCATCGAGACGCGCATCCACGACATCATCCCCGCCAACGAGCTCGAGACGCTCAACGACATGATCGGCGTGCCGGTCTCTTACAACCTGGCGTTCATCCAGACCGACAACGTCGGCCCCATGGACGGCGAGATCCTCATCGCGCTCAAGCCGAACCACCACGAGACGGCCGAGTACAAGCGGCGCATCCGCGAGATGATCGCGCGCGAGTTCCCCGGCGACACGGCCTACTTCCAGCCGGCCGACATCGTGAGCCAGGTGCTGAACTTCGGCCTCGCGTCGCCCATCGACGTGCAGCTCGAGATGGCCGACTTCTCGAAGAGCTACCCGATCGCCGTCAAGCTGCGCGACGCGATCGCCGCCGTGCCGGGCACGGCCGACACGCACATCGTGCAGGTGCTCGACTACCCGTCGCTGAGCGTCGCCGTCGATCGCCAGCGCGCCGCGCAGGTCGGCGTGAGCGAGCGCGACGTCGCCAACAACCTCCTCATCTCGCTGTCGTCGAGCGGCCTCGTCTCGCCGAACTACTTCCTCAACCCGCAGAACAACGTCAACTACTTCGTCGCCGTGAAAACGCCGCTGCCGCAGCTGACGACCGTCGGCAGCATCATGGCGACGCCGCTGCCGGCGCCGCGCACGCCGGCGGCCGTGGCGGCCTCGCCCGCGAACGACGTGCCCGACGCGCCCACGCAGACGCTGAGCTCGATCGCCGACGTGCGCCCGGGCGTCGTCCCCGTCGAGATCAACCACTACACGGTGCAGCGCGTGCTCGACATCGGCGCCAGCGTCGAGGGCCGCGACCTCGGCTCCGTCGCGAGCGACATCCAGAAGAAGATCGCCGCGCTCGGTCCGCTGCCCAAAGGCATGAAGATCACGGTGCGCGGTCAGAACCAGGTGATGAACGAGTCGTTCCGGAGCCTGGGGCTCGGCCTCATCCTCGCGGCGCTGCTCGTCTACTGCCTCATGGTCATCCTGTTTCAGTCGTGGCTCGACCCGCTCATCATCATGGTGGCCGTGCCGGGCGCGCTCGTCGGCATCCTGTGGATGCTCGCGGCGACGCACACGACGCTCAACGTCGAGTCGCTCATGGGCGCGATCATGGCCGTCGGCATCGCGGTCTCGAACTCGATCCTCCTCGTGAGCTTCGCCAACGACCTGCGCGTCGAGAAAGAAGACGTCACGCCGCTCCAGGCCGCGCTCGAGGCGGGCCGCACGCGGCTGCGCCCCGTGCTCATGACGGCCCTCGCCATGATCATCGGCATGATCCCGATGGCGCTGGGCCTCGGCGAGGCCGGCGAGCAGAACGCGCCGCTGGGACGGGCCGTCATCGGCGGCCTTCTCATGGCCACGTTCGTGACCCTTTTCATGGTCCCCGCCGTCTATGCGATCCTGAGGCGGGAGCTGCCGACCAAGCATCTGCTAGAGAAGCGTTTCCTCGCCGAAGAGCACGAGGGTCTGCACGCCGGTGCACATGAAGGGAGCCACAGTTAACGTGTCGTCGTCCGAAGTTTCGTCAGCGTCTGTCCCCGAGTCGCGCGCGCGGCGCGGGTTCGTGTACGTCGTGGGCGTCGCCCTGCTGGGCGTCGTCGTCATCGGCGTCGTCGGCCTCGGCCTGCGGCGCTCGTCGTCGGCGCGCGCCGAGGCGAGCGAGCGCCAAGACGAGCTGGCCCGTGGCCCGCGCGTGCGCGTCGCCAAGGCCGTCGCGGCGCCGCCCGTCCGCAAGCTCTCGCTGCAGGGTGAGGCGCGTCCCTTCGCGGCGGTCACGCTCTACGCGAAGGTCAGCGGCTATTTGAAGGTGGTGCGCGTCGACAAGGGCGATCGCGTGAAGGCAGGGCAGCTGCTCGCGACGATCGAGGCACCCGAGATCGACAAGCAGCTGCAAGCCGCGTCGGCCGACGCGCGCAACAAGCGCGTCAACGCGAAGCGCTTCGAGTCGCTCGCGCCGTCGAAGATGGTGTCGGCGCAAGAGGTCGAGGCCGCGCAGGCCAACGCCGACGTCGCCGAGGCCAACGAGGCCGCGCTCGCGACGCAGGGCGGGTACCGCGTCATCAAGGCGCCGTTCGACGGCGTCGTCACGGCGCGCTTCGCCGATCCGGGCGCGCTCATTCAAACGGCGGCCGCGGGGCAGAGCGGCGCGCTCCCGTTGTTCAGCGTCGCGAACTCCGACAAGCTCCGCATCTACGTGTACCTCGATCAATCGGCGGCGCCGTTCGTGCGCGCCGGCGACACGGCTGACGTGCGCGTGGCGGAGCGCCCGGGCTTCGTTCGCAAGGCGCAGGTGACGCGGGTCGCCGGCGAGCTCGCGACGCGGACGCGCACGATGCTCACCGAGATCGACGTCGACAACAAAGACGGCGCGATCCTGCCTGGCAGCTTCGTGACGGTCACCCTCGAGATCAAGACGCCGCCGACCATTCAGGTCCCGGCCGAGGCGCTCGTCCTACGCGGCGAGAGGCCTTTCGTCGCCGTCGTGAGCGAGGATCACAAGGTTCACTTCAAGCCGGTGGTCGTCGCCGACGACGACGGCCAGACGGCGCGCCTGGCCTCGGGCCTCGCGCCAGGAGAGCGCGTGGCGCTCAACCTGGGCGAGGTCGAGGAAGGCGCGGTGGTCCAGGTCGTCGAGCCGACGCCGCCCCCCGCGCGCTGATCGTCAATTCGACGTCGGCGCGCGGCGCGCGAACGCCGCGAGGTCATCGAAGCGCGCCAGGCGCTTCGGCGCCGACGGCGGCTTCGGCTCCGTCTGTTTCTTCGTGCACACGCAGTCGGGGCCGCAGTTGCACTGACCGTTCTTGTCACAAGGACAGTTCTCTCTTCCGCAAGCAGCGCAGGTCATGGCGTTCTCCTTCGCCGCGGAACATGGGGATGGCGCGCGACGCGCGCAATACAGCGTTGCGCCGAGCGCCGCCGTGTCCACATTCCTTGGCGGAGGGCGACATGTCGATCTTCTCGAGGAAACCGAAGCGATCTCTGTTGTGGTTGGGCGTGTTCGCGGGCGCGACGTGGGTCGCGGCGAAGGTGGGTCGCGCGGCGAGCAACCGGCCACGCAGCCTCTGGTACCGGCTGCTCTCGAAGCCGAAGGCGCAGCCGCCCGCGTGGGTGTTCGGCCCCGTGTGGACGGCGCTCTACGCGACGACCGCCTACTCGGCCTTTCGCGTGTTCAAGCAGCCGGCCTCCGACGAGCGGTCGCGCGCGCTGCGCCTGTGGTGGAGCCAGCTCGCGCTCAACGGCGCGTGGACGCCGCTTTTTTTCGGCGCGCACCGCGCGCGCTGGGCGCTCGCTGATCTCGCGGCGCTCGGCGTCGCCGCCAGCGGCTACACGCGCGCCGCCGCGCGCGTCGATCGCCCGGCCGCGTGGCTCATGACGCCTTACCTCGGCTGGCTCGGCTTCGCCGGCTACCTCAACGGCCGCATCGTGCAGCAGAACCGTCTGCTGGCTTAGCTAAGACCGGACGGTGATCTCGCGGGCCGCGTACCGGCGCGCTTGCTCCGTGCGCTGAGCGACGCGGTCCGCGAACTGAGCGCGGACGCGCTCCACGATCGAGGCGGGCGCGCCGCGCGGGTGACCGGACGTGAAGGGCGGCGAAGGGTCGTATTCGAGCGCGAGCTGGATCGCCTCGCCCAGCTCGCGCGAGCCGACGAGCTCGGCCAGCGTGAGCGCGAAGTCGATGCCGGCGGTGACGCCGCCGCCCGTGACGCGGTTGCGGTCGACCACGACGCGCGCTTCGACCGGGCTCGCGCCGTAGGCCGCGAGCAAGGGCAAGGACGCCCAATGCGACGTCGCGCGGTATCCGCGCAAGAGGCCCGCCGCGCCCAGAAGCAGCGAGCCCACGCAGACCGACGTCACGAAGCGCGCGCCCGCGCCGACGCCTGCGATCCAGTCGAGGACCTCTTCGTCCTCCATGAGCGGGATCTGGCCCGCGCCGCCCGGCACGCAGAGCACGTCGGCGGCGCGCACGTCGGCGAGCGTCGCCGTCGGCACGATCGAGAGGCCCGAGTCCGAGCGGACGGGCGCGAGATCCTTCCAGACGACGTGCACGCGCGCGTCGGGGATGCGCCGGAAGACCTCGAAGGGGCCGGTGAGGTCGAGCTGGGTCACGCCGGGGAAGAGGAGGAGGGCGACGTCGAGGCTCATGAAAATGAGGGTGCCTTTGCTGGGGCGTGGCGTCCATGACAAGAAAATGGCAATTTCTGCCACGTGCCGAGCCGGGTGGTCCTCGTGGCGTATGAAGGTGTGCAGTCGCTCGACGTCACGGGCCCCGCCGAGGTCTTCGCTCACGCGGCGCGCGAGCCGGACGGCCGCGCCTACGAGGTCGTGCTCGCCTCACGGCGCGGAGGCCGCGTCACGACGTCGTCGGGCCTCGTGTTCGAGACGCGCGCGCTCGTGGCGCTGCGCGGTCCCGTCGACGCCGTGATCGTCGCGGGCGGCAACGAACGCGGCGTGACGGATGCCGCCGGCGACGCGCAGCTCCTCGCGTGGCTGCGCCGGCGCGCGCCCGCGGCGCGGCGCTTCGGGTCGGTGTGCAGCGGCGCCTTCGTGCTGGCGGCGGCGGGTCTGCTCGACGGCCTCACGGTCGCGACGCACTGGAAGGCGGCGTCACGCCTCTCCGAGATGAGGCCCGCGGTGTCCGTCGACGCCGACGCGATCTACGTGCGCACCGGCCGGGTGTGGACCTCGGCCGGCATCACGACCGGCATCGACATGGCGCTCGCGATGGTCGAGGAGGATTGCGGCCGCGGCGTCGCCGATCGCGTCGCGGCCCACCTCGTGCTGCACGCGCGTCGCCCCGGCTTCCAGTCGCAGTTCTCCGACGTGCTCGCCGCGCAGGCGCGCCGCGACGATCCGCTGGGCGGCGTCGTCGCGTGGGCGAACGCGCACCTCGGCGCGCTCGACGTCGACGCGCTCGCGCGCCGCGCCGCCGTCTCGGTGCGCACGCTCCACCGACTCACGGCACGCGCCGTCGGCTGCACGCCCGCCAAGCTCATCGAGCGCCTGCGCGTCGAACACGCGCGCGTGCAGCTGGCGACGACCGATCTGCCGCTCAAGGCGATCGCCGACCGCTGCGGCTTCCGCGACGCCGCCCAGCTCACGCGCTCGTTCGCGCGTCGCTTCGGCGTCACGCCACGCGCGTTCCGCCTGTTGCGTGGTGACGCGGCTGCGTGAGCGGGCGCAAGGTGTTCGATTCGCGGAGACCGCGCGCGGCGCCGTTGCGCGGATCTCGCGTGGCCGTCGATCGCCGTCGCCGAGTTGTTGCGGCGCCGCGACCGCCCGCCTCGCGCCGCGCGCGCATAGTCGCGGCATGCTGACACGACGAAAGTTCCTGCAGCTCATGGGCGCCTCGGGCGCTGCGGTCTCCGGCTCGGAGCTCCTCGCGCAGTCCGTGGCGCGCGCGAACCCCGCGCGCTTCCCGCGCGGCTCGAACGGCGTCGAGCACGTCGTCGTGCTCATGATGGAGAACCGCTCGTTCGATCACTTCCTCGGTTGGCTGCCGGGCGCCGACGGGCGTCACGACCTCGTGTTCGAGGCCACCGACGGCCACCACTACCCGAACTACCCGCTGGCCCCCGATTTCCAGGGCTGCGGCTACAGCGATCCCGACCACAGCTGGGAGGGCTTCCTGGTCCAGCACAACGGTGGCCGCATGGACGGCTTCCTTCAACGTCCGACGGCGCCGGCCGACAACCCCGGCGTCACGCTCGCGGCCGCGAACACGTTCCCCATCGGCTACTACACGAACCATCACGCCGATCACTCGCGCAAGGCCGAGCCCGACCTGCCCGTCATCGGCGCGCTCGCCGAGCGTTACACGGTGCTCGACCGGTACTTCTCGTCGTTCGCGGGCGAGACGTTCCCGAACCGCTTCTACCAGCACGCGGGCCGCACCGACCGCGACCACAACAGCTCGGTGATCTCGACGCTGCCGAGCCTCTGGGATCAGCTGTCGCCGGTGCCGAACACGCAGGGCGTCCCGACGGGCGGCTACTTCTTCCGCGACCTGCCGTTCCTCGCGCTGTGGGGCACGAAGCACTATCCGTTCTGGCACCCGTTCGCGCCCGGCGACGTCGACGCCCTCGGCATCCCCGTCGTGACGCCGTCGTTCCTCGACGTGTGCAAGGCGGGCAACCTCCCCAACGTCAGCTTCATCGATCCGGCCTTCGACACCGAGGGCAACGGCACCTCGGCCGACGATCACCCGCTGGCCGACGTGCGCCTCGGCGAGCGGTTCATCGCCGACGCGTACCACGCGATCGCCGACGCGGGCTACCTCGACAACACCGTGTTCATCGTGACGTTCGACGAGTGGGGCGGCTTCTACGACCACGTGCCCCCGCCGCGGGTGATCGACGACACCGATCCCGCCAGCGTCGACCACACGGGCGACGAGGCGACGCCGACCGAGGGCCGCCTCGTGCCGGACTACACGCAGCTCGGCTTCCGCGTGCCGGCGATCGTCGTGTCGAACCTGGCTCCCGCGCGCGTCATTCACCACGGGCCGTTCGAGCACACGTCAACGCTCAAGATGATCGAGTCGACGTTCGGCCTGCAATCACTCACGGCGCGCGACGCGAACGCGTTGGATCTCGGACGAGTGCTGGAGCGCTCGCCGCGCAACCACGTTCCGGCGGGCGCGATCCCGCGCAGCAGCGAGGTTCCCGGCCCGGCGAACGCGGCCGCCGCCGTGTGCAGCGCTTCCAGCATGCAGTCGGTCGCGCCGCTGCCGGTGCGCCGTGGCCACGGCGCGGGTCGTCCGTGGATTCCGCGCTCGGGTTGGCCGACCGGCTCGGGCATGGCCGGCTTCGGGCGGAAGAAGTAGCCGACACCTGGTGATGGAATTTCACCACCCGCGCGCAAAGAAGCGCGGCGCGCGGGCGAGCACACGGATTGCTTTTGATTGGCGTCGTGCTCGCTTCATCGAATGATTCGGCTGATTCACGGTTGCGTGTCCTTTTCGTGAACGACACGGCCCGCAACGGCGGGCCGGGTCGCAGCTTGCACGCGATCCTCCGGCACCTCGATCCGGCGCGCATCCACCGCACGGTGCTGTTGCCTCGCCGAGGCGAGGTGAGCGAGCTGCTCGAGCGCGACGGCGTCGTGGATTCGCTGATGTTCGAGAGAAATTGGGTGGAAAACATGGTGGAGCCGCTCACGCGCGAGATGGTCCGCGCCGACTTCGAGGCGCCCGGTCCCGTGCGCACGCTGCGCATGTGCGGCAACGCGGGGCGGATGGCCTTCGCCGTGGCGCGAACGGCGGCGCGCGTGCGGCGTGGCCGCTTCGACCTCATCTACTGCAACGGCACGGCAGCCGATCTCGTGGGCGGGCTCGTCGCGCGCGTGACCGGCGTGCCGGCGCTCTGGCACGTGCGGTACACGTCGCTGCCGGCGGCCGTCGAGCCCGTTCACCGCTGGCTCGGATCGTCGCCCGCCGTGCGGCGCATCGTCTGCGTGTCGACGGCCGCGCGCGGCGTCGTCAGCGAGTTTGCCGACAAGGCGACGGTCATCAACAACGGCGTCGACACCGACGACTTCGCGCCGGGGCGCGGCCTCGGGCGCCTGCGCGCCGAGCTCGGGCTGCCCGCCGACGCCGTCGTCTTCGGGAGCCACGGGCGCGTGCTGCGGCGCAAGGGCTTCGTCGAGCTCGTGCGCGCGGCATGCGTGGCGTTGTCGCGCATGAACCGCGAGGAACGCCGTCGGTGCCACTTCGTCGTCGTCGGCGACACGCCGCAAGACTTCAAGCCCGACCACGTCGAGGAGTGCCGCGGCCTCGCGAAAGAGCTGGGCGTCGCCGAGAATGTCCGCTTCCTCGGCTTTCGCGCCGACGTGAAGCCGTACCTCGACGACTGGGACGTCGCCGTCGTGCCGAGCGTCTACCCCGACCCGCTGCCCCGCGCCGTCATCGAGTCGATGGCCTTCGGCAAGCCCGTGATCGCCTACGGCGTCGGCGGCGTGCCCGAGATGCTCACGGGCGACGAGGGCACGCTGTTGCCCGAGGCGGGCGACGTGACGGAGCTCGCGCGCGCGATCCTCAAGTACCTGCGCGACCCCGAGCTGCGCGCGCGCCAGGGGCGGGCGGCGCGGCGGCGCGCCGTCGAGGCGTTCGGCGCGCGGGCCCACGCGGCGCGTATCCAAGGCGAGATCTTCGCGGCGTGCGGGGCCGCGGCCGCGTGACCGTCGTGGCCGATGCAGCGCCGGCTCGGGCCCGAGCCGAGCGCCTGGCCGTCACGTGGACCGCGGCGCCGTCCGACGAGGACGGGCGCGCCTACGACGCGTTCGTCGCGCGCGCGGCGGGCGGGCATTACGCGCAGTCGCGCGCGTGGGCGCCGCTCGCGTGCGCCGGGCGGCCGTACGCCTCGCGCTTCGTGCTCGTGCGCGGCGAGGGCGGGCGCGTCGTCGGCGCGGCGCACGTGCTGCGCGTTCGCGTCGCGGGCGTGCCGCTGCCCGTCGCCGTCGTCGAGCGCGGACCCGTCGTCGACGATCCGGCGCGCTTCGGGGACGTGCTCGCGGCCGTCGTGCGCGCGGCGCGAAGGCGCGGCGTCGCGCGGCTGTCGGTGATGCCGTATTGGGAGCGCGGCACGAGGGCGGTCGTCGAGGCGCTGCGCGACGGCGGTTGGCGCGACGTCCAGCGCGCGTCGGGCGCGCACGTCGCGACCTTGCGGATCGCGTTCGAAGGTGAAGGCGAGCTGTTTCCGGGCGCCGAGCGGCGCGCGCTGCGAAACAAGCTGCGCCTCGCTGAGAAGGCCGGTGCGACGGCGCGGCGGGGCACGCGCGCCGACGTCGCGCGCTTCGCCGAGCTGCACGGCGCGCTCATGCAGCGCCAAGGCCTGCGCCGCAAGGCGCCCGCGTGGCTGGCCGCGCTTGCGGCGCGTGACTTCGAGCCGCGTGGTGACGTCGGGCTGTTCTTCACGGAATGTGAGGGTCGGACGCTCGCCGTCGCGTTGCTCGTGCGGCACGGCTCGCTCGTCACCTACGCGCTCGGCGCGACGGACGAGACACCCGTGAAGTTCGCGAAGATGCTGCCGGCGCTCGCGGCGGGCGCGGCGTGGGCGCGCGACGTCGGCGCCGTCTTCGATCTCGGCGGCGTGCCGATGGCGGGCGACGACGACGCCAAGCGGGCGTCGATCGCTCAGTTCAAGCAGGAGTTCTCGAAGACGCGGGTCGAGCTGGTGGGCGAGCACGCGCGCTGGCTGTTCTGACGGGCAGGGCGGCGTACAACGCTTCGTAGGCGTCGTGCATCGTCGCGTCGCCGAAGCGCGCGACGGCGTCGCGGCGGGCGTTGTCGCCTCGGCGCCGCAGCTCGGCGCGCCCGGCGTGGGCCGCGAGCCGCACTTGGGCCACGAGCGCGTCGAGCGTCGCCTCGCGCGCGAGCCAGCCCGTCTCGCCGTCGGTGACGACCTCGGGCACGCCACCCACGGGCACGGCGACGACGGGCCGCGCGCCGGCCATCGCTTCGAGGACGCCGAGCGGCAAGCCCTCGGTGCGCGAGCTGCAGAGCGCAGCGTCGGCCGCCGCGACGACGACCTCGGGATCGGGCCGGTAGCCCCAAAAATGAACGCGTGCGTCGACGCCCAGCTCGCGCGCGAGCGCTTCGAGCGCGGCGCGCTCGGGGCCGTCGCCGACGACGTCGAGACGAACGTCGGGCACGCGCGCGAGCGCACGCAGCGCGACGTCGACGCCTTTGCGAGGCTCGAGGCGCGCGACGAGCGAGAGGCGCAGGGGGCCGTCGTCGGGCGGTTCGGCGACGGTCGAGGGCAGCGGGACGCCGTTGCGAATCACGGCGAGCCGGTCGGCGACCTCGGGGTGGCGCGCGCGCACGAGGCGTCCCAAGTCGTCGCTCACGGCGACGACGCGCGTCGCGCGGCGCAGCGACCACGCCGAGAACGGCCGGCACAGCCAGTTGTCGTAGACGCGCCGCGAGTGCTCGGTGCGCACGACGGGCACGCCGGCGCGCAGCCCGGCGCGCGCGCCGAGCACGTGCGACGCGAACGTGTGCAAATGAACGGCGGCCGCGCCGCGCTCCACGAGCGTGTCGGCGAGCCATCCCACGTCGGGCCCCCCCGTGGCGCGCAGCCGCGTCGTGAGCCTCGGGCCAGGCCGTGCCGGGGGCGTCAACGTCTCGACGCCCGCGTCGCGAAACAGCGCCGCGAGCGCGGCGTCGTCGGTGAACAGCGCGACGACGTGCGGGCGCGCGCCGGCGCGGGGCGCGGCGAGGCGCGCGAGCAGCCGTTCGGCCCCGCCGACCTCGCCGGCCGCGACGACGTGGACGACGGGCGCCTCGCTCATGCCTTCTCCGCTTCGAGGGTCGGCGCGCTCTCGAGCGCGGGCAGGCGTACCCAAAAGATCACGGCGACGATCGCGCTCGTGATCGACGTCGACAGCGCGATGCCTTCCAGGCCCAGCGCGGGCGCGAGCGCGACGTTGAGCGCGAGGTTGAGCGCGGCGTTGAGCGCGCCCATGCCGACGAGGATGCGGCTGTTGCCCGCGGAGACGTGCGCGCGCGCGAGCACGAGCAGCGCGCCGAGCGGCGCGAGGCCCACGAGGTGGTAGGGCAGGACGTGCGCGATGCGCGCGAGCGCGGCGGCGTCCATGGCGCCGCGTCCGTAGACCAAACGCACGAGCGGCTCACGGGCCAGGATCGCCAGCGCCGAGAACGCGCCCAGCACCGACGTCACGAGCGCGAGCGAGCGCGTGAGCGTCGCGCGGAAGCGCCGGCCGTCGCCCTCGGCGCCCGCGACGGCGAGGTGGCTCAGCAAGATCGACAAGAAGAGCGGACCGAGCAGGGACGCGCCCGCGTTGCCGAGGTCACCCGACAGCCGCAGCATCGTGCCGCCGCCCACGATGCCCAGGGCCTGCGCCATGAGCTGGTCGACGAGCGGGTTGACGCGCACGACGGTGGCGCCGCCGATCTCCGACGCCATGAGGCGCCACAAGCGACGCAGGGGCGCCGAGCGCGCCCAGTTGAGCTCGACCCGGAGCCCGTCGGCGCGCGCCGCGACGACGAGCAGCGCGAGGGCCACGAGATCGCCGCCCGCGAGCGCGAACGGCATCGCGCCCAGGCCGCGCCCGCGCAGCGCAGCCGCGAGGGCGATCGTCGCGACGGCGCCCGCGGCGACGCCGAGTGACTCGCTCACGAAGCGAAAGCGCGCCGACAGCAAAGTCGACATCATCGACCGCAGCGCGAGCGCGACGAGCGACAGCGAGAACCCGATCATCAAAGGGGCAACCAGCGGCGCGAGCGGCGGCGCGACGTGCACGCGGAACCACAGCCACGTCGCCGCGCCGACGACGAGCGCGAGCCCGAGCGATGCCGCCATCGTGTACGCCGCGAGCGCGCCCACGAAGCGCGGCAGCGCGCGCGGCTCTTCGCGCTCGACGTCGACCAGGATGCGCACGAGCGCCGAGTCTTGAAAGCACGCGAAGACGAGCGCGCCCACGAGCGTGTAGAGCGCCGCGACGACGCTGTAGAAGTCCGTCGCCTCGGAGCGGCCGAACCAGCCGGCGAGCAGGATGGGCAAGAGCGCGGCGCCCGCCCGGCTCGCGAGGCGCCATGGAGCAACCCGCACGACGGACGTCGCGATCGATGGGATCGTCGGTCGGCTCACGAGACGAGCCCCGGCACGTCGGCGAGTCCGACGGAGCGCACGCCCGCGTCGCGCGCAAAGGCGAGCAGCGCCGCGAGCCGCCCGAGGATCGCCGAAGCATCCGCCTCGTCGGCCGCGTACGGGCTCGCGCCCGGCGTGACCTCGACGTTGTGGAACATGACGTTGAGCACCGTCGGTCGCGGGGGCCTCCTGGTCTCGCGCCCTTCGGCGAGCACGCGCCGCGCGAGCGCGACGAGCCCGCGCGCCGAGCCCCACGTCGGCCGCAGCCAGCGGTGCGGCAGCGAGCGCCCCACGCCAGGGAGCAGCTGCCACGGCCCGCGGCGAATCGTGACGGGGACTTCCCACACGGGGCTGTCGCCGACGCGCGCCGGCTGCGTGGGGTCCGGTCGGTACGGCGAGACGGGCGCGTCGCGGAAATCGGGGGCACCCGGCCCCGTCGCGCTCCAATCGAGGAACGGCGTCACGCTCGAATCGACGGCGTAGCCGAGGTCGGCCAAGATCGCGAGCGTCGTGGCACCGATGCCGAAGCGTCCCGCGCGGAACGAGCGCGGCGCCCGCCCGACGCGTTCGCGGAACAGCCTCGTGAGCGCTTCGAGCTTGGCGCGCTCGACGTCGGCCGGCAGCGCCGCTTGAAACGTCGAGCTCTCGGCGTCGTCGTCGGCGTCGGGGGCCACGTACTCGGCGTGGAGGTGCGTGCCGAGCTCGAACGCGCCCGGCAGCTTCGTGATCGCGTCGAGGCTCGCGTCGTCGCGGATGACCTCGGGAGACAACAGATACGTCGGCGTGACGCCGAACGACGCGAACAGCGGGTGCAGCTTCTTCACGATGCCGTCGTGCACGCCCGCGTACGCCGCCGGACGCTGCACGCGCCAGCCAGCGCCCTTGTCGCGCTCGCAGTCGATCGTCACGCAGAGGAAGGACGAGTCTGTAGCCATGAGTGTGATCGCGTGATGCGACTGCAGGATTGATACCGCGGGCCTTGGCGTCGCGCCGGTGCAACCCATCGTGTGGAGGTTCCGTTTCCAAACGTTCATCGGGCGGTCACATGGGTCTGGCATCTCACGTGCTCATCAGCTGCGTGTGAGAGACGTTTTGAAACAACGCGAGGGGGCCAACGCCATGAAGTCCGTCGTCGCCGACGAAGCCGAACAAGAAGCCGAAGACGTCCGCATCGATCTCCACGTTCACTCGAGCCACTCCGATCGCCCTTACAGCTGGTTCTTGCGGTCGGCGCAGTCGGCCGAGTGCTACACGACGCCGCGGTCGGTCTACGACACGGCGAAAGCCCGCGGAATGAATCTCGTTACGCTGTGCGACCACGACACGATCGACGGCGCGCTCGAGCTGCGCGCGCTCGCCGACGACACGTTCATCAGCGAGGAGGTCTCGGCGCGCTTCCCTGAAGACGGTTGCGTGGTTCACACCATCGCGATCGACATCACCGAATCGCAGCACCGCGACATTCAGTCGCTGCGGTCGAACATCTACGAGCTGGTGTCATATCTTCACCGCGCGGGTGTTGAATTCTTCCTCTGCCACCCGCTCTCGCAGGTGAATCACCGGCTGCACGCCGATCACCTCGAGCGTTGTTTGCTCATGTTTCACAATCTCGAGCTGCGGAACGGCACGCGCGACGCCGCGCACGAAGAGGCGCTGCGCCGGATCCTCGCCGGCCTCACGCCCGAGACGATGGCGCGGTACGCGGAGCGCCACCCGCGCACGCCGTTCCTCAACAGAGACGGTCTCTACGGCCTCGTCGGCGGCAGCGACGATCACGCGGGTCTTTCGATCGCGCGCGCCTTCACGACCTTCAAAGGTGAACGCACGGGCGCGGCGCTGACGCGCGCGCTGCGCGAGCGTCGCACGGCGCCGGGGGGCCTGCACGGCACGACGGCCGTGCTGCAGCACAACGTCTACGGCGTCATGGGCGGCTACTTCAAAGCCAACGCGGAGGCATCGGGTGAGGCCTCGCTCACGCCGGCGCTGTCCGACACGCTCGCGAAGTACGCCGACCTCTTCATGGGCGCGCAGGAAGACGACGGCCCCATCGATCTCGCGGGCATCCCGCGACACGGCCACACCGATCCCACGCAAGAACAGATGGCGAAGCTCGTCGAGACGGTGCTCGTGCGCAGCAGCCGCGAGGCGCTCGTCGGCGCGTCGAACGAGCTGCTCGCGGCGCGTCCCGTCGAGCTCGCCGACAAGATCCCCGCCGTGCTCAAGGCGATCACCGTGTCGCTGCCGGCCATCCTCGGCGCGCGCTGGAACGGACACGACATCCAGTCGGCGCGGCGCTTCTCGGCCGAGCTGGGCTTCGCCGACGATCGCGGCCGCGCGCCGCGCGTGGCGGTCCTCACCGACACGATCGACGACGTCAACGGCGTGAGCCTGGGCCTGCGTCGTCTTCGCGACGCCATGACGGCCGAAGGCCACGATCTGCGCCTCGTCTCGTTCGGCGACGGCGACCATGTCAGCGTCGACGGCGACGGGATCGTGCGCTTGCCGGCCGTGCTGCGCCACCGGCTCGCCGACTACCCCGAGATGGAGTTCGCGGTGCCGCACCTGCCCAGCCTCGTGAGCCACCTCATCGAAGAGAAGATCGATCTCGTGCAGTGCTCGACGCCGGGTCCCGTCGGCTGGATCGGCTTGCTCGCGGCGCGCACCGTCGGCATCCCCGTCGTGGGCCAGTACCACACGGACCTGCCCGAGTACGGCACGCGCATCACGGGCGATCCGGTCGTCGGCGCGATCCTCGGCAAGCTCACGGGGTGGTTCTACGGCGGCATGGATCGCGTGTTCGCGCCGTCGCAGGCGGTTGTCGAGCGGCTCGCGTCGTTGGGCGTCGACGCCGAAAAGGTCGCGCGCTTGCCGCGTGGGATCGATCTCGAGCTGTTCTCGCCGACGCGCGCCGACGCCAACGCCTTCGCGGCCGTCGAGCGCGCCGCGGGCGAGCTGCCGGGGCCGCACGTCCTCTACGTGGGGCGTCTCTCGCGCGAGAAGGGGCTCGAAGCGCTCATCGACGGGTTTGCCGTCGCGGCGAAGGCCTTGCCCAACGCGCGCCTCGTTCTCGTCGGCGACGGGCCGGCGGCGAGCGCGCTGCAGGCGCGCGCCGCGGGTGTTGGGCGCGTGACGTTCCTCGGCACGCGTCGCGGCGCCGAGCTGGCGTGCCTCATGGCGTCGAGCGACCTCTTCGTCTCGACGAGCGAGACCGAGACCTTCGGCAACACCGTCGTCGAGGCGCAGGCCTCGGGGTTGCCCGTCATCGTCGCGAGCCGCGGGGCCGCGCGCGAGAACATGCTCGACGGCGTCACGGGCCTCGTCGTCGACGGCCGCAAGCCCGAGGAGATCGGCGAGGCGATTCGCCGCTTGCTGGGCGACGCGGCGAGACGCGCCCAGATGTCGCGCGCCGCCGTCGAGCTCTCGCGTCGCTACGACATGCGCACGGCCGCCGCCGGTACGTTCTCCGAGTACCGGCGATTCCTCGCCGAGCGCGGCCCGAGCGGCGGCGGAACGGCGCCCGTTGCAACGAAGCACGACGGGCCGTGGGAGATCGGCGTCCGCGCGGTCATCGGCAAGGAAGGGCACGCGGCATGAGGATCGTCGACGTCGCGAGCTTCTTCTCGGCCCAGAGCGGCGGCATCAAGCGCTACTTCCGCGAGAAGGCGCGCGCGCTCCCGCGGCACGGGTTCGACTGCCACTTCGTCGTGCCGGGCGCCGAGCAGGGCGAGACCGGGTTCGGCGGGGGCACGCTTCACACCGTCGCGGGCGCGCGCGTGCCGTTTTCGCCCGAGTACCACTTCTTCCGGCCCGACGGCGCGCTCGGCGAGGTCCTGCGCCGCCTACAGCCCGACGTCGTCGAGGTCGGCAGCCACTACTTCCTGCCGTCGATGGTGATGCGCGCGCTCGACGGCCTCGGCGTCGCGCGGCCGCCCGTCGTCGGGTTCTTCCACACGGACTTCCCGCGGCAGCTGGTCGAGCCGCTCGCGAACAAATACTTGCCGCGCGCGCTCGCGCACCGGGCCGTCGACGGCGCCTGGCGCTTCGCGCGCCGTCAGTTCAGCCGTTACGACGCCACGCTCGTCGCCTCGCGCCGCATCGCCGGCGAGCTCGAGGCGCTGGGCGTGCCGCGCGTGAGCTGGGTCGGCTTGGGCGTAGACGTCGAATCGTTTCGTCCCGCGCCCACGACGATCGTGAGCGCGGGCTCCTCGCCCGTCGTCACCTACCTCGGGCGCTTCTCGCCCGAGAAGGAGCTGGGGTTGCTCATGAGCACGTGGGACCGCGTGGCCCAGACGACGGGCGCGCGCCTGCGCTTCATCGGCAACGGTCCGTCGCGCGCGACGATCGAAGTCTTCGCGCACGAGCGTTCGAGCGTGAGCGTCGAGCCGTACCTCGACTCACCGGCCGCCGTCGCCGGCGTGCTCGCGGCCAGCGACGTGGTCGTGCTCACGAGCGGCACCGAGACGTTCTCGCTCGCGACGGCCGAGGCGCTCTCGTGCGGCACGCCCGTCGTCGGTCCCGCGCGCGGCGCCGTCGGTGAGTTCCTCGCCGAGTCGGGCGCGGGCGCGGCCTTCGCGCCCGGCTCGGCCGCGTCGCTCGGTGACGCGCTCGTGAGCGTCCTCGCGCGGCCCGCGCGCGAGCGCCGCGCCCTCGGGAACCTGGGCCGCGAGCACATCCTGCGACACTTCACCTGGGAGAAGGTCGCCGCGCGCCTCGCGAACGTCTATCAATCGGTCGCCGCCGGCCGGTCCGTCGCGCGCGCGCGCGCCGCCTGAGCGGTCCCATGCAAGACGGAGACAGAGGCTCGCGGCTGACGGCGAGCTTGCTCGCGCGGCCGGGCCGCGTGCTCGTGGTCGCGGCGCTGATGGCGCTGACGGCGACGGCGTTGGCGTCGCGCCTCCAGCTGAAGACGGCCTTCACCGAGTTGCTGCCCAGCGACGACCCGGCCGTCGTCGCGCTCAAGCGCACGGCGGGGCGCGTGGGCGACCTCAACTTGCTCACCGTCGGCATTCGGTCGCCCGACCGAGCCGCGAACCTGCGTTACGCGAAGGCGCTCGCCGACGACCTGCGCCAGCTGCCGCCCACGCAGGTCGGCCTCGTGGCCACCGACCTGCATGATCTGCAGGCGTTCTTTCGCGAGCACAAGTGGCTGTACGCGTCGCTCGACGACCTCGAGTCGATCCGCGATCGGCTGCACACCGAGATCGTCAAGCGCAAGAACCCGCTCTTCGTCGACCTGGACCCCGGCGACGAAGGCGCGCCTTCTGACGAAGAGCTGCGCCAGCGCCTCGGTCATGCGCCGCTCGAGGATCGGTTTCCCGACGGCTACTTCGTGCGCGGCGACGTCGCGTGGGTGCTCGTGCTTCCGTCGGGCAGCGTGCTCGACGAGCGCGCGGGTGAGTCGTTGCTCGGCGCCGTCGAGCGCTTCGTCGCGGCGCACCCGCCGTCGGCCTACCACCCGGCGATGCGCGTGCAGAGCCTCGGCCCCGTCGTCGTCGGCCTCGAGAACCGGCGCGCCATCGAGCAGGACATCGTGGGCGTCACCGTCGTGTGCACGCTGCTGGTCGCGCTGTCGATCGGCCTCTACTTCCGCGGCGTCAGCATCGTGCCGCTCATCGTCGTCGCCGCGGGCGCAGGCACGTCGCTGGCGTTCGCCACGGGCGAGCTGGCCTTCGGCTACCTCAACTCGTCGACGGCGTTCCTGGGGTCGATCATCCTCGGCAACGGCATCAACCACCCGATCGTCTTGCTGTCGCGCTTCGGCGAGATCGCGCGGGAGCGACCGCCGCGCACCCCCGAGGACACGCGCGCTGCGATGGCCGAGGCGATCGCGGGCACGGCGCGCGCGACCTTCACGGCGGCGCTCGCGGCCAGCGTGTCCTATCTGTCGCTGCTCATGACGAGCTTCCGCGGCTTCTCGCAGTTCGGCGTCATGGCGGCCGTCGGCTCGGTCGCGTGCTGGGCGTCGGCCTACACCGTCGTGCCGGCGGTCGTCGTGTGGCGCGCGCGGCGCTCGACCCACGTCGTCGCACCCGCGCCGCTGTCGCTGCGACGGCTCGGCGACTTCGTCGCGCGCCGCGCGCCGGTCGTCGTCGCCGTCAGCGCCGTGCTCACGGTCGCGGCGCTCTACGGCCTGCGCCACTTCGCCGCGAGCCCTTTCGAGTACGACTTCCGTCACCTGCGCGCCGACGTCGCGCGCACCGAAGAGCGGCACCAGCTCGACGACAACCTCAACGACATGCTGGGCCGCTGGCACAGCCCCATGGTCGTGCTCGCCGACCGCATCGGTCAGGTCGAAGACATCCGCCACGCGATCGCCGCCGGCGATTCGCGCACGCGTCCCGTCATCGGTCAGGTCGTCACGATCTACGACATCTTGCCGGGCACGCCCGAGCTGCAGAAGCAAAAGCTCGCGACGCTCGACGAGATCCGCAAGCTGACGCGCGACCCGGCGCTCGCGACGCTGAACCAGAAAGACCGCGACGAGATCGAGCGCCTGCGTCCGCCCGAGGACCTGCGCCCGCTCGGCCCGCAGGATCTCCCGCCCATCGCGCGACGGCCGTTCACCGAGCGCGACGGCACCGTGGGCCGCATCGTGCTCGTGTACCACGCGGCCAAGAACGTCACGATGTGGGACGGCCACGATCTCATGTCGATCGCCAAGGTCATCGAGCGCCTCACGCTGTCCGACGGCAGCGTCATCGAGACGTCGGGCACGCCCATGGTGTTCGGCGCGATGCTGCGGTCGGTGTTGCACGACGGGCCGCGCGCGACGGCGCTGTCGTTCCTGGCGGTCGCGCTGCTGGTGTCGCTGTTGTTGCCGCGCGCGCGTGTGAAGATCGCCGCCATCGCGACGTTCACGGTGGGCGTCCTGTGGATGGTGGGCGCCGCGGGGCTCTTCCACGTGCGCGTGACGTTCCTCAACTTCATCGCGCTGCCCATCACCTTCGGCGTCGGCGGCGAGTACGCGATGAACGTCGCGTCGCGCTGGCACCTCGAAGGGTCGGTGAGGCGCACCGTCGCGTCGGTGGGCGGGGCCGTGTTGCTGTGCTCGTGGACGACGATCGTGGGCTACGGCTCGTTGCTCGCGGCGCACAGCCAGGCGCTGCGCGGGTTCGGCGCGATGGCGATCCTCGGCGAGATCGCCTGCCTCGTCGCCGCGCTCGTCGTCATGCCGGCGTTCGTCGCGTGGCGGACACACTCGGAGTCATGAAGGGCAGGGCGGCGGCGCTCGTGGCGCGGGCGCGCGCTTTCGCCGCCGACGAGCCGGCACGCGCGGCGGCGCGCGTGGCGTTCGTCGTCGTCGCGCTCGCGACGATCGCGTGGGACCTGCCGTCGTCGTTCAGCTGGGAGAACGACGGCGTCGCGCCGCGCGACATCTTCGCGGGCGTCGCCGAGAACCTGCGTCCCGGTCACGCCTTTCGCTACCCGCTGCTGCACCCGTTGCTGCTGGGGTTGGCGTGCTTGCCCGCGCTGCTGCCGGCGGCGCTGCGCGCCTCGTCGTGGGCGTTCGCCGACGTGCGCGCCGCGATCCTCGCCGTGCCCGTCATGACGACGTGCACGATCATCGGTCGGCTCGTCGCGCTCGCCATGGCGTGCGTCGCGCTCGCGACGCTGGGGCGGATCGCGACGACGCTCGCGGGCGTGCGTGCGGCGCGCTGGGTCGAGGCCTTCGCCGCGACGAACCTCAGCTTCGTCTACTACGCGCGCGCGACGAACCTCGATGGGCCGGCGCTCATGTGGAGCGCGCTCGCCGTCGAGGCGCTCGCGCACGTGGCGACGCGCGACCGGCGCTCGGATCTCACGCGCTTCGCCGTGTTCGCGGCTGTGTCGATCGCCACGAAGGATCAGGCTTACGCGACGTACGTGTTGGTCGCGCCTTTGGCGCTGTGGCTCATGGCGCGGCGTCGCAGCGTCGCGGCGATCGGTCGTCCGGCGCTCGCGTTCATCGGGACGTACGCGCTCGCCAGCGGCGCCGTGTTCAACCCGACGGGCTTCGTGACGCGCTTGCGGACGCTGACGGGGTCGGCCAGCGGCGACTACCGCCTTTATGAAAGGTCGCTCGCCGGCGTGGCCACCAACCTGCGTGATGTTCTCGGCGCGCAGGCCGACACGTATTGGCCGTGGCCCGTCGTCGTGCTCGCGTGGATCGGCGTTGCCGCGGCGATCGTCGCGTCCGCGCGCGCCGCTCGATCCGACGACGACCTCCCCGTCGCCCGGTTGCTGCCGCTCGCGGCGGGCCTGGGCGCGCTCGGGGCCTTCGTGCTCGCCGTCGGCCGCAACGAGCACCGCTTCGTGCTGCCGCTCGGCTTCTGGCTGTCATTCTACGCGGGCTACGGCCTCGATCGGGTGGTTGGGTTCGTGGACCGTCGCGCCGTTCGGGCCTCGGGCGTCGCGCTCGTGCTCCTCGCGGCGTGGCCCGTGGCGGCGCTCGCGGCGACGGAGTGGGGCGACGCGCGTCGCGGCCTCGAGGCCTGGCTCGCGTCTCTGCCGCAGGGCACGACCGTCGAGACCTACGGCTCGCTGGTCTATTTGCCGCGCTTCGCGCCTCCGGAGGCCACGCCTTACCGCGCGGCGCGCGTCGGCCCCGACGCCCCCGATCGCCGCAACCCGCTCGCGGCGCTGCGCGAGGTTGCGGGCGAGATCGCCGACGTCGGCGCGCGACGCCCCGACGTGATCTTGTTGCCCGAGGCGTTCGCGCTGCCGTACCTCGCGGACCCGCCCAGGCCTGGTCGCGCCTTGCCGCCCATTTGGCGCGCCGACGCCGGGACGACGGCCTTCGTGCGCGCGGCCGCGAGCGACACGCTGGCGGGTTACCGCCGTTGCTTCGTCGCCGAACCTCACGTGCCCGCGTGGCCCGGCTTCGCGCCCCGTCGCATCCACGTCAGCACCGGCATGCGCACGACGGTCCTCGCGCGCGCCGATCGCGCCGAGGCGCTCTGCGGTGTCGCTTCGGCGCCACGTCCCTGATCGCTCGCTTCGGCGCCACGTCCCTGATCGCCGGCGTCGTTGTCATGCCGTCGTCGCGCCCCATGTTTGGGTCGGGAGGTGCCCCATGACTCGAAGCGCGTGGTCTTTGATGGCGATCGTCGGCTGGTCTTTCGTCGCGCCCGCGGCGGCTCTCGCGGCGCCGACGCCGCCGGCGTCCACCAACCCCGATGTCGCGTGCCACGGCGTGCGCGACGCCGATTCGCAGATCGGGTTGTTCACCGACGCCCGCAACATCGTGCGCTACCAGCGGCTCACGCCGCGCCAGCCGGCGTCGGAGACCGAGACGGCCGAATCGCGCGGCGGCGTGCGCATCTTCCTGACGGCGCGGCCCGGCATGACGCCCGAGTGGCTGCAGCGCATCGCCGAGTGCCACATCGCGCGCGAAATCGCCAAGCGCTACCAAGACGCGACCCAGTCGCCGCTCGACGTTCCGGGGATCACCGTGAGCGTGACGTCGACGGGCGACGGCTTCGCCGTCGACCTGCTCGCGGACACGGCGAAGGCGGCCGACGAGCTCGTGCGCCGCACGACGCGCGTCGCGAAGCCCGCCGGCAGCTGAGTGCGCCCGCGCACACGCGCGAATTTCGCGGACGAGGACGGCGCTGGTACAAATCGGCCGTGAACCAAGCCGTTCGCGCGATCGCCGTCGCTCTGATCTTCGAATCCGTCGCCGTCGCGAAGACGGCGCCGCCGCGCCTCGGCACCGTGCACGAGCAGGTGCGGCGCGCGAAGAAGGAGCTCGAGGCACAGCCCGATCAGCGCAGCTACCGCGCGAGCCCGTTCAGCCCGACCGAGATCGTCGAGCGCATCCACGCTCTCGAGAGCGACGCGGCGTGGGACGGCTTGTGCGCCGAGCTGGCCGACCTCCCCGACGACGAGCTCGAGCTGTTCGAAGGCGAGATCCGCCAGCCGGACCACGCGCGCCACCTGTGGTGCGCGGCCACACTGCTCTCCCGGATCGCCGCCCATTGGCGCGGCGCCGCGCGCGCCATGGCCGAGCAGCACGCGCTGCCCGCCACCGTGACGTTGCCGAGCGTCGCCGTCGCCGTCGACGTCACGAAGCCGCACGTCTTCGGCGACGGCGAGCTGCCGGCAGGCGAAATCGCGCTCACCTTCGACGACGGCCCGCACGCGACGCGCACGCCGCGCATCCTCGCGATCCTCGCGGCCGCGGGCATCAAGGCGACGTTCTTCGAGATCGGCCGCAACGCCGCCGCGGCACCCGCCGTATCGCGCGCCGTGCGCGCCGCGGGCCACACCGTCGGGTCCCACACCTTCAGCCACGCCGACCTGCCCAAGGTCACCGAGGCGCACGCCGAGTCGGAGATCGAAGCGGGCGAGGCCGCCGTGTCGCTCGCGCTCGGGGTTCAGCCGCGCGACCTGCCGTTCTTTCGATTCCCCTACGGCGCGAAGACGCCCGCCGAGCAGGCGTTCGTCGAGCGCCGCGGCGCGAGCACGTTCGGCTGGAACATGGACTCCGAGGACTGGCGCATCCGCGACCCGCACAAGCTGTTCGTCAACGTGCTCGCGCAGCTCGATCACCGCCAGGGCCGCGGCATCATCCTGTTCCACGACATCCACGAGCAGACGGTCATCGTCTTGCCGCACGTCCTCGCCGAGCTGCAGGCGCGGCACCTCAAAGCCGTCGTGTTCGTGCCGTCGGGCGAACGTCCTTAGCGAGACGCCGCGATCGTGTCGTGCACGAAGCGCAGCTTCGCGACGACGGCGTCGGTCAGCACGAACGGGTAGGCGTCGGCCATGCCGAAGCTGCGGTTCAGATCGTTGAGCGCGACCGTGAGGGGCACCCACCCGGCGATGAGATCGTCGAAGTCGCGCAGGTCGAGGCCGCGGCTGTCGAGCGCCGTCTTCGCGGCGACGAGCGACAGGCCGTGGCTGCGCGCCGTCTGCAGCCCGTCGAACATGTGAAGGTAGTGCGCCCAGGTCTCGGCCCAGTCCTCCCACGGGTGCATCGAGGCGTAGGCGCTCACGAACGTCTCCCACCAATTGGGCGCGCCGCCCGAGTCGTAGTGCTTCTTGCGCGCGTCGTCGTAGCTGGCGCGCTCGTCGCCGAACAGCTCGCGGTACGCCTCGAGCCGCGGTGACCCGTCGACGAGGCGGTCCCAATAGTAGTGGCCGCTCTCGTGGCGAAAGTGGCCGAGCATCGTCCGGTAGCGCTCGCCCAGCCGCTCGCGCGCCTGCTCGCGGAACGGGTCCTCGGCCTCGGCGATGTTGATGGTGATGAGGCCGTCGCTGTGGCCGGTGAACACGGGGTTGCCGTCGCCCGCTTTCAAGAAATCGAACGCGAGCCCTCGCGCGGGGTCGACGCGCTTCGACTCCACGGGCAGCCCGAGGCCGAGCAGCGAGAACAGCAGCCGCCGCTTGGCGAGCTCGATGCGGTGCCAATCGTCTTTGGCCCGTGCGTCCGAGAGGTCGGGGATGACGTGGTTCAGGCGGCAGGCGACGCAGAACGGTTCGTCTTCCTTGGCCGGGACGGCCCAATTGCAGACGCCGTGCTCGACGGAGTTCTGGCAGAAGCGCCAGCGCTCGTCTCCTTTGATCCCGACGGCGCGAAAGGTCCCAGGCGCCTCGGCCGGCTCGAGCGCCGCCATCGTGCGCGGCCCTGGCAAAAAGGCGAGGGCGCGATCGCATTTCACGCACCGGACGCTCTCGAAATAAACGGGTTGGCCGCAGCCGCCACAGGTGAAGGTCTTCATGGAGCCAGAAATGTGGGTCGCGTCGTGCCCATGTCCAATGTCAAAAGTCGCGTGACAGGGCTGGCTGCCTGACCGAGGCAGGCTAAGCTGCACGCACCCTTCAGCTCACGCATTCCCCGGAGGACCGATGCCCACGTACACGTTGCCCGAGCTCACCTACGACTACGGCGCCCTGGAGCCGCACGTCTCGGCCCGCATCATGGAGCTGCACCACAGCAAGCACCACGCCGCCTACGTCACGGGCGCCAACCAGACCCTCGAGAAGCTGGACGAGGCGCGCGCCAAGGGCGACTTCGCCGCGATCGCCGCGCTCGAGCGCGCGCTCGCGTTCCACACCTCGGGGCACCTGCTGCACTCGATCTTCTGGACCAACCTGGCGCCCAAGGCCGGGGGCCAGCCCGACGGCAAGCTCGCCGAGGCCATCAACAAGGACTTCGGCAGCTTCGACACCTTCAAGAAGCAGCTCAACGCGGCCGCGTCGACGATCATGGGCTCGGGCTGGGCGGCGCTCGTGCGTGAGCCGGTCGCGGGGAAGCTTCTCGTCACGCAGATCTACGACCACCAGTCGAACGGGATCCAGGGCGCGACGCCGCTCCTCGTCCTCGACGCCTGGGAGCACGCCTTTTACCTGCAGTACGAGAACCGCAAGACCGAGTTCTTCGACGCCGTCTGGAACCTCTGGAACTGGAAAGACGTCGCGAAGCGCTTCGACGAGGCGTGAACGACGCGTGATACGCTGCCCCTCGCGCCATCGCTCCGTTGGGGGACGACGCGGGGGGCACATTGACGAAGGTCGCCGAGCTGTTCGAGGGGCCGGGCGAGATGCGCGCGCTCATGCGCGCGATGGATTGGTCGCGGACGAAGCTCGGCCCCGTCGACCGCTGGCCGAGCAGCCTGCGCACGATGGTCGGCTTCATGCTGAGCAGCCGCTTCCCGCTGCTGCTGTGGTGGGGGCCGGAGATGCTGCAGGTCTACAACGACGCCTTCCGGCCGATCTTGCGCGACAAGCACCCGGCGCTCGGGCGGCCGGCTTCGGAGGTGTGGCCCGAGGTGTGGGACTTCGCCGGGCCGATCGCGCACGGCGTGCTCGCGGGCGGGCCCGCGACGTGGAACGAGGACGTCCAGCTGTTCATCAACGCGGGCGGCATCGCCGAGGAGACGTACTTCACGTTCTCTTACACGCCGGCGCCGGACGACGAGGGCGGCGTGGGCGGCGTGCTCAACATCGTCCAAGAGACGACGGCCAAGGTTCACGCCGAGCGGCAGATCCGCACGCTGCACGAGCTGTCGACGCACGCCGTGGGCGCGCGCTCGGAGGACGAGGCGGCGCGGCTCGTCGTCGACGGGCTCGCGAAGAACGCGCTCGATCTTCCCTTCGTGCTGCTCTTTCGCGTCGACGACGCGGGCGGCGCGCCCACGCTGCTCGCGTCGGCTGGGCTGGGTGACGCGGGAGACGCCGCCGCTCCGGAAGCTTGGCCGCTCGCGGCGGCGTCCGCGCACGAAGTCGTCATCGACGACCTCGCATCGCGCTTCCCCTCGCTGCCGGCCGGCCCGTCGGGAGCGCGCCCCGAGCGCGCGCTCGCGATGCCGCTGTCGCGGCCGGGCCAAGCGCGCGCGCACGCCGTCCTCGTCGTCGGCTCGAGCCCGCACCGCGCCCTCGACGAGCGCTACCGCCCGCTGTTCGTCGAGGTGGCCGAGCGGGTCACGGCGCTCCTCGCGACGGCGCGCGCCTACGAAGACGAGACCCGCCGCGCCGAGGCGCTCGCCGAGCTCGATCGCGGGAAGACGGCGTTCTTCGGCAACGTGAGCCACGAGCTCCGTACGCCGCTCACCCTCATCCTCGGGCCGCTCGAGGACGCGCTCGCGCGGCCCGAGCGCGCGTTGCGCGGCGAGGATCTCGAGGCGGCGCACCGAAGCGCGCTGCGCTTGCTCAGGCTCGTCAACAGCCTGCTCGACTTCGCGCGCCTCGAGGCCGGGAGGCTCGAGGTCTCGTTCGCGCCCACGGATCTCGCGGCGCTCACGACCGACCTCGCGAGCTCGTTCCGCTCGCTGATCGAGCGCGCGTCGATCGCGCTCGTCGTCGATTGCCCGCCGCTGCGCGCGCCCGTCTACGTCGACGCCGCGCAGTGGGAGAAGATCGTCCTCAACCTGCTGTCGAACGCCTTCAAGTTCACGTTCGAGGGCGAGATCGCGGTTTCGCTGCGCGAGCAAGGCGAACGCGTGACTCTCGCCGTGCGCGACACGGGCACGGGCATCCCCGCCGCCGAGCTGCCGCGGCTGTTCGAGCGCTTCCACCGCGTCGAGGGCGCGCCGGGCCGCAGCGTCGAGGGTACCGGCATCGGCCTTTCGCTCGTGAAGGAGCTGGTCGAGCTGCACGGCGGGCGTGTGCGCGTCGAGAGCGTCGTCGGGCGCGGCACGACCTTCGAGGTCGAGCTGCCGACGGGCGCGGCGCACCTGCCCGCCGCGCGCGTCGTGACCGAGGCGAGCCGAGCCACGGCGCCAGGCACGTCGCCGCTCTTGCTCGAGGCCGAGCGTTGGACCGGCGATGCGCCCGAACGGCCTCCGACCGACGAAGGCGCGCCGGCGGTCGGCGTCGGCGCCGAGCGCGCGACGATCCTCGTCGCCGACGACAACACCGACATGCGCCAATACCTCACGCGGCTGCTCACGCCGCGCTGGCGCGTCGAAGCCGTGTCCGACGGCGAGGCGGCGCTCGAGCGCGCGCGGACGCTCGCGCCCGATCTCGTGCTGAGCGACGTCATGATGCCGCGCCTCGACGGCGTCGCGCTGCTGCGCGAGCTGCGGGCCGACGCGCGCACGCGCGAGATCCCCGTCGTGCTGCTGTCGGCGCGCGCCGGCGAAGAGGCGTTGCTCGAGGGCTTCTCCAAGATGGCCGACGACTACCTCGTGAAGCCGTTCGCGGCCCGCGAGCTGGTCGCGCGCGTGCAGACGCACCTCGAGATGGCGCGCCTGCGCCGCCGCTGGTCGCGCGAGCTGGCGCGCGCCAACCAAGAGCTGGAAGCCTTCAGCTATTCGGTCTCGCACGACCTGCGCGCGCCGCTGCGCGCGATCGACGGCTTCTCGGCGGCGCTGCTCCAGGAGCACGGCGCGGGGTTGAGCTTGCCGGCGCGCCACCACCTCGACCGCGTGCGCGCGGCCGCGCAGCGCATGGGCACCCTCATCGACGATCTGCTCGGCCTCGCGCGCATCACGAAGGTGGGGCTGCGGCGCGCGCCCGTCGATCTCACGGCGCTCGCGCGCAAGGTGCTCGCGGAGATCGAGGCCCGCGAGCCCGCGCGCGAGGTCGAATGGCAGGTCGCCGACGGCCTGCACACCGTCGCCGACGCGCGCCTCGTCACCGTCGTGCTGGAGAACCTGCTGGGCAACGCCTGGAAGTTCACGGGCAAGAAGCCGCACGCGCGCATCGAGGTCGGCAGCGAGCCGGACCGCGAGGGCGCGGCCGCGTTCTTCGTGCGCGACAACGGCGCCGGCTTCGACATGAAGTACGTCGACAAGCTCTTCGCGCCGTTTCAGCGGCTGCACGCCCAGCGCGACTTCGACGGCACGGGCATCGGCCTCGCGACCGTGCAGCGGATCGTCGCGCGCCACGACGGCCGCGTGTGGGCCAACGGCGCCGAAGGCGAGGGCGCGACCTTTTATTTCACGCTCGACGGCGAAGGCGGCGAGGTCGCGGACGGTTAGAACCTAGGCGCCGGGAAGCCGCGATCGGGACGCGCGAACAGGTAGCCTTGATAGAGGTTGCCGCCGAGGTCGGTGAGGCAATCGCGCTCCTCGTCGGTCTCGACGCCCTCGGCGACGACCTGGACGCCGAGATCTCCGCACAGCGACGTGAACGAGCGGAAGAGCTTCTGTTTGAGCGGCGATTGATGGATGCCGCGCACGAGCGTCATGTCGACCTTGACGATCTCGGGCTCGAGCATCGCGAAGCTCGCGAGCCCGGCGTAGCCGGCGCCGAGGTCGTCGAGCGCGATGCGGAAGCCGATGTCGCGCAGGCGCACGACCTGCTTCGCGAGCCCGGGCACCTCGTCGAGCGTCGCGCGCTCGGTGACCTCGAGGACGACGCGCGAGGCGTGCGGCGTGAGCGCGCCGTCCCTCGACGCGAGCTCTTCGTCGGCGAGGTCCGAGGGGTGGACGTTGACGAAGACCGTCGAGCCCGACGGCGCCTGCTCGATTTGGTCCGCGATCGCGCGCCGCACGATGCGGCCGAGGTCGCGCGTGCGGCCGAGCCGCTCGGCGCTGTCGACGAAGTCGGTCGGGTCGCGCATCGTCGCGTCGTCGGTGCGCAGGAGCGCTTCGTAGGCGAAGGTCTGCCGCGCCTGCCACGAGACGACGGGCTGCATGGCGATCCAGATCTTGTCGACGCCGGACGCGAAGCGGGCCTCGAGGCCGGCGCGATCGCCGATGGGCCTGCCGTTGACGGTGAGCGTGGCCTCGCGGCGCACGAGCGCCAGCGTGTGCAGGTGCGCGGCGCGCTCGACGACCGCGATGAGCTCTTGCCGCGCGACCGGTTTGACGAGGTAACGGAAGGCGCCGTACTCGAGCGCCTCGATCACCGTCTCGAGGCGAGGGCTGCCCGTGAGGAAGATGACCGGCACGTCGAGGTCGACGGCGCGGATGGCGCGCAACAACGAGAGGCCGTCCATGCCCGGCATGCGGATGTCGCTGACGATGACGTCGAACGACGCGCGCGAGAGCGCCTCGAGGGCCTCGTCGCCGCTCAGCGCGACCTTCACGGCGAAGTGCGCCGATTCGAGCAGCCGCGCGTGCGTGCGCGCCACGGCGGGCTCGTCGTCGACGAGGAGGACAGACATGCCAGCCGCGCTCAAGGCGTCACCCTCGTCGAGACGTCGTGGCAGATGAGACCTACGCGTGTCACGACACGAAATCCTTCATCTTGGGCGAACTGTACCTCGCGGGAACGTTGAGGCGATGTGGAAATGCTGCTTACGATGCGCGCGTTGTGAGAGTCGAAACGTTGCCGGTGACGGTTACGAAACCGTCCAAATGACATCAGGCGCCGGGCGTAGTGTCGATCGAGTAACAGAGCGGCGCAACCGGGACGTGACTGCCGATAGAGGAGGAATTCTCGGGAAAACACATTACAGTGACCGCGTGACCGGAGTGAGCCTGGCCAATAAGGCCTTGCGCGTGTTGCTCGTCGACGACTCTCCAGAGGATGCCGAGCTCGTCGTTCAAACGTTGAAGCGAGCCGGCCGCGTCGTCGAATTCGCGCGCGTCGACAACGTCGCCGACATGAAGCAGGCGCTCGCGCGAACCTGGGACGTCGTGATCTCCGATTGGGCGATGCCGTCGTTCAGCGGCGAGGACGCGCTCGCCCTCGTGAAGGCGTTGGGCGTCGACGTGCCGTTCATCATCATGTCGGGCACCGTGACCGAGGAGACGGCCGTGCGCGCCATGCGCGCCGGCGCGCGCGACTGCGTCCTCAAGGACAAGCTCGCGCGCCTCCTGCCCGCGATCGATCGCGAGCTCGCCGAACGGGCCGAGCGCCTGCGCGCCGCCGAAGCGCTGCAACGCAGCGACGCGCAGCTGCGGCAAGCGCAGAAGATGGAGGCCATCGGCGGCCTCGCCGCCGGCGTCGCGCACGACTTCAACAACCTGCTTTCGGTGATCCTCGGCCACGCCGAGCTCGCGCGCGGCGACGTCGATCCCAAGAGCGACGTGCGCGACAGCCTCGACGAGATCCGGGCCGCGGCCGAGCGCGCGTCGGAGCTGACGCGCCAGCTGCTCGCCTTCAGCCGGCAACAGCTCCTCGAGCCGCGCGTCGCCGACCTCAACGAGATCCTCGCGGGCGTCGAGAAGATGCTGCGCCGGCTCATCGGCGCCGACGTCGAGCTCAAGATCATTCCGGCGTCGGACCTCGGCCGCGTGCTCGTCGATCAGGGGCAGATCGAACAGGTGCTGCTCAACCTCGTCGTCAACGCGCGCGACGCCATGCCGCGCGGCGGGAAGCTCACGATCGAGACGGCCAACGTCATGCTCGACGAGTCGTACGTGGCCGCGCACGTCGGCGGCAAACCGGGGCCGCACGTGATGCTCACCGTGAGCGACACGGGCATCGGCATGGACGAGGCGACGAAGACGCGCATCTTCGAGCCGTTCTTCACGACGAAGGAGCCCGGGCGAGGCACGGGCCTCGGCCTCGCGACCGTGTTCGGCATCGTGCGCCAGAGCGGCGGCACCATTTGGACGTACAGCGAGCTCGGCCGTGGGACCAGCTTCAAGATCTACTTGCCCCGCGTCGACGAGAAGACCCTCTCGTCGCGCGCGCCGACCACGCCGCTGTCACCCATCACGTTGCGGGGCACCGAGACGATTCTCCTCGTCGAGGACGACGAGAGCGTGCGCGGCGTCGAGCGGACGATCCTGCGTCGCTTTGGCTACCACGTGCTCGACGTCCCCAACGGCGGCGAGGCGCTGTTGACGTGCGAGCAACACGGCAGCCCCATCGATCTGCTCGTGACCGACGTCGTCATGCCGCGCATGAGCGGCCGCGAGCTCGCGGCGCGCCTGCTGACGGTGCGCCCACGCCTCAAGGTCCTCTATCTGTCGGGCTACACCGACGGCGCCGTCGAGCACCACGGCCTGCTCGACCCCGGCACCGCCTTCCTGCAGAAGCCCGTGACGCCCGAAGCGCTCGCGCGAAAGGTCCGCGCGGTCCTCGACGTCAGCTAGCCACCCCTCATCCTCCATCCCATCTCGCCGGAGGAGGGTTCTCTTGTCGGGCGGCGGGCGCTCGCGGGAACGGGTCCTGCCGCTGCGGGGTCCTCCCCGCTGAGCCTTTTTCCCTCGGTTACCGTCGTGGTTCTGGTGCCCTGATCAACCGGCGGCTGATCCCCATGGACTGCCTCG
>DASZRT010000097.1:0-49867 GCA_035549075.1 Polyangia bacterium | reverse complement strand
CCCCCTCCCCCGCCGCCGCCCGCGAGCCGCACCTCGAGCGCGTCGAGCCGCTCGAGCAGATCGCCGATCGGCAGCAGCGGCTCGGCCGCGCACAGATCGACGGCCGCCATCTCGAACAGCAGCCGCGGCGTCTGCGACTTCGTCGCCTCGTCGACGGCGCGCGCCCACCGATCGAACAGCGCTGGGAACAAACCAGCCGGCGCCTTCGCGGCCAGCGCCTGCGCCTCGCGAAGCTCGTCGGGCGTCGCGTCGACGAGATCGCCCGCGTCTTTGACCCGAGCGACGATCTCGAGGTCGCGCAGGAACCCGAGGAACGCGCGCGCGAGCTGCCCGAGATCGACGCCGCGATCGGCGGCGCGCGCCAGCGAGCGCAGCGTTTCGCCCGCGTCGCGCGCGAGGACGCCGCCCGCGATCTCGACGAGCAGCCGGCGATCGGCGACACCCAGCACGTCGGCGACGACGTCGCGCGTGAGCGTGGCGTCGCCCGCGTAGGCGATCACCTGATCGAGCAGCGACAGCCCGTCGCGCACCGAGCCCGCCGCCTGGCGCGCGATGACCCGTACGGCCTCGTCGTCGGCCGCGAGCTTCTCGGTCTTCAAGACGCTCGCGAGGTGCTCCGTGAGGCGCGCCGTCGGAATGAGCTTGAAGTCGAAGCGCTGCGTGCGCGACAGGATCGTCACCGGGATCTTGTGCACCTCGGTGGTCGCGAACACGAACACGACGTGCGGCGGCGGCTCCTCGAGCGTCTTCAGCAGCGCGTTGAACGAGTGCGACGAGAGCATGTGCACCTCGTCGATGATGTAGACCTTGCGGCGCGAGCGGGCCGGCGCGTAGCGCACGCCTTCGAGCACGGCCTTGGTCTCCTCGACCTTCGTGTTCGACGCGGCGTCGATCTCGACGACGTCGACCGAGCGGCCGCTCGCGATCTCCTGGCACTGCTCGCACACGCCGCACGGCTCGGGCGTGGGGGCATCCCCTCGCTCGCAGCACAGCGCCTTGGCGAGGATGCGCGCCGCGCTGGTCTTGCCGACGCCGCGCGCGCCCGTGAACAAGAACGCGTGGTGGACGCGGTTCTGGAGGATCGCGTTCGTCAGCGTGCGCGCGACGTGCTCCTGCCCCACGAGATCGGCGAAGCGCTGCGGCCGATACTTGCGCGCGAGGACGAGGTACGACATGAGCCGCGTGAATCTACCCCACGGCGCGCGCGGTGCGCGGGGATTCGCGTCAGTCGCGGCGGTCGAGACGGAGGCAAGCGTGCGAGGCCGTCGGCTCGGCCGCGCCCGGCGGCCACGCGCGCGTCGGCGGCCCCGACGCGTCGAGCAACACACACACCGTCGCGCCGCCCGCGCCCGTGATGCGGAAGGCCGGCGGCACCGGCACGCGGTTGCCGCACGCGACGACCGTGGGCTCGCCCGGGAACGCCACGCCGTCAGACTGCAGCACGACGACGTCCGCGAACACGCGCATCGGCGCGGGGCACGTCACGAGCAGCTTGAGGCGGTCGCCGCCCGCGAACGACGTCGGCTCCCACGCCACCGAGCCCGCGCGCTCGCGCACGAGCTCGACGCCGACGTCGCCGCCCTTGACCGCGACGACGCGCGCGCCGCTCGGCATCGGAAGCTCCGCGGGCCGGCGCACGAACACGACGACGACGGCGACCGCCGCCACGGCCGCGAGGGCGGGCCATCGCCACGCGAACCGGCGGCGGGGCGCGGGCGCGGCGACGGCCGGAAGCGGCGGCAGCTCGCGCGTGTCCGCGGCGATCTGGTCGGCGCACGCGCGGCAGCGACCGCAGGCCTCGAGGTGCGTCGCGATCTCGGCGCGCTCGCGGCTGTCCAGCTCACCGAGCGCGTAGCGCTCGAGCCGCAGCCACGACACGGGCGTGCACGCGGCCGCCGTCATGCGCCGCCTCCATCGGCGTCGAGCTTGCGCGCCTCGTCTCGAACCGTCGCGAGCCGCCGCACGACCGTCTTGCGGCTCACGCCCATCAGCGCCGCGATCTCGTCGCCCGTCATGTCGTCGACGAAGGCGTAGACGAGGATCTCCCACGCCTGCTCGTCGACGCGATCGGCGAGTCGCGCGAGCAGCCGCCGCCCCACGACGCGATCGTCGAGCAACGTGCGCGCGAGCCCGCGCGACGCCTCGTCGACCTCGGAGACGAGGCGCCCTTGGTTGCGCCGATCGCGCAGGTGGTTCAGGCAGCGGTGCGTGACGGCGCGATAGAGGTACGGAAGGTCGATCGCCGGACCCAGCGTCTTCTGCAGCAGATCGACGAACAACCCCTGCACGACGTCCTTGGCTTCGTCGCGATCTTGCAGCATGCGTTCAGCCTTCCTCAACAACGCAGGGCCGTAGCGCCGGTAGAGCTCCATCGATCCGCGGCGGTCCGTTCAGCGGCAGGTCGCGGGCCAATCCACGCACGGGCCGGTCCCGTCGGCGCACGGCGTGGCGTCGCACGCGGCGAACGTCGTCTTGCACACCTTCGAGGGCGCGCACGCGCCCGACGTGCACTGCTCGGCGGCCTCGCACCACGCGCCCGGCGGGCGGTTCACCAGCGGGATCGGCTCGCCCGTGCAGCCGTCGCCGGGACCGACCTCGAGCCGCGCCAGCACGACGTGCCCCGCGCTCTCCTTGCTGATCGTCACCGCGACTTTGTCGTACCAGGTCGGCGCGTTCACGAGCATCGTCTGCGGCACCCAGTCCACGCTCGGGATGCGCTCGCGGTAGTCGGTCGTGCCGTCGGCGCGAAAGTCGAGCTCGAGGTACACCTCGGCCGCCGGATCGATCTCGGCGATGACCTTGAGCTCGAGGCAGCTCGCCGAGCTGACGTCCGGCTGCTGCGAGAGCGTCACGGGCGAGCCCACGAGCTCGACGCCGTAGTCGCGCTCGTTCCACGTCGGCGCCTTCGCGATCTGGCCGGCGCCGAGCGTCCAGTGGCAGAGCGTGTCGCCGCACCAGTCGTCGAAGCCTGGATCGTCGTCGGCCGGGCACCCCGTGAGCGCGAAGGCGGCGATCCCGACGAACAGAGGCCAGTTCTTCATGACGGTTCCCTCTCGAATCAAAACGCCCAGCGAACGCCGAGCTGAAAGCTGCGGCCGCCGCCGTCGTGCGTGGCGCCGAAGCGGTTGGTGATGACGGGCGCGACGGAATCGCCCAGCTGCGCGAAGCCACCCAGCGTGGGACGCGGCATGATCGCGACGCCCGCGAGCGCGCCGAGGTGATAGCCGAAGAACGTGTCGCGCGTCGTGCCGCCCGAATCGGTCCACGTCGTGACGGCGAAGGCGGGGCCGGCGCTGAGCTGCGCGTAGGGGATCACGTGGTCGCGACGTAGCGGCAGCTGGGCGCGAACGCCGGCGCCGAGGCCGTACGTCGACCACCCGAAGTGCGCCGTCGTCGGGTCGGCGCCGCCGTCGCGCGTGTGGTCCTGCGCGTCGAGCTCGAGCAGCGACAGCGTGAGCGCGACGTAGCGCCCGAGCGCGCGCACGCCCGTGAGCGACACCTGGTGTGACAGGCCCAGCCAGACGTTGCCGCCGTACTCGTCGAAGCCGAACTCACGCATCGTCCGCACGTAGCCGTCGCGCCGCCCGTCGATGACGCCGAACCCGAGCTCGACGCTCCACCGCGGCAGACCATCGCCCTTGGCGGCGCCTGGGTCCAGGTGCGCGGGCCGGCACGTCGACAAGTCGAACGTGACCGTCGACTGCGCGGGCACCGTGACTTCGCACTCGCGGATCTCGTCGCCGCGCCGAACGACGACATCGTAGCCGCCGCTCGCCATCGCGAGGCGCACGGCGCCGCCGCGGGCCTTGTCGAGCTCCACCAGCACGGAGCCGCTCGCGCGCTGCTGGATGAGCAACCGGCCCTCGATCGGCGCGGGCACGAGCAGCTGCGACGACGCCGACGCGGGCCTCGTGAGGACGACGTCGCCCTTGCCCTTGAGCTCGGTCTCGAGCGTCGCGTGCTGCGCGCCCACGGCCGTCGCTGCCGTGCCCGCGAGCGTGCGGTTGTACGTGTAGCGGTAGGCCTCGTCGAGGCTGACCTTGCCGTCGCCGTTGGCGTCGCCCGCGCCGCGCAGCGCGAGCAGCAGGTGGTGCGTGAAGTAGGACGACGCCAGCTCGTCGGACTCCTGGGAGAGCTCGGTGGCGCTGCTCGACGCCATGACGGCGAGGCCCGCCGTGTTGAGGCGCGCCACCGAGTTGAACGAAAAGTCCGTCGTCGCCTCGGCGCCTTTGATGCGCGAGAACGCGCCGCTCTGGCAGGCGTCGATGACGACGATCGTCAGCGTGCTCGGCAGCGCGAGGATCTGCTGCCGCAGCTCGGCGAGCGGGACGTCCTCGCCGCCGAGCGTGAGGGCGTCGGCGCGCGCGTGCCCCGAGTAATAGAAGACGAGCTGCGCCTGCTGGCCCCGCGCTGCCAGGTCGGCGAGCCGCTGTCGCAACGAGGCGATCGCCGCCGCGAGGCCCGCCCGGTCGGGGTGGAGCGCCGTCACGATGTTGGCGGCCGGGGTGCCGCCGACGTCGCGCAGCACGGACGCGACGGCGGCGGCGTCCCGCTCGGCGTACCGCAGCTGCGCCTGACCCGGGCCCGGCGCGTTGCTCCCGACGACGAGCGCGAAGCTGGCGGCCGCCGGCGCTTCGGCCGCGCGCGCCGGCGTCGCGGCGAGGCCCACAGCGACGGCAAACCAGACCAAACGAGGGGCGACCATGTCTTCGTGACCTCCGATTCTGCCCCCTAAACACCCGGGCCCGGCTTTTTGGGACAAGCCCGAGACGCGGCGCCTTGTCGTGTCGGGACGGGTGCCTAGGATGGCTGCCGATGAGGCTCGAAAAACTGACCACCAAGGCCCAAGAGGCGCTGCAGCAGGCGCAGGCGCTCGCCGAGCGCCGGGGCCACCAGGAGCTGACGCCCGAGCACGTGCTCGCGGCGCTGCTCGTGCAGGAGCAAGGCGTCGTCCCGGCGCTGCTCCGCAAGCTCGGCGCCGACCCGGCCGCGATCGCCGGCCGCGTCGAGAGCGCGCTCGACGCCCAGCCGCAGGTCCGTGGCGCTTCGGCCGATGCCTACGTCGGCCGTCGTCTCAAGACGTTGCTCGAGGACGCGGGCACGCAGTCCAAGGAGTTCAAGGACGAGTACGTCTCGAGCGAGCACCTCTTGCTCGCGCTGCTCGCCAAAGATCACGGCGCCGCGACCAAGGCTTTGAAGGATTCGGGCGTGCGTCGCGAAGACGTGCTCAAGGCGCTCGCCGACGTGCGCGGCAACCAGCGCGTGACCGACCCCGAGGCCGAGGCGAAGTATCAGGCGCTCGCCAAATACACGCGCGACCTCACCGAGCTGGCCCGCACGGGCAAGCTCGACCCCGTCATCGGCCGCGACGAAGAGATCCGCCGCGCCATGCAGGTGCTCTCGCGCCGCACGAAGAACAACCCCGTGCTCATCGGCGATCCCGGCGTCGGCAAGACCGCCATCGCCGAAGGCATCGCGCTGCGCATCGCCACGGGCGACGTCGCCGAGGGCCTCAAGGACAAGAAGATCCTCGCGCTCGATCTCGGCGCGCTCATCGCGGGCGCCAAGTACCGCGGCGAGTTCGAGGACCGCCTCAAGGCCGTCTTGAAGGAGGTCGAGGCCTCCGAGGGCGGCATCATCCTCTTCATCGACGAGCTGCACACGCTGGTCGGCGCGGGCGGTGCCGAAGGCGCCGTCGACGCCGCCAACATGCTCAAGCCGGCCCTCGCGCGCGGCGACCTGCGCTGCATCGGCGCGACGACGCTCGACGAGTACCGGAAGTACATCGAGAAAGACAAGGCGCTCGAGCGCCGCTTCCAGCCCGTCTACATCGGCGAGCCTTCGCAGGAAGACGCCGTCGCGATCCTGCGCGGGCTCAAGGAGCGCTACGAAGTTCACCACGGGATCCAGATCCGCGACGCCGCGCTGGTCGCGGCGGTGAGGCTCTCGACCCGTTACATCTCCGGCCGGCAGCTGCCCGACAAGGCCATCGACCTCGTCGACGAGGCGGCGAGCCGTCTGAAGATGCAGATCGACTCGCTGCCCGAGCCCATCGACCAGCTCGAGCGGCGCCTGACGTCGCTCGCCATCGAAGAGCAGGCGCTCGGCCGCGAAAAAGACGAGGCATCGCACAAGCGCCTCGGCGTCGTCGCCGCCGAGATCGCCGAGCTGCGCGAGCGCGCCGATCAGATGAAGAGCGTCTGGCAGCGCGAGAAGCAGCTCATCGCCGACCTGCGCAAGCTGAAGGAAGAGATCGACGCCGCGAAGACCGAAGCCGAGCTCGCGCAGCGCCGCGGCGAGCTGCAGCGCGCCGCCGAGCTGCGCTTCGGTCGCGTGCCCGAGCTGGAGAAAGCCGCGGCCGCGAAGACGGTCGAGCTCAAGACCGCTCAGTCACACGGCTCGTTCCTGCGCGAAGAGGTCACGGAGGCGGACATCGCCGCCGTCGTCTCGAAGTGGACGGGTGTGCCCGTCGACAAGATGCTCGAGGGCGAGCAGGGCCGCCTGCTGCACCTGGAAGAGCGCCTGCACGCGCGCGTCGTCGGTCAGGACGAGGCCGTCTCGGCCATCGCCAACGCCGTGCGCCGCTCGCGTGCCGGCCTCCAAGATCCGAACCGCCCCATCGGCTCGTTCATCTTCCTCGGCCCCACGGGCGTCGGGAAGACCGAGCTCGCGCGCTCGCTCGCCGACTTCCTGTTCGACGACGAGAGCCACATGGTCCGCATCGACATGTCCGAGTACATGGAGAAGCACGCGGTGTCGCGTCTCATCGGCGCGCCTCCCGGCTACGTCGGCTACGACCAGGGCGGCCAGCTCACCGAGGCCGTGCGCCGCCGCCCCTACTCCGTCGTGCTGTTCGACGAGATCGAAAAGGCGCACCCCGACGTGTTCAACGTGCTGCTCCAGCTGCTCGACGACGGGCGCCTCACCGACGGCCAGGGGCGCACCGTCGACTTCCGCAACACCGTCGTCATCATGACGTCGAACGTGGGCAGCCACCTGGTCGTCGACGGCATCGAGTCGAGCGACCCCGACGAGCTTCGCAAGAAGGTCATCGACGAGCTGCGCCGCACGTTCCGCCCGGAGTTTCTCAACCGCGTCGACGACATCGTCGTCTTCCACCGGCTGCTGCGCACCGAGATCGACCGCATCGTCGACCTGCAGCTCGAGCGCCTGCGGAAGCTGTTGCGCGAGCGCGACCTCGAGCTCGAGCTTCTGCCCGAGGCGCGGACGTTCCTCGCCGACGAGGGCTACGACCCCGTGTTCGGCGCGCGACCGCTCAAGCGGGCGATCACGCACCACATCCAAGATCCCCTCGCGCGGCGGCTGCTCGAAGGCGCGTTCCACCCCGGCGACACGATCGTCGTCGGGCGGGCGGCCCAAGGAACGAAAACTGACGCCAAAGGCGATGCTCTCACCTTCAGCGCCCGCGCGAGAAAGGAAGCGGAGCGTCTCTCCGCGGTCTCGTAACTCGTCGAAGCGGTTGCCTCGACGAGCCGGGACCCGTAGCGTTCGCACGCACCCATGAAGGATCTCTACAAGACGTTGGGCGTCCCCGAGGACGCGGACGAGGCCACAATCAAAAAGGCCTATCGCAAGCTCGCGAAGGAGTTCCACCCCGACGTCACCGGCAACGACAAGAAGAAGACCGAGCGCTTCAAGGAGATCAACGAGGCGTACGCCGTCATCGGCGACAAGGAAAAGCGCGCCGAGTACGAGCGCCTCAAGCACGCGCCGGTTCGCCCCGACGGCATGCCCGAGGGCTTCGACGCCGACGCCTTCGCGCGCACCTTCGGCGGCGGCATGCGCGGCGGCCGCGGCGGCGTGCAGTTCGGCGGCGACGTCGACCTCAACGATCTGTTCGGCAGCTTGTTCGGCGGCGGCGGGCGCGGCCCTTCGCCCTTCGGCCCCGGCGGTCCGCGCGCGCGACCCGCGCGCGGCGACGACGTCATGATCTCGCTGCCCGTGACGTTCGCGGAAGCGGCCCTCGGGACGCGGCGCGCTGTGCGCACCGGCTCGGGCGCGAGCGTCGAGGTCTCGGTCCCACCCGGGGTCGAGACGGGCGGCCGCCTGCGCGTGCCCGGTCACGGTGGCGCCGCGCCGGGACGCGGCGGCGCCCCCGGCGACCTCTACCTCGAGATCGAGGTGCGCCCCGACGCGAACCTGTCGCGCGACGGCTTCGACATCGATCTGTCGGTCCCCGTGACGTTCAGCGAAGCGGCCCTCGGCACCAAGGTCGAGGTCCCGACCGTCGAAGGCCCCGTGACCGTCACGATTCCGGCGGGTACGTCGAGCGGCGCGCGCTTGCGCCTGCGCGGAAAGGGCGTCAAAAAGACCGACGGAACCCGCGGCGATCAGATCGTGCGCGTCGAGATCGTGGCGCCTAAAGGCGCGGCGGACGACGCCGAAACGAAGAAGCTCTTCGAGGAGATCGCGCGGCGGACCGAGAAGCAGAGCCCGAGGAAATTTTCATGACGGTGTCACGCGGTTTCGAAACGTTTCACCGGCGACGCGCCGGCGAAATTTCATTCACCTTTTCCTGCCGAACGGCATCATATAGTGGACAGGGGAGACCATGAGCGACGAGTCCAAGACCCTTCCGCTTCTTTCTCTTCGTAACCTCGTGCTGTTTCCCGGCGCGGTCATGCCCGTCGAGATCGGCCGGCCCAGCTCGTTGCGCCTCATCGAGGCGCTCGGCGGCAAAGGGGCCCGCGTCCTCGTCGGCACGCAGAAGGACGCCGACATCGAAGAGCCGGCGTCGAGCGACCTCTACACGATCTGCGTCGAGGGCGAGGTCGTCCGCATCGTCAAGGCCGCCGAGAACCGCGTCACGGCCGTGTTGCGCGGCCTCGATCGCCGCCGCGTCACGGGCTTCGTGCAGGAGAAGCCGTACCTCGTCGCGTCGTACGGCCCGCTCAACGAGATCCGCAAGGACCCGATCGAGATCGACGGCCTCGGCATGGCGGTCTACGACGTCGCCAAGCAGCTCGTCGCGATCTCGCCCGACATTCCCGACGAGACGGCGCAGGTCTTCGACCAGAGCAAAGATCCGGGCCGCCTCGGCGACATCGTCGCCGCGACCGTCGACCTCTCGCCGGAAGAGCGCGCGTCGCTGCTCGTCGAGAGCGACGTGGCCGAGCGCCTTCGCCGCCTGCTCGTGCTGCTGCAGCGCAAGGTCGAGCTCATCAAGGTGAAGCAGAAGATCGACTCGCAGGTGCGCGAGGAGTTCTCGAAGCACCAGCGCGAAGCCGTCCTCCGCCAGAAGCTCAAGGCGATCCAGGACGAGCTCGGCGAGGGCGAGGACGCGAGCGACCTCGACGCCTTCGAAGAGAAGATCAAGGCCGCCGACATGCCGGCCGACGTCGAGAAGACGGCGCGCAAGCAGCTCGACCGCCTCAAGCAAATGGCGCAGTCGTCGGCCGAGTACACGGTTCAGCGGACGTACCTCGAGTGGCTCGTCGAGCTGCCGTGGACGAAGCAGACCGAGGACCGCCTCGACCTCGAGAAGGCGCGCGAGATCCTCGACAGCGATCACTACGACCTCAAGAAGGTCAAGAAGCGCATCCTCGAGTACCTGGCCGTGCGCAAGCTCGCGCCGGGGAAAAAAGGTCCGATCCTCTGTCTCGCCGGGCCTCCGGGCGTCGGCAAGACGTCGCTCGGCAAGTCGATCGCGCGCTCGCTCGGGCGTGAGTTCATTCGCATCTCGCTGGGCGGCGTGCGCGACGAGGCCGAGATCCGCGGCCACCGGCGCACGTACATCGGCGCGCTCCCGGGCCGCATCATCCAGGGCATGCGGCGCGTGGGCTCGAAGAACCCCGTGTTCATGCTCGACGAGATCGACAAGCTGGGGGCCGACTTCCGCGGCGACCCGTCGGCGGCGCTCCTCGAGGTGCTCGACCCCGAGCAAAACTCGACGTTCTCCGACCACTACCTCGAGGTGAACTTCGACCTGTCGAACGTCATCTTCGTGGCGACGGCCAACATGCTCGACCCGATCCCGCCGGCGCTCCTCGACCGCATGGAGGTCCTCGAGATCCCCGGCTACACGCGCGAGGAGAAGCTCGAGATCTCGAAGCGCCACCTCGTGCCGAAGCAGGTCGCCGACCACGGCCTCACGACCGAACAGATCCAGCTGCCCGACGACGCGCTCTCGACGATCATCGAGCAGTACACGCGCGAGGCTGGCGTCCGCAACCTCGAGCGCGAGGTCGCGAACGTCATCCGCGGCGTCGCCGTCAAGGTCGCCGAGAACCTGCCGTACGACCCGAAGCTCTCGCCCGAGGTCATCGGGGAGCTGCTCGGCCCGCCGAAGTACTACTCGGAGGCCGCGGAGCGCACGGAGATCCCGGGCGTCGCCACGGGCCTCGCCTGGACGCCGACGGGCGGCGACATCCTCTTCATCGAGGCGTCGGCCATGCCGGGCAAGGGCTCGCTCATCCTCACGGGCCAGCTGGGCGACGTCATGAAAGAGTCGGCGCGCGCGGGCATGTCGTGGGTGCGCACGCACGTCGAGGATCTCGGCATCACGGGCGACTTCGATCGCACGGACATCCACCTGCACGTGCCCGCGGGCGGCGTATCGAAGGACGGTCCGTCGGCGGGCGTCGCCATCACGACGGCCCTGGTCTCGCTGCTCACGGGTCGCCGCGTCCGCGGCGACGTGGCGATGACCGGCGAGATCACGCTGCGCGGAACGGTGCTCCCGGTCGGCGGCATCAAGGAGAAGGTCCTCGCCGCCCACCGCGCCGGCATCAAGCGCGTCGTGCTGCCCGAGCGCAACAGCAAGGACATCGTCGACATCCCCGACACGGTCCGCGCCGAGCTCGAGATCAACTTCGTCAAGAAGATCGACGAGGCGCTCGAGATCACGCTCGAGTCGGTGCCGCTGGTCGTGAGCGATCCCGCGTCGCCGAAGCCCGAAGCCGCCGCTCAGGCTTGAGTGAAGCGCGACCCTTCGGTCAGCCGCACCGGTTGACCGAAGGTCGGCCGCGCGGCGCGCGGTCGAGCGTGAGCAGCTCGCGCGGGCTGTCGACGATCCAGTCGGGGCCTTCGAGCGCGAGGCCGCCCTCGGAGGTGTAGCCCCAGGTGACGGCGGCGACGGGAATCGCGGCGGCGTGGGCGAGGCGCACGTCGGGGAGGCCGTCGCCGACGACGAGCGTCTCCTCCGGCGCGACGCCGTGCTTCGCGCAGAGCACGAGCGCGGCGTCGGGCGACGGCTTGCGCGCGTAGCCGTCGCCATCGCCCACGACGTCGGCGAAGCGCGCTTCGAGCCCGAGCGCCGCCAGCAGCGAGCGCGCGAGGTCGCCGGGCTTGTTCGTGAGCACGGCGAGCGGCGTCCCGCGCGCGGCGAAGGCGTCGAGCATCTCGACCACACCGGGGTACGGCTTGGTCGCGACGCAAACGTTCTCGGCGTAGCGCGCCTTGAAGCGCTCGAGCAGCACCGCCTGATCGACGTGCGCCGCCGGATCGACGGCGCGCTCGACGAGCTTGGCGGCGCCGTCGCCGACGTAGCTGGTCACCGTCGGCAGCGGGTGCGTCGGCAGGCCGAGGTCGGCGAGCGCGGCGTTGAGCGCAGCAGCGATGTCGGGCGCCGAATCGACGAGCGTGCCGTCGAGATCGAAGAGGACGAGCTTGGGTTTCATCGGTTCCGCAGGAGAGTAGACTTTCCGGCCCATGCGGCCCAAGAACGAAGACACGCTGCCGCTGACGATGCGCGAGACGTCGTCGGGCCTGCCGCTCGACCCCGTGTACCGGCCGGCGGCGCGCGCGGGAGATCCGGCGTGGTACGCCGAGCAGCTGGGCGACCCGGGCGCGTTCCCGTTCACGCGCGGGCCCCACGCGACGATGTACCGCGGCAAGGCGTGGACGATGCGCATGTTCGCGGGCTTCGGCACGCCCGAGGACACGAACCGGCGCTTCAAGTTCCTGCTGCAGCAAGGGCAGACGGGGCTCTCGACGGCGTTCGACATGCCGACGCTCATGGGGTTCGATCCCGACGACGCGCGCTCGCGCGGCGAGGTCGGGCGCGAGGGCGTTTCGGTCGCGTCGGTCGCCGACATGCAGCGCCTCTTTGACGGCATCGCGCTCGATCGCGTGACGACGTCGATGACGATCAACGCGCCCGCCGTCGCCCTCCTCGCGTTTTACATCGTCGCCGCCGAGCGCGCCGGCGTGCCGCCCGAGGCGCTGGGCGGCACGCTGCAGAACGACATGCTCAAGGAGTTCATCGCGCAGAAGGAATGGATCTGCGACGTGCGCCCGTCGTTGCGCATCGTGCGCGACATGCTCGTCTTCTGCACGGCGCGCATGCCGCGCTGGAACACGATCAGCGTGTCCGGCTACCACATCCGCGAGGCGGGAGCGACGGCCGTGCAGGAGCTCGCCTTCACGCTCGCCGACGGCTTGGCCTACGTCGAGCTCGGGCGCGACGCGGGCCTCGACGTCGACGCCTTTGCGCCGCGGCTCTCGTTCTTCTGGGACGTGCACAACGACTTCTTCGAGGAGGTCGCGAAGATGCGCGCCGCGCGCCGCATGTGGGCGCGCTTCCTGCGCGACCGCTTCGGATCCAAGAACCCGCGCGCGCAGATCCTTCGCGCGCACGCGCAGACGGCGGGCGTGTCGCTCGTGGCGCCGCAGCCGCTCAACAACGTGGCGCGCACGACGCTGCAGGCGCTGGCCGCCGTGCTGGGCGGCGCGCAGTCGCTGCACACCAACAGCTTCGACGAGACGTTCGCGCTGCCGACCGAGGACGCGGCGACGCTCGCGCTGCGCACGCAGCAGATCATCGCCGAGGAGTCGGGCGTGCCCGCCGTGGCCGATCCGCTGGGCGGCAGCTACTTCGTCGAGGCGCTCACCGATCGCATGGAGGCCGAGGCGCTGCGGCTCATCGCGACGATCGACGGCATGGGCGGCATGGTGCGCGCCGTCGAGCTGGGCTGGCCGCAGCGCGAGATCGCCGAGGCCGCCTACCGCACGCAGCGGCAGATCGACACCGGCGAGCGGCCCGTCGTGGGAATCAACCGCCACACGGCCGGCGGCGCCGGGGACGCGATCCCGACGCTGAAGATCGACCACGCGCCCGAGAACGACCAGATCGCGCGCGTGAAGGCGCTGCGCGCGGCGCGGGACGGCGCGGCGACGGCGGCGGCGCTCGACCAGCTGCGGCGCACTTGCGCCGCCAGCGACGGCTCCGCGAGCGGCGCGGGCGGCAACATCCTCGAGGACGTGCTAGAAGCGGCTCGCCGTGACGCGACTTTGGGCGAAATCTGTCGGGTGTTTCGGGACGTTTTTGGCGAGTATCGAGATCCAGCGCATGTGTGAGACGGGAGCGAGAGCTTAATGGCGTCGGTCGGGCAGGACATCGATGCGCTCTGCGGGCGCTGTGGGCAGGGGTGGCACGTGGTGATGGCGATGATGGGCGATCGCATCGCCAAGGTCGTGTGCAAGCGCTGCGGCGGCCACCACCGCTACCGCACGGACTCGGAGACCGAGCCGCCCGCGGACGCGCCCGCGCGCGGCGCCGCGCGCCGCACGACGCCCTCGCGCCGCTTCGCGCGGCCGTCGGCGCCCACGCCCGCGCCGCTGCCGCCGTTCGATCCCAACAAGGCGCCGCGCGTGTACGCCGCGAAGGACGCGTACGACACGGGCGAGCGCGTGTCGCATCCGACGTTCGGCACGGGCGTCGTCACGGGCGCGCCCGCGCCCGGTCGCGTCGAGGTCGCGTTCCCCAGCGGCGCGCGCGTGCTGGCGTGCGCGAAGACGGTGTCGACGCTGGCGCGGCCCGTCGCCGTCGCGGTGCCGATCTCCGATCGGCCGCCCGACCCGACGAAGTAGCCGTGGCGACGACGTCGGGCCGCGCCGCGCTCCCGCGCGTCACGCTGCGGAAGAAGCTCGCGCGCGCGATCCGCCGGGGGCACCCGTGGATTTACCGAGACGCCGTCGAGGCGCCCGCGGGCGTCGCCGACGGCGCGCTCGTGTTCGTCGTCGACGAAGATCGGCGCGGCCTCGCGCGCGGGTTCTGGGACGCGCGCTCGCCCATCGCCGTGCGCGTGCTGTCGACGTCGGCGAGCGCCGACGCCGCGCTCGACGTCGACGCGCTCGTCGCGGGCCGCGTCGGCGCGGCGCTCGCGCGGCGGCTCGGCTTCGTCGATCGCGCGCGGACCGACGCCTTCCGCTGGATCCACGGTGAGGCCGACGGTCTGCCGGGTGTGCACGTGGATTTGTATGGGAAAGCCGCCGTCGTGCGCGCCGACGGCGGTGGCGCGAGCGCGTTCTACGCCGCGCGCGAGCTGCCGGCGCGCCTCATCGAGGCGGCGCGCGCCGCGAACGTCCCGCTCGAGACGGTCGTCGTGCGCGGGCGCGACGGCGAAGGCGCGATGGCCGCCGTGGGCGCGCTGCCGACGGACGAATTCGAGGTGCACGAAAATGGCCTGCGCTTCGGCGTCGATCTCGTGCACGGACAAAAGGGCGGGCTTTTCCTCGACCAGCGCGACAACCGCGCGCGCGTGCGCGACCTCGCGCGCGGGCGCCGCGTGCTCAACCTCTTCGGCTACACGGGCGGCTTCTCGATCTACGCGGCCGCGGGCGGCGCCGCGCGCACGACGACCGTCGACGTCGCGGCGCCCGCCATCGCGGCGGCGCGCCGGAACTTCGAGCGCAACGGGTTCGACTCGAACGACGCCGACCTCCACGCCGAGGACGCGTTCGCCTTCCTCGAGCGCGCCGTCGCCGCGGGCACGCGCTGGGACGTCGTCATCTCCGACCCGCCGAGCTTCGCGCCCAGCGAGAAGGCTCGCCCCGCCGCGCTCAACGCCTACACGAGGCTGCACCGCCTGTGCGCAGCCGTGACCGCGCCCAACGGCATCTTCTGCGCGGCCTCGTGCTCGAGCCACGTGCGCGCGGACGCCTTCGTCGAGACCGTCGAGCGCGGCGTCGCCGCCGCGAACCGCCGCTTCTTCCTCGAGGCCCTGCACGGCGCCGCCGCGTGCCACCCGTCTTTGCCGAGTTTTCACGAAGGCGACTACCTCAAGTTCGCCGTCGTACGCTTATGATTGTCACACCTTGGCGCCCCCGATGAACGAAGCCGCCGCCGTTGCCGTCGCCGCCCCGCGCGCCGACGTCGCCCCCGCGCCCGAGCTGGCGTCGGCGCGCTACCGCTGGACACTCGGCCTCTCGCTCGCCGCGCTCCAGTCGGCGATCTACTTCGGCATCGGCCAGGCCCACTTTCAGCGCTCCACCGAGCTCCTGCGCACGCGCCTCGACGACGCGATCCCGTTCCTGCCGTGGACGTCGTGGTGCTACCTGCCGTTTTACGCCACGATCTTCATCCTCGCGATCGGCGGCGTCCGCCGGCGCATCGTCTTCGATCGCGCGGCGCGCTCGATCGTCGCCGTCATGTCGATCGGCGCGATCTGCCACCTGACGATCCGCGCGGAATACCCGCGACCCGTGCTGCACGCGCCCTACCCCGATCTCTCGTCGGCGTTCATGGCCTGGGTCCAGCACATCGACGCGCCCGGCAACGTCTTCCCGTCGCTGCACGTCGCGCACACGACGATGCTGTCGATCATCTTGTTGCGCGATCGGCCCGTGCTCGGACGCGTCGCGCTCGTCATGGCGACGCTGCTCGCGGCGTCGACGCTCACGACCAAGCAGCACTTCATCGCCGACGTGATCTCCGGCTACGTGCTCGCCTTCGCGGGCGCCGCCTGGGCCGTGAGGGGGATTCCGCCGCTCAGGGCGAAGCCGGCTGCTTCTTGAGCGCCGCGCGCGCGGCGTGGCTGATCGGGTCTTTGAAGTTGATGCGCTCCCAGCGCAGGCCCGTGGGCGCGATCTGCTTCTCGACGGCGTCGCCGTTGCCGACGATGACGACGAGGACGGTGTCGGGGTCGAGCAGCGTGAGCGCCGCTTCCTTGGCGTGCGCCTCGTCGACGGCGGCCATGCGCAGGGTGAAGTCGCGTACGTAGTCGATGCCCAGGCCGTGCAGCTCGGCCTCGACGATGCCTGCGGCGACGCCCGCGGGCGTCTGCAGGTTGAACGGGTAGCTGCCGGCGTAGTAGCCCTTGCCCTTGGCGAGCTCGGCCGCGGTGGGGCCGTCGTTCTTCATCTTGCGCACCTCGCCGACGATCGCGACCAGCGCCTCCCAGACGCTCTCGTTCTTCGTCGATGCCGACACCTCGAACGCGCCGTCGTAGAGCGACGCGCCGTACGACGAGCCCACGCCGTAGGTGAGGCCGCGCTTCGAGCGCACTTCCGTCATCAAGCGCGACGAGAAGTCCGAGCCGCCGAGGACGTAGTTCATGAGCGTCGCCGCGAACCACAGCGGGTCGGCGTGGCGCAGGCCGCGGTGGCCGAGGAGGATCGTCGACTGCGTCAGGTCGGGCTTGTCGACGATGAGCACGCGCGTCGCCTTGAGCGCCGCCATCTTGAACGCGGGGCGGGCCGGCACGTCGGCCTTCGCCCAGCCGCCGAAGGCCTTCTCGAGCAGAGGCCGCAGCTTCGCCGGGTCGACATCGCCCGCGACGGTGAGGAGCGCGTTGTTGGGCCGGTAGTACGTCTTCCAGTAGGTCAGCAGCTTGTCGCGCGTGATCTTCTGGACGTCCTCGGGCGTGAGCGCCCAGCCGCGCGGGTTCTTCTCGCCGAACAGCAGGTTGTCGAAGTGCTCACCGGCCAGCTCGCGCGGGTTGTCGTAGCGCTGCGCGAGCGCCGCGAGCATCTCGTCGCGCACCTCGCCGAGCTCGGACTCGGGGAACGCGGGGCGCAGCAAGATGTCCGACAGCAGGTCGAGGCAGAGGCCCGTGTCCTTGGCGAGCACCGAGCAGCCGGCCGTCGTGCTCTCGAGCGACGCCGACGCGTCGAGGCCGCCGCCCACGAAGTCGATCGCCGCCGAGATGTCGTCGGCCGAGCGTGCCTTCTTGCCTTTGCCCGCGAGCGTCCCCTTGCGCAGCATGGCCGCCGTGAAGTCGGCCACGCCCAGCGACTGCGCCTTGTCCTCGTCGTAGCCGCCCGCCTTGATGGCGACGCTGAAGCTGACGACGGGCAGATCCTCGCGCGGCACGACGATGACGTCGAGGCCGTTCTTGAGCTTCCAGCGCGTGATGTTCGGCAGCGCGAGCGCCGCGGCCTGCGGCGGCGGCGGCGCTTGGATCAAATCCTTCTTGTTCTTCCAGAACGCGGGCTCGTCGGCCGCGGCCTTCGGCTTCGGCGAAGTGGGGTTGTCCTCGTACTGAACGTCGATCGAGGCGACGCTGCCCGGGGGCTTGGGCGCGTGGCTCGCGCACGCCGCGAGCGACGTCATCATGAGCGCGAGCGAGACGAGTCGTTTCATTTCTTCGCTCCCCCACCCGCGTCGGGCTGCAGGCGCACGAGCGTGAGGTTCGTGTCGACGAGGTACTTCTGCGCGACGCGCTCGACGTCGGCCGCCGTGACGGCGAGGTAGCGCGAGGCGCCCTTCGGGAACTCGCGCCAGTCGCCCTGCACGTACTGGTACTCGCCCAGCTCGCGCGCGACGCCGTCGACGGTCTCGAGGCCGAAGATGAAGCCCGCCGCCAGCTGGTTCTTCGCCTTCTCGAGCTCGGCGGCCGTCACGCCGCGCGCGCGCGCCTTCGCGATCTCGTCGAGCAGCGCCTTCTCGACGGTGGCGCCGTCGCGATCGGGCAGGTAGCCGGCGTAGACGATGAAGAGGCCCGGATCCTCCAACACCTCGGCCAGGCCACCCGCGGCGATCGCGAGGTGCTCTTTGCGCACGAGCCGCTGGTACAGGCGCGACGACTCGCCGCCCGAGAGGATCGCGGCCAACACCTCGAGCGCGGGCACGTCGGCGTCCGATGCGCGCGGGATGTGGTAGCCACCGACGACGACGGGCAGCTGCACGTCGAGCTTCAGCGTCTCCTCGCGGCGCTTGGTCTGCGGCGGCTCGATCGCCTTCGCGCGCGGCGGCTCGGGCCCGCGCGGGATGGGGCCGAAGTGCTGCTCGACGAGCTTGCGCACCGCGGCCTCGTCGACGTCGCCCACGACGATGAGCGTGGCGTTGTTGGGCTGGTAGTACGTGTCGTAGAACTTCTGGCAGTCGGCGGGCGTGACCTTCTCGAGATCCTCGATCGTGCCGATGGCCGTCCAGTTGTAGGGGTGCTTCTCGTAGGCCAGCAGGCGGAAGCGCTCGAGCGCCTTCCCGATGGGATCGTTGTCGACGCGCAGGCGCTTCTCTTCTTCGACCACCTTGCGCTCGGAGTCGATCGTCGACGGCAGGAGCTTGAGGTGGCGCATGCGCTCGGCCTCGAGCTGCATCGCGAAGCCCACGTACGAGGGCGGCACCGTCTCGTGGTAGGCGGTGAAGTCCTCGGTCGTGAAGGCGTTCGATTGGCCGCCGACCTCTTTGAGCAGGCGCGCGTGCTCCTCGGGCGGCACGTGGTCCGAGCCCTTGAACATCATGTGCTCGAACATGTGCGCGACGCCGCGGATGCCGACGTGCTCGTCCTTCGAGCCCACGTGATAGAAAACTTGAACGGTCGCGATGGGCGCGACGTGGTTCGCGAGGAACAGGACGCGCAGGCCGTTCGCGAGCTCCCAGCTCTTGATCTCGAGCGCGGGCGCGACGGACGCGTGGACGGCGGCCTTGGAAGGCTTCGCGGCCAGCGCGCGCGTCGGCAACATCGAGACGACGGTCGCGCTCGCGGCGAGCAGCAGCGCGGGAACTGTGATTCGGCGCATTCGGTCGGCGCTCACTATGACACGCGCCGTGCGTCGTCGGAAAGCCCGCCGCGCTGCTATGCTCGCGCGCGCTCATGCCCGGCACCGTCGTCGTCGAGACCGTCGAGAGCCGCGCGCTCTCGGCCAACACGCTCGGCGATTCGCCCGTGCGCCGCGTCGCCGTGTGGCTGCCGCCCTCCTACGCGCGCGCGCGTGACCGCAGCTATCCGGTGATCTACTGGCTCGCCGGCTTCGCGGGCACCGGCGAGTCGCTCTTTCAAGGCAACCCCTGGGCGCCCGGGCTCGGCGAGCGGCTCGATCGCCTCGTCGAAATCGGCGCGATGGGCGAGGTGATCGTCGTCGCGCCCGACGGCTTCACGGCCTGGGGCGGCAGCCAGTACCTCGACTCGCCCGTCGGCGGCGGCCACGAGACGCACCTCTGCGCCGAGCTCGTGCCGCACGTCGAGCGGCGCTACCGCGCGCGCGCGACGCGCGAGGCGCGCGCCATCGGCGGCAAGTCGTCGGGCGGGTTCGGCGCGCTGGTGCTCGCGATGCGCCACCCCGAGCTCTTCGGCGCCGTCGCGAGCCACGCGGGCGACTGCCACTTCGATCTGTCGATCCTCCCCGACGTCCCCGTCACCGTGCGCACGCTGCGGCGCCACGGCGGCGTCGAGGGCTTCCTCGCGCACTTCGCGCGCGCCGTCGTCAAGCGCAGCGACGACTTCACGACCATCATGATGCTGGCGCTCGCGGCGGCGTATTCGCCCGACGCGACGAAGCCGGCGGGCGTCGCGCTGCCGTTCGATCAAGCGACGGGCGAGCTCGACGCGGGCGTGTGGCGGCGCTGGAAGGCGTGGGATCCCGTCGAGCTCGTGGGCGCGCACGCGGACGCGCTTCGCCGGATGGCGCTCGTGTACCTCGACGCGGGCACGCGCGACGAGCACGCGCTGGATCTCGGCGCGCGCCTGCTGTCGGCGCGGCTCACGGCGCTCGGCGTCGCGCACCGCCACGAAGAGTTCGACGACGGCCACCGCGGCACGGCGTACCGCTACGACGTGTCGCTGCCGCTGCTCGCGGCCGCCGTCGGCGCCGAGCGCGCGCCATGACCGCAAAAGACGGCGAGACCGCTACGCTCGCCTGCGACGACCTCGACGACGAAGGCGCGGCCACGGCGACCTTCGAAGGCGCGCGCGTCCACGTCGCGTGCGCGCTGCCGGGCGAGCGCGTGCGCGCGACCGTCACGCACGTCTCGTCGCACCGGCCCGAGGCGTGGGCGCGCCTCGACGAGATCGAGGCGCCCTCGCCCGACCGCCGCGCGCCCGCGTGCCCCGCCTACGGCTCGTGCGGCGGCTGCGTGCTGCAACACCTCGACGTCGCCGCGCAGCGCGCGTGGAAAGAAGCGCGCGTCCGGCGCGCGCTCGTCGCGCACCCCGTGCTCGCGGGCGTCGCCGTCGCGCCGGCCGTCGCGTCGCCGAAGGACCTCGGCTATCGAAATCGATCGAAGCTGGTCGCCTCGGGCGCGCGCGGTCGCCTCGTGCTCGGCGCGTTCGCGCCGCGCTCGCACGCGGTGGTCGATCTCACGGGTTGTCGCATCGCCGAGCCGCCGCTCGACGACGTCGCGACGGCCCTCCGCGCCGCGGCCGACGCGGCAGGCGTCGCGCCCCACGACGAGCTCACGCGCGTGGGCGACCTGCGGCACGTCGTCTTGCGCGCGAACGCCGAAGGCCAGGTGCACGCGATCCTCGTGACGGCGCGCGCGGAGGTCACCGGACTCGACGCCTTGGTCGACGCGCTCCGCACCGCGCGGCCCGAAGTCGTCGGCGTCGTCCAGAACGTCAACTCGTCGCGGGGCAACGTCATCTTCGGCCACGAGACGCGCGCCCTCGCGGGCGTGGGCACGCTCGAGGATCGCGTCGGCGACGTGAAGCTGCGGCTGTCGCCCGGCGCGTTCTTCCAGGCCAACCGCGACGTCGCCGCCCTCGCCTACGCCGCGATCGCGCGCGCCGTCGACGCGCACCCCGGCGAGGCGGTCGTCGACGCCTACGGCGGCGTCGGCGGCATCGCGCTCACCCTGGCCCAGGCCTCGGGCGATCGGCTCGACGTGCTCGGCATCGAAGAGCACGCCGCCGCGACGGCCGACGCCACGGCCAGCGCGGCGCTGAACGGCATCACGCGCGCCCGCTTCGTCACGGGCGACGTCGCGACCTGCCTGCGCGACGTCGCCCGCGCCGACGCCGTCGTGCTCAACCCGCCGCGCAAGGGCTGCGACCCCGCCGTGCTCACCGAGGTCGCGCGCCTGCGCCCACGCACGATCGCCTACCTCTCGTGCGATCCCGATACGCTCGCGCGCGATCTCGCCGCGCTCGTCGAGCGCGGCTTCGCCGTCGAGGGCGTCGTCCCCCTCGACATGATGCCCCACACGCCTCACGTCGAGGCGCTCGCGATCCTGCGGCGCTGACGATGGAGGCGAGCGAAGCGCGGCTTCGCCGCGCGAAGCGAGGGGGACCGGGGCCCGCGAGCGGCAGCGAGCCGGACCCCGTCAGAGCGAATTCAGGTATGTGACCAGGTCGCCAACCTGATCCGTCGACAGCGTCGACGTCACGCCGTGACGATCGCCGCCGCCGCACGAGGCGTCGAAGCGATCGGCCAGCGTGCCCGCGCACCCCGTGTGCATGAACGGGCCGCGCCACGAAACGCCGCGCAGCGAAGGCACCTGCAGCGCGCCGCCCGTGCCCACGTCGACCGTCGTGTTGTTCGTGAGCAGCGCGCCTGCGTGGCAGCTCGCGCACGCGACCTTGGTGTCGTTGAAGAGGGACTTCCCGCGCGCGACGGCCGCCGCGTCGAGGCCGCGGTTCGCGGGCAGCGCCGGGATCGTGTCGATCCAGCCCTGCAGCGCCGTCTTCTGATCCGACGACAGCTCGGGCCCCGCCATGCGGCCCACGAACACGTCCTCCATGAGACGCGAGAAGTCCGTCTCGCTGCCGTCCCAGTGGAACGGCGCCGTCGGGCTGATGCCGCCGCGGATCGACTGTGTGCGCCGCGCGCCCACGCACGCGAAGTTCCACACGCGGCCGTCCTCGCCGCCCTCGGGGTGGCACGACGCGCACGCGAGCCCGCCACCCGCGTTGACGTGGAACAGCTGGTGGCCCGTGTCGGCGAGCGAGTCGGACGCGAGCGGAATGCTGCCCGTCTTCGACGAGAGCCACAGCGCCGCCGGCTCGCGCGTCTGAGCGACGACGATGTTGGTCGTCCCGAGGAAGCTCACGGCGACGACCTCGCCCGTGGGCGGCGTCGTGAAGGGAGAGCCGCCCGGGGTGGAGCACAGGCCCGTCATTTCGGTCATCTGCGACGTCGAGCCGACGACGACGGTGGGCATGCCTTGCGTGAGCGAGTTGCCCGGCACGGCGAGCGCCATCTGCGTGCCGTCCGCCGTGATCGCCGCATCGACGGCGAGCGAGACCTCGCCGAAGCCCGAGCGGGCCGTCGCCGAGCTCGGCGACGTGCTGGACCCGAGCGGCGTCACCAACGAGCCGACGATCCCCGGGCAACCCTTGACGCCGGCGTAGCCGCCGGCCGACGGGTCGACGGTGTCGTCGACGCCCGTCTGGTGCAGCATGAGCACACCGCCGCCGGAGTCGGTCGAAGACAGCATGCGCCACGCGACCGAGGGGCTCGTCGTTTGAGGCGGCCCCATGATCGAGGGCGACGGACCGGACGGCGGCGTGAGCGTCTGCGCGACCGTGCCGTCCGTGGCGAGCTGCAGCACCTGCGCCTTGCGGAACGTGCTCACGAACAGCGTGCCCTTCGTGTCGACGACCACGTCGCGCAGGTCGCGGCCCAGCAGCTTCGAGCGCGTCGCCGCGCCGCCCGCCGCGGGGAACGACACGAGCTCGCCGCTCGCGCACGCCACGTGGACGAGATCGCCCATCGCCTGGTAGGTCACGCCACGGGGCGCGGCGCACACGTCGCGGCGGTTCGTGACCGTCGCCGTGCTCGGATCGATCGTGACGAGCGCGCCGCCGTGGCGGAGCGCGACGTGCACGCGACCCGCGGCGTCCTGCGCGAGGCGCCCCGGCTCGTCGCCCGCCTGCAGCGCGATCGTGCGCACCGCGCTCGACGACGTGTCGACGACGTAGAGCTGATCGCGATCGGGATCGGACGCGACGACGGTCTTGCCGTCGGCCAGCGAGAGCAGCGTGCCGCCGCTGATCGGCAGCGGCGCCTTCTTCGCCGTCGTCACCGTCGACGGAATGTTCGGCGTGAAGCCGCCGCGCGGAAAGTTCGAACCTCCGCCACCACCCGCGCCGCACGACGAGCCCACGGGGCCCGTGCCGCCGACACCCGCTGGGTCGGTGAAGATCGGCCCCGTGCTCACGGGCGGGTCGCCATTGCCGACGGGCGTCGGCATGTCGTTCGTCGTCGTCGACGAACCGCTGATGAACGACGGCCGCGACGGTCCGGCCACGCAGCCGGCGGCCGCAAACACGAGCAAGAGGGTCGATCCCGCGAAACGGTGGGTCGTGCGCATGATGTCTCCCGTGGTGAGGATTCTCACTCCGGGAAGACGGCGCTGTCCCCAATTCTTTCTCAGGAATCGCTTACGTTTTTGTTTCGGTCCCGCCTGCGACAACTTGTCGCACGTCCACGAAGTGGCGCCGCGTCCACTCCGCCATGGCGATGCCCGCCGCGACCGTCACGGGAAAAGAGTGATTTATCCCGTACATCGGGATACCCACCACGAGGTCGGCCGCGGCGACCAGCTCGTCCGGCACGCCCGTCGTCTCGCTGCCGAACAGCATGACGCAGTCCTCCGGCAGCTCGGCGCGCCACAGGTCGACCTTCGCCGCCTCGCGTTCGAAGACGACGAGCGGCCGGCCCGACGCGCGCACCCACGCGAGAAAAGCCGCCTCGTCGGGCAGGCTCACGATGGTCTCGTAGCGCTCCATGCCCATGGACGCGCGCTCGTAGTACTTCTCGGTGCCGACGAGGACGATCTCGCGCGCGAGGAACGAATGCGCGACGCGGATGATGGCGCCGACGTTGAACGGGTTGCGCGCGCGCAGGATCGCGATCGACAGCGGACGCCGCAGGCCCGCGAGGCTGCCCCGGATCTCGTCGAGGGGCAGCGCGAACGGCTCGATCTTCATGGCGACAGCGAGGCGCTCGTCGCGTCGTCGGGCGGCGCGTTCGCGTCGTCGCCCGCACCCGTCATCGTCGCGCGGAACGGCACGGGCATGAAGATCGCGACGAACACGGCGACGACGAGCCAGAAGAGCAGCTTGCGGCTCGCCGGCAGCGGCTCGACGTCGACGGGCGGGTGGTTCGCCCCGCCGCCCACCCGCCGCACGACGCTCACGAGCAAGAACCACACGAGCCACGGCAGCGCCGCGCTCACCGACACGGAGATCGCGACGTCGCGCCGCCAGTGCGCGCCCATCTCGACGTGCACCAGGTGATAGACCCACGCGAACACGCCGATCGCGACGGCCGGCATGATCTGGTGGAGCCGCCGCGCGAACGTGTTGTAGCCGTTGCCGAAGTAGGCCGTCGCCACGTGGCCGCCGTCGAGCTGGCCGATCGGCAAGAGGTTGATCATCGTGACGAGCAAGCCGGCCCAGCCCGCCCACGCCGTCGGGTGCAAATAGACGTCTTGGTGGCCGTCGGGCAGCCACGCGCCTTTGACGGCGTGCTTGAGAAACGCATAGAGGAGCGAGTTGCCCTCCTGCTGCCCGAACGGCGCGAGCGGCCCGACCTTCGACAGCGCGAGCCCGTGGATGAGCACGGGGATCGCGACGGCCATGCCCGCGAGCGGCCCGGCGGCCCCGATGTCGATGAGCTTGCGGCGGTCGGCCGTCACGCGCTTCATGCCGATGACGGCGCCCATCGTGCCGAGGCCGAACCACGGCGGCAGCGGGATGAAGAACGGCAGCGACGCCTCGACGCCGTGGGCGCGCGCCGTGAAGTAATGGCCGAGCTCGTGGCACAGCAAGATGCCCATGAGCGGGATCGAGTAGGAGAGCCCGTCGCCGATGGGCATGACCTGGCGGAGCATCTCCATCCACCCAGCGTTGTCGTCGTTGAGGTGGCCGTGGACGTACAGCGCGCCCGCCATGCTGGTCGTGAGGAACGTCGCGAGGAACAGCGCCGCGTGAAGCAGCAGCGACGAGCGGCGCGGCGCGGGCGTGCCCTCGCGCAACACCGACGGATCGTGCGCGCCCGTGTCGTCGTCGGGTCCGCCGCGCGGGCTCACGACGCCTCGCCTTCGCCGACCTTGGTCTCGGCCTTGGGCTCGGGGCGCGGCCTGCGCGCGGCCTCGCGGAAGGCGAGCCGCCGTGGGAGCGCCGTGTCGTCGATCAAACCGCCCACGCGCTCGAGCAGCGCGCGCGCTTCGTCGGTCACGGTCGTCGGCGTCTCGACGACGATGCGCACGTGGGCGTCGCCGCGCGGCCCGCTGCCGTCGGTCCCCGGCTTCGGCATCCCGCGCCCGCGCAGCCGAAACACCGAGCCCGCCTGCGTCGCCGGCGGCACGCGCATCGCGACCTTGCCGTCGAGCAGCGGCACCTCGACCTCGGTGCCCAGCGCCGCCTCGACGGGTGAGATCGGCACGTCGATCGTGAGGATCTCGCCGTCGCGCCCGAAGAACGGGTGCGGGCGCACGCGTGTGATGACGTGCAGGTCGCCGGCCGGGCCGCCGCGCCGGCCGGGCGCGCCCTCGCGCGGCACGCGCTGCGTGGTGCCCGCGGTCGAGCCCGCCGGGATGCGCACGCGGTAGCGGCGCTCGCGATCGACGAGGCCCGCGCCCTCGCACGTCTTGCACGGCACGCGCGGGATCTGCCCCGTGCCACCGCAGCCGAGACATTCTCGGCGCCCGGGGATGAAGCCGACCTTCGAGCGAATCGCGCCCTCGCCGTTGCAGCGCGCGCAGCGCTGCATGCCGGCGGGGCCGCCCTCGGCGCCCGAGCCGCGGCACGCCTCGCAGTCCTCGGGCCGCTCGAACGTGATGACGCGATCGACGCCCAGCGCGGCTTCCTCGAAGTCGAGCTCCAGCGTGTAGCGCAGGTCGCGGCCCATGGCCGACTTGCGGCGCGCGACGCCGAACAGGTCACCGAACAGCGTGTCGAAGAAGTCGGTCGCGTTCTGGACGTTGGCGGCGCCGAAGATCGAGCCGTTGGCGTCGGCGCCGAAGCGATCGTAATGCTCGCGCTGGCCGTGGTCGGACAGCACCGAGTAGGCGATCGCCAGCTCCTTGAAGCGCTCCTCGGCCGCCTTGTCGCCCGGGTTGCGGTCGGGGTGCCACTTGAGGGCGAGCTTGCGGTAGGCGACCTTGATCTCCGCGGCGGTCGCCTCGCGCTCGACCTCGAGCAGCGCGTAGTAGTCGCGGTTCAGGCAGCCGCTCCGCTACTTGCCAGTCTTGTCGGCGCCCGTCGACACCGAGACCATCGCGGCGCGCAGGAGCTTGTCGCCGATGCGGTAGCCCTTTTGCAGCTCGGTGGCGACGGCGCCCGCGGGCACGTCGGCGCTCGCGACGTTCGAGATCGCCTCGTGCACGCGCGGGTCGAACACCTCGCCCTTGGCGACGAACGGCTTGACCTCGTAGCGCTCGAGCTTCTGCTGCAGCACGCGCAGCACGAGCTCGACGCCCTTCTGCACGGTGGCCGCGTCGACGGGGCCGGTCTGCGCGACGGCGCGCTCGAGGTTGTCGGCGATCTCGAGGACGTCCTTCAACACGCGCTCGCGCACGGCCGCCTCGGCCTCGGTCTGCGTGATGCGCGCGCGCTTCTTGAAGTTCTCGAACTCGGCCGCGATGCGCAGCATGCGATCCTTGAGCTCGTTGCGCTCGGCCTCGAGCGCGGCGAAGCGCTCCTCGAGCGTCATGGGCGCGGCACTTTCGCCGTTGGTGGTCTGGGCTTCCGTCTGTGGGGCTTCGTCGGTCATGTCGTTCTTTCGGGCTGTTCGGGGGCTAAGGATGAACTCTAATCACGGCTTCGCCAGCGTCTCGCTGATCTCACGGCTTCGACAAAGTCTCGCCGATCATCTCGGCCGTGAAGTCCACGAGTGGTATCACGCGGGAGTAGTTCATGCGCGCGGGACCGATGACGCCGATCGTGCCCAGCGGGCGGCTCTCGGGGCCGTAGGGCGCGGCCACGACCGAGACGTCGGTCAGGTCGGCCAGGTTGGCCTCGGCGCCGATGAACACGCAGATGCCGGGCGCCGACAGCGTGCGGTCGAGCAGGCGCACCAGCAGGTCCTTCTCCTCGAGGGTGCGCAGCAAGACCTTGGCGCGCTCGAGGTCGGCCTTGCCCGCGAGCAGGTTCGACTGGCCGTCGACGATGACCTCGGCCTCGGCCTCGACGGGCACGGCGGCCGTCGCCAGCAAGAGCGCGCGCTTGGCGAGCGCGTCTTGCGCGGCGCGGTCGCTGGCGATCTCGGCGGCCAGGCGCGCGCGCAGCTGGTCGAGGGTCACGCCCGTCACGAGCTCGGCGAGGTAGTTGTTGATGCGCGCGAGCTCGGCCGCGTCGACGGGGAAATCGAGCGGCACGAGCTTGTTCTGCACCTGGCCGCTCGACGTCTCGAGCACGGCGAGGAGCTGGCCCTCGCGCAGGCGCACGAACTCGAGGTGCTGGACGGCGTCGCTTTCGGGCCGCGGCGCTTGCACGACGACCGTGAGGTGCGACAACTCGCGCAGCATGCGCGACGTCCGCTGCATGACGTCGGGGACGTCGCCCGGCATGCCTGCACCGACCAGGCGCTCGCGGATGTCGTCTTTCTCGCCGAGGCTGAGGCTGCGCACGCGGAGCAGCGTGTCGACGTAGTAGCGCAGGCCGCGCTCGGTGGGGATGCGCCCGGCCGACGTGTGCTGGTGCTTGAGGAGGCCGATCTCCTCGAGGTCGCCCATGACGTTGCGGACGGTCGCCGCCGACACGTCCAGGCCGTACCGGCGCGTCACCGTTTGCGAGCCGACCGCCTCGCCCGTGGCCAGGTATTCCGAGACGACGGCGTGGAGGATCTTCTTGGCGCGGGCGCCGATATCCACCCCGTTTTTTTACCATATGCGCGACGCGCCGAGGGCTCCGCGGACACGGGCGCTATAGTGCGTCGGTGATCTACCTGGACAACGCGGCGTCGACGCGGCCCGCGCCCGAGGTGCTGGCGGCCACGCGCGCCGTCGAGGACGCCTTCTTCGCGAACCCGTCATCGGCGCACGGGCTGGGCGCGGCGGCGGCGCGGGCGCTCGAGGCGGCACGCGCCGAGGTCGCGGCGGCCCTAGGGGCCGAGGCCGCGGAGATCGTGTTCGCTTCGGGCGGCACCGAGGCCAACGCGCTGGGCTTGCTGGGCGCGGCGCGCGCGGCGCGCGGGCGGCACGTCGTCGTCAGCGGGCTCGAGCACCCGGCCGTCGTGCGCACGGCCGAGCGGTTGAAAGCCGAGGGCTGTGAGATTTCGGTCGTGGCGCCGACGCCCGCGGGGATCGTGCGCGCCGAGGACGTGCTTTCCGCCGCGCGGCCCGAGACGGCCGTCGTCGCCCTCATGCTCGTCAACAACGAGCTCGGCACGATCCAGCCCGTCGCCGAGATCGCCCGCGCCCTCGCCGCCGCGCAGCCGATCCGCGCGAAGCGACCGCATGTGCACGTCGACGCCGTGCAGGCGTTCGGCTTTCTACGCGTGCGCCCCCACGCGCTCGGCGCCGACTCGCTCGCGATCTCGGGCCACAAGATCCACGGACCCAAGGGCACGGGCGCGCTGTGGGTGCGGCCGGGCGCGCGCATCGAGGCGCTGTGGGACGGCGGCCGGCAAGAGCGCGGGCTGCGCTCGGGCACGGAAAACGTCGCGGGCGCCGTCGGCCTCGCGCGCGCGGCGGCGCTGGCGATCGAGGCGCAGGACGCGGGCGTGGCGGCGCAGATCGAAGCCGCGCGCGATCGACTGGAAAGCGAGGCCCTCGAAGCCGCCGCGGCGCTCGCGCCGGGCGCCCGTCGCACCGTCGCCGACGCGCCGCGCGCCCCGCACATCGCTTCGCTCGCTTTCCCGGGATACCCCGCCGAGCCGCTCTTGCACGCGCTGGAGGCGCGGGGCGTCTACGCGTCGGCGGGCTCGGCCTGCGCTTCGAAAACGCGCGGCCCCAGCGCCGTCCTCAAGGCCATCGGCGTCGACGACGACACGGCCGTCCTGCGCTTCTCGCTCGCGCGCACGACGACGCCGGCCGAGATCGACGCGGCCGTCGAGGCGCTGCGCGGCGCACTCGAAGAGCTGGCGCCCCTTTCGAAGCTCGCAAAAGGCGGCCGAGGCGGGTAGAAACCGCCCCGCAAACGATGTCGTCGACGCCCGCCCCCGCTTCGCTCCTGCTCTGTCGCTACGGCGAGCTATTCCTCAAGAGCGGCAACCGCCCCGTCTTCGAGCGCATGCTCGTCAACAACGTCCGCGCCGCCGTCGCCGGCCTCGCGGGCGCGCGCGTCGAATCGCCCCACGGCCGCATCGTCGTGCACGTCTCCGACGCCGACGCCGACGAGGCCGCCGCGCGCGTGAGCCGCGTGTTCGGCCTCGTGTCGCTGTCGGTCGCGCGCGTCGTGCCCGCGACCCTCGACGCCATCGGCGAGGCCGCCATCGCCGCCGCGCGCGCCGGCGCCGAGCGGCGGCCGCGCGCCGGGAGAGCGGCGACGTTTCGCATCGACGCGCGCCGCAGCGACAAGACGTTCCCCGTGCCGTCGATGGAGCTCGCCAAGGAGATCGGCGCGCGCGTGCACGTCGCGCTCGGCCTGCCCGTCGACCTGCACACGGCCGACCTGCACGTCGGCGTCGAGGTCACGAAGCGCGGCGCCTACGTCTACGAGGGCACGCGGCCCGCGCCCGGCGGCCTGCCCGTGGGCGTCTCGGGCCGCGGGCTGCTCTTGCTCTCGGGCGGCATCGACTCGCCCGTCGCCGGCTGGCTCGCCGCCAAGCGCGGCCTCGCGCTCGACTCGATCTACTTCCACTCGCCGCCGTTCATCGGCGAAAAGTCCAAGGACAAGGTGGTCTCGCTCGCGCGCATCCTCGCGAAGTGGGGCGCGCTCCGCTCGGTCACCGTCGTGCCGTTCACCGAGATTCAGAAGAAGCTGCGCGACGGCGGCGCGGGCGATCTCAGCGTCGTGCTCTACCGCCGCATGATGATGCGCATCGCCGACGTCGTCGCCGACGACCTCGGCTCGGCCGCGCTGGTCACGGGCGAGAACCTCGGCCAGGTCGCGAGCCAGACCGTCGAGAACATGACGGCCATCCAAGCCGTCAGCCGGCGCGTCGTGCTGCGCCCGCTCACGACCTACGACAAGACCGAGACGACCGATCTCGCGCGCAAGATCGGCACGTTCGAGACGTCGATCCTGCCGTTCGACGACTGCTGCTCGCTGTTCGTGCCGCGTCACCCCGCGACGCGCGCGCGCGTGCAGGACGCCGAGAAGATCGAGGCCGAGCTCGACGTCGCCGGCGAGGTCGCGGCGGCCGTCGCGGGCGCCGAGCGTATGATGGTGGTGTAATGGATTCGAGCGCCCTCGCCGACAAGCACGCGCGCCTCGCCGAGATCCTCGGCGGCTACGGCTCGGCGCTCGTGTGCTTCTCGGGCGGCGTCGACTCGACGTTGCTCCTGCGCGTCGCGCGCGACGCCCTCGGCGATCGCTGCGTCGCGCTCACGACGGTGTCGGTGACGATGGCGGCCAGCGAGCGGCGCGCCGCCGTCGAGCTCGCCGCCAGGATCGGCGCGCCCCTCGAGCTCGTCGAGTCGCACGAGCTCGAGCGCGCCGGCTTCGCGCAGAACCCGACCGACCGCTGCTACCTATGCAAGACCGAGCTGCTCGAGATCGCGGCGCCGCGCGCGCGCGCCCTCGGGTTGTCGGAGGTGCTGCTGGGCACGAACGTCGACGACCTCGGCGACCATCGCCCCGGCCTCGCCGCCGCCGACGAGCGCGGCGCGCGCCACCCCATGGTCGACGCCGGCCTCACCAAGGCCGACGTGCGCGCGCTGTCGCGTTCGCTGGGCCTGCCGACGTGGGACAAGCCGCAACTCGCGTGCTTGTCGTCGCGCTTTCCCTACGGCACCGAAATCACGCCCGAGCGCCTCGCGCGTGTCGACGGCTTCGAGGACGGCCTGCGCGCGCTCGGTTTCCGCCAGCTGCGCGTGCGCTTTCACGACGAGATCGCGCGCTTGGAGCTCGACGTCGCCGAGATGCCGCGCGCTCTCGATCCCGACACGCGCGCCGCGATCGTCACCCTCGGCCGCCGCCACGGCTTCACCTTCGTCACCGTCGACCTCGCTGGGTTTTCATCCGGCTCGCTGAACCAGCTCGTCGGCCTCGGCCGACGCGGCGGCCCCGCAAAGAGCTGACGTGGAAGTCGGCCGGGGAGCGGCCCGATAGCATGCGGTTAAATTACGCGGGGATTCAACCGCGTCACTGCGGCCAGATCCTCCCGCTGATCCCGCGCGCCCGGCGAGCACGTCTCGTCAGTTCATGCAGATCGGCACGCCGTTCGGACTCGTGGCCGTCCAATTTGCTGGGACGCACGTGCTCGGCAACAACCATCGCTGCCCAGTCGGATCCTGAGCCTGCGTCTCGGCGCCACCGCACCCGACGTAGGTCCAATGACAACCAATGTACTCGTCAGCTGACTGAGCGCATGCCTTCGCTTGATCGATGCGTCGACCTCGCAAAGACTGGCAATACGCTGCGGCGCCGCAGGCAGCCTCCGCCATGTCGTCGCACGAAGGACAATCGGTGGCCGACTGAGGCGCAGTGGTCCGAACCCAGCTCGACGGAACACAGGCGTCGGGGAGCACCCACGTCTGGTTGAACGAGTCTTTGGCTTGCACGTCTGCGCCTCCGCATCCCTTGGCCGCGCAGACCAGCTCTTGCGGCGGCAGCAAGCACTTGGCTGAGGCGTCTGATGACAGGGCGGTCGTCGGGACGACGAGCTTAGCGGTCGACAGCTCGCAGGCCGGATCTTGTGCGCACTCGTTCAACGCTGTCGCTGCGCACGGATTCCCTTGTGATCCGCCGGGTGATCCGCCGGAGCAGCCGAGTGCAGCTAACGAAGCCGTCAACAACGAGCACGCCATGAAATCGCGACGCGCGGTCATGCGATGGGATCGTTGCCGATGGTCTATGAGATCGCAAGGGTTCAACGCGGTGGCGGACCCTCCCCCGCCGCGCCTTCGGCTCGGCGGCCTGCTCTCCCGACGAGAGGGAGAGGCGGCAGAGTGGATCGCGCGTTAGCTGCCGGTCCAGTATCTGACGGGGCCGGTGTCGCTGTGGACGAACTGGGAGTGGGGGTAGAAGCCGACGCCGCCTAGGTGCAACGACTTCACGTAGCCGAGGACGACCTTCGTCGGGACGCCGCGGATGCGGAAGTCGACGGCGTTGCCTTCCATGTGCTGGCTGTGGCGCGCGACCTGGTGGCCCTTCTTGCGCAGCATGAGGTTGTACTTCGGCGAGCGGTAGCCCGAGACGACCTCGATGCGCTTCGCGCGGAACTTGTCGGCGACGCGCGCGAGCACGTCAATGAGGCGCGTGTCCATGCGCGTCGCCTGGTTGGTGTAGTGGTCGCGCAAGAACGGGAAGAAGCGCGACGCGAGCGTGTCCTGCGTCTGGCCGGGCAGCAGCGGCAGCGCCTCGTGCGTCCAGACGTTGTAGAGCGTCGTCACCGGCTCGATGCGCAGGCCGGGCTTGCCGCCGGGGTCGGGGCCGAGCGGCGCGGCCGACGCGTAGAGCTTCGCCTTTGCCTTCGGCTTCGCCGCGACCTTCGTGCCGGTCACGCGCGCAAGATCGTCGTCGCTCGTGTGGCGGTCCGGGCGCGCCGCCTTCTCGCGCAGCCAGTCCTCTTTCTTCGAGAACAGGCGCGGCGCCGCGGGGACCAGGTGCTCGGCGCGCGCCGCGACCGGATCAAACACGCCATCCGTCGCCGACGCTTCGAGAGCGGTCGGCTCCACGGGGAGCGCGAGCAGGGTCAGCAGGACGAGCACGCTTCAATTATATCGGCGGATGAGCGGCGCGACAGTAATCCGCGTCAAACGCCCCGCGGCAGCCTGGGAATTCAGGGCATTTCGCAGTCGATCTCGGCGGCGCCCAGGGCGTGGCACTTGAGGCACGCGCGGCGGTTCTTCTGCGACAGCGCCCGGCAGCGGGCCGTGCCACCGAACCCGGGGCCGTGGGGCGAGACGTTCATGCCGCGCGTCGGGTCGGTCGAGTGGCAGGCGAGGCAGCTCTCTTCCCGATGGCACGAGGCGCACGAGCGGATGTTCCGGCGCGCCTGGTCGCTGTGGGCGCTGCTGCCGCCGCCGCCTTCGTTCACCCAACCCGGCGGGTGGAACCTCTTGAGCTGCGTGCCCGTGCCGAACGGGTTGTTGGGCTGGACGCCGCGCGCGCCGCCCTCGGGATCCGCCGAGACGCCCGTGCGCTGGTGGCAGCCCACGCAGAACGTCTGGGCGCGGTGGCAGGTCGAGCAGTCGGGCACGTTGCGGCGCGCGTCGACGGCGTGCAGCGAGACGTAGTCGGACGGGTGGATGTCGAACGGGCGCACGGTGCCGCCGTGGCAGTCGACGCACTCGCTGCGCTTGTGGCACTGCAGGCAATAACTCTCTTCTCGCCCCGCCTGCGCGTGGTCGCGCGCGAACGTCGGGCCGTGCGCGTCGATGCCGCGCAGGACGCCCGAGGGCTCGAGCTTGCCCGTGCCACCGGCCGCCGCCGTCGCCGCGGTCGCGAGCGTGGTCTTGAGACGTCCGTCGGGCTCGGTGACGTGGCAGGCCGGGCAGCGGGCGATCGCGCGCTTGCCGTCATGGCACGAAAGGCAAAGCGACATCTTGGGGAGGTCGTCGCGCGTCGCGAGCCCCTTCATCGAAACGTTGGCGTGGCACAGCTCGCAGCCGATGCCGCGCGCGGCGTGCACGGCGTGGTTGAACTTCAGGTTGGGCCGCGGCACGTCGACGCGATCGGGGGTCGCGAATGTCGCGCCGCGCGGGAGCCAGCCGCGCCCGTCGTCGCCGATGTGGCAGGCGTCGCAACGCGCGGCGGGGCTGCCGGCGGGCACGGCCTTCGTCGGGGCGGCGCGATCGATCTCGTGGCACGCGCGGCAGGCCGCCTCGGCGGGAATGAGGACGTCGGCCGCCGTCGTCGAGGTCGCCGCCGACACGTGGCAGGTCTCGCAGCGCGCGCCCAGCTTCAGGTGCTGCGCGTGATCGAAGCGCAGCGGGATGCGCTGCCCTGGGAAGATGAGCGGCGACGGCGGCAGGTCCGCCACCTTCGGCGCCGCCGGCAGCACGAGCGAAGGCACGGGCCGCGGGCCGTCGGCGCCCGCGTCTCGCGAAGCCGAAGGCGCCGCCGACGCGAGGCCCGCGAGCGCGCCCGCGACGCCCGCGGCACCCACGACGATCCCGACGACGAAGGCAGAGGTCTTCATAACGACGCGTTCATCTCGATGACGGCGAGGGCCCGATATTGCCCCGTGTAGAACGTCCCGACGTTGTCCTCGGCCAGCACGTGCAGCCGCACGCCGTCGCCCAACCGGTAGCGCGCGCCCGCCTGCGCGCCCAGCACGAAGCCCGCGTCGGTGTCGGGGTGCTGGTCCGAGCGCCAGACGTAGCCGGTCACGCGGCCCTCGAGCTCGAGCGCGCGTCGCGCCTGCCACCGCCCTGAAATGTCGACGCCCGCCTTGCGCCCGCCGAAGCCGTCGTCCCAGTAGGCGTCGCCGCGCACGACGCCGCGCGTGCGCCGCCACGACAGTCCCGCGCTGCCGCCGCCCGCCCAGCGCAAGGCCGCGCCTGGCGCCGTGATCTCGCCGTCGGCGTCGTCGAAGTGCCGCGCGAACGCGCGCGCGTACACCTTCCAGCCGTCGCCGAACGCGAGATCCCAGTTGGCGCGCGCGTCTCGGTACGCGCCCGACGAGAACACGTTCCAGATCGAGTCGCCGTCGAACGAAGGCGCCAGGTACGCCATCTCGACGCCGAACGACTGCCGCGCCGACGCGCGCACGCGCAGCGCGAGCTGCTCGTCGTCGAACGCCGCCAGCAGCAGGTTGTAGCGAACGCCCGCCGTCAAGAAGAGGCGCCGCGCCCATTGCGCGCTCGCGGTCGCCGCGAGCTTCTCGTCGTTGACGCCCGAGTCGGGCTCGCCCGGCTGCATATCCGCCGTCGCCGACCACATGCGCCGGTACGAGACGCGCGCCATGACCGGCAGGTCGCCGTCGGCGCCCACCACGAGCGCCGCGCCCGCCATCGGCCGCAGCTCCGAATTCTGGTCGGGCCGCGTCGCCGGATCGCGCGAGCCCGCGCTCGTGCCGTCTAGCTCGTACACGGGCGACGACACCGGCGCCTCGCCGCGCACTTCCGTGCCGCCGAACGCCTCGACCGCGAAGGCGCGCGACGCCCGCACGAGCACGTCGGCGCCGTCGAACGAGTAGAAGTCGACCAAGTCGAAGTGAATCTGCCGGCCCAGCTGGAAGTCGAGGCGGCCGGCGAGGCGCCGCCCGCCCAGGAACGCGTACAGCACGTCGACCTGGCTCTGCTGCAGCTCGCGGATCTCGTCGGTCCCCGTCGGGCGTCCCAGCATGTAGCCGCCGAAGTCGGTGTCGAAGCGCAGCGACGCGTCGACGTACAAGACGTTCTCGTCCGACGCCCGCGCGCGCCCTTCGCTCTCGCGCCACGAATCCGGCTCGATGTTGAACACGTTCAGGTTCAACGTCTGCGTGAGCCGCCGCCGCGACATCAGGATGCTCGCGCCCGTCGGCGAAAAGCCGCGCACCTGGTAGCCCTGGCCGATCGTGCGCAGGTCGATCGAGAAGTCGTACGCCCTCGCCTCGCGCGGCGCGGCCGCCCAGATCGCGACGCTCGCCAAAGCGACGCGCCCGACGGCCCGCGCGGTCACGGCGTCACTGGGGCTCGACTTGGATGTCCAATCGCTCGGGCGGCGGCGGAGGCGCTTTGCCCTTGCCGCGTGGCTTCGGCGCCGGCTTGTCGGCCTCACCCGCGATCGTCACGGCGGCGGGCGGCAGGCCCGCGTCGACGAGCGCCGACATCACGCGCGCCGCGCGCACGGCGTGCAGCTCGCCCGCCGAGTGGAACAAGTTCTTGAGCTCCTTGGGCGGCGCCGCCGTCGACGCGCGCGACAAAATCCGCGCCTTGGCGTTCACGCCCTTGAGCGAGCCCGCCAGCACCTTGAGCGCCGCGATGCCGCCGTCGGACACGTCGATGCCGTTGCTGTCGATGACCTTGTCGGCCGGAAAGCTCGCGACGAGCACGCCGTCCTGGACGGCGACGGAAGCGCCCAGCCCCTCGAGCCCCGGGCGCAGCTGCGTGATGAGCGCGTCGACGGCCGCCTTCTTCTTGGCCTCGCCCGCCGCTTTCTCCTTCTCGGCGTCGTCGAACTTCGCGACCTCGGCTTTGAGCTTGTCCCGTTCCGCCGTCGTCTCGAGCACCGTCGCGCGCGCGTCGTCGAGCTCGCGGTTGCGCGTGCCGAGCGCGCTCTGCATGCGCTGGTACGGAACGAGGAAGACGTAGCCGGCGAAGCCGACCCCCGCCGCCGCGACCGCGAACCAAAACATCGCCTTCCAGCCGCCACCGGACCGAGCCGGCGCGACCGCCATCGAATCGAACGAGGAGGACCGCGCCATCGGGACCGCGAAGATAGCGCATGGCTCGCGCGGGGCGAAGCCGGCAAACGCGCGCGGGTGCACAGGGATCCCACACGTAGATCCATGTAGGGCGGTGGGAGGCGAAATCTCCTGTTGACAGCCTTCCGCCGACAGAGCTAGCGTTGTGGGCGAACGTAAGCCTGCTTGCGATTAAAGTCTTTACCGACACATCAGCTTACGGGGACAGGCGGGGCTAGGAGGGCGTTCGTGGCCGAGCATCGCCAGGACGCGAATCCGAAAACAGCAATCGAGGAGGTCCGCGCCGTGCGAGCCGAGTTCGTCATTGGTGACAAAGCCGTCTACCCCTCGCAAGGGGTGGCCGAAATCATCGGCATCGAGAAGAAGGAAGTCTTCGGACGCATCCAGCGCTTCTACGTGCTGCAGGCAATGGACAGCGGCCTTCGCATCCTCGTCCCCGTCGACAAGGCGGATCAGGTAGGTCTCCGTCGCGTCGCCGGCGAGGACGAGATCGAGGAGGTCCTCGACATCCTCCGCGACAAGGAAATCCACATCGACCGCCAGACGTGGAACCGTCGCTACCGCGGCTTCATGGAGAAGATCAAGTCGGGCTCGCTCTTCGAGGTCGCCGAGGTCTTCCGGGACCTGTACCGCCTCAAGGGCATGAAGCCGCTGTCGTTCGGCGAGCGCCGCATGTTGGACACGGCCCGCGGCCTCATCGTCCAGGAGCTGTCGGTCGCCCGCGCCGCCGACGCCAACAAGGTCGAGCAAGAGCTCGAAACGATCTTCCGGTAAGGTCGTTTTTGCGCCCGCGTCGCGGGCGATGATAAGCTGGTCGCCGCTCGACCCGCCTCCATGCAAATCCACCTCGCAAAGTCGGACATCACGACGATGAATGTCGATGCGGTGGTCAACCCTGCGAATTCGTTGGGCATCATGGGAGGCGGCGTGGCGGCGGCGCTGTCGCGCAAGGGCGGCCCGTCGATCCAGCGCGAGGCGATGTCGCTGGCGCCCATCGCCGTGGGCGCAGCCGTCGTCACCAACGCCGGCAAGCTTTGGGCGAAGCACGTCATCCACGCGCCCACGATGGACCAGCCCGGCGAGCGCGTCGGCGTCGAGAACGTGCGTCGCGCCACGCGCGCGGCGATGCTCGCGGCCGCGCGCAACGGCTTCGACGTCGTCGCGATCCCCGGCATGGGCACGGGCCTCGGCGGCGTCGACCCGGCCGACGCCGCCCGCGCCATGGTCGACGAGCTGCGCGCGCACCGCCAGGCGAAGCCGAGCACGGTCTACCTCGTCGACATCGACGACGAGATGCTGATGTGCCTCGAAGAGGCGCTCCGCCTCGCCGTGGGATAGCGAGCGCAGCGTGGCTTTGCCACGCGGAGCGAGGGGGGCGCGGGGGGCTCCGAGCGAAGCGAGCGAGTCCCCCGATTAGATCGTCAGGTTAACAGCGCGTTAAGGCGGACGCTGCGTCGTGCCGATGGTAGCGTTACCATCGTGAAAATCCTCGTCACGGCCAAGCGGGTGCCGAACCCCGAGCAGAAGCTCAAGCTCGCGGGCGGCCAAATCGATCTGTCCGGCGCGAGCTGGCAGGTCAACACCTTCGACGAGTACGCCGTCGAGACCGCGCTGCGTCTCACCGAGAAGGGTAAGGGCGGCGAGCGCGCCGGCGAGGTCGTCGTCGTCAGCGTCGGGCCGAAGGACGTCGCGCAGCAGCTGCGCGGCGTGCTGGCCATGGGCGCCGACCGCGCCATCTTGGTCGGCGCCGAAGACGCCGCGCTCGACGCCGACTCGGTCGCGCGCATCTTGAAGGCCGTCGTCGAGCGCGAGAAGCCTGATCTGGTCGTGCTCGGCAAGCAGACCGTCGACGGCGACTCGAACCAGGTGGGTCAGATCCTCGCCGGGTTGCTGGGCTGGCCGCAGGCGACGTTCCTCGCGAGCATCCGCGCCGCCGCCGACGGCAAGAGCGCGACCGTCACGCGCGAGGTCGACGCCGGCGTCGAGGAGAAGCGCGTGCGCCTGCCCGCCGTCGTCACCGTCGACCTGCGCATCATCGGCAAGAAGGCCGTGCGCAACGAGGCGCTCGCGCCCGACGGCGCCGAGTGGGACGAGACGCAGCGTTACGCGTCGCTCAAGGGCATCATGGCGGCGAAGAAGAAGGAGATCAAAGAGGTGCCGCTCGCCGAGCTGGGCGTCGCGCCCGCGCCCCTGTTGAAGGTGAAAACCTACGAGGCGCCGCCCGCGCGCAAGGCCGGCATCAAGGTGGCGTCGGTCGAAGAGCTCGCGTCGAAGCTCCACAACGAAGCGAAGGTGATCTGATGGGCGCCGTCGTCGTCTTCTGCGAGGTCTCCGATGACGGCAAGGCCGTCCGCACGTCGTCGCTGCCCGCGCTCGCCGCGGGCGCCGAGCTGGCCAAGCACCACGGCGGCGGCGTCGTCGCGGTCGTCGTCGGCAACGGCGTGGGCGCGGCGGCCGCCGACGCCGCGAAGTACGCGCCGAAGGTGCTCGCGTTCGACGGCGCGGGCCTCGCGGCGCCGCTGGCCGAGACGTGGGCGCCGCAGCTGGCGGATGCCGTGAAGCGCGCGGGCGCGACCGCGCTCGTCGCCACCGCGACCTCGACCGGCAAGGACGTGCTGCCGCGCGCGGCCGCGCTGCTGGGCGCGGGCATGGCGTCCGACGTCACCGGCGTGCTGGGCGCGAAGGAGCTGCGCCGCCCCGCCTACGCCGGCAACGCCGTCGAGACCGTCGAGGTCGGCGGCCCCGTCGTCGTCGCGAGCGTGCGCCAGTCGGCGTTTCCGCCGGCCGTCGCGGGTGCAGCGGGCGCCGTCGAGACCGTGGCCGTCGCTGCGGCCGATGCGCTCGGCGCCGAGCACCTCGGCGTGCACGGCACGAAGAGCGCGCGCCCCGAGCTGGGCGACGCCAAGGTCGTCGTCTCCGGCGGCCGCGGCATGCGCGAGGGCGCGAACTTCAAGATCCTCGAAGAGCTGACGGATCTCCTGGGCGGTGCCCTCGGCGCGAGCCGCGCCGCCGCCGACGCCGGCATGGTGCCGAACGATCTTCAGGTCGGTCAGACCGGCAAAGTCGTCGCGCCGAACCTGTACATCGCCGTCGCGATCTCGGGCGCCATCCAGCACCTGGCCGGCATGAAGGGCAGCAAGGTCATCGTCGCCATCAACAAGGATCCCGAGGCGCCGATCTTCCAGGTCGCCGATTACGGCCTCGTCGCGACGTGGGAGCAGGCCGTGCCCGCCCTGATCGCCGAGGTGAAGAAGCTGAAGGCGTAGAACGGCATCAGAGTTGCCTATTTTTGCCAGAAAAAGGCAACTCAGACCGCGCGCCCTTGCAACCCGAACGACGGCGCGGCGGCGAGCATGTGCCGGTCGTTCGTCCAGACCTCCGCGAACCCGCCCTCGCTCGCCGCCTGAAGGTGGATGGCGTCGCCCGCGCGGAGGTACACCGTGGCCGGGAGCTGGGACACCCGCGCCGCGACCCGCTGCATGAACGCATCGGACACGGGCGCGATCGTCCACACGCCCGCTCCGACGTCCGACGCGAAGTCCGCCAACAACCGCGCCCCGTGCGTGGGCTTGAGCGCGCGTTCTCGCACGTGCCGCATCACCGTCGCCGCGACCTCGACGCGCGCCAAGCTCGAGGAATGGCCTCCGCCCGAGCGGCTGAGCAACGCGCGCACGCGGCCGCTGTCGGCCTCGTTGACGTAGCATTTGGCGATGTAAGCGCTGTCGAAGTAGACGCTCACCGCCGATCCTCTTCCTGGATCTTCCCGCTGTCGGTCTTCACCCGCGGGAACCTCGCATACCGGCGGTTGAAGTCCGGAACGTCGACGCGCCGAGCGCGCGCGTCGAGGCCCCGGATCTCCGCGACCGGCACGCCGCGACGACGAACGACGATGACCTCGCCAGCGTGGGCCTCGTCGATCAGCTTGCCCGTCTCCTCGTGAAGCGCGCGAATCGTGACGTGCCGCATGTGTCTAATGTGACACTTGCGCAGCTGAGCCGCAAGGCAGCACGGCCTCCCAACGATCTTGTGAAAAGGTGAAGGTGCGCGGCGGCGCGACCGACGGTCCGTGCTAGCGTCGTCCGTCGTGACGCGGGTGACTGTCGATGCCACTGCACCGAAGGTTCGCGCTCGCCGAAAACGTCGAACTGCAGGCGAATAGGACAGCCTCAGCCCGATGCCCTTTGCGCGGCTGCCGGACGGCGAGCGCGTCCACTATGCCGAGCGAGGCGAGCGGCGCGAGGGCGAGCCGCCCGTCGTGCTCGTGCACGGCGCGGGCGCGTCGTCGGCGATTTGGATGATGACGATGGCGCGCCTCGCGCGCAGCGGGCGCGTCGTCGCGATCGATCTGCCCGGGCACGGCCCGAGCCCGCTGGGCGCGGGCGGGCTCGGCGCGCTGTCGATCGAGGCCTACCGCGACGCCGTCGGCTTGCTCGCGGCGACGCTGTGCCTGGGCCCGAGCGTGCTCGTCGGCCATTCGATGGGTGCCCTCGTCGCGCTCGAGGCCGCGCTGGCCTGGCCCGACAAGGTGCGCGGTCTGGTCCTGTGCGGCGCCGCCCCACGCCTGCCCGTGAGCGACGAGCTGCAAGCGCTCCTGCGCGACGACCCCGCGCGCGTGCCCGAATGGGTCGCCGCCCACGGCCTGTCGGCTCAGGTGAAGCCCGCCGTGCGCCGCGCCTTCCTGGCCGCCGGAATCGTCACCCCACCCGCCGTCACCCGCGCCGACTTCGCCGCCGTGCGCGCCACCGACCTCAGCGACCGCGTCACGAACCTGACGACGCCCACGGTGTGGCTCGACGGCGCCGACGACGGCATCGTCGCGCCGGGCGAAGGCCGCCGCGGCGAAGTGCGCCGGCTCGAAGGCGTCGGCCACCTGATCCCGATCGAAGCGCCAGCGGCGATCGCGGACGCGGTCGCGAGCTTGGGTGTGAACGTGTGAGCGCAGCTGCGCCACGAAGCTGACGTCGCGAAGCCGCGCGCTCATCGATCAAAGTGACTCAATTAGACGGAGAGGTCTCCCGACAGATCATCCGTGGGAGCGCGCGCCGGTACCAAGCTGCTGATCGGCTTTTCGACAGCCGCGTTACTCGTGAGCGCTGCCTCTGTCGGAGCCACTGAATGGAAGCTTCGTTCGGCGTGCTCGGCCGCAGAGCTATCCGCTGCTCGCGCTGAACCAAGAGACGCGGCGATAGTTCCCGGCTCTCGAGTCTGGAGAGGCAAGCCCGGCACGATGCTGACCGGAAGGCTGTTGGCGGCGCTCGACCTTTATCGAAGTCATCGCGTAAAAGCGATTTTCGTATCCGGCGACGAAGAGTCGTCTGAGTCCTCGACGATGACACAGTGGTTGTTGCGACGTGAAGTGAGCCCGGAGGACATCATCAGCGATCCCGCGGGGAAGCGGACGATCGAAACGATGAAGCGGGCACAGGACGCCGGCATCCGGACAGCTTACGTTTGCACCCAGGCTATCTCGATGCCTCGGTCCCTCTACATCGCACGAGCTGTGGGCGTCGACGCCGTTCCGTTTGAGGCCACGGCCGACCCGCCTCACACGGTGAGGTGGATCGCAACCGAAATGGCAAAAAGCATCTTGGCCGTCGCGGAGACTCTTCGCCCCAATTTCGGAGCCGATCCACCATCTCGCACTGTCGTCGCCCGAGCACCCTAAAATCGCCGCGTATGCTTTCCGGGTATCATGCGCGCGACTGTGATCGATCTAAAGTCCAAGATCCGTCGACGAACCGAGGTGGCATTCAGCGCTATTCCTAGCGGGGGAATTCTCGTCGACCTGAAGAATGGTCCGTGTTTCGAGCTGAACCAGGTGGCTGCTAGCTATTGGGAGCTCTCGGAGCGAAACGGTTCTCTCACCTCGATCTGCGATGAATTGCTCGAACGGTTTACCGTTTCTCGCGACAAGCTCGAGTCCGATGTTCGAGACTTGACCGAAACCTTGCTGACGGCCGGCATCATCGAGCTCGTCCCTCCGGCGATTGATGACGCCGACTGATTTTCGAGCGAGATTCGCGCTCGAGCGGCTTGAGGAGGGTGCACTACTCGTAGACCTCGAAGGCGGTGGATACTTTCGTCTCAATGAGACTGCCGCGATCATCTGCACGGCCTTGTCGGATGCGAAAGACACCCCGTCGGCGATCGCTCTTTTGAGCCACCAGTTCAACGAACTCCCAGAATCGACGACGACCCTCGTCAAAACTTTTCTGCAGGATCTTTCACAGTCGGAGCGCCGCGAGAGGCCGACTGGTCCCTTTCGGTATTCTCTTCACGGCACTCGCTACTGTCTCGAAGAAGACGGAAGTCCTCGAGTGTTCGTCGACCCAACGGCGAAGACGCTGTCTCTAGCCGTCCGTGTTGCGGACCTTAAGTATCCCGTCCTCGACTACGTTCGAGCAGTGACGCCGAAGCTGCTCGGCTTTCTGGGCATTCGTGTCCTACACGCCGCTTCGTGTACCGTCGCGGGTGAGTCGATCGCTTTCGCCGGTCGCAGCGGCGCTGGGAAAACAACCACCGCGAAGGCTCTCGCGGCTGCTGGAGCGCGGCTTTCTTCGGAGGACCTCCTCTTACTGTCCGATGGCGAGACTCTTGGAACCTCGTTCTTCACGTTCGGAGAACGACTCGCCCACACCTGGGCGGATCTGGCCGCCGCGCAAATCTCTTCGGGGCGCGACGTGCCCTTCGGGGATCTCGCCGCAGCCGCAACCGGGCCGCAGGAAAGGCTCCACGCGATCTGGTTTCTCGACGTCACTCGACGACGAGGGAATCACCTTCAGCAATACGAGCTCGACCGAGTAAGCGGACTTGGCGAACTCCTCCGCCACCTCTTCCTAGCCCGAGCCGGCGCTTCCAACTGGCGCTCTCAGGTCCAAGCAGCACGCCGCCTTGCGGCCAACTTGCAGCTGTCCGAAGCCGTCGTTCCAGACGGTATTGCCCTTCTCACACAAGCAGCCGCTGACTACGTCACGTTGGTGCGCGAAGCAACTAGATAACGAACTCGGCGTCGTACCGTTCGTCGGTATCGCGCGGTCCTAGCCAGGCATGTCCAGATCGGGGACCGCCGCCCGCGCGCAGCCCCAAGCTCAACGGGCGCTCGGCGGCACCACTATCGACGGCGATCTCGATCAGCGCCCGCCGATAGCAATTTGGACCAGACGGGAACATCGCATCTACAAACCGCACAACTCTGTTCAACTGTGCCAAGTCCGAACCTATCCGAGCTGGCTGGCCTTCCCCGCGCGCGCGGAGGTCTGCAATCAGCGAATTCGGACCACGCGAACTCCGTCCACGCTCAACAGCAGGGAGCACGCGCAACACGGCGACGAGATCGCGGAAGAGCGATCTCGTCCGCATGTTAGAGATTGCAACCGTCCGGATTCTCGACCACGGACGAAGTGTCATTGGGCGTATCGCACGGCTGACTACCCGATCCAGCGAGAAGGTCGTGAAGATTGCCGAGAGGAATCAGACGCGGGGCCTCGTACAGAGCCCGCACCGGCGTCTCGGTCACATCTGTATTCCCTCTGTCAGTGTGGCTCACGAATGGCTCCTCTTTGGGGCGCTCATCATACCCGATGAACCCGACGCAACCAAGCCTCTAGGGTCACCACGGCCCACAAACTATAATGTTCATAAAAGTGGGCGCTTCCCTCCGACATGTCAAGCCGATTTGAGAGCTCTTGGGCCTCGCGCTGCGAGACGAAAGCTCCGGATTCCCAAGGTGAATTCCAGAGCACTCCTCGAATTGAGTCTCGAGCGCGGCGCACGAAGTTGACGAGGGCCGGCGTGTACTCCGTCTTGGTGCGACGCTCCGCGATCGCCGTAGGCAGAACCTGGCGTAGGGCGTCTCGATGGAGACGCTCCCCCATACGGGGAGGTGGCCAAAATTGGAAGGGTAGCGAAAGAACGTACGACACGAGATCCTGATCGAGGAACGGAAAGCGGGCTTCTAGGCCGTGCGATCCCGCGTGCTTCTGGATCCGGTCAACCGCTGCCATGACACGGGACGAGGCCAGCTCAGCCCAGTGCGCCCTCGCCACCTCCGAGATCCAATCTTCGTCGAGATCGTCCTCATCGACAACCGCCCACTGTTCGGCTCTCTTACAAGCACTCTTCGACAGCCAGTTTGGTCGAGAAGGGCGTTGCCGAGTCGCGCGATAGATGCTCCGGCCCCATTGAGGTCCGAGGGACACGAGAATTCGACCTGCTCTCGCCAAACGACGCATAGCCGGAGCATTCGAACCATCGGCGAAGACCTCTCGACCGACGGCAAGCCATCTGCCGGCCCTCGCCCAATCGAGAACAACTCCGAGTGGAGATCCGAGTTGATCACCCCCTATGCCACTCAACAGGACGCCAGCCGCCTCTCGGTTCGCGATTTCGATGTCGCCCTCCGAGCCTCCCGTCATCACGATGCGGGAAGCAGGCGCCGCGAGACCGGGTGACTCGAGGTCCAAGAAGCTGGCCTTCGTTCCGTCCCAAGATTGAATGGGAACAGTCACATGATCAGCGACAACACGAACGAATTCCGACTCGTCACACTCCAGCCCGGGATGAACTGCGGCAGCTCCGATTACGTGATTCTCAGGGACGCGTCCGCCGCGGACCAGCGCATCGGCAACGCAGATGATTGAGCTCGAATCCAAACCTCCACTCACGTGGGCGACAACGGAGCCCTCGGATCGAAGGCGCCGCTCGACAGCCTGCTCAAATAAACGACGATACTCGCGATAGTGCTCTTCGAGATTTCTCACGACCGTCGGTACAGCAGGTGGATGCCAGTGTCGATGCGAACGTTCTGATCGACCATCGAACTCTATAAAGTGCCCTGGTGGCACCTTCTTGATGTCGCGAAAAAACGTCCGCCTCGGTTCGCGATACTCCCATAGGAGATACTGAACGACCCTGTCCTCGTCGGGGACGCGCGAAACCGCCGGGAGGGCAAGAAGCGCCTCTTCGCTACTCGCGACGAAAACGTTCGATCCGTCCCTCCAATACACGAGGGGACGCACGCCAAAAGCGTCCCGGCCCACGACCAACATTCGACGCGCGTCGTCCCAAAGGACGAACGCGAAGTCCCCTTTTAGGTGCTTTGCGAATGAAGGCCCCCACGCCTTGTATGCTAAGGCCAGAAGGACGGCGCCGTCGACATCAGTACTGCAACCTAGTTCGGTCTGGAGATCTGGTACGTTGTCGATTCGGACGTCGGCGATAACGCCAACACCGCCAGCCCGCAAATGCGCCTTCGCTCGGGACTTGTGGTTCGCACCGTAGGTGGTTGCCTCGAGTACTGCGTGCTCGAACGAGACTCGGGTAGCGTCACCTCTTCGATCGAGAGACATGCCGCCGCCCATCGACGAGACGAGAGAATTACTTTCCGCTCCGTCCCACGAAACGGCGGCGGCCAGAAAGTTCATGACACGCGAGCTGTCCTCGACGAGCCTTGACTACCAGTAGATCGCAATCTTACCGGGAACCGTCTGGAGCGCACCCGAGACGACGAAGTCAGCATAGCCGTCCTTGTCGATGTCTGGAACGATTCCAAGGCCACCTTCGGTGATCGAGGGAAATCCAGAAGGCAGCGGGACGTGTACCGCGAACGAGCTACCTGCGGAAGCAAGCGGCGTCGGGGCCGTCGGAAATGCGTTCCAATCAATCAGATCGATCGTCGTCCCCGCGCCACCGACGACACCGAAGTCTGGGTGTGCGTCGCCGATGATCGAGTAGGTCACGTTGTTCCCGTTGAGACTCTTCCCCGCGACGCCACCGCCCAACACGCCTTCTCCGATATTGACCAAACCATTTTTCCCGCCCGTAACGACCGACGCAAACGGCCCCGTCGTACTGTCTCCCGATGTGACGTAGTACGAACCGGTGGTCCCCGCGAAGGTAACGGCATCACCGGGGCTACCGATCGCGACTGCTCTCGAGGAATTCGCGAATGGCCCAAGGTTCGCCAGCGTTAGGCCGATTCGTGCCGGCTTCGCCGGCCCCTTGATAATGGCGTCGGCAGAGGTGACGGAAATCAGTCCAGCACTGGCTGCCTGCCCTCGGAACGCATAGACACGGCCATCCGTATCCGCAGTCCCCGTCGCCGCACCCGGCGCAGAGACTACTAGCGTGTTGCCTCCTCCGCTGTAGAACGGACCTATGCCTACGACCTTGTATCCGAACGCCGAACGAGCGAGAGACGAATCTCCGTCGATGACGATGGTGTTCGTCGTATCGGGCAGTGTGAAGCTTGCGAAATCAGGACGGCCCAGAACGATGAAGACTCTTCCTCGCGAGCTTGAGAAGCCAGAGCATCCAACGGCGAAGTCGTCGACGCCATCGCCGTTGAAATCGCCGAGCGCCGCCATCGAGAGCCCGAAGTTAGAGCCCGAGTAGGAGGTGTCTCCAACCGTGACGCTGATGACGTAGTCCGCCTGAGCGTCGGTGAGTCCCGTGCTCGTCGGCCACGTCGCGCGTCCCTTGTAGATGAAAATCTTCTGATTGCTCGGCGCCGCGATCGCGATGTCCGACAATCCGTCGCCGTCGATGTCGCCGATCATCGCCGTGCCGGTCCCGAACGTCGTCGCTGTCGCCGAAGAGAAGACCACCGACGGGCTCGTCGGCGCAGCGCCAGCGCTTCCGAGAAGTAGATACGCCTTCTTCGAGGAGAAGGTGCCAACGATGATGTCTGAGATTCCATCGCCGTTGACGTCTCCGGTGCCGTCGACCTTGTAGCCGAACTGCTCGTTAGTTCCGGAGGTCGAGCTGATCACTGTCTGGTTGAAATGCGCCGCGACAGCCGTGCTCGTCGCTGCGATGCCGCTCCGGTTGCCCGCGGCGTCGATGGAGGCGATGGCGAAGTAGTAGTTGTTTTCGATGTAGAGGTTGCCCACCTCGATGCCGTCGGCGGTCGTGGGCGCCTGCGGGGAACCGGAGTAGCTCACGGGCGTCGACACGGTCGTGTCGTCGAAGTTCGCCGACGTGATCGGGACCTTGGCATAGCGGATCTGGTAGCCAAACACGGGAGCTCCGTTGTCAGCGGGAGCGGTCCACGAGAGCAAGAACGCGCTCTCGCGGCGACGCGCAGGGTCCACGGCCGCCGTCAAATTCGTCGGCGCGTCCGGGGCTCCGAGGTCGACCACCACCGTGACGCTACCCGTGCCGACGCCGTTGCCGGGGATGTTGTCGGTCTGCGCGGTGATGGTGACGTCGCCGTCCAGGAGGCTGACGTTGTTCAGGGTCGCGTTGCCGCTCGCGTCCAACGGCGCGGTGCCGATGGTGACGCCTCCCACCGAGAACGTCAGGTTGCCGGTGGTGATGGGGAGGCCGCCGACGATGGCGTTGGCGGTGATCGAGCCCTGCCAGCCGGAAGTGCCGGCGTTGTTGTCGTCGATGCAGCTCGGGTCGGTGCCGGTCGATGCGCAGAGGGTGTTCGACGACGTGGGGCTCGTGAAGATCACGACGGGCGCCATGCCGGCCGTGATCGTGCACGGCTGGGGCAGCAGCGCGGTGGCGTTGCCAGCGGCGTCGGTCGCGGTGCCGGAGAGGCTGCTCTGGCCCAGGTCGAACGAGACGGCGTTGAAGGTCGCGACGCCGCCCGAGAACGCCGGCGACGACAGCGTCTGGGTCGAGCCGGCGTTCGCGATCTTGAGCGTGACGTTGGGCGTGTCGGTCGCCAGCTGGATGCTGGTGTCGAAGGTCGCGAAGGCCTGGTGGAAGGTGCCGCAGAACGGCGCGGGCGACGTCAGCGAGATCGTCGGCGCCGTCGAGTCGACCCACAGATCGAGCGTCGGGCTCTTGCCCGTCGCCGACGAGGCGTCGGTGAGATCCACGCGCAGGCGAGTCGCCGAGGCGAGGTCGCCCGTGGTCGCGTCCTCGGCGCTGTCGGGCAGCGTCACGCCGGTGAACTTGGCCACGAAGCCGAGACCAGACGGGCAGCCGTCGAGCGCGGTCGCCGGCGACGTCGCCACCGTGCCGGCGAGCTGAGCGAGCGTCGCGTCGGACGCGAGGCCGGCGAAGAGCGTCGCGGTGCCCGCGCGGCTGGTGCACGCGGTGACGTCGGTCTGGGCGCCCGTCGCGACGGCGTTCTGGTCGCGGAAGGGCTGCGAGGCCGAGGCCGCGAGCAGGTGGCGCGACGGATCGGTGAAGGTCGGCGCGTCGCTCACGGGCGAGACGATCTGCACCGACGCGACGGCCGACGAGCACGTCACGCCGCTGATGGTCTTCGTCGTCGGGTTGCCGGCCGTGTCGGTCAGCGTGACGTTGATGTCGAAAGGCGCGTCGCCGGGGCACGGCAGGTTCGCGCAGGTGTCGACGCCCACCGCCGTCGCGGCGACGCAGATGGGCGTGCCGCTCGTGACGATGCAGTAGTTCGCGGCACGCGCGCCCAGCGAGGCGTCGAGGTTGATCGCATCGGTCGCCGTCGTCTGACCGCACACCTGGAACGCGCCGTTCGTCAGCGAGGTCGGACCGATGAACTGGCCGGCGGTCGGCTTCGAGAGCGTGAGGTCGGGCGGCGTCGCGTCGACGGGGTACGAGCCCTTGGCCGACGTGCCGACGATGCCGTGGTCGTCGGTGCAGTGCGCCTGGACGAGGTACGTCGCGCCCGGCGGCAGCGCGATGCCGGCGAACGTCGCCTTGCCGCCCGAGGCGTGCGCCGTCACGGTCGAGATCGTGTTCGGCGCCGTCGAGTCGGCGACGTCGAGCGAGACGATCTGGTTGTCGGGGATGTCGGTCGTGACCTCGAACGCCGCCTCGTAGGGCGAGCCGACCGCGCTCACGCGATCGCCACCCAGCGTCGACGAGACGCCGTTCAAGATCGGGTGCGTCGCCGAGATGACGGGCTTCGTGATCGAGCACGTCGGGATCGAGCAGTCGACGGTGACCTGCGCCTTGGTCGACGCGTCGGTGCACGTGGTCGTCGTCGGGAACTGGATCGAGAGGTTGTCGATCGCGCCCGAGGGCAGCGTCACCGTCGGGAACACAGCGTGGCCGCCCGAGGCCAGCGTCGCCGCGAGCAGGACCGTCGGGCCGCCCGTCGTCACCAAGAGATGAACGTCGGTGCCGTCGGGCGCCGTCGTGTCGATCTTCACGTCGGCCTGGAAGCCGTCGACGCAGAGGTCGCCGTCTTTGTCGCTGTTGACGAAGAGCTTCGCCTGATCGACCGGCGACGTGAACGTCACGCTGTAGCAAGCGGGCGGAGGCGGCGCCTCCATCGCGTCGGCGTCGGTGCCGCCGTCGGTGCTCCCGCCGGAACCAGCGTCGACACCGCCCGAGCCGCCCGTCGCGGCGACACCACCGGTGCCGCCCGTGCCGCCCGTGGCGGAAGAGCCACCGGCACCACCCGCGCCCGCGTTGCCGCCCGAGCCGCCCGTCGCGACGACACCGCCGGTGCCGCCCGTCGCGGCGACACCACCCGAGCCGCCCGTCGCGGCGACACCACCGGCGCCGCCCGTACCGGCGCTGCCGCCCGTGCCCGCGTTGCCGCCAGCGCCGCCCGTCGCGACGACACCACCGGTGCCGCCGACGCCACCCGTGCCGGCCGTTCCACCGACGCCGCCGGCGCCCG
>DASZRT010000096.1:0-3888 GCA_035549075.1 Polyangia bacterium | reverse complement strand
GGGCGCGGGCGCGGGCGCCGCCACCTCGCGCACGGCCCACGGCAGCCGGTGGTACGTGCCGTAGGCCACGAGCGCCGCGACCAGCAGCAACCCCATCGTGCCCCACACGCGCCCGACGCCTCGCGTGCGCGGCGGCGGCGTCACGATGGGCGGGCCGAGCGCGAGCGCCGCGGGAGGCGTCGGCGCGGCGGCGACGACCGACGCGACGGCGTGAAACCCGGTGATCGTCGACGGCGGCGTCATGCGCGTCGCGACGGCCGCGAACGAGCCCGCGGGCGTCTCGCCGGCCTCGCGCACGGCGCCGCTGTCGTCGCCGCGCGCGCCCGGCCCGCGCATGCCCAGCAGCTCGGCCACGGCGCGCGGTCGCCCCCACACCGTCTTCGTGAGGTCGTAGGCGAGCTGGCCCATCGTCTGCTGCCGCCGCGTCGGATCGGTCTCGAGCGCGCGCATGACGACGCGCTCGAGCTCGGGCGTGAGGTCGGGGCGCAGCGCGCGCGGCGCACGCGGCGTCTCGTTCTTGTGAACGCGCGCCGCCTCTTCGCCCTCGCCGTGCGGCGGCGAGCCCGTGAGCATCTCGTAGAGCAGCGCGCCCACCGAATAGATGTCGCTGCGCCGATCCGGCGGTCCGCCCATCGCTTGCTCGGGCGCCATGTACTGGGGCGTGCCCATGGCGATGCCGGGGTTCGTGAGGCGCGACGACTCTTGCTCGACGTTGCGCGCGATGCCGAAGTCGAGGACCTTCACGAAGTCGGCGCGGCCCTCGCGCGCGACGAGGAAGATGTTCTCGGGCTTGAGATCGCGGTGGATGACGCCCGCGGCGTGCGCCGCCTCGAGCGCGCGGCAGATCTGGATCGCGATCTCGGTCGCGCGCCCTGGATCGAGGATGCGCTCGTGCGAGAGCACGTCGGCGAGATCGATGCCGTCGAGGTGCTCCATGACGAAGAACGCGCAGCCGTCGTCGGTCGTGCCGAAGTCGGTGACGTCGACGATGTGCGGGTGGCCGACGCGCGAGGCGGCGCGCGCCTCGCGGCGAAACCGCTCGACGAGGTCCTGCTGCCGCGAGTACTGCGGGTGCAGGATCTTCACGGCGACGCCCTTGCCGATGTCGACGTGCTCGGCGGCGTAGACCGTGCCCATGCCGCCCTCGCCGAGGACGCGCAGCACGCGGTAGCGCCCGCCGACGATGCGGCCCTTGAAGTCGATGGGCGCCGAGTCGTCGAGCGGCATCTGCGCGGCGACGCGCGGCGCCTCGACGACGGCCGCGGACATCGCGCGCGGCGGCGAGCGGCGCCCAGGCTCGGGCGGCGGGACGTGCAGGCCGCTCGCGTGCTCCTCGGCGGCGGCGAGCACGTCGGCGCTCTCGTCGAGCAAGCGCGCGCGCTCGGCCTGCTCGTCGCGCGCCTCGTCGCCGACGAGGCCGCGCAGGAACTCGGCCGTGCGCTCGGCGTCGGCGCGCGGCGACAGGCGCGAGATGACGTCCGACAGCGCGAGGCGCATCTCCTCGGCCGTCTGGTAGCGCTCCTCGCGCGCGAGCGCGAGCGCCCGCATGACGACGTGGTCGAGCTCGGGCGTGATCCACGCGGCCTTCGCCGACGGCGGCGTGACCTTCGGGTGCCGCACGAGCGACATCGCGGTCGCCGCGTCGAGGTTCTGCAGCTGCAGGTACTGGTGCCCCGTCAGCAGCTCCCACAGCACGACGCCCAGCGCGTAGATGTCGCTGCGCGCGTCGGCGACCTCGCCGCGCCCCTGCTCGGGCGCGAGGTACGCCGCGCGCCCGAACACGACGCCGGGCGCCGTGTGCTCCTGCTTGAGGATGCTGCGCGCGAGGCCGAAGTCGGTGAGCTTCACCTCGCCGAAGTACGACAACAAGATGTTCGGCGGCGCGATGTCGCGGTGAACGAGCTTCAGATCGCCGTAGCTGTGCACGTAGGCGAGCGCGCGCGCCGTCTCGCGGCCCACGTGCAGCGCGACGTCGAGCGGGATGCGCGTGCGCGTGCGAACGCAGCGGTTCCAGATCTCGCGCAGGTCCTTGCCCTCGACCAGCTCCATCGCGATGTAGAGCTCGCCGTCGGTCTCCCCCGCGTCGATCGAGGGCACGAGGTTCGCGTGCGCGAGGCGCAAAACCACCTTCGCCTCGTCGAGGAACCGCGCCGTCTTCCCGCCGTCACCCCGCTGCGCGAGGACCTTCTTGATGACGCAGAATTTCTGGAGTCCGCCCTCGCCCGTGGCGGCGACGTAGATCTCCCCCATGCCGCCGCGAGCGAGCGACTTCAGCAGGACGTACTTGCCGAACCGGCGCGGAAAAACCTCTGCCATGACGGGCCGTCGGGACCGGCCATCGTAGACCATTCCGCGGCCACTCGCGAGCGAGGATCCATGCCCGCGCCGGGTTGCCGGCGCGCGTTACATCCGCTTGTTCGCCAACGCCAAACCGCTCTTCGCGCCGGCGTTGCCCGGGTCGAGCTTCAGGGCGTCTCCGTAGGCCTGGGCGGCCTCTTTGAAGTGCGAGAGGCGGAACTGGGCGTCGCCCTGGAGCACGCGGGCGCGGACGCCGCCGCCCGCGGTCGCGGCCTGCGCGGCCGACTTCGCGGCCTGCGCGTAGTCCTTCTCTTGGAAGGCGACCTCGGCGAGCCCCACGAGCGCGGGGCCGCGATCCTTCTTCGACTGCGACGCCTTCTCGAAGGCCTTGCGCGCCTCGGGGAACTTCTCGGCGCGCAGGAGGCGCTCGCCCTCGGCGAGGAGGCGCTTCGTCTCGGCGGCCGAGGCGACGCGCGTGACCTTGGCGTTCGCTCCCTTCTTGTTGGCGCCAGGCTTTTCGGGCGCCTCTTCGGGAGCTTCTTCTTCGGACGGCGCGGGCTCGGCCGCGACGACGGGCACGGGCTCGGGCGGCGCGACGGGCGCGGGCGGCGGCGCGACGGCGACGGGCGCCGGCGGCGCTTCAGCCGGCTTGTGCCTCCTCGATCCACCGAAGGCGACGAAGCCGACGAGCAGCACGACGAGACCGCCGGCGGCGATGAGCACCTTCTTTTGTTCGAGCGCCGCGAGGCGCGTCAGCAGCGCGCTCGTCGAGTGCGCGGCCGGCGCCGCGGGCGCGGGGGCCGGCGCGAGCTTGCCCGTCGACGGCGCGGCGTCGAAGAAGTCGAGATCGATCTTCGCGATGCTCGGGTACGCGATGCCGCCGACGTCGAGCAGCTTGCGACCGAGCTCCTCCATCGACTGCGGGCGCGCGGCCGGATCCTTCGCGAGAGTGCTCATGACCAGCTCTTCGAGCGCGCGCGGCACGTCGTCGCGCACGGCCGAAAGCGGCGCGGGCTGCGTGTTGGCCTTCTTGTGGAGGATCTCCATGAAGTTGGAGCCCTCGTAGGGCGGCTTGCCCGCGAGCATCTCGTAGAGCAGGCCACCCGCCGCGTAGACGTCGGAGCGCGGATCGGCCGGGCGCCCCGCCGCCTGCTCGGGCGCCATGTACTCGGGCGTGCCCATCGTCATGCCCGGGTGCGTGAGGCGGCGCTTGTTGTCGGCGGCCTTCTCGTCCTCGTGATCGCTGTCGGTCCCGCTCTTGGCGATGCCGAAGTCGAGGACCTTGACGAAGTCCTTCTGCCCGTCGCGCGAGTTGAGGATGAGGACGTTCTCGGGCTTGAGGTCGCGGTGGATGACGCCCGCCGAGTGCGCCGCCTGCAGCGCGCGGCAGATCTGCCCGCCGATGTTGACGGCGCGCGCGACGTCGAGGCGGCCCGCCTTGAAGATGAGCTCGCCGAGCTCGACGCCCTCGAGGTACTCCATGACGAAGAAGAACGCGCCGTCGGGCGTCGTGCCCGAGTCGGTGACGTCGACCACGTTGGGGTGCGAGATCTTCGAGGCGGCGCGCGCCTCGCGGCGCAGGCGCTCGAC
>DASZRT010000095.1:0-21083 GCA_035549075.1 Polyangia bacterium | reverse complement strand
AAACAGGAGGACGCCATCCTCGGCGCGTTCTCGCGCTCCGGCCCCGACGCGCGCGCGGCGCTCGCGCCCGTGCTGGCACGCTTTTCGTCGGGACGGCGCGCGCTCGAGGCCACGACCCGCGCCGCGCGCGAGCCGGAGGTCGTCCAGCTCGCCGCGGCGACCGCCCTCGCCGCGCCTGCGGTGTCCTCGACGGCCGTCACGCGCGCGCGCCTCGTCGCGCCCGACGGCACGCCGCTCGTCGGGCGTTGGATCGAAGCTCACGCCGGCGGCGCCGTCGTCCGCGCGCGCACCGACGCCGACGGCCGCGTCCGACTCGCCGGCCTGCCCGCCGGCGCCGTGACGCTCACCGTCCTCGAATGACCGTCGCGATCGCGTCGGGCAGATCGCCAGCGACGAGCCCCGCGCCCAGACGATCGGCGACGGCCTCGCCCGCGGCGCCGTGCAGGTACACGGCCGCGCGCGCCGCCGCGAACGGCTCCATGCCGCGCGCGAGCAGCGCGCCGAGGAGGCCCGTGAGCACGTCGCCGCTGCCGGCCGTGCCGAGCGCGCCGAGCGCCGTGGGGTTCACGTAGGTCGTGCCGTCGGGCGCTACGACGAGCGTGCGCGCGCCCTTGAGCACGACGACGGCGTTGGTCTTCTCGGCCACCGTGCGCGCGGCGCCGAGGCGGTTCGCCTGGATCTCCTCGACGGGCCGGCCCATGAGACGCGACATCTCGCCGGGGTGAGGCGTCAGCACGCGCGGCGCCTGCGAGATGCTGAGCACGCGCACGATGTCGGTGCCGATGAGGTTGAGCGCGTCCGCGTCGATGACCATCGGCACGGCGAGCCGCGACGCGAGCTCGCGCACGACGCCGCGCATGTTCGCGCCCGTGGGGATGCCGGGGCCGATCGCGACGGCGCCCATGCGCACGGCGAGCCCGGCCAGCGTGCTCGCGCTCGTGCGCGGGTCCGCGTCCTCGGTCTCGGTGTAGCGCGCCGTCATGATCTCGATGACCTTCGAGTCGAGCGCGGTCTGCCCCGCCGCCGTCGACGCGAGCGTCACGAGGCCGACGCCGCCACGGAGCGCCGCGCGTCCCGCGAGGAGCGCCGCGCCGGTCTTGCCGGCCGAGCCCGCGATGACCAGGAGGTGCCCCGACGTGCCCTTGTGCGACGTCGCGCCTTTGACGGGGAGCTCGGCCCGAACGGCGGCGCCGTCGATCCAGTGACACAGCGGCCCGGCGTCGACGGGCGCGTCGAGCGGCACGCCGAGATCGACGACCTCGACCTCGCCAACGTAGGCGTTCGCCTCGGCGTCGACGACGAGGCCCAGCTTGCGCGCGCCCATGGTCGCCGTGAGGTCGGCGGCGAAGGCGACGCCGTGGACGCGCCCCGTGTCGGCGTCGAGGCCCGACGGGATGTCGGCGGCGATCTTGAACGCGGGGCTCTCGTTCATCGCGGTGATCGCGGCCCACGGGACGCCGTCGACGTCGTCGCGTAGGCCGATGCCGAAGATCGCGTCGACGATGATCGACGCGCCCTCGAAGCTCGTGTGCCACGTCATCTCGTCGGTCCAGCCGCTGCCGTCCTCGATCGAGACGTCGCGCATGCGCTCGAGCGCGCCCAAGGCGACGGCGGCGTCGCCCTCGACGCGGCTGCGCGGCGCGCACAAGAACACGCGCACGGCGACGCCGCGCTGGGCGAGGTGGCGCGCCGCCACGAAGCCGTCGCCGCCGTTGGCGCCGGGCCCGCACACGACGACGACGTTGTCGGTCGCGCGCCGCTGCGAGGCCGCGCGCCGGAGCACGAGCTCGGCGAGGCCGCGGCCCGCGTTCTCCATGAGCAGCAGGCTCGGCACGCCGAAGCGCTCGCCCGCGACGCGATCGGCCTCGCGCATCTGCTCGCGCGAGAGGACCAGCGGGTACGCCGGCAGGCTGCTCACGCCGCGGCTCCACGCGCGATCGCTTCACGGAGCTCGACGACCGCCGGCTGCAGGCCGATGAGCACGGCGCGCGAGACGAGCCCGTGGCCGATGTTGAGCTCCTCGAGGCCGGCGAGCGCGGCGACGGGGCCGACGTTGAGGTGGTCGAGGCCGTGGCCCGCGCCGAGGCGCAGGCCCGCGTCGGCGGCCGCGCGCGCCGCGCGCTCGAGGCGCTGCAGCTGCTTGGCGGCGGCCTCGCTGCGCGCGGGCGCGAGGCAATAGTCGCCCGTGTGCAGCTCGACCGTGCCGGCGCCGAGGCGGCGCGACGCCTCGACGACCGCCGGCTCCGGGTCGATGAAGAAGCTCACGCCGATGCCAGCGTCGCCGAGGCCGCGCGCGACCTTCTCGACGAGGCCGCCCGGCGCGACGGCGAGGCCGCCTTCGGTCGTGCGCTCTTGCCGCTTCTCGGGCACGAGCGTGCAGAAGTCCGGCTTGGTCGCGAGCGCGATCGCGAGCATCTCCTCGGTGGCGGCCATCTCGAGGTTCAGCACGCCCTGCACCGTCTCTCGCAGCACGCGCACGTCGCGGTCCTGGATGTGGCGGCGATCCTCGCGCAGGTGAACGGTGATGCCCTCGGCGCCCGCGAGCTCGCACAGCGACGCGGCGACGACGGGATCGGGGTAACGCGTGCCTCGCTGCTGGCGGAGCGTCGCGACGTGGTCGACGTTGACGTAGAGGCGAATCACGATGACGCGAGCTCCCGCTTGAGCGTCTCGGCGATCTCCTCGGCGCGAGCGCGAATGTTGGCGTGATCGGTGCCTTCGATCATGACGCGCGCCTTCGACTCGGTGCCCGAGTAGCGCACGAGCACGCGGCCGTCGGCGCCGAGGTCGCTCTCGACGCGCGCGATGACCTTCTTCACGGCGGGCATCTCGTCGAGCGGCCGCTTGCGCGCGACGGCGAAGTTGAGCAGCACCTGCGGGTAGCGCGTCATCACGCGCGCCAGCTCGGACAGCGGCTTGCCCTCTTCGGCCATGGCCGCGAGCACGCGCAGCGCCGCGACCATGCCGTCGCCCGTCGTCGCGTGGTCGAGGAAGATGATGTGGCCCGACTGCTCACCGCCCAGCAGGTAGCCGCCCTCGCGCATCGTCTCGACGACGTAGCGATCGCCGACGGCCGTGCGCAAGAGCTTGGCGCCCTTGGCGGCCAGCGTCCGCTCGAGGCCGAGGTTCGACATGACGGTGGCGACGACGGTCGCGTGCGGCAGCTCGTTGCGCGCGAGCAACCGAAGCCCGAGGATCGCCATGACCTGGTCGCCGTCGACGACGGTGCCCGTCTCGTCGACGAGGATGAGACGGTCGGCGTCGCCGTCGAGCGCGACGCCGAGCTGCGCGCCCACGCGCTTGACCTCGGCCGCCATCATCTCTGGGTGCAGCGCGCCGCAGCCCTCGTTGATGTTGCGGCCGTCGGGCTCGACGCCGAGCGGGTAGACCTCGGCGCCCAGCTCCTCGAAGACGTGCGGCGCGACCTGGTACGCGGCGCCGTTCGCGCAGTCGACGACGACCTTGACGCCGTCGAGCGTGCGCTCCTTGGGGAACGCCTGCTTGAGAAACTGCACGTAGCGGCCGCGCGAGTCCTCGATGCGGACGGCCTTGCCGATCGCGCCCGCCTCGGCGCGCCCGCCGCCCACGCCCGCGGCGATGTCGCTCATGCGGCGCTCGAGATCGGCCTCGACCTCGTCGGGCAGCTTGAAGCCGTCGGCGGCGAAGATCTTGATGCCGTTGTCTTGATACGGGTTGTGCGAGGCGCTGATGACGACGCCCGCGTCGGCGCGCATCGACGACGTGATGAACGCGATGCCGGGCGTCGGCAGCGGGCCCACGATCATGACGTCGGCGCCCGCCGCGACGATACCGGCGACGAGCGCGCTCTCGAACATGTAGCCCGAGAGCCGCGTGTCCTTGCCGATGACGATGCGGCCCGGGCGCTCGGGGTGGCGGAAGCGCTGCGCGACGGCTTGACCCAGCCGCAGCGCGACCTCGGCCGTCATGGGGTCCTCGTTGGCGACGCCGCGGATCCCGTCGGTGCCGAACAGCTTACGACCGTTGTCTGCCATTTGAGGCCGACATCTTAGTTCCCTTCAGCGCACGCGCCTAGTCTCGCTCGGGCTCGCTCGCTGCCGATGCGAGCGGCAGCGAGCGAGCCCGAATCTATGTCGGCTCACCCGCGGCCAGCGCCTCGGCGACGCGCACGACGTCGCGCATGGGGCCGACGTCGTGCACGCGCACGGCCGAGGCGCCCGCGAGCACGGCGGCGGCGACGGCGCCCGCCGTCCCGAACACGCGCTCGGCCACGGGCTTGCCCGTGATCTGCCCGATGAACGACTTGCGCGAGACGCCCACCATGAGCGGGACACCCAGGCTCGCGCGCAAGGGCGCGACGCCGCGCAGGAGCGCGACGTTGTGCTCGAGCGCCTTGCCGAACCCGATGCCCGGGTCGGCCCAAACCTCCTCGCAGCCGGCCTTGCGCGCCGCTTTGATCTGCTCGCCCAGCTCGTCTGCGACCTCGTGAACGACGTCCTCGAACGAGATCGCCTCCATCATCGTCGACGGTCGGCCGCGGAGGTGACCGAGCACGATCTTTCCGCGCGCCTCGGCCGTGACCTCGAGGATGTCCGGATCGAGCAAACCGCCCGAGATGTCGTTGACGACCCGCGCGCCCGCGGCGAGCGCCGCCCGCGCCGTCGAAGCCCGGTACGTGTCGACCGAGATCAGCACGTCCGACCGCAGGCGCTTTCGCAGCCCTTCGATGACCGGCAGAACGCGCATCTGCTCTTCGGTCTCACCGACGGTCTTGGCGCCCGGCCGCGTCGACTCGCCGCCGACGTCTATCCAGTCCGCGCCGTCCCCCGCCATGCGCACCCCCGCCTCGACCGCCTCCTCGACCGACCGAAACTGCCCCCCATCGGAAAACGAATCCGGCGTGCTGTTCAGCACGCCGACGATCAAACACCGGCTCATCTACGCTCCATCCCCCGTTTTGGGGAGGCGCCGATTCTACGCCGGGAGGCGCAGCTTTGCTGCGCCGGCAGCATCGGCAGTACGGGGGAGCCCGTGAGGGGGCTGGCCCCTCACGCCACGACTCACGCCTTTTCTGGGTCCGGGAGCGGACGCGGGGGCGAGAAGATGCTGGGGCGCGCGGCCTTGTCGGCGGCGGCCTTCGCGGCGGCGGCCTTGGCCGACGGCGAAGTCAGCGAAGGCTTGCGGTCGAGCCGCTTGCCCTCGAAGATCATGTCGATCTCGGCGCCGTCGACCGTCTCGTACTCGAGCAGCGCCTCGGCCAGCGCCTTGAGCTTGTCGAGGTTGTCGACGACCACCTTGCGGGCGCGCTCGTAGTTGCCCGTGACGATCTTCGTGACCTCGGCGTCGATGGTCACGGCCGTCTCTTCGCTGTAGCTCTTCGAGCTGTCGCTGAAGTCGCGGCCCAGGAAAACCTCGCCCTGCGGCTTGCCGAAGTGGAGCGGGCCGAGCTTCTCGGACATGCCCCAGTCGCACACCATCTTGCGCGCCATGTCGGTCGCGACCTGGATGTCGTTCGACGCGCCCGTCGTGATCTGGTCGAAGATCAGCTCCTCGGCGACACGGCCGCCCATGGCCACCGTGATCTGGTCGTTGGCGCCTTCCTTCGTGATGTTGAGGCGATCCTCGACCGGCAGCTGCTGCGTGAGGCCGAGCGCCCGACCACGCGGGATGATCGTGACTTTGTGGATGGGGTCGGCGTGCTTCATCATCTTGCCGACGAGGGCGTGACCGGCCTCGTGGTAAGCGGTAACGCGCTTGTCGGCGTCGCTGATGATCATCGAGCGGCGCTCGGGGCCCATGAGGACCTTGTCCTTGGCCATCTCGAAGTCGTACATGTCGAGCTGGCTCTTGTCGGCGCGCGCCGCGAGCAGCGCCGCCTCGTTGACGAGGTTCTCGAGATCGGCGCCCGAGAAGCCCGGCGTGCCGCGCGCGATCGTGTCGAGGTCGACCTGACCGTTGAGCGGCGTCTTCTTGGTGTGGACCTTGAGGATGCCGAGGCGACCCTTGACGTCGGGCCGCGGCACGACGATGCGGCGGTCGAAGCGGCCCGGACGCAGGAGCGCCGGGTCGAGGACGTCGGGGCGGTTCGTGGCGGCGATGAGGATGACGCCGTCGTTCGACTCGAAGCCGTCCATCTCGACGAGCAGCTGGTTCAGCGTCTGCTCGCGCTCGTCGTGACCGCCGCCGAGGCCCGCGCCGCGGTGGCGACCGACGGCGTCGATCTCGTCGATGAAGATGATGCATGGGGCGTTCTTCTTGCCCTGCTCGAAGAGGTCGCGCACGCGGCTCGCGCCGACGCCGACGAACATCTCGACGAAGTCCGATCCGGAGATTGAGAAAAAGGGCACGCCGGCCTCACCGGCGATGGCGCGCGCGAGCAGCGTCTTGCCCGTGCCCGGGGGCCCCATCATGAGCACGCCCTTGGGGATGCGGCCGCCGAGGCGCGTGAACTTCTTCGGGTCCTTGAGGAAGGCGATGATCTCCTCGACCTCGTCCTTGGCCTCTTCGATGCCGGCGACGTCCGTGAATGTGATCTTCCGCTGGTTCTCGGTGAGCAGCTTCGCCTTCGATTTGCCGAAGCTCATTGCCTTGCCGCCGCCCACTTGGAGCTGGCGCATGAACAAGAGGAACAGGACGACGATGACCAGCATCGGCAGCCACGTCGCGAGGACCTGCTGCCAGAAGTTGTTCTCCGAGTCTTTGACGACGTCGTACGAGAGCTTCGACTTGTCGAGCTTGTCGAAGAGCTTGTCGCCCACGATTCCCGTGGTCACGAACGTCTCGCCGGTCGCGTATTGACCTTTCAGCTCGGCGCTGTCGCCGTTCTTGCGAATCTGAATCGCCGAGGTCGCCTTGAACTTTTCGGGGTGCAGCTCGACGTCCGAGACGAACGTAGAGAACAGCAGCTTCCGTTCCTCTGCGCGGTTGTTGCTCAGGAACTCCCAGACCACCAAGAACAACAAGATCAGCAGGATCCAGAGGAGGAAGGTCTTATGGCTTTGGCGCACTCGGCGGTCCTTTCCTTGGGGTTCCCCCAGCGAGCGGCCTCTAAGTACGGCAGCTCAAGGGAAAACCTGAAAAAGTATTGTCCCCAAATCGGGGAGCGTCAAACGTTCGTTTCGATGATCGACACGCGAGTTACGTGACCGAAATGATGGCGGTCAGCGCGCGCCGCGCGGATTTCCACGCTCGGCCCTCTGAATCACCGTCCCCCTCCAGACAAGAGCGGCAAGACGTGAACGAACCGTTCGGTCGAACGTGTCGGCCGCGCGACTTCGGACGGCCGCAACCCGGGGACGAAGAGGATGACGTCGTCGGCGGTCGTCAGCACGGGCAGGCTCGCGCGATCACCGCGCGGAATCTTGGCGTCGATGAGCAAGTCCGCGAGCTTGCGGCTGCCCCGCCCCCCGCGCGGCCGCATGCGATCGCCCGGCCGGCGCGCGCGTACGATCAAGGGCCAAGCGAGCGCGGCGGCGTCGAAGGCCTCGGAGCCGGGCGGCGCCGAATCCTCCGAAAGGCGCAGCGAAGGCGCGTTCGGCTCCAGCGCGTACGTCCCGGGACCGCGAACCGGGATCGCGTCGAAGCGCTGGGGGGCCGGCGGGCTGTGGACCTTGGGCGAGACGCGAACCCGGCCGTACGACACTTCGATCGTGCGCCGGCCCGAGACGTCGATCCGTCGCGTACCTCCGGCCCGTCGAAGCCGCGCGACCACCGACGCCACCCGCCGGCCGACGTCCGCCGGTGGGTCGTCGTCGACGAGGTCGGCGGGGACGACGGCGCGCGCCTCCGCCGCGAGCGCGACCAACGCCTCGCGCACGCGCGGGTTCTCGGCTTCGAGTCGCGGCAGCAGGTCGTGGCGCATGCGCGCGCGTGCGAAACGCCGGTCGGCGTTGGTCGGGTCTTCCGCGTACGAGATGCTCCGGCGAGCGAGGTACCGGGCGATCTCGGCGCGCGAGACGTCGAGCAGCGGCCGGATGAAGGGATCGCGGCGGTATGGGATGCCCGCGAGGCCGCGCAGGCCCGTGCCCCGCACGATGCGGAAGAGGACCGTCTCGGCCTGGTCGTCGGCTTGATGCCCGAGCGCGACGCGGGCCGCGCCGATCTTGGCTGCCAGGGCTTCGAGCGCGTCGAGCCGGGCGCGCCGCGCCGCCTCGAGCAGGCCACCGTGCGGCCGCCGCGCCGCCGCCACGTCGACGGCGAGACCGTGCCACGGCAGCTCGAGCGCCTCGGCGCGGTCGCGCACGAGCGCGGCCTCGTCGCGCGCCGCGGGCCGCAGCCCGTGGTCGACGGTCGCGACCTCGAGCCGAACGCCGAGCCGCTCGGACGCCTCCGCCAATACGTGCAGCAGCGCCATCGAGTCGGGGCCGCCCGACACGGCGACGAGCACGCGCTCGCCGCGTGACACGAGCCCGTGTGCGCGAATCGTCTTGAGGACCGCCGAGAGCATCGAGCCGCCGGAGCTTAACGCGTATATAGAGGGCGATGCCGAAGCGACCGACCAAGCCCCCCGCCCCGCCGCAGCCCGACAACGTCGTCGCCCTCTCCCGCTACCGCGCCCAGCTGGGCCGCGGCCGGAAGCTGCGGCGCGCCGAGGCGTTGCTCGCCGGCCCCGACCCCGAGCGCGCCGTGCGGGCGCTGCCGGGCGACGAGCTCTATTACGTCATCCACGAGATCGGCCTGCGCGACGCGGGCGACGTGCTCGCGCTCGCGCGTCCCGAGCAGGTGCGCACCGTCCTCGACTTCGCGCTGTGGGAGCGCGATCAGGTCGTGCCCGAGCGCGCCGGCGAGTGGCTCGAGGCGATCGCCGAGGCGCCCTACGAGACCGTGGGCGAGTGGGTCGCGGGCCTCGACATCGAGCTGTTCGCGCTGCTGCTGCGCCAGGCGAGCCGCATCTACGACCTCACGCAGGAAGAGGCGCCCGAGGAACCTGAGGGCATCTTCTTCCCCACGCCCGACGGCTTCTTCGTGCTCGACGTCATCGGCTTCGACTCGCCCGACGCGCCCCGCGGCGAAGAGTCGCCCGTCGCGCCGTCGGCCCGCGCGCTCGTGCGCATCGTCGACTCGCTCTACCGCGCCGACAAAGATCTCGCGCGCCGGATCCTCGTGGGCGCGCGCGCCGAGATGGACTCGGAGCTGGAGGAGCTCGCCTTCCGCTGGCGGCAGGGACGCATGGCCGATCTCGGCTTCGCCGACTACTACGAGGCGCTCGAGGTGTACCGCGAGCTCGACCCGGCGACGGTGCGCATCGGCGAGACGAAGCCGGGCTCCGCGCGCGTGCGTCCGCTCGACGACCGCGGCGGCGTCGACGCGCCGGCGCGCGCACCCGCGGCGCTCGTCGAACGCCTCACGCGCGGCGCCTCGCCCTTCGCGCGCGCAGCGCAAGGGCTCACGGCCGAGGGCGAGATCGCCGATCTGCACTTCGCGCTCGTCGCGCTCACGAACCGCGTGCTGGCCGCCGATCGCATCACGCCGGGCGACGACGCGGCCGTGACGACGACGCTCGAGCGGCTGCTGGCGACGCTCGATCTCGCGCTCGACTTCCTCGCGCGAGGCGACCTCCCGCGCGAGGTCGAGGCCGTTCGCACGGTGGCGCTCGTGCGCCTGTTCCGCCTCGGCGTCAGCCTCGCGGGCAAGGTGAAGCGCCTCGCGACGACGCTGCGACGTCGCGGGCCGTTCGCGGCCACGGGCCTCGATCTCGCCGAGCGCGAGGACGCGACGATCCTCGAGGCGGTGATGCGCGCGCGCCCGATGGTCTCGGGCCTCGCCGACGATCCGCCCACGGGCGTCGACCGGCCGTTCCGCACCGTGACCGACCTCGCGCGCGTGGGCGCCGTCGTCGAGCGCGCCGCCGCGGCCGAGGCGCTGCTGCTGGGGCTGGGCGTCACGCCGGGCGCGCTCGCGCCGCCGTCGGCGGTCCTCGAGGCCGCGGGGGTCGAGCCGGTCGCCGTCGACGCGGGGCTGCTCGCGAGAACGGCGCTCGTGGCGCGGCTCCTCGATCCCGAGGCGGGGCCGGCGCCGCTCGCGGCGCTCGCCCCAGAGGACGTTCGGGACTTCGAGGCGCTGCTCGAGCATCCGAAGGGCCGCCCGGCGCGGCTGCCCGAGGTGCTGCGCAAGCGGGCGGCCGCGATCCTCGACGGCGCGACCCCGGCCGCTCTCACGGGCGCAGCCGCCCCGGTGCGCGAGCGGTGGCTCGCGAGCCTCGCGCCGCTGGAGCCCGTCTTGGTCGCGCGCGCGCCGGCCACCGCGACCTAGCGTTTTGACTCGTTTTCCGCGCGGACGCAGAATCACGCTTCTATTCGGGTGGTTGGCTTGAAGACCTTCATGCACGTTCGAGCGATCGTCGTGACGATCGCGCTGCTCTCGGCGAGCGCCGCACGCGCGCAGATCCCGACGCCGATCGTGCCGCAGCCGACGGCGGAGCCCGCTCCGCCGGCCACTGATCTCGAGGCCGAGCGCCACGCGACGTTGGGTCAGCGGTTCCTCGAGCGCGGCGACGGCCAGCGCGCCGTCGAGGAGTTCCGCCGCGCCTACGAGGTCAAGGCCGACCCACGCTACCTCTACGACATCGCGACGGCCTACGACCATGCCGGCCTCGACGCGCAGGCCCGCTTCTATTACGAGCGCTACCTGGAAGCCGTTCCCGACGCGCCCGATCGCGAGGACGTCGAAGAGCACCTGGCCACCCTCGGTCGGCAACCACCGCCGCCCGCCCCCGCCCCGGCCGCGTCGCTTCCGTCGTTCGCGCACGACCTCGTCGTCGTCCCCGTCGCCGACACCCCGCCGCCTCGCCCGTTGTGGAAGCGCTGGTGGGCGTGGGCCGCCTTCGGCGCCGTCGTGGTCGGAAGCGCGGTCGCGATCTTCGCCCTCGGCCACGGCGGCGGCAACTCGCCATCCACGGCGCTCGGCGACAAGACCTTCTACTAAGATGGCGCCGGCATGAGGTCTCGCGCCGCCCTCTTCGGCCTCGCCGCGCTCGCCGCGCTCGCGTGCCGATCGAGCTCGGACACGGTGTTGGTCGTGACGGTGACTATGTCGGGCTCGCTGCCGGGGGTGACGGCCCTCGACGTCACGCTGCTGAGCACGGCGGGGACGGCCGAGAACGTCTACCCGGCGCCCGCGTCGCAGACGATCACGTTCCCGACGACGCTGACGGCGCGGTTGCCGTCGCGGGTCACGGGCGACGTCATGATCGACGTCAAGGCGAACGACGCGAGCGGTGCGGTGGTCGCCCACGGACGGCTCGCGCAGGTGACGCTCAAACCCGGGACGCGGCAGACCATCGTCGTCGCGCTCGACTGCGGCGGTGCCGCGTGCGCGACCGTGACGCCCGACGGCGGCCCCGCGCCCGACGCCGCGGGCGGCGACGCGGGCTCGAGCCCCACGTGCGGCAACGGCGTCATCGACCTCGGCGAGACGTGCGACACGGCGATCGCCGCCGGCGCGCCCGGCGCCTGCCCGCGCGCCGACTGCGACGACGGCCTCGCCTGCACGACGAACGTGCGCACGGGCGACGGCTGCACCGCCGCCTGCGCCCACGTCGAGATCACGGCGCGCGTCGCCGGCGATCGCTGCTGCCCGACGGGCGCGACGGCCACCGACGACCCCGACTGCTCGCCCTCGTGCGGCAACGGGACGATCGAAGCCGGCGAGACGTGCGACACGGCGATCGGCGCGAGCGCGCCCGGCGCCTGCCCCGCGCCCGCCGACTGCGACGATCACGATCCGTGCACCGATGATCATTTGATCTCGGCCGGCACGTGCGACGCCATCTGCGCGCACGTCTGGCGCAGGGCGCAGTCGGGCACCGTGGCCGACGGGTGCTGCCCCGCGGGCGCGTGGCACGAGGCCGACGTCGACTGCCCGGCCTCGTGCGGCGACGGCCACGTGCAAGCCGGCGAGCGCTGCGATCCCGGCATCCCGGCCGGCACGTTCGGCGCGTGCCCGACGAGCTGCGACGACGGCGATCCCTGCACGGCCGACGCGCGCTCGGGCGCGGGTTGTCAGGTCCAATGCGCGCACGCGGCCGTGACGGCGTTCGTCTCGGGCGACGGGTGCTGCCCACCGCGCGCGACCCGCCGCACCGATCGCGACTGCGCCCCCACGTGCGGCAACGGCGTCGTCGAGCCCGGCGAGGCGTGCGACAAGGGCGCGACGACGACCGGCGCGTGCCCCACGTCCTGCCCGCCGTCGCCGTCGGCGTGCCTCGTGAGCGCGCTCGTCGGCGCCGTCGACGACTGCACGCGCCGCTGCGCGCTCACGCCGGTCAGCGCCTGCGCGGCGACGGCCGACGGCTGCTGCGCGCCCGGCTGCACGGCGGCCAACGATCCCGACTGCTCGCCCACGTGCGGCGACGGCGTCGTGCAGCCCGCGAACGGCGAGGGCTGCGACACGGCGATCGCCGCGGGCCTGCCCGGCGCCTGCCCCACGCGCTGCTCGGACGGCGTCGCCTGCACGCGCGACCTGCTCGTGGCCGCCGGCACGTGCGCGGCGACGTGCCTCTCCGTGCCCATCACCGAACCGATCGCGGGCGACGGCTGCTGCCCACCCGGCGCCGACGCGACGCTCGATCCCGACTGCGCCGCCGTGTGTGGCAACGGCGTCGCCGAGCCGCCGGCCGAGACCTGCGACTACGCCGCGGGCGCGGGCGCATGCCCCGTGACGTGCCCGGCGGGCGACGCCTGCGCGCCCGTGAGCAACGACGGCGCCGTCGGAACCTGCACCGCCGCGTGCGTCGCGCACCCCGTGACGGCGTGCAAAGCGGGCGACGGCTGCTGCCCCGCGGGCTGCACGATCGAGGACGACGCCGACTGCCCCGAGACCTGCGGCGACGGCGTGCTCGAGGCCGACGAGATCTGCGACCGCGCCATCACGGCGGGTCAGCCTGGCCACTGCCCGGCGAGCTGCGACGACCACGACGCCTGCACGCTCGATTGGGTCACGGGCACGCCCAGCGCGTGCTCGCGCGCGTGCGGCCACGTCGCGATCACGGCGTGCGTGACCGGCGACGGCTGCTGCCCACCGGGCTGCAACGCCACCTCGGATCACGACTGCGCCGCCGTGTGCGGCGACGGCAAGCTCGAAGCCGGCGAGACGTGCGATCCGCCGTCGACGTGCCCCGTCGCCTGCCCCGACGACGGCGATCCCTGCACGCACGAGCGCCTCGTGGGCGACGCCGCCTCGTGCAGCGCGCGCTGCGACAGCGTGCCCGTGACGACCTGCTCGGGCGCGGCCGTCGATCTTTGCTGCCCCACGGGCTGCTCGCGCGCGACCGACGCCGACTGCGCGCCGCCTCAGCGCCTGTGAGGCCGCGCATCCGACGTGCGTCGCGTGGCTTGACAGCGCCTCGCGGCCTGTCGTAACGAACCCGGCACGAACGCGCGCGCCCTCCCGAATCGGCCGGGAATAGGTCCCGATATCAACCGGTTGAGGCTCGCAATCTCTATGCACAGCCACCGAAACAGGGGATTTTCATGTCGGACGTGATGATAGAGGTCGACGGCCTGACCAAGGACTACGGCGCCGCGCGCGCCGTGGACGGGGTCACCTTCCAGGTGCGCAAGGGCGAGGTCCTCGGCTTCCTCGGGCCCAACGGCGCCGGCAAGTCGACGACGATGAAGATGCTGACGTGCTACCTCGCCCCCACGGCGGGCCGCGCGCGCGTCGCCGGCTTCGACGTGTTCGACAGCTCGCTCGAGGTGCGCCGCCGCATCGGCTACCTGCCCGAGGACACGCCCATCTACCGCGACATGACCGTGCTCGAGTACCTGCAGTTCGCGGCTGACCTGCGGCAGATGGACGCGGGCAAGAGCCCGGCGCGCATCCGCGAGATCGGCGGCCGCTGCGGCCTGGGCGACGTCGCCGGCAAGCTGGTCGGCGAGCTGTCGAAGGGCTACCGCCAGCGCGTCGGCCTCGCGCAGGCGATGCTCCACGACCCCGACATCCTCATCCTCGACGAGCCGACGAGCGGCCTCGACCCGAACCAGATCGTCGAGATCCGCCAGCTCATCAAGGAGATCGGGCAGGAGAAGACGGTCATCCTGTCGACGCACATCCTCCCCGAGGTGCAGGCGACGTGCAGCCGCATCCTCATCATCAGCGGCGGCAAGCTGGTGGCCGACGGCACGCCGCAGGACCTGCGGCAGCGCGAGCGCGGCACGCGTTACCGCGTCATCGTCGAGAAGAACGGCGCGGCGCCCGAGTCGGTGCGCGATCGCCTCGCGACGCTCGCCGGCGTCGCGCGCTGCGAGGCCGTCTCTGGTGAAGACGGCGCGCTCGCCTTTTCGATCGACGGCACGGCGGAGGGCGACCTGCGCAAGTCGATCTTCCGCGCCGCCGTCGACAACCACTGGACTCTGCTCGAGCTCGCGCGCGAGTCGGCGTCCCTCGAAGATGTGTTCCGCCACCTCACGACCGGAGAGGAGAGCTAGCCATGAGCCCCGCGCTCGTCATCTCACGCCGCGAGATCCGCACGTACTTCAACTCGCCCGTCGCGTACATCGTCGTGACGGTCTTCACGATCATCTCGAGCTACCTGTTCTTCCAGCAGCTGTTCGCGCAGAAGCAGGCCGAGCTGCGCGAGCTGTTCCAGTTCTTCCCGTTCATCTTCATGTTCATCGTCCCGGCCATCACGATGCGCCTGCTCGCCGACGAGAAGTCGAGCGGCACGCTCGAGCTGCTGTCGACGATGCCCGTGCGCGACTGGGAGGTCGTGCTCGGGAAGTTCCTCGCGGCGCTCGCGCTCGTCGCGACGGCGGTCGGCCTCACGATCGTCTTCGCGATCACCGTGCGCCTGCTGGGGCCGCTCGACCGCGGCCCCGCCATCGGCGGCTACATCGGCGCGCTGCTCATGGCCAGCGCCTACGTGTCGATCGGCGTCATGTGCTCGGCGTTCACGCGCAACTCGATCGTCGCCTTCATCGCGTCGTTCGGCATCTCGTTCGCGCTGTACCTGTTCGGGCGCCTCACGCAGTACGTGCCCGAGGCGCTGCAGCCGCTGGTTTCGTTCCTCAGCATCGACGGTCACTTCGAGAACGTCAGCCGCGGCGTCGTCGACAGCCGTGACGTCATCTACTACCTGTCGGTCACGGCGACCTGCCTCGTCGCCGCGACGACGTCGCTCGAGTCGCGGAGGTGGAAGTAATCATGTCCGACAACCAGACGCAGATGAACAAGCGCAAGCGCACCTACGCGTCGAACACGACGGTCTACGCCGTGTTCACGATCGGCGCGATCGTGCTCGTCAACCTCATCGCGACGCGCGTCTTCGGGCGCCTCGACCTCACCGAGAACGGCATCTACACGCTGTCGAAGACGTCGCGCGACCTCGCCAAGGGCCTGCCCGACCCGCTGACGATCAAGGCCTACATCTCGAAGGATCTGCCGCCCGAGCTCGCCAGCGTCGCGAGCTACGTGCGCGACCTCATGGACGAGTACCGCTCGTCTTCGAAAGGCAAGATCCACTTCGAGTCGTTCGACCCCGGGTCGGACAAGAAGATCGAGGACGAGGCGACGGCGTGCAAGGTCGCCAAGCTGCAGATTCAGGTCACGCGCAACGAGCGCTTCGAGGTGAGCCAAGAGTACCTGGGCCTGTGCTTCGAGTACGGCGGCAAGAGCGAGGCGATCCCGCAGGTCACGCAGGGCGAAGGCCTCGAGTACATGGCCGACTCGCTCATCAAGCGCATGACGCAGAAGAAGCGGAAGGTCGCCTTTACAACGGGTCACAACGAGGCCGACACGTCGCAAGGCTTCCAGTTCCTCAAGCAGGTCGTCGAGCAGGAGTACGAGGTCGCGAGCGTCAACCCGTCGCAGACCCCCATCCCCGACGACGTCGACGCCATCGTCGTCGGCGGACCCAAGCAGGCCTTCGACGAGAAGGGCCGCAAGGAGCTCGACGCCTTCCTCATGAAGGGCAAGGGCGCCGTGTTCCTCGTCGACGGCATGGCGATGTCGCAGCCGCAGGGCAACATGCCCGAGCTGCAGGGGACGGCGCCGAAGATCGGCCAGCCCAACAACACGGGTCTCAACGAGCTGCTCGAGAAGTACGGCTTCAAGATCGACGAGGACTTCATCCTCGACCGCAAGCAGAGCGCGCCCGGCATCCTCGACTTCGGCGGCCAGAAGCGCCCCGTGACGTCGCCGGTGTTCCTCGGCACCGAGCCCGAGGAGATCAAGGACAAGGACTTCTCGGTCCTCGCGGGCGTCAACGCGCTCATCTTCCCGTTCGGCAGCTCGGTGTCGCTCGTGGGCCCGCTCGCGAGCGGCAAGCCGACGATGCCGGGCGCGCGCCTGTGGACGCTCGCGAAGTCGTCGCCCACGTCGTGGAAGCAGACCGGGTTCTTCTTCTTCTCGCCCATGTCGAAGATCGAGGAGCCGAAGGACGACAAGGACCGCGGCCCGTTTGTCATGGGCTACGCCTACGAGGGCCCGCTCAAGAGCGCGTTCGCGCCGGCGACGCCGGCGCCCGCGCCGGGCATGTCGGGGGCCGAACCAGCGGCTCCGGCCTCGGAGTCGAAGAAGCCCGTGCGCCTCGTCGTCGTCGGTGACTCCGACTTCGCCAACGACGAGTACATGCAGTTCGCGCGCTACTTCCCCGTGTACTCGATGGGCGCGGCGATGCTCTTCAACTCGATCGGCTGGACGATCGAGGACGAGACGCTCACGCCCGTGCGCACGAAGTCGGTCGCGCTGCGCCCGCTGCACGCGGACGCCGACGAGAAGGCCGGCCTCGTCAAGGCCGTCGACATCGCGGGCGTTCCGCTCGCCTTCATCGCCTTCGGGCTCGTGCGCTGGCGCGTGCGCCGCGCGAAGCGCCTGCAGCAGAAGCTGTAACCCTCCCCCGCCCGCGATCCGGAGCCCTCCATGAACCGCAAATCGCTCACCGCCGTCGCCGCGTTCGTCGTCCTCGGTCTCGTCGCCCTCTTCGCGCTGCGCCAGCCGCAAAAAGGCGAAGGCGCCGCCGACCGCGCGCGCCCGCTCGAGAAGATCAACCCAGCCGAGCTCGACACGCTCGTCATCACGCGCGCGGGCGTCGCGACGACGATCAAGCGTGACGGTGACAAGTTCAGCGTGACGTCGCCCGTCGCCTACGCGGGCGATCCGGCGAACGGCAAGTCGGCCTTCGAGCAGATCGAGAAGCTCGATCTCGGCGACCTCGTCACCGAGAACCAGGCGCGACACGGCGAGTTCGACCTCGACGACGCCAAGGCCATCCACGTCGTCGCCAAGAATTCCAAGGGCGGCGACAAGGTCCTCGCCGACATCCTCGTCGGCAAGATCGTCGGCAACGGCACGATGGTGCGGCTCGCCGGCAAGGACGAGGTGTGGCAGGCGGGCGGCGGCCTGCGCGGCGCGATCGATCACCCGGCCGCCGAGTGGCGCGATCGCAGCATCACGACGTTCAACCTCTCCGACGCGGCGATGCTCACCGTCAAAACCAAGGCGGGCGGCGTCGCCATCGTGAAGAAGTCGAGCGGCGCCGATGACAAGTTCGACGTCGTCACGCTCGCGCCGCCGCTGCGCCCCGGCGAGACGCTCGACAACACCGTGCCCTACGGCGCGCTCTCGGTGCTGTCGGCGTGGAAGGCGAACGACTTCGCCGACGGCGTCACGCCGGCGGCAGCGGGCCTCGACACGCCCGAGATGACGTTCACCGTGACGCTCAAGAACGGCAAGTCCGTCACGGCGATGGTCGGCGGCAAGAAGGACGCCGACACGTACTACGTGAAGACCGGCGACGCGCCGACGATCTTCCTCGCGAAGACCTACAACATCGACCGGCTCATCAAGAAGCCCATCGAGTACAAGGACAAGACGATCTGCGACATCGCCGAGGCCGACCTGGCCGAGGTCGCCGTCACCAATGGCGCCGACTCGTTCACGCTCGTCAACGAGGGCGGCAAGTGGAAGGCGACGAAGCCGGCCAAGCTCGAGGTCGACCCGGGCAAGACGCCGTCGATCGGCGGCGGCTTCAAGGACTGGAAGGCCGCCGGCATCTCCGAGGACGCGCCCGCGTCGGTCGGCCTCGCCAAGCCGCGCGCGACGATCTCGGCGAAGGCCAAAAAGGGCGCGACGTGCTCGCTCAAGATCGGCGACGACACCAAGGACAAGCAGAACGTCTACGCGCTCTCGTCGAAGAGCCCCGACGTCTTCATGGTCCCCAAGTGGAGCGTCGACCGCATCCTCGTGAAGGTCGCTGATCTGAAGAAGAAGTGAGGCGCGTCAGCCGAGCGGCGTCTGGCTGAACGAGCTCACGGACGGCTCGTTCGGCGGGCGGCGGGAGCGGACGCGGATGAGGGCGGCTTGGTGGGCCAGCTCTCGGGCGGCGTCGCGCCGGCCGGCGCGCGACTCGAAGTCGGCGTAGGAGGCGAGCGCGCGGCCGAGCTCGATCTCGGCGCCCGCGTTCGAGAGCACCTCGACGGCGCGGTCGAACATCTCGCGCGCGCCGCCGAGCTCGGCCTCGCCCGGCGCGCCCATGCCCACGGCGGCCGCGAGCACGCGCAGCGCCGCGCCCTCGAGCGCCGCCGAGCCCACGCGCGTCGCGAGATCGAAGGCCCGGCGCGCGTCGTCGCGCGCGCGGCGCAGATCGCCGAGCGCGAGCGCCGCCTCGGCCGCGCCGCGCGTCGCCTCCGACAGCAGGCCGCGCGCGCCGAACTGACGACCCAGCTCGCGCGCGTCCTCGAGCTCCTCGAGCGCGAGCCGCGGGTGACCTTCGGCCAGGTGGCACTCGCCGAGCTCGATGGCGAAGCTCGCCTCGAACAGCCGCTCGCCGAGATCGCGCGCGAGCGCCCGGCCCTCGCCTAGGCGCGCCTTGGCGGCGTCCATCTGGCCGAGGTCGATCTCGAGCGCGCCGAGGTCGAGCAGCGACGCGACCTCGCCCTGGCGATCGCCGACGCGGCGGCGGAGCGCGAGCGCCTCGCGGAAGTGCGCGCCCGCGCCCGTGAGGTCGCCCGCCTCGTGCTCGACCTGCCCGAGGCGCGCCAGCGTGAGCGCGCGTCCGCGATCGTCGCCGAGCCGTTCGCGCAGCGCGAGCGCGGCGCGGTGGCACGACAGCGACGCGTCGCTCGCGCCGCCGAGGAAGTGGATGCGGCCCATGTCGTCGAGCGCGGCCGCGACGCCAGGCAGGTCGCCCGCGACCTCGAAGAGCTGGCGCGCGCGTTCGAGGTGGGCGCGCGCCTGCGCGTACGCGCCCAGCGTGCCGTGAAGGCGCCCGATGCGCCCGTGGGCCGCGCCGCCCTTCGCCGGCAGGTCGAGCCGCCAGGCGAGGCGCAGCATCTCGCCGAAGTGGGCGAGCGCCTCGTGCGTGTAGCCGAGGCGCGCCGAGAGATCGCCCGCGGCGTAGAGCGCGTCCATCTTCGCGACGGCGTCCTCGAGGCCGAGCAGCCGCACGCCCGCGACGTAGAGCACGTGCGCGCGCTCGAGCAGCCGGTGGCCGCGCGCGTCGGCCGCCGCCGTGACGTAGCAGTAGGCCGCGCGGCGCGCGTCGCCGCCCGCTTCGTACAGACGCGCCAGCGGTTCCAGCCGCTGCTCGCGCGCGGGACCGCCGCGGCTCTCGAGCCATTGCGCCGCGAACACGGTGCGCCGGCGCGCCACCTCGGGCTCGACGGCGGCGGCGATGAGCGTCTGCTCGAGCGCGTGCCGGAAGCCCCACGCCTCTTCGCCCGGCAGCACCGACTCGGGCAGGCGCACCAGGTAGTCGCGCTCGACGAGGCCGTTCAGCAGCTGGCGGATCTCGGCGATGGCGGGGTCGGGCGCGAAGATCGACGCGTCGTCGGCCGGCGCGGCGCCGAAGCGGCCGAGGGCGACGACGCCGCCCGTCCAGAACACGCTGCCGAACACGGCCCCGCGCTCGAGCACGTCGCGCTCGGCCGGCGTGAGCGCTGCGGCGCGCAGCGCGGCGGCGTCTTCGCCCGTGAGCGCGAGGCGCTCGGCGTCGGCCCGCTCGAGGTCGAGCCACTCGCCTTCGCCCGTCTCGGCGGCGCGCGCGCCGTGGCTGCGGTAGACGTCGACGAGCTGGCGCACGAGGAACGGGTTGCCGCCCGACTCGACGGCGGCGCGCTCGATGAGCGCGGGCGGCAGCGCGTCCGGCTCGACGAGCTCGGAGGCGAGCGCGACGGCTTCGTCGTGCGCGAGCGGCGCGAGCTCGACGCGGGCCCACGCGGCAGCTCCCGCGGCCGCGCCCCAGCTGGGCCGCCGCACGAGCAGGTCCGGACGTGACGTCGCGACGACGAGGATCGGCGCTTCGCCGAGCTCGCCCACGAGCGACTCGAGCAGCGCGAGCGACTCGTCGTCGGCCGCGTGCAGGTCTTCGGCGAGGATCACGAGCGGCCGGTCGAGCGCGTCGCGCTCGAGGAAGCGGCACAAGACGGCGCGCGCGAGGTCGGCGCCTTGCTCGGTCTTGCCGGCGAGCGCGCGCAGCAGCGGGCTCTCGGGAAGGTCGAAGCCCAGGAAGTCGCCGAGCAGCGCCGCGACCTCGGCGATTCGACGGTCGCCGAACACGCGCTGGAGCTCGGCGCGGAACCAGTCGAGCGCCTCGCCTTCGTCGGGCGCGCCGTCGAGCTGAAACCGATCGCGCAGCAGCGCCGCGAGCAACCCGCGCGGCGCTCGCGTAGCTTCCGCCCGCGCGCGCACGAGGCGCGCCTCGGCCGGCAGCGCCGCCCCGAGCCATTCCTCGACGAGCCGGGTCTTCCCCACGCCGAGCGGCCCCAGCACCGTCACCGCCTGCGGCGCCCGATATTTCAACGCCCGCTCGAGCGCCTCGGACAGCACGCCCAGCTCAACCTCCCGCCCGACGAACGGCTCGCGCATGCCCTTTTTTAAAGGCCCTCGGATCCCGCGTCTAATTTCTCGCCGTTTGTGCCGCTCCCTCAGGTCCAAGCCCCGAGAGGCGCGGCTTCGCCGCGCCGGGTCGCATCAGGAATAGGAAGGGCCCGGGGAGGCTCATCATTCGTCACATCTCGCCGGAGGACGGTTCTCTTGTCGGGCGGCGGGCGCTCGCGGGAACGGGTCCTGCCGCTGCGGGGTCCTCCCCGCTGAGCCTTTTTCCCTCGGTTACCGTCGTGGTTCTGGTGCCCTGATCAACCGGCGGCTGATCCCCATGGACTGCCTCG
>DASZRT010000094.1:0-6680 GCA_035549075.1 Polyangia bacterium | reverse complement strand
CGCGCGCGCGCCTCGCGTTGCTCTACTCGGGCACGCTCGGCCGCGCGCACGAGTTTCGCCGTTTGCTCGCGCTCGCGCGCGCCTGCCGCGCGCGCTCGGGCGACGCGATCTCGTTTTGCTTCGCCGCGCGTGGCTTCCGCGCCGAAGAGCTGCGCGCCGCCCTCGGCCCCGACGACACCAACGTCTCGCTCGCGCCCTTCGCCGAAGAATCCGAGCTCGCGGCGCGCCTCGAGTCCGCCGACTTGCATCTGCTCAGCCTGCGCGACGAGTGGGCCGGCGTCGTCGTGCCGTCGAAGTTTTTCGGCTCGCTCGCCGTGGGCCGCCCCGTCGTCTACGCCGGCCCTGCCGACTCAGAGATCGCGCGTTGGATCGGCGAGCACGACCTCGGCCTCGTCCTCGCCGACGACGCCGACATCCCCGGCGCCGTCGAGCGCCTCCACGCCCTCGCCGGCGATCCCGAGGCCCTCGCGCGCGCCCAAGCCCACGCCCTCGACACCCACGCCCGCGTCTTCTCACGCGCCGTCGTCAACGACGGCTGGGACGCGTTGCTGCGTGAGCTCGTGACTCGTTAACGCGCGGACATGCGTCGCGCGACCTCGGCGCGGATGTCGAAGGGTTTGTCGACGCAGTCGTTGGGCACCGACGCGAGGAACTCGGCGACCTGAGGATCGAACACGCCGCCCGTCATGAAGACGAACACGCGCTCGAGGCCGGGGCGCTCCCGCCGCACGGCCTCGAAGACCTCCATGCCCGAGAAGTCAGCCATCATGAGGTCGCACAGCACGAGGTCGTAGGGCGCGGCCCCGAGCAGGTGCGTGAGCGCGGCGCGGCCGCTCGTGAACGTCTCGACGTCGTGGTGCGCGGCGATCGCGGCGCGGAACACGCGCGCCAGCTGCGGCTCGTCGTCGATGATGAGGACGCGCGCGCGGCCGGGCGTGCGCGCGGGCGACGTCGCCGACGGCTTGGTTGCCGCGGCGGGAGCTTGCACCTCGGCGATCGTCGGCAGGCGAATCACGAAGCGCGCGCCGCCGCCGGGCGCGTCGGTGAGCGCGATCATGCCGCCGAGGCTCTCGACGAGGTTGCGCGTCACGAAGAGCCCCAGGCCCGTGCCCTCGCCGACGGGCTTCGTCGTGAAGAACGGCTCGAACACGCGGTCACGCAGCTCGCGCGCGATGCCGGGCCCGTTGTCGCAAACCTCGACGACGATGGCGCCGGGCTCGAGGCGGCGGCGCAGCGTGATGCGGTTGCGCGCGACGCCGTCGACCGGCAACGCGTCGGCGGCGTTGAGCATGAGGTTGACGAAGATCTGAACGAGGCGGTTCTCGTCGGCGAGCACCGTCGCCGACGGCCCCGGCTCGATCTCGACGCGCGCGCGCGCGCCCACACGCGTCGCCACCATCTTGACCGCCGCCGTCAGCACGCACTCGATCTTGTGCGGGCGACGCACCTCCTCGTCGTCGCGCGAGAACAGCTTGAGGTCGCGCGTGATGTGGCGGACGCGATCCATGCCGTCGCGCGCCTCGCGCAGCAGCTCGTCGAGGCGGGCGATCCAAAGCGCGCCGTCGCGCGCGGGCGCCGTCGCGCCGTCGCGCGCGATCGTCTCGCTCGCGAGGCGCAACGCCTCGATCGAGTACGCGAGCGGGTTGTTGATCTCGTGCGCGACGCTCGCGGCGAGGCGGCCCAGCGCGGCCAGGCGCTCGGTCTGGCTGGCCTTGCGCTGCATGCCGAGGCGCTCGGTGACGTCGGTCGCGACCCCGATGACGCCGCCGATCTCGCCGTTGAGACCGCGCATCGGCGACAGCCACGTCTCGAGGACGACGCTGCCGAGCTCGGCGATCGCCGTGAACGACTCGCCCGAGAGAGCCCTCGCGTGGTTGGCGAGCACCGCGGCGTTGTCGGCGTAGAGCTCGAGCATCGAGCGCCCGACGAGCTCGCCCGACTTCAGACCCATGCGCTGCAACGCCGCGCCCTCGGAGAGGGTGATCGTGCCGTCGACGTCGCTCGCGAAGAGCACGATGGGCGCGTGTTGGAGCGCGAGCCGCAGCTTGTGCTGCGCGACATGACTCGCCGCCGCCGCGGTGACCTCGGCCGAGATGTCGATGAACGCGACGGCGACGTGCGTGATGGCGCCGGCGGCGTCGAAGAACGGTTTACCCGACGCGCGCACGCTCACGCGCGAGCCGTCGGCGCGCCGGATGACGATGTCGTCGACGACGACCGTCTCGCGCCGCCGCAACGCCTGCACGAACGGCAGGCGATCTTCGGGGAACGGCTTGCCCTCGCGATCCTCGATGCCGTAGACCGGCGCGTACTCGCCGACGCCTACGTCGTCGCGCGCCGCCGTGCCCATGATCTCGGCGAAGGCGCGGTTCGCGTAGACGAGCTCGCCGCCGGGCGCGCGCGCGACCCAAACGCCCACGGGAAGATCCTCGAGGATCGCCGAGAGCATCGTCGCGCCCGTGGGTCCGGAGAACGGCACGGAGGCATCCTGCCACGGGCGCCCACCGCCCCCAACGGCGTTCGCCTGCCCGGCGACGCACGCGGTCGCATCGGCGTTATGCTCGCGCGCGTGCGCCGCCTCGCCGCCCCCGCCCTCCTCGTCCTGATGTCCTGCGCCCATCCCAACTCGCCGGCACCGGCACACGGGGGCGCGACGGAGCTCTCGCGGCTCGTCGACGCGTACTTCGACGCGAAGTACGCGTTCGAGCCGACGAGCGGCACGGGCGTCGGCTTCCACGCGCACGACGCCGCGCTCGAGGATCTGTCGCGCGCGCGCATCGAAGCGCGCGCCGCCGAGGTGCGGACCTTCATCCGTCGCTTCGATGAGCTGCCCGCGACGTCGCTGACGTTCGACGAGGCGATCGATCGAGAGTTCCTCGCGTCGCAGGCCCGCGCCGAGCTGTTCGAATTCGACACCTGGCAGACGTGGCGCCACAACCCGATGGGCTACGCGCGCCTGCCGGGCGAGGCGATCGACTCGCTCATGAAGCGGGCGTTCGCGCCCGCGCCCGAGCGGCTCCGCTCCGTCGTCGCGCGCCTGCGGGCCATCCCGACGATCTACGACGCCGCGCGCGCCAACGTCGTCGACCCCGCGCCCGAGCACGTCGCGCTCGCGCTTCGCATGGCGAAGGGCTCGATCGGCTTCTTCGAGACGGCCACGCCGACGTGGGCCGCCGGCGTCGCCAAGGAGCCGGGCGCCGACGCCGCGCTCATGAAGGACTTCGCCGCGGCGAACGCGACGGCGCTCGCGGCGACGCGCGCCTTCGCGATCTGGCTCGAGCACGATCTCGCGCCGAAGGCGCACGCGTCGTTCGCGATGGGCGCCGACAGATACCGCGAGCTGCTGCGCCTCGAGGAGATGGTCGAGACGCCGCTGCCCGAGCTCGAGGCGATGGCCGAGGCGCAGCTCGCGCGCGACCACGCCGCGTTCGTCGCGACGGGGGCGCGCATCCAGCCCGGCGCGAAGCCCGAGGAGGTCATGAGAAAGATCTCGGCCGAGCACCCGACGGCCGCCGATCTCATCCCGTCGGTCGCGCGCGGCCTCGAGGCGGCGCGCGCCTTCGCGACGACGCGCGGCCTCGTGACGTTCCCGTCGGAGTCGCGCCCGCTCGTGCGCGAGACGCCGCCCTACGCGCGCGACGCCGTCTTCGCGTCGATGGACACGCCGGGCGTCTACGACCCGCCCGGCCTCGACGCCTACTACTACGTCACGCCCGTCGAGCCCGAGTGGACGCGCGAGCACGCCGACGAGCACCTGCGCATGTTCAACCCGTATACGACGGCGAGCATCGACGTGCACGAGGCCTACCCCGGCCACTTCCTGCAGTTCCTCTACATGCCGCGCATCACGAGCAAGGCGCGCAAGCTGCTCTACACGACGGCCAACGTCGAGGGGTGGGCCCACTACGCCGAGCAAATGATGATCGACGAGGGCTTCGCCGAGACCTTCGGCGCCGACGCCGATCGCGTGCGCCTCGCGCAGCTGCAAGAGGCGCTCTTGCGCGACTGCCGCTTCGTCGTCGCGCTGGGCCTGCACACACACGGCATGACCGTCGACGCCGCGACGCGTGTCTTCGTCGAGCGCGGCTTCCAGGAAACGGCGAACGGCCACGAAGAGGCGCTGCGCGGCACGTACGACCCGATGTACCTCGCCTACACGCTGGGCAAGCTTCAAATCCAGGGGCTGCGCGATCGTTACCGCGCGCGCACGGGCCGTGATCTGCGTGCCTTCCACGACGCGTTCGTCGCGCAGGGCGGCTTGCCCGTGTCGCTCATCGAGAAGATTTTGATGCAGTCGCCCCGCTGATTTCGCATCGGGCGCGGGCCTCGCGCGGGCAGAATGCGCCGATGTCTTTCCCCCGACGGGCCCCCTCCGCCTCGATTCTCTTCTTGTCGCTCTCGCTCTCCGTGTCGATCTTGGCCGCCTGCTCGACGAGCGAGACCGGCCACCCGGGCACGGGCGGCACCACCGGCGGCGGCGGAACGACGACGCCCACGGGCGGCACCACCGGCTCGACGGGAGGGACGACGGGGTCGGGCGGCACCACCGGCGGCGGTGGCACGAGCGAAACGGGCGGCACCACCGGCTCGACGGGTGGCGCGAGTGGCGGAAGCACGGGCTCGACGGGCGGTGCCGGCGGCGGCACCGGCTCGGGCGGCGCGACGGCGACGGGCGGCTCGGGTGGCAGCGCGGCGGGCGGCTCGGGCGGCAGCGCGGGCTTCACGCGCTTCATGTGCCCCGCCGGTCCGTTCGGCGCCCAGATGCGCGGCAACGCGACGGCCATCTGCAAGGGCAACGGCTTCGCGTTCCGCTACGACTACGTCGAAGGCCCCACGTGGATCTCCACGCAGCACGCCTTCTTCTTCTCGAACTTCATCCACGCCGACAGCGGCACCAACAAGTCGGCCGGCGACATCATCAAGGCGACGCTCAACACCGACGGCAGCGTCACGTGCGAGCAGTGGCTCATGGACGTCGGCTGCAACGGCCTCGCCGTCAGCGCCACGGGCAAGCTGCTCGGCACGTGCCACGGCCCGCGCGCCGTCATGGAGTACGACCCGGCGACGAAGGCGGCGCGAACGATCGCCGACAACTACAACGGCAAGATGCTCGAGTCGCCCAACGACCTCATCGCCGACAGCCGCGGCAACATCTACTTCAGCAACCCCGACTACGAGCTCGGCGGCCGCACGCCGGGCGGCACGGTCGGCGCGTACTGGATCGATCCGACGGGCAAGGTGACGCAGCTCTCGGCGGGCGGCGAGCCCAACGGCGTCGCCCTCTCGCCCGACGAGACCAAGCTCTACATCGTGCAGGCCGGCGTCTGGACCTTGGACGACAAGGGCGTCCCGACGAAGACGAACATGGGCGCGCCCGGCGGCGACGGCCTCGCCGTCGACTGCGCGGGCCGCATCACCGCCGATTCGACGAACTCGGCCTACGGCGGCCCGGACGGCAAGACGCTCATCATCGTCTCGGGCTCGGGCATCAACGCCATCGGCGCCCGCATCATCCCCGTGACCGTCCCGGGATTGCCGTAGTCCCTACGAGCGCAGCAAGCGATCGAGGTTCGCCTTCTCCCAGGCGCGCGCCCGCTCGAAGTCGGGGTAGGCGCGCTCCTCGGCGAGGAAGGCCGGCGGGTGGAAGCGGCGGCGGCCGCTCTCGCGCCGGATCTCGTGCTTGCCGTGCAGCATCTCGTGGAAGACGATCCACGCGACGAAGAACTCGGGCACGTCGGCGCGGTCGAGCGTCGGATGGATGCGGATGAGGCGATCCTCGACGGCGAAGCTGCCCATCTTGATCGAGCGGCGCGCGCGGCCGCCCGTCGTCGCCGGGCCCCACGTGATGCGCGCGGCGAGCGCGCCGCCGAAGTGCGCGGCGTCGAGGCGCGCGTAGATCGCGGCGAGGTCGTGGTGCCGCCCCGCCGCGCGCAGCTTGAGCGCGCGCGGACGACGCGGCTGCTGGCGGATGACGTGCTGGTGCGCCTCGATGAACTCGCCGAGCAACGCCGACGCGCGCCGATCGTTGTGGACGACGTACCGGGCGAGCGCGCGCACGACGCGCGGCTCGGCGCCCACGAACATGCGGTGCAGCCGCAGCCGGTAGCCGTCGGCCTTTCGGCGCACGGAGATCATGCTGTAGTGGTTGTCGGTGAGCGCGAGCTCGAGCGTCTTGCCGGGCGGAAGGTAGCCGGCGAGGCCGAGCGCGGTCTTGACGCGGTCGGCGTCGATCTCGGGCGCGCGCGGCAGGCGCGCCTGGCGCGGCGCCTGCTGAGGTCGGAAGTCGCGGCGCGAGCGCGTGCCCGCGTCGTCGGGTTCGGTGGTGGCAGCGGAACCTTGCGCACCCACGGAGGGCGCGCCATCGAACGGAAGGTCGAGCTGGGGATCTGAGGCGTCGGGCGTGGACGCGGGGGTTACGAAGGTCTCCGTTCTGGAGTGACGCTTCAAGTTGGCCTCTCTCTGAGCATGCTCCCTCGGTTCGAGCCGCGACACACTATCAACGTCGCGGCGAGGAGGCAAAAATCCCTACATATCGACTCTTATTTGACTTTGTTTGTGGATAACCTGTGGACAACCTTGGGGCGCAAGGCCCGCTTCAGCCGACGACGCGGCTCGCGAGCGCGCGCAGCCGGCGTGCGAGGGCGCGCGTGAGCGGGCGATCGGCGACGCCGAAAAAGCGC
>DASZRT010000093.1:0-42072 GCA_035549075.1 Polyangia bacterium | reverse complement strand
CGCACCGAAGCCGGCCGCCGAGGAGCCTCCGCCTCCGCCGCCCGCGCCGAAAGAAGAGCCGCCGCCTCCGCCGCCGGTCGCGGCGAAGCCCTCGCCTGCCGCGAAGCTGCCGCCCGCGCTCAAGGCCGCGAAGCCGCACCCGGCGGCCGTCGCTCACCCCGTGGCCGCCGCCCCGCACCCCGCCGCCAAGCCCGCCGCCGCGGCCGCGAAGAAGCCGGCGAAGGGCGGCAAGGCGACGGGCAAGGGCTGGGTCGATCCGTTCGAGTAGCTACCCCTTCTTGACCGCGCCGCGCGTCCACTCGGCGAGCGTGAGCGGACGAATGCCGAAGCGCTTCTCGAGCGACGCGATGTCGGCCGAGTAGCCCGTCGACGTGAACCACTCGAGCATCGTCGCGAGGTCATCGCTGTTCTGGCGCACGGCCTCGATGGGCAGCGGCACGTACGTGAGCGTCTTGCCGAGCGCCGCGCCCAGCGTCGCCGTCGCCTCGCGCATCGTCTGCGCGTCGCCCGCGATGTCGAAGGCCACGTCGCGGAACGCGTCCGCCTCGGCGAACATCTTCGCGCCGAACTTGCCGATGTCGTCCGACGCGATCATCTGCAGCTTGATGTCGGGCGCGAGGCCCATCATCACCTTGTCGCCCTGGAGCGTCCACGGCGCGAGCAGGTTCTCCATGAAGAACACCGGCCGGATGATCGCGAACGACGGGAAGGCGCACGCGCGCACCGTCTCTTCGACGCGGAACTTGTTGTCGAAGTGCGGGATGCCCGTGCGCAGGTGCGCCGAGCCGACCGACGTGTAGACGAAGCGCTGCACGTTGGCCTCGCGCGCGAGCTTGGCGAGGCGCTTGCCCTGCTCCTCTTCGCGCTCGACGCCCGCCTCCCACGTGTTCTGCACGGCGAAGACGCCCCACGCACCCGCGAGCGCGCGCGACAGCGAAGCTACGTCGTCGAGATCGCCAGCGACGATCTCGGCGCCCAGCGCCGCGAGCGCCTTCGCCGCATCGCCGTCCGGCTTGCGCGTCATCGCGCGCAGCTTGAACCCGCCGGCCGTCTTCGATCGCTCGGCGAGGTGGCGCAGCGTCGCCCCGCCCTGCTTGCCCGTCGCGCCCGTGATGAGAATCGTCTTGTCGGCCATGTGGTCTCCTCCGTCGTGGGCGCAGAGGCTACCACTGGCATTGACGCCGTCGGCGATCAGCGACATAAATCGTCGTCCTCCGCGGGATTAGCTCAGTTGGTAGAGCGTCAGCTTCCCAAGCTGAATGTCGCCGGTTCGAACCCGGTATCCCGCTCCCAGTCTGAGGAAGGTGTTTCGTTTGGGCGGCGTCGTGCTACCGCCGGGTGACCGATCGTCGCGTGCCCGAGAATCGGGCCCGGCTTCTGGCGGGTCTCGCCTGGCACGATCGTCGCAATTGAGGCCGTCGAACCACTTTGAGGAGGCTCCCATGTTGTTCGTACTCGCCATCATTCTCGTGATCGCGTGGCTCGGTGGGTTCTTGGTTATGCACGTGAGCTCGGCGGCCATCCACCTGCTGTTGCTCTTCGCCGTCATCAGCGTCGTCGCGCACTTCGTCCGCGGCCGACGAACGTCGAGCTAGCGCCCGTTGCCCGTCGATTGACGGCGGGCTCAGCCCCCGAGGACGCGCGCGCCCGCGAGGGCGACCTGGCCGTCCTGCGCGGACTGCATGCCGGAGACGCCGATGGCGCCGACGACGGCGCCCCCCTCCATCAAAGGCACGCCGCCCTCGACGGATATGATCTCGGGCGAGAGCGACAACAAGCGGACGCCGGCGGGCGAGCCGGTGATGATCTCCTCGAAGGCCTTCGTGGCGCGGCGGAAGCGCGCGGCGCACTCGGCCTTGCGCTGGGCGAGCGGCACGGCGCCGAAGTTCGTCTGGTCCAGCTTCGCGAACAGCACGAGCGTGCCAGACGTGTCGACGATCGCGATCGCCATGGGCCAACCATTGGCGCGCGCCTCGGCCTCGGCCGCCGCGAGCACACGCTTCGCCGCCTCGATGGAAAGCGACGGACCGTAGGGCGGCGGCGGCGGCGGACCAGCGGCTTGGCTCATGGCGCGCGAGTCTAAGCTAGAGCACCGTTCCCGTGCACGTCCCCGAGGGAACGCAGACGTTCCAGTAGCCGCCGTTGCCCGTGTCCATGTCGCAGCAGTCGTAGCTCGTCGGGCAATCACTGGCCGAGTAGCACGTGCGGCCCGAGAAGAAGTCGCCGTTGTCGGGCGTCACGCACGCGCTCGGCGGACCGCAGACGTACGAGCTCGCCGAGCCGGTCACGCAGCAGGCGTTGGTCGCGAGGTTGCACGAGACGTTGCTGAAGCCCGCGCACGTGATCGTCGGCGCGATGCACGACCCGGCGCCGTTGCAGTACAGCTGCACGTCGTCGTGCCAGCCCGGCCCGCTCGGCCCCGTGATCTGACCGCAGCGGGTCTTGAGCGGCGCGAAGCCGCACGAGCCGCCCGCGCAGACGTGGCTGTCGCAGGCACCCGTGCACGAGGTGCTGCAGCAGACCGAGCTGCCCGCGCCGTTGCTCACGCAGGCGCCCGTGCCGCACTGGCCGTTGGCGGTGCACGTCTCGCCGACGGTCTTGGCGGCGCAGGTGTGGGTCGTCGTGTTGCAGTCGGGAGCGGTGCCGGGGCACGCGGCGTTGGTGCAGCAGTGGCTCGCCGTGCCGTTGCCGCCCGTCGTGCAGACGTCGACGCACGTGAGCTTCGGGCTCCAGCCGCTGGCCGTGCACGTCGTCGGCGACGTGCCGCCCGAGAGCACGTAGTTCGTGTTGCAGTTGACCGTCGCCGTCGCGCCGAGCGTCGTCGACGAGTAGGTCGCGTTGCCGTTCGAGATCGACAGCGCGCCGCAGTCGTGGGGGACGCACGTCGGGAGCGTGCCGCTCCACGCCTGGTTCGCCTGGCAGGTCGTCGTCGTCGCGCCCGACAAGGTGTAGCCGGTGTTGCAGCCGTAGGTCGCGCTCGAGCCGTAGGTCGTGGTCGTGTAGGTGACGGTGCCGTTGCCCGGCTTGCTGGGCACGCCGCAGTCGACGGGCGCGCACGTCGGCGGCGAGCCCGACCACGTCCCGCTGGCCTGGCAGGTCCGCGACGCGATGCCGACGAGCGAGTACCCGGTGTTGCACGTGTACATCGCCGTCGAGCCGTACGTGAGGTTGGGCGCCGAGACGGAGCCGCCCGTCGGCGAGTTGAGCGCCGGGCACTGCGCGATCACGCACGTGGGCGCCGTGCCGCTCCACGCGCCGTTCGTCTGGCACGTGCGCGTCGCCGAGCCCGACGGGCCATACCCCGTCGTGCACGAGTACGTCGCCGTCGCGCCGACGGTGGTCGTGGGATCGCTCACCGAGCCGTTGGTCGGGTTGGTGAGCGCGCCGCAGTCACGGATCACGCACGTGGGCGCCGTGCCGCTCCAGTTTCCGTCGGCGCCGCACGTGCGCGTCGCCGCGCCCGCGAGCGCGTAGCCGCTCGAGTCGTTGCACGAGTACGTCGCCGTCGAGCCGTAGGTCGTCGTCGTGACGGCGATCGAGCCGTTGGTCGGGCCCGTGAGCGTGCCGCAGTTCTTGATCGTGCACGTGGGCGCCGTGCCCGACCACGTCCCGTCGGCCTGGCACGTCGACGTGAGCGCGCCGCTCGCCGAATAGCCGGTGTTGCAGGCGTAGGTCGCCGACGCGCCGTAGGTCGTCGTCGGATCGGTCACGGTGCCGTTGGTCGGCGCCGTGAGCGCGCCGCAGTTCTTGATCGTGCACGTCGGGGCCGCGCCCGACCACGTGCCATTCGCCAGGCACGTGCGCGTCGCCGCGCCCGAGATCGTGTAGCCGGTGTTGCAGCTGTAAGTCGCCGTGCCGTTGTACGTCGGCGTCGCCGTGACGCTGCCGCCCGCGGGGCTCGTGAGGTTCGGGCAGGTGGCCAGCACGCACGTTGGCGCGACGCCGTCCCACTTGCCGTCGGCACCGCAGGTGCGCGTGGGCGAGCCCGAGGGGCCATAGCCCGTCGTGCAGGTGTACGTCGCCACCGAGCCGTACGTCGTCGCCGTCGCGGCGACCATGCCGTTCGTCGGCGCCGTGAGCGCGCCGCAGTCGGCGATCGCGCACGTGGGCGCCGCGCCGGCCCAGTGGCCGTCGGCGCCGCACGTCTGCGTGGGCGAGCCGGCTTGCAGGTACCCGAGCTTGCACGCGAACGTCGCCGTCGCACCGTACGTCGTCGTCGGCGCGGAGACGGTGCCGTTCGTGGGCGCCGTGGGCGCGCCACAGTCGGCGACTGTGCACGTGGGCGAGCTCGCGCTCCACGTGCCGTCGGCCTGGCACTTGATCGACGCCGCGCCCGAGACCGTGTAGCCCATGCCGCACGCGAACGTCGCCGTCGACCCGTAGGTCGTCGTCGTGCTCGTGACCGAGCCGTTGGTGGGCTTCGTGACGGCGCCGCAGTCCTTGATCACGCACGTGGGCGCGGGGTCGCTCCACGTGCCGTCGTTGTTGCACGTGCTCGTCGCCTTGCCCGTGAGGGTGTAACCGGAGTTGCACGTGTACTGGGCCTGCGCGCCGAACGTCAGCATCGCCGAGACGTTGCCGTTCATGGGCGCCGCGAGCTGCGGGCAGTTCGCGACGACGCATGTCGGCTGGACGCCGCTCCACGTGCCGTCGATTTGGCACATGCGCGTCGCCGACGGCGAAGCGCCGTAGCCCGTCTTGCACGAGTACGTCGCCACGGCGTCGACGGCCGTGCCCATCGGCGTCGCGACGGTGCCGTTCGTGGGGCTCGTGAGCGGGCCGCAGTCCTTGACGCCGCACGTGGGCGCCGTGCCGCTCCACGTGCCGTCGGCGCGGCACGTGCGCGTGGCCTCGCCGTTGAGGTCGGCGCCGAGATTGCACGTGTACGTCGCAGTTCCGCCGACCTCGAGGCTGGTCGTCGAGACCGTGCCGCCCGCGGGATCTTGCAGCGTCGGGCAACCGGTGCCGCCGTCGGACATCGAGTCGGGCGAGCCGTCGGGGTTCGAGCCGCCGGAGCCGCCCGTGCTGGTCGTCGAGCCGCCGTTGCCGCCGCTGCCGGCGCCGCCGTCGAAGTTGTAGTTGTTCCGGTAGCACTTGAGATCGGCCGCGTGGCAGGTGAAGCCGTCGGGACAGGCGTTGTTGTTCTTCTTGTCGCAGCCCACCACGCCGTCTTTGAGGGTCACCGCCGTACAACCGGCCGCGGCGATCAGCGCGGCGACGAATATGAACGACGCGCGCACGACTCTCGAGATCCCCGTCATCAGAAGGTCCTTCCGTAAGACAACACGCCGAAGCCGGGCCCCGGCACGAACGCGACCGATCCTTCTTGCTGCGCGTGCCCTTCGTGCCTTCCGATCAAGAAGAGCGCGGCGCCGCCGACGAGCGCGGCGCTCCCGCCGACGAGCAGCCCGACGCCCGCCTGTTGCAGCGTCTTGTAGTTCCCGTCCTTGCCCGAGTCGTAGGTCTTGCTCGAGTTGATGTCGGCGGCCTTCGAGTTTCCCTGCGTGAGCAACACGACGCCGACGGCGTCCGCGACGACGCCCACACCACCGACGACGAGGCCCGAGATGCGCAAGCCGCGACCAGGCGTCGACGACGACGGCGCTTCGGGCGCGGGGTTCGGCTCGGCGGCGGGCGTGGCCGATTCAGCCGCGGGCGTCGCGGTCGGCGGCGGCACGACGGGCGTGACCGCGACGGCCACGGGCGCCGCGGGCGTGGCGAGCAGCGACGGCATGTCGACGGACATCTCGCGCGTGTCGCCGGCGGCGCCCGTGACGTTGAGCGAGGCCGACTTGTGATCGGGCGCGTCGAGGTGCAACGACGTCGTGCCGGCCGCGAGCGACAGCGTCGCGTCGCTGGGGAGCGGTACCGCTTCACCTGCGTCCGACGTCACGGTCGTTCCCTTGGGCGCGCCCGTGAGCTTCACGCGCACGAGGTGCTTGCGCGCCTGCGTGCGGCTCGACTCGAGCGTCTTGCGGTGCTCGTTGACCCACGCGTCGTGCGAGCCGAGCGCCTCCGACAAATGTCCGTCGGCTTCCAGGAACTCACCGACGGCGAGCTCGACGAGACCCAGCTGCGCCGCCGTGCGCGGCGTGTGCGCGATCTCGTGCGCGCGGCGAAAATAACCCTCGGCGCGCGAGTCGAGCCCTTGCCGCCGCAGCTCGACGCCTTGCTTGATGAGCGTCTCGGGATCTTCGGCGCGCGCGCGCGACGAGATGGAAAGCACGGCGACCGCCGCAAAAAGAGAAATCGAAAGATGTAAGTGAGACCGCATGGCCGGCCGGCGATGTTGTAACAAGACGGGCGGTCCTTGCAAATGCGACCAGATGTCGCGGTGGGGACCGCCCGGCGCCTTCGGCGGGCCGGCGTCGACGGTGACGGCGGCGGTGAGCTAGGCTGCGCGCGATGTCCGCCCGCCCGAGCCCCCTGCCGGCCCACCTGCCGGCGCTCGACGGCCTGCGCGGCGTCGCGATCCTGCTCGTCGTCGCGCACATGCTGGGCCTGCTCGAGGCGCCGACGGGCCTGTTCGGGCGCGTGGTCGGGTTCGGCTTCGCCACGGGGTGGATAGGCGTTCAGCTGTTCTTCGTGCTTTCGGGGTTCCTCATCACGGGCATCTTGCTCGACACGCAGGGCGCGTCGAACTACCTCTCAGGCTTCTTCGCGCGGCGGCTGCTGCGCATCTTCCCGCTCTACTACGCGACGTTGTTCGTCGCGCTCGTGCTCGTCCCGGCGCTCGCCCCCGCGGGCTCTGACGTCGTCGCGAAGCTCGCGCACGATCGCGCGCACCAGGTGTGGCTGTGGACGTACCTGTCGAACTGGGTGTCGCCGTTCGAGGCGGGCAGCCACGCCTTCCCGCACTTCTGGTCGCTCGCCGTCGAGGAGCAGTTTTATTTCCTATGGCCGTTCGTGCTCATGGGCCGAAGCGCGCGCGCCTGTCTGCGCCTTTGTGTCGCCCTCGCCGTCGTGAGCCTCGGTGTTCGCGTCGTGATGGTTGCCATGGGCGCGCCTCACGGCGCGATCTACACGTTCTCGATCACGCGCATGGATGCGCTCGTGCTCGGCGGCGCCGCGGCCGCGCTCATGCGCACGCCGCCCGTCGCGGCGGCGATTGTCGCGCGGCGCACACGGCTCGCGCCCGCGAGCCTCGTCGTGCTCGTCGTCGGCGCGCTCGCGACGCACGGCTACTCGTTGGCGAGCGACCTCGGCCAGACGATCGGCTACTCGTTCCTTTCGGTCGGCTTCGCGCTCGCCGTGCTCTCGGCGGCGGCGAGCGACACCGCGCCCGTGCGCGCGTCGTGGCTACGCGCGCGGCCGTTGCGCGCGCTCGGCAAGTACAGCTACGGCATCTACGTGTTCCACAAGCCGCTGCACGACTTCGTCGGCAAGGCGCTCGTGGCGCGCCTCGGGCTCGACGTCGAGCGCTCGGCCGTCGTCGCGCTCGCGTACGTCGGCGCGGGCCTCGCCGTCGTGTTCGTCGTGGCGTTCGCCTCGTACCAGCTGTTCGAGAGGCGCTTCCTCGCGCTCAAGGGCCGCTTCGAGCCGCGCGATCAGATCGCGTCGGCGTCCTGATCGGCCGCGTCGACGCCGGCGTCGGCGTCGGCGTCGTTCGACGTCGCCGCGTCGTCGGACGACGCCACGGCGTCGGGTGGAGGCAACGTCTCGCCGACGTCGGGCGCCGCGTCCGCGGGCGCGCCGGCGTCGGGAGCGGCGGGGACGCGCGTGAGGTACAGCGTGCGCAGGCCCGACTTGAGCGCGATCGGCTGGCCAGCCGCGCCCGAAAGCGTCAGGTGCATCGTGTCGGCCGACTCGCAGAACACGTCGTCGCGGACGCTTCGTCGCGTGGGGCTCGTCTCCATGAAACTGCCGCCGCCCGACATGCTGTAGTGGTGGATGAGGCTGCCCTCCTTCACCCAGCGGCCGACGTCGCCGACGACGTTCTGGTTCGCGTCGGTCTCGTAGTACTTGAACGAACAGTCGCAGCCGCCGTCGCTGGCGTCGGTGCAGTCGAACGTCGTCGTGCCGTCGGGGTTCTGGTAGCGGGGGTCGACGCCCAGCGGCCCGGCGCCGATCTTCGGCCCGACCTCGGCGCACGTCAGGCTCGCGGCCGAGACGCCGAAGCACGAGCGCGCGAGGTGAAAGTACGACGTCGTCACGGCGTCGAGCTTGTAGGAGTACGTGCCCGACATGTGGCTCGCGTCGTCGGCGTCGAACTCGACGGTCGCCGCGAACACCTGGTCGGTCAAGATCGTGGGCGCCATGGCCGCGGGCGCCGTCACGCGGATCGTGCCGTCCATGTCCTGCGCGAACGTCAGGTCCCAGCACCACGGGCCGCTCGTGGGCGCGGGCGCGGGGTTGCCTCGCTCGGTCGCGAAGTAGTTCGGGCTCGACGCCTGGTAGTTGAGCGACGGCTTGTTGGGCGAGACGAAGTCGCACTTGTCGGTGGGCGACGCCATCTTCCAGACGCCGACGACGTCGCCACCGCACGCGTCGATGTCGGGACAGCTGCCCGTCGCGCCGCGGTCCTTGCAGCCCGCCACGGCGACGAGCGCGAGCGCGAGCGCCGCCATCTTGGTCAAGCTCGTCATCTCGTCTCGGTCTCCGTCCTCACATCGGCGTGAGCGTGAGGTTCACGAGGCCGTAGACGCCGAGCAGCGGCGTGCCGTTGTTGCCCGACAGCTCGAGCTCGTTGCCGCCGCGGCACAGGTCGGTCTTGAACGTCATGCCGGGCGACGGGCCCTGCGAGTCGATCTCGACGCCGTTGAACAGCAGCGCGTCCGTCTCCTGCACCATGGGCTGCCCCGGATCGAACGTGTTGTTCGCGTTGTTGGGCTGGAGCCAGCGGCCCGAGTCGGTCACGAGGATGTTCATGTCGTAGCTGCAGTCGCAGCCGCCGTCGGAGGCGCTCTGGGTGCAGTTGAAGTTGTCGAAGGTCGACGGGACCGTGGGCGTCGCGGCCATGTAGAAGGTCGTGAGCGCCGCGCCGAGGTCGGCGCAGCTGGGGTTGCCGCCGTTCGCTTGCAGGCAGCGCGGGGCGAAGTGCGTCGCGTTGCGCGCGCGCTGCTCGGGCGCGAGCTTCTTCGTCGTGAGCATGAGCCGCGTCGTGTACGAGTGATCGGCCGCGAAGAAGCTCACCTTCGAGTCGGCCGGATCGACGAGCGGCGCCTCGTGCCACAGGAAGACGTTCGTCACCATCGTCGAAGCGCCCGAGCCCGTCACGAGCAGCGTCGAGCACCAATCGCCCGACTGCGTCTGCTGCACGAGCGTCGGCTGCGGCTGCGGCGGCGCGATGAGCGCGGGCCACTGCGTGCCGACCGTGCCCATGAACTTGCTCGTGTCGATGGGCTGCGTCGGGCGCACGGGCTGGAACTCGCAGCCGTCGGCGACGGCCCACGAGCCCGACGGATCGCCGCCGCACGTCGCGCCCGCGCCGCAGCGCCCGGTCGCGCCGTAGTTGTTGCAGCCAGCCGCGAGCGCGGCCACCGCGAACGAAAGCGCCACCGGCGCCATCCGAACGAAGCGCTTCATGATTAGAAGAAGAACCACCACGACGCCTCGGCGCGGTTGTTACGCGCCACGGTGCCGTCGCCGTAAGTCTGCTGCATGGTTTGGTACGAGAGCGACATCTGGAAGGCGGGCGTGATGCGCCACCACAGCGTGCCGTCGATGTACTGGCCCTTGTCCCAAACGAAGTACGAGTTCTGCAGCGGCGTGAGCGAGAGCGCGTTCGACGACTTGATGCGCGAGTAAGTGCCCGACAACGCCAGCATCTTCCCTTTGCGGAACGGGAAGTGATAGTGACCATTCACCATCATCCCCTCCCAATTGATCGTGTGGGGGAGGCCGTCGGCGTCGAAGGTCACGATGCCGTTGTCGAGGTTGGGCGTGTACTGCGGCGCGGGCAGCACGTTGTTCGGGTTCGGCAGCGACGGGAAGAGGACGCCGCCCGTGAGCGTGAGGTAGAGGTCCGTCACGCCCGTGCCGCGCGAGTACTCGCCCGTGACCGAAAAGGTGTTCGACAGATCCTCGCCGTGCGCCGGAATGATGGGCAGGAACAAGTCGGCCGCGACGCCCCAGCCGAGGAGGTTGCGCGGGTTGCCCGTGCTGGCGTTGAAGTCGGTCACGGTGACGCGGCGGCCGACGCCCGAGACGCCGAGCGCCGCCGGTGCCGCCTTTGCGGGGCGCGGGCCCTGCGCCGAGGCGCCCTGCCACGCGGGCACGAGCAGCTTGAGGCCGGCCTGTCCGTCGGGCAGGCCCGCGTCGCGCGACGCCGGACGCACGCCGGCCACCGCGATCTCGACGCCGAGCGCCTCGCCCATGATCGTCTTCGAGAGGCGCAGCTGCACGTTGCGGTGGAAGACCTCGCCCATGACGCCGAGGAAGGCCGGCGTGCTCGGGAAGAAGCCGCCGCCGCCGAAGCCGAACAGGTCGAACGTCTGCCCCGCGAGCACGTCGACGAACGGCGTCTCGAGCTTGGCGTAGTACTGGCGAAGGCGAATCGACGAGTAGGTGTAGCTCTGGTCCTGCGTCGCCGTCGTGGGCAGCACGCCGAAGAAGTCGGCCTCCATGTACGCCGAGGCCTTCATTCCTTCGAAGGTCGGCGCGACGGCCTTGAAGCCGAGGCGCGAGTCTTTCGGCGTCGCCTGAAAGCGAGCGTTGTCGCCGGCGATCGTATAAGGACGGGCGATGTTTTGATTGAGGACCGACTCGCTGAAGCTCTGGGTCGAGTCCCACATCGCATCGAGCTCGGCCCAACCAAAGAAGCCGAATTGCCAACCGGGTTCGTTGGCGAGCAACGGCGGGGGCGGCACCGCCATCGGCGTTTTGACGTCGGCGGCAGGCTCGGGCGCCCGCGGCGGCTCCTCCGCTTTGGGCGGCGCCTTCACTTCCTCGTCAGCGGTCGTCTCGTCGGCCTTTTCCGGCGCGGGTTCCGACGCTTTCTGCGCGTGCGAATCGCTGGTGTCTTTTTCAGCGGTTTCGTCGGCGGCGGCCGCTTCTTCCGCCTCAGCCGCCTTCGGCCTCTTTTTTCCACCGGCGTTCGCGACGCGCGTCAACGAACCGGTGAAAACGAAACCAGCCACCGCGACCATCGTCGCGAATCGCCACCAACGGCCTCTGCTCCTCTGGAGATCGTGTCCCATTGGATCGCCCGTGGCGCCGTCAGTACCGCAGAGGGGATCGCGTTCGCAAGCGCGAAGTTGTTCACTTCGCGTCGGATGCATCGGTGTGCGCGCGGATGCTACAGGGCGCATTTTTCGGCGTGGGAAGATTCGTTTGTCGGGGCCAATGACACAAGAGTAGGCGTGGTCCGACCGCGCCACGTTTCCCCGACAAACGCAGGCTCGGGCCCCCTTTCACCCCCTCCGAGGAGCTGGTCTCATGGTGTACGTACGGCGGATCGCGTTCTTGATTCCTGCGCTGTTGTTCGCGGCGTGCGGCGGCGGCAACGGTGGGAATCACCTCGGCAACGGCGGCGGCACCACGGGCAGCAACGGCGGCACGACGGGCGGCGGCGGCACGACCAACCCGGGGAGCGGCGGTGACACGAGCAACCCTGGGACGGGCGGCACCAGCCCCGGCACGGGCGGCAGCGTCGGTACGGGCGGAACCAGCGGCGGCGTCGGCGGCGGCCCCGGCGCCAGCGTCGCGGTCTGCGACTCGTACTGCACGTCGATCATGGCGACCTGCACGGGCGTCAACCAGCAGTACGTCGACAAGGACGACTGCCTGAAGACGTGCGCGTACATCCCGGCGGGCGGGGCGACCGACGCCACGGGCCAGTCGATCGGTTGCCGCGCGAACCAAGTGACGGCGGCCGCGGCCAACACGATGGCGACGAAGAGCGAGTGTTGGGCGGCCGGACCGCTCGGCTATGGCACCTGCGGCTCGGAGTGCGACGTGTTCTGCGGCATCGCGCTCAGCGCCTGCCCGGGCTCGTTCAAGTCGGCCGACGACTGCAACAATTTCTGCAACAACCCGAACCTCAACCGTCAGCTCGAGTTCGGCATGACGGGTAGCTACACGTCGAACTTCAAGTTCGGCACGCGCGGCGACACCGTGACCGACACGCTCGAGTGCCGCACGTACGAGCTCGTCGACAAGGTGCTCAAGGGCATGGGCGCGAGCTGCTCGTCGGTCACGGCGAAGAGCACGGACTGCGGCGACGGCCCGGCGGCGATCGACCTCGGCGACGGCGGCACGACGGAGAGCGACGGCCCCGTCGCGACCTACGACGGCGGCATCGGCGCGACGATCACGGCGGCGAACTGCAACGAGACGCTCTTCCCGCGTGAGAAGCGCCGCATGATCCTCCGCGACGAAGGCGATCCCCACCTGCACCTCGTCGACCTGGGCGACCCGTCGAAGAACTGGTCGACGGTCGCGGGCGGCCCGTGGGCGCGCGCCGCGCAGCTCATCGGCAACAACCAGGTGCTCGGCGGCCGTAACGACGGCTACGAGGTCTTCGATCTGACGACGGGCAAGATCGTCAAGACGGTCACCGGCTTCGCCAACACGCAGTCGGCCTATCGCATGGCGACGGGCGAGACGATGCTGACGACGAGCGGCACGGTGCTCAAGTTCCTCGGCGCGGACGACAAGGTCGCGCACCAGATCTCGTACCCGGGCTACGGCTACGTCCGCGTCGCGCGCCCCACGCGCAACGGCACGTTCCTCGTCCCCGCCGATCAGACGGTCTTCGAGGGCGACGCCAAGGGCAACGTCATCTGGAAGCTGTCGAGCGGCGCTTCGGGTTGGGGCCACATCTGGGAGCCGATCCTCCTCGGCCCGCCGCCGGCCGTGGCCGCGCAGACGGCCAAATGGAAGTCGGGCGACACGCTGCTCTGCACGGCGTTCGGCGCCTCGTGCGACATCATCGACGGCACGACGCACAAGGTGACGTACCGTTACGGCACGAAGCAGATGCCGGACGCGGCGACCATCAAGCCGAACTTCTTCTCGGAGTTCGAGCTGCTGCCGAACGGCAACGTGCTGACGTCGAACTGGCAGGGCCACGGCCCCGGAAACGGCAACAGCGGCATCCAGGTGCTCGAGTTCGATCCGACGGGCAAGGTCGTCTGGGAGTACAAGCAGGATCCGAAGCTCTTCTCGTCGATCCAGGGCGTCATGATGCTCGACTGCAAGGACCCGATGAAGCTCCACGTCATCGAGACGAGCCCCGACAGCACCTGGCAGCCCGTCAAGTAGGTAGACTGAGGCGGCCGCGTTCTCCTACGAGAGAGCGCGGCCGATTTCGGATGAGCACCGCACGCGTCATCGATCTGGACCTGGACCTGGAGCCGGCGCGGCCGCGCGTCGTCGCCGTGATCCTGGCGTACAACGTGCGGCCTCTGCTCGAGAAGGCGCTGCGCAAGATCCCGCGCGGGCTCGTCGACGCCGTCATCGTCATGGACGACGGCTCGACCGACGGCACGGCCGAGGAGGCGCGGCGCCTCGGGCTCACGGTGTTCCGCAACGAGCGCAACCTCGGGTACGGCGGCAACCTGCGACGCGGCCTCGAGCGCGCCGTGCGCGACTTCGGCGCCGAATACGTCGTCGAGATCCACGGCGACGGCGCGCAGTTCGATCCGCGCGCCATCGCGACGGCGGTGCCGCTCATGAACGCGGGCGTCCCCTTCATCATGGGCTCGCGCTTCGTCGAGCGCGGGGCCGCGCGCCGGTTCGGCATGCCGTGGGTGCGGCTGCTCGCGAACCGCGGGCTCAGCGCGCTCTCGCGCCGCGTGCTCGCGCTGCCGCTCACCGAGTTCCACTCGGGCTTCCGCGTCTACGCGCGCTCGTTCGTCGAGACGCTGCCGCTCGCCGCCAACGCGAGCAACCACCTCTTCAGCTTCCAGATCCTCGCGCAAGCGGCCTACTTCGGTCAGGGCGTCGGCGAGGTGCCCGTCGACGCCGACTACCTCTCGGCGCACAGCTCGATCTCGCTGCGCGCGGCGACGCGCTACGCGTTCGCGACGCTCGCTTGCATGGCGTCGTACCTGCTCGCGAAGCTGGGCCTGCGCCACACGGCCGTTTTCCCCGCGCGCTGAGCCGCCGGCCGCGCGAGGAGCGCGAGCCGCGCCCGTCGTGCGCGCGCCGCTTTGCCTCGGTGGATCGCGCCGGTATGCTCGTCCTCGGCTCGTGCGCCGACCATGCGTTCCTTTCGGCCTTTTCTTCGGAGCTCGACGTGAGCGCGCTCGCCTGGCGGCGCGCCGGCCTCGTGGGCGCCATGATCACCGTCGTGGTCGCCGTCGCGCTGCTCGCCTACTGGGACGCCGAGCGCGAATCGGCGGCGGCGCTGAGCGACTTCGCGCAAGAGCAAGCGACCCTCGCCGCCGCGCTGGGCTCGATGCTCCGCGCCGTGGGCCCGGCGGCGCTGCCCGCGCGCGAGGGTGAGGTGCTCGGCGAGCTGCGCGCCATCGAACGTGAGCGGTCGCTCGCGATCCTCGTGCGGCCGCCGGGCGCGCCGGCGTTGCGCACGACGAGCGGCCACGAGGTCACCTCGGCGCGCCTGCTCGACGGGCTGCGCGACGGCCAGGCCTTCGTGCGCATCCCGCGCGAGGAGGCGGCCGCCTTTGGCCTGCCGGCGCGCACGGCGCTCGCCGGCTTGTTCCGCGTCGACGGCGGCGCGCGCGGCAGCTGGGACGTCGTCGCCGTCGCGAGCGCCGAGCGCGAGCGCGATCGCGAGGCGCGCACGCACCGCCGCCTCGTGCTCTCCGTCGTCGCCGCGGCCGGGCTCGTGCTCGCGTTCGGCGGCGTCGCCATGCGCCTGCAGCGCCACGAGCTCGTCCTCGCGCGTGAGCTCGCGATCGCCGAGCTCGCGCGCGCCCGCGACGAACGCCTCGAACGCGCCAACCGCGCGGCCGCGATGGGCACGCTCGCCATGGGCGTCGCGCACGAGATCTCGACGCCGCTCGGGATCATCGCGGCGCGCGCCGAGCAGATCTTGCCGGGCGTCGAACGCGACGAGCGCCTCGCGGGCGGCGTTCGCTCGATCCTCGCGCAGACCGACGGCATCAAGGGCATCATCCGCGGCCTGCTCGGCCTCGCACGCGGCGACGCGCCCGCGGCGACACGCCTCGAGGCGCGCGCGCTCGTCGACGCCGCCGTCGCGCTCGTCGAGCATCGCTTCGACGAGGCCGGCGTCGCGCTCACGACGCGCGTCGAAGACGGTCTGCCGCCGCTCCTCGGCGATGCGCGCTTGCTCGAGCACGCGATCGTCAACCTGCTGCTCAACGCCTGCGACGCCTGCGCCGACGGCGGCGACGTCGTCGTCTCGGCGCGACGCGACGGTGACGTCGTTCAGTTGGCCGTGACCGACTCGGGCTCGGGCATCTCGCCCGCCGTGATTGATCGCGCGCGCGAGCCGTTCTTCACGACGAAGGCGCGCGAGGGCGGCACGGGCCTCGGCCTCGCGCTCGCGCACGAGATCGTCGCGAGCCACCGCGGCGAGCTCACGTTCGAGGCCCACGCGCCGCGCGGCACGCGCGCGGCGATCCAGCTGCCCGTCGCCGAGGAGCCCGCCGGTGGCTGACCGGCGCGCGCGCGTCCTCGTCGCCGACGACAACCGCGAGATGGCGCAGGCCATCGCCGACGGCCTCGTCGCGCGCGGCTACGACGCGTTCGCCGTCGCCTCGGGCCGCGAGGCCGCGGCTCGCCTCGACGCCGAGCCCGTCGACGCCGTCGTCACCGACCTGCGCATGCCCGACGTCGACGGCCTCGAGCTGCTCGCGACGTCGCGGCGCCTCGACGCGACCCGCCCCGTGATCGTCATGACCGCCTACAGCGCGATCGACACGGCCGTCGAGTCGATCCGGCGCGGCGCGTACCACTACCTCACGAAGCCGTTCAAGCAGGACGAGCTGGCGATCTTTCTCGGGCGCGCGCTCGACGACGTCAACGTGCGCCGCGAAGCCTCGACGCTCAAGACGACGCTGCGCGCGCGCTTCTCGGCGACGAGCCTCATCGGCACGAGCCGCTCGATCGTCGCCGTGCGCGAGCGCATCCAGCGCGTCGCCGACGCGCCGACGCCCGTGATCGTCCTCGGCGAGACCGGCACGGGCAAAGGCCTCGTCGCGCGCGCGCTCCACGCCGACAGCCGGCGCGCCTCCAAGGCCTACGTCGCCGTCAACTGCGCGGCGCTGCCCGAGCCGCTGCTCGAGAGCGAGCTCTTCGGCCACGTCAAAGGCGCGTTCACGGGCGCCGTCGCCGAGCGCGGGGGCCTCTTCGCCGAGGCCGACGGCGGCTCGCTCTTCCTCGACGAGATCGGAGACATGCCGCCCGCGCTGCAAGCGAAGCTGCTGCACGTGCTCGAGAGCGGCACCGTGCGACCCGTGGGCGCCTCGCGCGAGGTCGCCGTCGACGTGCGCGTCGTCGCGGCGACGCACCGCGATCTCGGCGCGCTCGCGCGCGAAGGGAAGTTTCGTCAGGATCTCCTCTACCGGCTCGACGTCGTCCCGATCGTCTTGCCGAGCCTGCGCGAGCGGCGCGAGGACATCCCGGCGCTGCTCGAGCACTTCCTCGCGGCGTCGCGCGCGCGCCACCCGGCGTCGTCGGTGCGCGGGTTCGGCGCGGCCGCCGTCGCGGCGCTGTCGGCGCGGCGCTGGCCCGGCAACGTGCGCGAGCTCGCTCACACCGTCGAGCGCCTCGTGCTGCTCGCGCACGCGCCCGAGATCGGCCTCGACGAGCTGCGCGAATTCGTGCCAGGCGAAGACGCGCCGCGCTCTCTCGAGGGCGATTTGGAGTTTGGGGGCGACATCATCCCGCTGCGCGACCTCGAACGGCGCTACGCCGCTTGGGCGCTCGCGCAGACGGGCGGACACCGCGGCAAGACCGCCGAGAAGCTCGGCGTCGATCCGAAGACGCTGCGCAAGTGGCTCGGCGAGGTCGAGCGCCAGAGCGCGCCCGACGACGAAGACGCTTAATCTTTGCAGCCCGTCGCGCGCTGCTCGGCGCGCCAGATCTCACCGGCGGGGCGCGTGAAGACGGCGCGACCGCCGCGCTCGACGGTCATGTTCTGCAAATACACGTGGTCCGAAGGCGCGTCGTCCCAGGGCGCGCCCACGATGTCGAGGTCGCCGTCGCAGTCGACGTCGCCCACGCGCGCGTCGTGGCCGCGCTCGACCTTGGCGGCGTCGTGCTCGACGAACGTCCCTTTGCCGTCGGTGTTCTCGTAGATCCACGCGTGACCCGCGCTCTCGCCCGCGAAGATGTCGAGGTCGCCGTCGTTGTCGAAGTCGAGCGCGAAGATCGCGTGCAGGTTCTTCTTGCCCGTCGCGAGGATGTGCAGCGTCCACGTCGTCGCTTGCCCGCCGCCGCTCTCGACCCAGGCGATGCGCGACCCGAAGTGCGTGCACATGACCAGGTCCATGTCGCCGTCGCCGTCGAGGTCGCCGACGTTGACGAGCGGCGAATCATCGAAGCCCGTCGCGATGTGGACGGTCTCCCACTGCTTCCCCTTGCCGTCCATGTTCCGGTACCACCACTGGTTGCCAACGACGATGTCGTTGTCACCGTCGTGGTCGAGGTCGCCGATGGCCCCGCCCTGCGTCTGCACGTTGGCGAGCGACGCGCCGATCGGCCAAGCGATCGTCGGATCGGGCCCGGGCATGCGCCAATTCGGGTTGAACGCGTTCCACACGAACAGCACGTCGGGCTTGCCGTCGCCCGAGACGTCACCGACGACGATGTCCTCGGCGCCGCCCGTGACGCCCGTCGGGAAGCGCGACCACGTGCCCGAGCGCGACGTCTCGGTGAGCTTCGGGTTGCGGTACCACGAGTCGCCCGCGACGACGTCGACCCACCCGTCGCCGTCGACGTCGGTCGCGTTGCCGCCGCCCGGCGTCGCGTGGCCCGTGCCGATCATGTGCTGCACCCAATGATCGGCCGTGCACTGCTCCCACCAGTACATGGGGCCGCCCTTTTGCCCCGACGAGAAGTCGAGGTCGCCGTCGTGGTCGTAGTCGGCGAGGCCCGTGATGCCGATGGGCAAGTTGCCGCCCAGCGTGCCGATCCAGTGCGCGGCGAACGGAAACTTCGTGTCGACGGGATCCGCCTTGAACATCTCTTTGCCCGCGGGCGGCGCCGTTCGCAGCACGGTGTCCGTGCACGAGCCGAGCGCGCGGCCTCCCGCGCCGCCGCTGGCCACGACGCCGCCGGAGCCCCCCGCGCCGCCGGTCGAGGATCCGCCGCCGCCCGACGTGCCGCCCGAGCTGCCGCCCGTCGCGATCGCGCCGCCGCCGGAGGCGCCACCGGAGCTCCCGCCGTTCGATGAGGAACCGCCCGAGCCGCCCGTCGGCGAGGCTCCCCCGGCGCCGGTCACGCCCGCCTCACCCGAGGTTCCGCCGGCGCTCGTGTTTCCTCCGGTTCCCCCATGGCCTCCGCCGCCGCCCGAGCACGCCACGATGATGGCGGCGGCCGCCGCGGTCCAGGGTCGCAATTCCGCGCGCTTCATCTTGATGCTCCGTTAACAGCAGAGCGTAACCCGGGCCACCCGATCGCCCATCGTCAAAAAATGGGACACCCCCCCCTCCCATCGAGTGATTCCTTTACGGACCTTGCCGGATTGCTCCAGCAGATAGGCGGATCAGGCGCGGCACCGCCGTTGCACACCGGTCACGCAAGATGACTGGAGGTCCCTCGCGTGCACATCGCCATCGCTGACTCTTCCAAGGTATTTCGTATGGGTTTGCGTGCGCTCGTCGCCGACGCGCGCGACATGACGATCGTCGCCGAATCGGGCGACGGCGCCGGTGTCCTCGCCGCCGCACAGGCAGGGGGCGTCGACGTCGTCGTGTGCGACTTCGACCTCCCCGATCGCAGCGCGATCCTGCTCGCGAACGCGCTCCGCGAGATCGCGCCCGCGACGCGGCTGCTCGTGCTGGCCGAGGCGGCGTCCGAGTCGCAGGTGCGGCAGGCGTTGCTCGCGGGCGTCACGGGCTACGTGCTCAAGCGCCAGCCGACCGAGGAGATCCTCGCGGCGATCCGCGAGGTCAAGGCCGGCCGGCGCGTGATGCCGGCCCGCAGCGACGACGCGACCAGCTCCGACCTGCCGCGCTCGTCGGTCGGGCGCGCCGGCGCGCTCGATCGTCTCTCGGCGCGCGAGCGCGAGATCTTCGACCTCATCATCTGGGGCCAGACGAACAAGCAGGTCGCGGTCAAGCTGGGCATCAGCGTCAAGACGGTCGAGACCCACCGCAGCCACATCAACGGCAAGCTGCAGGTTCACAGCGCCGCCGAGCTGGTTCGCCTCGCCTCGCTGTGTGGCGTGCTGACGTCGCCACCCGTCGAGGGGGCGCTCCGCCCGTCGAACGGCGCCGGCCACGTCGACAGCGGCGCGCCGATGCTCGCCAAAACCGGCTGAAGAAGACCGGCTGAACGGTTCTAGTCTGTCTCTTCGGCGCCCGTGGCGTCGAGGGAGCCGATCTTCTTGTGCAGCGTCTGGCGCGTGATGCCCAGGCGCTGCGCGGCGAGGGTGCGGTTGCCGCCGCAGATCTCGAGCACGCGTCGGATGTGCGCGAGCTCGACCTCGTCGAGCGTCGGGATCGCCGACGCGCCACGCGCCGACGACGCCGGCATGGGCGTCGTCGCGAGCGAGGCGGCGACGAGCTCGGCGGGCAGGTGCTCGGGGCGCAGCAGCTCGTCGTCGTGCAGCAGCACGGCGCGCGCGATGACGGCGCGCAGCTCGCGCACGTTGCCCGGCCACGCGTAGCCTTCGAGCAGGCCCACGGCCTCGGACGAAAGGCCCTGGAAGCGGCGGCCGAACTCGCTCGACGACAGGCGCAGGAAGTGCTCGGCCAGCGCGCGCACGTCCTCGCGCCGCTCGCGCAGCGGCGGCAGGTGCACCGTGATGGCGTTGAGGCGGTAGAAAAGGTCCTCGCGGAACTCGCGCCGCCCGACCATCGAGCCGAGGTCGCGGTTGGTCGCGGCGACGACGCGCGCGTCGACGCGGCGCTGGGCCGTGGCGCCGACGCGCCGGAAGGTCCGCTGCTCGAGGAAGGTGAGCAGCTTCGCCTGCGCCGCCGAGCCCAGGTCGCCGATCTCGTCGAGGAACAGCGTGCCGCCGTCGGCGATCTCGACCAGGCCCAGCTTGCGCTCGCGCGCGTCGGAGAAGGCGCCGCGCTCGTGGCCGAACAGCTCGCTCTCGACGAGGTTCTCCGGGATCGCCGAGCAGTTGAGCTCGACGAACGGCCCACCCGCGCGCGGCGAGCCCTCGTGCAGCATGCGCACGAGCGCCTGCTTGCCCGTGCCGCTGTCGCCCGTGACGAGCACCGTCGGCACGGGCGAGGCCGCGATGACGGCGACGTCGTCGAGGATGCGCGCCATGCGTGGCGACGCGTGCACGAAGGCGCTGCCGCTCGTGCGCTTGCGCTCTTGCGCCGCGAGGTAGGCGACGCGCTGCTCGAGCGAGCTCGTGCGCGCGGCGTTGCGCACGGCCGCGACGACCTCCTCGAGCTCGAACGGCTTCTTGATGAAGTCGTAGCCGCCGAGCTTCATCGCCGAGACGGCGCTCTCGATCGAGCCGTGCGCCGAGATGACGAGCACCTTGGCGTCGGGCGCCTCGCCCTTCATGCGGCGCAGGAGATCGAGGCCGTCGGCGTCGCCGAGCACGAGATCGAGCAAGACGATGTCGGGGCGCTCTTCGCGAAAACGCGCCCAGCCCTCGGCGCCCGACGCCGCGACGGTGACGTCGAAGCCCTCCTGCGCGAGCACCATGCGGATCGATTGGCGGATGAGCGCCTCGTCGTCGACGATGAGGACGTGCGCGCTCATCGCACCACCGGGAATTGAACTTCGAAGATCGCGCCCGGGCCGTCCTCGGCGGGCCGGTTGCGCGCGAGGATTCTTCCGCCGTGCTCGAGCAGGACGTTCTGGCTCACGGCGAGGCCGAGGCCGTGCCCCTCGGGCTTGGTCGTGAAGAACGGCTTGAACAGCTCGCGCGCGTGCTCGTCGGAGACGCCGTCGCCGTTGTCGGCGACGCGGATGACGATGTTGTCGCGGCCGTGCAGCGTCGCCGTCGTCGCCTCCACCTCGATGCGATCCGAGCGCCCCGCGGCCACCGTCGCCTCGGCGGCGTTGGCGACGAGGTTGACGAGCGCCTGCGTCACCAGCAGCGGGTCGACCTCGACGGGCGGCAGCCCCGGGTCGACGTGGCGAACGATCGACGTGCCCGCGCGCGTGAGGATCGACTGAGACGCCTCCTCGGCCGCGTCGAGCAGCGCGCCGACGCTCGTGAGCTCGAAGCGCGGCGCGAGCGGGCGCGAGTAGTTCACGAGGCGGCGCACGAGGCCCTCGACGCGCGTGATCTCGCGGTTGAGCGCCTCCGCCGTCTGCAAGACGTCGCCGCCGCCCACCGACTGGGACACTCCCTGTCGCGCGAGCAGCTGCACGGCGGCCTTCATGCCGGCGAGCGGGTTCAACACCTCGTGCGCCAGCTTCGCGGCGAGCTCGCCCACGGCCGACAGCTTCTCGCTCTGCAGCAGCTGGCGCCGGTGCTCGGCGAGCGAGGCGTCGGCCTCCTCGAGGCGCTCCACGAGCGCGCTCACCTGATCGCCGAGCGCCTGCAAACCGGCGCGTCCCGGCGCGACCTGGATGCGCGTGCGCTCGGCGGCGGACTCGACGCGCACCTGCAGCTCGTAGATCGGCTTCGTCACGCGCCGCGACCACATGAAGCCGAGCACGAGGCTCGCGACGGCGCCGCCGACGCTCGTGAGCACGAGCAGCCACGCGAGGCGGTGCATCGTGCCCTGCTCCTCGACGAGCTTCTGCTCGGCCTCGCGCCGCGCCGTCTGCCCCAGCGACTCGAAGAGCGTGCGGACCCGCTGGCCGTGCTGCGCGCGCTCGGTGAGGCGGTTCTTCGCCTCTTCGACGTGGCCGGCGTCGTACAGCGCGACCGCGTCGTTGCCGGCGGCGTCGTAGGCCAAGTACTCGCCTCGAATCTCCGTGAGCACGCGCCGCGATTCTGGCGTCTCGGCGGCGGCGTCGGCGCGCTCGAGCCACGCCGAGAAGCTGGGCCGCGGCGCCTCGGGCTCGGCGAGCCACTTGCGATCGCCCGTGAGGATGTACTGCGAGACCATGCCTCGTTGCACCGAAAAGGCGCGCATCGCCGAGGCGTCGTCGATGAGCGCCAGCTGTCGCGCCACGGCGACGCGCGCGACGGCCGAGGCGTTGCCAAGCGACTTGACCGCCACGAAACAAACGACGCCGATCGCGGCCGCCGTGAACCCCGACGCGAGCGCGAGCCGGGCCGACAACACGGCGGCGCGCGAAGATCGCTGCTTTTCAGCCATGCGCTGTCTCCACACTGGCTCGGGCGCCGCGCTCAATCAAGCTTCGGTCGAGCGAGGACTCACGATCACGTCAGATTGCCGACGGATCGACGACGACCCTAAGAAATCGCGCTGAACGGGTGGCATCAGCACAATAGCGGATATTCATCACACGTTGGATCGGGCAGGATGATCTCGTGCGCATGAGTTTGGACACGCTCACGCAGCAGCTGGAGACGATCGCCCAGCGCATCGCTTCGGTGGGGCTCCTGCGCGCCGCGTCTGACCTGCGCAAGGTCGTCGCCGAGCTGCGCAACCTGCAGCAGCTGCTGACCGATCGCGAAGCCGTGCACGAGCCGCCCACGGGCGCGCGTCCCGCCGTGTGATCGCGTGCCCTCGTCGAACGATCGCAACCCCATCGACACGCGGTGGGCCGATCATTACGCCGAGGCGTCGAAACGACGGCGCGAGCGCGGGTGGCACCGCCGCGAAAAGGCGCGCTCGCCGCGCCGCGAGCCGCGCCTGCGCAACTACGTGATCCTAGGCGTCGCGCTCTTCGCGCTCACCGTGCTCGCCGTCGTGCTGCCGAAGTAGTCAATTGATCGGGAGCCCGAACGAGTAGAGGCACGGCGGGTAGTCCGCGCCCGCGTTGCAGGTGCTGCCCTTGCCCATGCCGTCGAGCTCGAGGCGGTGCGAGCCGCCGTATGGGTTGTTGGCGTCGGGCTTGGCCGTGAGCCCGACGTGCACGACGTCGCCGAGATATCCGAGCGCCGCCGTCGTCGGCTCGTAGCGGCCCGCGCCCGCCGGGGTGTCGTTGGCGCCGAAGATCGCGAACATTCGCGCGGCCGGCGTCGCCGATGTTGGGCTGAGCCACTTCGCGTCCGGGCGCCCCTGCGCGTCGGGCGCCGCGATCGAGACGGCGCGCGCGAGGCGAACGTTGTGCGCGATGACGGCCGCCATCGTGCCGCCGTAGCCGTAGCCGACGATGCAACCGTCCGACCAGCGCACGCTGTTGCCGTCGGCGCCCAGGTACCAGCCCCAGTCGCCGCCGGGATCGGCGGTCATCATGTGCTTGAGCGCGCGCACGACGCGCTCTTCGAGGCTGTCGGCGCGCTTGATCGTCACCCACGAGACGCGGCCCTTGCCGTCGAACTGATCCATGCGCGTGTCGCCGGGCGTGCTCGGGTTCGTGTCGCCCGCGGGCGCGATGGCGACGTCGTTCTGGTAGGCGATTTGTAAAACGTGAAAGCCGTGCGGGTACATCCAGTCGGCGACGGCGATGCCCGGCGGCTGGCCCATGTCGGTGAGGACGACGCACAGCTCCTTCATGAGCGGCTTCGAGGGATCGACGGCGGCGTACTCGGTCGACGTCGCGTGGCCCTGCGTCGCCGTCGGATCGAGCGACGCCGCGGTGAACGTCTTTTCGCGGAAGCCTTTGCCGTCGGTCATGAGCGCGCGCGGCGCGGGCGTGTCGCCGCCGCCGGCGCCGCCGGTCGAAAGCGCGCCGCCCCATCCGCCACCGCCTGAACCGCCGCTGGCGCTCGTCTCGCCACCGGTGCCGCCGCTCGCGCTCGTGGTGCCGCCGCTTCCGCCCGTCGGTGCCGTCGCGCCGCCCGTTCCACCGCTGCCGCCCATTGCGGTCGTGTCGCCGCCGGTGCCGCCGCTCGCGCTCGTCGTGCCGCCCGAACCGCCACTGCCGCCCGTCGCCGTCGCGCCACCGGTGCCACCGCCGCCGTCGGGACGCGCGCCGCCGCCCGACGAGCACGCGGCGACGGCCAACGCGAAGATCATCGACAAACCGAGGCGCAACAACGACCGCGACATGGCCGTGACGATAGTCCGACACGGGACCTACGAAACGACCTTTCGACCGTTGCTTGACCGAGCGGAAACGAAGCGAGGTCTAGCCTGACTTTCGGATGTCGCCGAAAAAGAAGCTGGTCGTCGTCGGAAACGGCATGGTCGGGCACCGGTTCCTCGAGCGCCTCGTCGAGGCGCGCGGGACCGAGCGCTACGACGTCACGGTGTTCTGCGAGGAGCCGCGCCTCGCGTATGACCGCGTCAACCTCTCGAAGCTCTTCGACCAGGCAAAAGCCGAAGAAAACGACAAAGACGCGACGCACGACCCGGCCGCCAAGCTCGCGCTGGTTCAGCCCGGCACCTACCAGGCTGCCGGAATCGTCGTCCGCCTCGCCGATCGCGCCGCGTCGATCGACCGGGCCGCGAAGACCGTGCGCTCCGTGCGCGGCGACGACGTGCCGTACGACGTGCTCGTGCTCGCGACGGGCTCGTACCCATTCGTGCCGCCCGTCGAGGGCAAGGACCGCCCCGGCTGCTTCGTGTACCGCACGATCGAGGACCTCGAGGCGATCCGCGCGTGGGCGTCGCGCCCCGAGGTTCAGGCGGGCGCCGTCATCGGCGGCGGCTTGCTCGGCCTCGAGGCGGCGAACGCGCTGCAGAGCCTCGGCCTCGAGACGCACGTCCTCGAGGTCGCGCCGCGCCTCATGCCGCTGCAGGTCGACGAGATGGGCGGCGCGATCCTCAAGCGCCGCATCGAGGGCCTCGGCGTGGGCGTGCACACGGGCGTCAGCACGAAGCGCATCGCGGGTCCGAGCGACGACGCCGCGGCCGACGCCCGCGCGCCCGTGTCGCGCATCCTGTTCGCCGACGGCGGCGCGCTCGCGGCCGACGTCGTCGTGTTCTCGGCGGGCATCCGCCCCAACGACGCGCTCGCGCGCGCCGCCGGCCTCGACGTCGGCGAGCGCGGCGGCGTCGTCGTCGACGAGCACTGCCGCGCCAAGAACGATCGCGACGTCTTCGCGATCGGCGAGTGCGCGTCGTGGGCGGGCCGCACCTACGGCCTGGTCGCGCCCGGCTACAAGATGGCCGAGATCGTCGCCGCCGAGCTCGTGAGCGGCGAGAGCGAGGCGCTCGGCCACTTCGACATGAGCTCGAAGCTCAAGCTGCTGGGCGTCGACGTCGCGAGCTTCGGCGACGCCTTCGGCCTCGAGGCCGGCACGCACACGCTGTGCCTCGTCGACAGCGTGCAGGGCGTCTACAAGAAGCTCGTCGTCTCGGCCGACAAGGAGCTCTTGCTGGGCGGCATCCTCGTCGGCGACGCGTCGGCTTACGGCCAGATGCTGGCGATGGTGCAGAGCCGCATCAAGCTGCCGGCGGCGCCCGATGAGCTGATTCTGCCCGAGCGCAGCGGCAAGCCCCGCGGCCTCGGCCCCGACGCGCTCCCGATGGAAGCCGGCATCTGCAGCTGCAACAACGTCACGAAGGGCGCCATCTGCAACGCCATCGCGACGCAGAACCTCACGACGATCGGCGCCGTGAAGTCGTGCACGAAGGCCGGCACGAGCTGCGGCTCGTGCGTGCCGCTCGTGACCGACATCTTGAAGGCCGAGCTGCGGCGCGCGGGCGTCGTCGTCACCAACCACCTGTGCGAGCACTTCCCGCACTCGCGCCAGGAGCTGTTCCACCTCACGAAGGTGCGGCAGACGAAGACGTTCGACGCCGCGATCGCGTCGTTCGGCCGCGGCGCCGGCTGCGAGATCTGCAAGCCGGCCATGGCGTCGATCCTCGCGTCGATCTTCAACGAGCACGTCCTGAAGAAGGAGCACGTCGGGCTTCAGGACTCGAACGATCGCTTCCTGGCCAACGTGCAGCGCGACGGCACCTACTCGGTCGTGCCGCGCGTCGCGGGCGGCGAGATCTTGCCGCGGCAGCTCATCGCCCTCGGCGAGGTCGCCGAGCGCTACGGCCTCTACACGAAGATCACGGGCGGCCAGCGCGTCGATCTGTTCGGCGCGCGCGTCGAGCAGCTGCCGCACATCTGGCGCGAGCTCATCGCCGCCGGGTTCGAGTCGGGCCACGCCTACGGCAAGGCGCTGCGCACCGTGAAGTCGTGCGTCGGCAGCACGTGGTGCCGCTACGGCGTGCAGGACTCGGTGGCCTTCGCGATCCGCGTCGAGAACCGCTACAAGGGGCTGCGCGCTCCGCACAAGCTCAAGAGCGCCGTCTCGGGCTGCGCGCGCGAGTGCGCCGAGGCGCAGAGCAAGGACTTCGGCATCATCGCGACGGAGAAGGGCTACAACCTCTACGTCTGCGGCAACGGCGGCATGAAGCCGCAGCACGCGCAGCTGCTCGCGCAGGATCTCGACGAACAGACGCTGCTCCGCTACGTCGACCGCTTCCTGATGTTCTACGTGCGCACGGCCGATCGGCTCGAGCGCACGGCGACGTGGTTCAACAAGCTCGAGGGCGGCCTCGACTACTTGAAGTCGGTCGTCGTCGACGACGCGCTCGGCCTCTGCGCCGAGCTCGAGGCCGAGATGCAGCACATCGTCGACACGTACCAAGACGAGTGGCGCACGGCCGTCGAGGATCCGTCGGTCGCGCGCCGCTTCCGCGCCTTCGTCAACAGCGACGCCGCCGACCCGAGCATCGTGCGCGTGCCGCTGCGCCAGCAGCACCGGCCGGCGACGTGGCAAGAGAAGCAAGAGAAACAAACCACCGCGTCGCCCGCGCGCGAGGAGAACGCCGCGTGAGCGCCTGGCTGTCGCTCTGCCCGCTCGACGACATCGTGCCCGACACGGGCGTGTGCGCCCTCGTGGGCGGCGAGCAGATCGCGCTCGTGCGCGTCGGCGGCGGCGAGCGCGTGTTCGCGATCTCCAACTTCGATCCGTTCAGCAAGGCGTTCGTGCTCGGCCGCGGCATCGTCGGCGATCGCGCCGGCGTCGCGAAGATCGCCTCGCCCATCTACAAGCAGAGCTTCGATCTCGCGACGGGCCAGTGCCTCGACGACGCCGAGGTGCGCGTGCCCGTGTGGCCCGCGCGCGTGCGCGACGGGCAGGTCGAGATCCTGATCGCGACCCACGAAGGCAAGGACGCAGCTTGAAGACCCACTGCCCCTACTGCGCCTTCCAGTGCGGCATCCGCGTCACGCCGGCCGCCTCGAACGACGGCGCGCCGTTCGAAGCCAAGCTCGAAGTCCGCGCCGACGAGGAGTTCCCCGTCAACCGCGGCCAGATGTGCATCAAGGGCTTCACGTCGGCGGCGCTGCTCGATCACGAGGCGCGCGTGCTCACGCCGCTCGTGCGCGGGCGCGACGGCCGGCTCGTCACGGCGACGTGGGACGCCGCGCTCGACTTCGTCGCCGAGCGCCTGCAGGCGATCCGCGCCACGCACGGCGCCGCGGCGCTCGGCATGTTCGGCAGCGGCGCGCTCACCAACGAGAAGACGTACCTGCTGGGCAAGTTCGCGCGCGTCGCGCTCGGCACGCCCAACATCGACTACAACGGCCGCTACTGCATGTCGTCGGCGGCCGCGGGGCAGAACCGCGCCTTTGGCGTCGACCGCGGCCTGCCCTTCCCCGTCGAGGACATCGGGCAGACCGACGTGCTCGTGCTGTGGGGCGCGAACCCCGCCGACACGATGCCGCCCATGATGCAGTGGGTGAACGCCGTGCGCGAGCGCGGCGGCAAGGTCGTCGTCGTCGATCCGCGGCGCACCGAGACGGCGCGCGTCGCCGACCTGCACCTGCAGCCGACGCCGGGCACCGACCTCGCGCTCGCCAACGGCCTACTCGCGCTCGCGATCGAAGAGGGCCTCGTCGACGAACCTTACGTCGCGGCGCGCACCGTGGGGTGGGACGCGCTTCGCCGCCACCTGCTCATGACCGATCCCGCGCACGTCGAGCGCGCGACGGGCGTCTCGCTCGACCGCCAGCGCGAGCTCGTGCGGATGTTCGCCGCCGCGCCACGCGCGATGGTGCTCTCGGGCCGCGGGCCCGAGCAGCAGTCGAAGGGCGCCGACACGGTGTCGGCGCTCGTGAACCTCGCGCTCGCGCTCGGCAAGGTGGGCAAGCCGTACTCGGGCTACGGCTGCATCACGGGCCAGGGCAACGGCCAGGGCGGGCGCGAGCACGGCCAGAAGGCCGACCAGCTGCCCGGCTACCGCATGATCGAGAACGCCGCCGATCGCGCGCACGTCGCGCGCGTCTGGGGCGTCGACCCGGCGTCGCTGCCTGGCAAAGGCAAGAGCGCCTACGAGCTGCTCGACGCGCTCGGCGCGGGCGGCATCCGCGCGCTGCTCGTGTTCGGCTCGAACGTCGCCGTCGCGTCGCCGAACGCGCTCAACATTGAACGAAGGTTGGCGGCGCTCGACCTGCTCGTCGTCGCCGACGCGTTCCTCAACGAGACGTCGGCGCACGCGCACGTCGTGCTGCCCGTCGCGCAGTTCGGCGAGGAGACGGGCACGCTCACCAACCTCGAGGGCCGCGTCATCCTGCGCGAGCGCCTGCGCCCGACGCCCGCGGGCGCGCGCAGCGACCTCGAGATCCTGTGCGCGCTCGCCGCGCGCCTCGGCGCGGGCGCGCTGTTCCCCACGAGCGACCCCGAGGCGGTGTTCGCCGAGCTGGGCGCGGCGACGGCGGGCGCGCGCGCCGACTACAGCGGCATCAGCTACGACAAGATCCGCCGGCAAAAGGGCGTGTTCTGGCCGTGCCCCTCGGACAACCACGCCGGCACGCCGCGCCTCTTCGCCGACCGCTTCTTCCACGCCGACGGCAAGGCGCGCTTCGTCGTCGCCCGCGATCGCGCGTCGGCCGAGGTGCCCGACGCCGAGTACCCGCTGTACTTCACGACGGGCCGCACCCGCGAGCACTACAACTCGGGCGCGCAGACGCGCCAGGTGAAGCCGCTCGTCGACGCCCAGCCCGAGCCGCGCGTGCAGATCCACCCGCGGCTCGCGGCGTCGCTGGGCGCCGACGAAGACGGGCGCCTCGTCGTCGAGAGCCGCCGCGGCGCCGTGACGTTCGCGCTGTCGCTCACGACGGACATCCGCCCCGACACGCTGTTCGCGCCCTTCCACTGGGGCGGCAAGCAGGCCGCCAACATCCTCACCGTGCCCGCGCTCGACCCGACGAGCCGCATGCCCGAGTTCAAGGTGTGCGCCGTGCGCGCGCGCGCCGTCGCCGAGGCCGCCGCGTGATGGCCACGTCGGCGCCACGCAAACGCCTTGCGATTGTCGGCAACGGCATGGCGACGTGCCGCTTACTCGACGAGCTCGTCGCGCGCGGCGCGACGTCTCGCTGGGACATCACCGTCTACGGCGAAGAGGCCGTCGGCACGTACAACCGCATTTTGTTGTCGAAGGTGCTGGGCGGCGAGGCGCCCGACGCGATCGTCACGAAGGACGCCGCGTGGTTCGAGGCCAACGGCGTGCGCCTGCGCGGCGGCGTCACGGTGAAGCGCGTCGACACGGCTCGCAAGCTCATCGAGACCGACGGCGGCGGCGTCAACGGCTTCGTGGATCGCTACGACGCGGCGGTCTTCGCGACGGGCAGCCAGCCGCTCGTACCGCCCATCCCCGGCGCGACGATCGCGGGCGGCGCGCTGCGCACGGGCGTCTTCGTCTACCGAACGATGGCCGACGTCGTCGCGATGCGCGAGCACGCGGCGAACGCGTCGAGCGCGATCGTGCTCGGCGGCGGCCTGCTCGGCCTCGAGGCGGCCAAGGTGCTCGGCGACGCCGGCCTCCACGTCACCGTCGTCCACGCGCGCGAGACGCTCATGAACGCGCAGCTCGATCCCATGGCGGGCGACATGCTCGCGCGCCAGATGGAGCGCCTCGGGATCTTCGTGCGCACGGGCCGCACGATCGAAGCGGTTCACGGCACGGACGAGCAAGAGAACGGCCCCGTCGAGAGCGTGACCCTCGATGACGATCGCCGCCTGCCCGCCGACATGCTCGTGCTCGCGTGCGGCGTGCGCCCGCGCGTCGACGTCGCGCGCGCGTCGGGCCTGCCCATCAACAAGGGCATCGTCGTCAATGACGCGCTCGCGACCGAGGTGCCCGGCGTCTACGCCCTCGGCGAGTGCAGCGAGCACCGCGGCCAGACCTACGGCGTCGTCGCGCCCGCGTGGGAGCAGGCCGTCGTGCTCGCCGACGTCCTCACGGGCACCGCGGGCGCGGCGCGCTACCAAGGCTCGAAGCTCTACGTGCGCCTCAAGGTCGCGGGCGTCGACGTCGCGACCATCGGCGCGGCCGAGTCGGCGGCCGAGCTCGAGACCGACGACGTGCTCGAGGTCGTCGAGCAGCGACGCAGCACGTACCGCAAGCTGGTCATGCGCGACGGCAAGCTCGTGAGCGCGATGCTCGTCGGGAACACGGGCGCCGCCGCGTCGCTCGTGCAGCTCTTCGATCGCGGCGACCCGCTGCCCGCCGATCCGCTCGAGGCGCTGTGCCCCACGGCCGTCGCCGCGCCCGCCGCCGCGGGCGAGCGCATCGTCTGCAACTGCAACAAGGTCACCGAGGGCGCGATCGCCGCGTGCGTCGCGGGCGGCTGCGAGTCGGTCGAGGCCGTGGGCGCCGCGACGCGCGCCGGGACGGGCTGCGGCTCTTGCAAGAACGAGCTCACGCGGCTGGTCGCGCGGCACGCCGTCGCGCGCCCGCCGCTCGCCGCCGTCGGATGAACGAAGTGAAAGAAGGAGCACGCATCATGAGCGCCAACGACAACGACGTCCCCGTTCCCACGCCGCGCGACGCGCGACGCGTCCTCGTCCTCTCGACGATCTCCTTCACGCTGCTGTTCGCGGTGTGGCTCATGTTCGGCGTGCTGGGCGTGCCCATCAAGAAGGAGCTCGGGCTCACGCAGGTGCAGTTCTCGTGGCTCGCGGCCGTCGCCGTGCTCTCGGGCTCGCTGGGTCGACTGCCGTTCGGCATGCTCACCGATCGCGTCGGCGGGCGCGCGCTCATGGCGGCGCTGCTCGTGACGACGGCGATCCCGTGCGCGCTCGTCTCGCACGCGCACTCGTACGGCGCGCTCATCGCGCTCGCGTTCTGGCTCGGCGGCGCCGGCAACTCGTTCTCCGTCGGCATCGCCTGGAACGCGGCCTGGTCGACGCCGGCGCGCCAGGGCTTCGCGCTCGGCACGTTCGGCGCCGGCAACGTCGGCGCCTCGGTGACCAAGCTCATCGGCCCCGCGCTCATCGCGCTCGTGCCCACGAGCGGCTTCCTCGACGGGCTCGTGCCCGGCGGCTGGCGCTTCGTGCCCACGCTCTACGCGTCGACGCTGCTCGTGTGCGCCGTCGCGCTGCTGGCGCTCACGCCCGCGCGCGATCGCAAGCCGGGCAGCGCCCGCTCGTTCGCGTCGATGCTCGCGCCGCTCGCCAACGCGCGCGTGTGGCGCTTCGGCCTCTACTACGTGCTGGTGTTCGGCGCCTACGTCGCGTTCTCGCTGTGGATGCCCACCTACTACCAGACCGTGTACCACCTGCCGCTGTCGCGCGCGGCGCTGCTGACGGCGGCGTTCATCTTCCCGGCGAGCTTGCTGAGGCCCGTGGGCGGCTGGCTCTCCGACCGCCTGGGCGCGCGCGTCGTCACGACGAGCGTCTTCGTGACGATGATGCTCGCCTGCGTGCCGCTGTGTCTCCCGGCCGTCGGCGCGGGAGGCCCAATCGGGCTCGGCGCGTGCTTCACGCTGCTCGAGATCGTCGGCGTCGCCATGGGCATCGGCAAGGCGTCGGTCTACAAGTACGTCTCGGCGTATTTCCCCGGCGACGTCGGCGCCGTGGGCGGGCTCGTCGGAAGCTTGGGCGCGCTCGGCGGCTTCTTTCTGCCGATCGGCTTCGCCTACCTCGATCGCGTCACGGGCCGCCACGAGAGCTGCTTCTGGCTGCTGCTCGCGTTCGCGGGCGTGAGCTTCGCGTGGCTGACCGCCGTCGTTCTTCGGCTCAAGCGGGGCGAGCGGCCCGCGGCCAACGGGGAGCTGGCGCGCGCCGCCTAGTCAATGCGTCGGCAAGAACGACAACGTCGCGTCGCCCACGTCGCCGAGCATCTCGATCTTGCGCGAGATCGTCGCGAACCACGCGCGCGCGTCGACGGGCGCCACGGGTCGCGAGGTCGACGTCGCCATGAGACGGTCTTCGAAGCGCTTCACCTCGAGCGCGGGCGGCGCCGCGAGCACGCGCCGGAGCATCTGCGCGGCCGTCGTCGGCGCCGTCATCGAATAGATGTGCAGGTACGTCGCCTGGGCCGCGATCAGCTCGGCCAGCGCGAGGCGATCGGCGTCGCCGAGCCCGCCCGCGACGAGCGCCGCCCCGAGGCGCGCGCGCTCGAGGCCGACCTTCTCCTTGGCGTGCTGCAGCGCGACCGCCGCGAAGGCGAGGCCGCGCACTGGCCCCTCCGACACGTGCGCGGCGCCGTCGTCGAAGGCCGCGAGCAGCTCGGCGTTGAGGCGCGTGAACGCGTCGACGACGCGGCCCGAGGTGGCCGCCGAGCGCTCGATCTCGGCGCGCGTGTCGGCGACGCCGCGGACGGCCGCGCCGATGCGATCGAGCGCCGCGGGCGCGTCGCCCAGCAGCGCCGGCCCGACCGACTCGACGAGCGTCGTCGCGCCGCGCGCGCGCGCATCGGTGCGGGCGCGCTGCTCGCCGAGATCGCGCGCGAAGAGCTTGCGGCCCGACTCGACGTGCAGCGCCGACACGCCACGCTCGCGCTGCGACTCGTGCAGGTAGGCCCCGACCGCCCGCGCGAGGCGCAAGAACGCGTCGCGCCGCCTCGCCTCGGCGGGCGACAGGGATTCCACGGCCGGTGTCACGACGAACCTCGCCTTCAGGATGGCACGGGCTTGGTTTCGGGGAGGTTTCGGGTGGCGGCGTTACCAACATCCCAGCCGCCAGAAACGCCGCTGAAATGAGCGCCCATCCATACTGGGGTGGAGCGCCCGAGGGGGCGGCCATGCCTCTCACCCAAAAAGACGCCGTTCGGATCCTGCGGTTCTGCCTCGCGGCGGACGACTCGGGGACCGCTGCGGTGCGGGACGATGGCGCGTGCACCGTGACGATCGCGCTCTGCCGGTCGTCGTACGAGGTGCGGACTTTCGAGGGCGCGTCGTTCGAAGAGGCGCTGCGCGGGGCCGGCCGCGGCGGCGCGCTCAAGCTCGCGTGCGTCGACAAGCAGATCGCCTTCGTCGCGCGCCGCGCGCCCACCGACGACGTGGCCCCCACGCCAGCGCCCGACGCCGCGACGCCACCCGCCGCGCCGGCCGACTCGCCGTTCTTGGCCTTCACGAGCGCCGTGGGCACGCTGATGCACGAGACGCAGCGCGAGCGCGGCGTCTCGACGCTCTTCGTCGCCTCGCACGGCCGTAGGTTCGGCGACGAGCTCCAACGCCAGCGCGCGCGCGTCGACGCCCAACGCGCGTCGCTTGCGGCGCTCGCGCACACGAAGCCCGAGCTTCCACCGTCGGTGTCGCTGCGGCTCGATCGCGCGCACACGCTGCTCGCGCAGCTCGCGCAGAACCGCGCCGGCGTCGAGGACCTCGTCATGAGCGCCTCGCAGGTCATCTCTTTCTTCTCGGCGGTCAACGTCGAATTGCTGGCCGCGCTCGACGCCTTCATGGTCATGGGGCTCGGCGGGCCGGCGCGCGCGGGCGCCCTCGCCTGCGTCGCGCTGCTGTACGCCAAAGAAAAGACCGGCGTCGAGCGCGCCCAGCTCACCGACGCGTTCTTCGAGGATCGCTTCTCCGACGGCCAGCGCCTCTCGGTGGCCGCGGCGATCGCCGCGCAGGCCAGCTACCTGCACATCTTCTCGGCCGCCGCGCCGCGCGCCGCCGAGCAGCTGTTGCGCCGCACGCTCGCCTCGCCCGAGGCCGAGGAGGTCAAGCGCATGGAGAGCGTCGTCTACGGCGCGGGCGAGGCCGGCTTCGGCATCGACGCCGCGGCGTGGTTCGCGGCGATCTCGCGCAAGATCGACATGCTCGACGAGGTCTCGAGCAGCGTCATCTCGATGTTGCGCGACGCGCGCTGACGCGCCGGCTTGACGGCCGTCACGACGTGGTTAAACCGGCCAACCGAGGTGCCCATGACCCGCAAATCAACGAAGCCGGTCGCCGCTGAACCGGTCGTCACCCAACCCGCCAGCCAACCCCTTGGGGCCGAGCCGGTCGCCCCCGCGCCGGTCGCCGTTCAGCCTTCTTCAACCCGCCAGCCCGCTGTCGATCTTCGGATTTCGGGCAAGAACCTGCTCTTGTCGGGCTCGTTCGAAGGCTGGCAGTCGCGGCTCGTCCTCGGCCCCGACCTCGACGACGTCAACGTGAGCCTCTTCGTCGACGCCACGAGCGTCGGCCTCCGCCCCGCCAACGACACCAGCCCGGCCGACCGCCTGTTCTCGTTCCGCAGCAAGTCCGTCGAGAGCCTCGGCAAAGGCCGCTTCCGCGTCATCGGCGACTTTACGGGCGCCGAGCCCGAGCGCGAGCTGGCCGTCGACGTCGAGACGCCGCTCGGCCACACGGCGCTCATCGCGCTGACGTTCGCCGCCCGAAAAGGCGACTTCGGCGACTACTGGGACCGCCTGGTCGAGAACGCGACGCTCTTCGACGCGCACCCCGCGGGCGAAGGCCCGCAGCGCGAGGCCGCCGGGTGGCTCAGGACGCCGGTGCTCGCCGCCGCCTGATACTCCTTGGGACGAGGGTTCCGCCGGACCCGTTGTGACTCTAAGCTGTGACGCTCCGCCGGGTCCGGCATCTCTTTCGTGCGCCGCCCCCCACACGACCACCCTCCGTCCCTAAGGAGACCCGATGTACCACAAAGCGATTCAGCAGTTCGCCCGCACGCTCCGCCAGCTCGACGGCGTCCTCGAGAAGGCCGAGGCGCACGCCCGCGCGCGCGGCTGGGACTCGAGCCACTTCCTGACGTCGAAGCTCGCGCCCGACATGTTCTCGCTCGTGCGCCAGGTCCGCATCGGCTGTGACCACGCGAAGTTCACGGCCGCGGCGCTCTCGGGCACCGACGCCCCGAAGCACGAGGACAACGAGCAGAGCGTCCCCGAGCTGCGCGCCCGCATCGAGAAGTGCGTCGCCTACCTCGAGGGCTTCAAAGAGGCGGACTTCGCCAAGACGAAGGGCGACCAGGTCATCAAGATGCCGAACCGCCCCGGCAAGGGCATGAAGGCCGACGAGTACCTCTGGATCCGCCAGATCCCGAACTTCTTTTTCCACGTCACGACGGCCTACGACATCATCCGCGCCGCGGGCGTCGAGATCGGCAAGACCGACTTCATCGGCAAGACCGACATCCAAGATCTTTAGCGCCCTTTAGAACGAAGTGCCCGCGGGGCGCTCAATGGGGTGAGAACGGCGCCCGTCTGGGCCCAATCCGAGTATAGTTCCGCCCCCGTGAGCGCCCCGCGACGCAAGAAGCCCGAAGAGCTGCGCAGCCACCGTTGGTACGGCGCGACCGACCTTCGTTCGTTCGGTCACCGCTCGCGCACCGCGCAGATGGGTTACAGCCGCGCCGACTACGCCGGCAAGCCCGTCATCGCGATCTTGAACACGTGGAGTGACATCAACCCGTGTCACCAGCACTTCAAGACGCGCGTCGAGGAGATCAAGCGCGGCGTGTGGGAGGCGGGCGGCTTCCCCATCGAGATGCCGGCCATCTCGCTGTCGGAGAATTTTCAGAAGCCGACGACGATGCTCTACCGCAACCTCCTCGCGATCGAGGCGGAGGAGCTCTTGCGCTCGTACCCGGCCGACGGCGCCGTGCTCATGGGCGGCTGTGACAAGACGACGCCCGGCTTGATGATGGGCGCGCTGTCGATGGGCCTGCCGATGATCTACTTCCCGGCGGGCGCGATGTTGCGCGGCAACTGGAACGGCAACGTCCTCGGCAGCGGCACCGACGCCTGGAAGTACTGGGCCGAGCTGCGCGCCGGCAACATCACCGAGGCCGACTGGGAAGGCGTCGAGAGCGGCATCGCGCGCTCGCCGGGCACGTGCATGACGATGGGCACGGCGGCGACGATGATGAGCGCGATGGAGGCGCTCGGCTTCACGCTGCCGGGCGCGTCGTCGATCCCCGCCGTGGACTCGCGCCACGCCGCGATGGCGACCAGCACGGGCCGCCGCATCGTCGACATGGTCTGGGAAGACCTGACGCCCAGCCAAATCATGTCGCCCGCCGCCGTCGACAACGCCATCACGGCGGTTCTTTCGATGGCCGGCTCGACCAACGCGGTCGTCCACCTGCTGGCGATCGCCCACCGCGCGGGCGTGCCGCTCACGCTCGACCGCTTCGATCAGCTGGCGCGCCGCACGCCCGTGCTCGCCAACATGCGCCCCGCGGGCAAGTACCTCATGGAGGACTTCTATTACGCGGGCGGCTTGCCGGCGTTGCTCGCGTCGCTCGGCGATTTGCTCGACGGCAGCGTCCTCACCGTCAACGGCTCGACCATCGGCGAGAACATCAAAGGCGCGCAGGTCTTCAACCCCGACGTCATTCACTCGCGCGAGCGGCCGCTCGTGAAGTCGGACGCGCTCGTCGTGCTGCGGGGCAACCTCGCGCCCGACGGCGCCGTCATGAAGCCGCCGGCCGCCGAGGCCCACCTGCTCAAGCACACGGGCCCCGCCGTCGTCTTCGACAGCTACGAGCAGATGAAGAAGCGCATGGACGATCCCGAGCTCGCGGCCGACGAGAACTCGGTCTTCATCCTCCGGAACGCTGGGCCCAAAGGCGGGCCCGGAATGCCCGAGTGGGGCCAGCTGCCCGTGCCGAAGAAGCTGCTGCAGAAGGGCGTGCGCGACGTCGTGCGCATCTCCGACTCGCGCATGAGCGGCACGAGCTACGGCGCGTGCGTGCTGCACGTCGCGCCCGAGGCCTTCGTGGGCGGACCGCTCGCGCTCGTCAAGGAAGGTGACCTCATCGAGCTCGACGTCGGCGAGCGCAAGCTCAACGTGCTCGTGTCCGACGAGGAGCTCGCGAAGCGGCGCGGGGCGTGGGTTCCCCCCAAGCCGCAATACCCGCGCGGCTACGGACAGATGTTCCTCGCGCACATCAAGCAAGCCAACGAAGGCTGCGACTTCGACTTCCTCGAAGGCACCGCGAAGATCCCCGAACCTGCGATTAACTAAAAGGACGACGACGATGCCTTACGTCTCGATGCCCAACTCGTTCCGGCGGCGCATGATCGCGCGCGAGCGTCTCATCGGCTGCTGGGCCTCGCTCGCGAGCAACATCACGACGGAGATCCTCGGCTACGCCGGGTTCGATTGGTTGCTCATCGACGGCGAACACGCGCCCAACGAGTACTCGACGTTCATCACGCAGCTGCAGGCGCTGAAAGACAGCGAGAGCGCGCCCGTCGTGCGCCCGCAATGGTTCGATCCGGTCGTCATCAAGCGCCTGCTCGACATCGGCTTCTTCAACTTCCTGATCCCCTTCATCGAGACGGAGGAGCAGGCGAAGAACGCCGTCGCGTCGACGCGCTACCCGCCGGCCGGCAAGCGCGGCGTGGGCACCGGTCACCGCAGCAACAAGTTCGGCTACATGGCCGACTACTTCGATCGCATCAACGACGACATCTGCGTCACCGTTCAAATCGAGAGCACGCGGTCGGTCGAGAACGTCGACGCCATCGCCGCCGTCGAGGGCATCGACGCGCTCTTCATCGGCCCGTCGGATCTGTCGGCGGGCATGGGCCACTTTTTGAAGCCCACGCACCCCGAGGTGCAGAAGGGCATCGCCAAGATCCTAGAGGCCGGCAAGAAGCACAACAAGGCCGTCGGCATCCTCGCGCCCGTCGAGAAGGAGGCGCAGATGTACCTCGAGATGGGGATGACCTACGTCGCCGTGGGCGGCGACACCGGATTGTTGCGGGGCGCCGCCAAGGGCCTCTGCGATCGTTTCAAAAAGTCGTAGGCGTCAAGAAACCCGAAACGGAGCCGCACATGCCGAAATTCTGCGCGAACCTCACCCTGATGTTCAACGAGGTCGACTTCCTCGACCGCTTCGACGCCGCCGCGAAGGCCGGCTTCAAGGGCGTCGAGTACTTGTTCCCTTACGTCGCGCCCGCGGCGCAGGTCGCCGAGAAGCTGAACGCGGCGAAGCTCACGCAGGTGCTGCACAACCTGCCGGCCGGCAACTGGGCGGCGGGTGATCGCGGCACGGCCGTCGATCCCGCGCGCGTCGGCGAGTTCCAGGACGGCGTCGGCAAGGCGATCGAGTACGCGAAGGCGCTCGGCTGCAAGCAGCTCAACGCGCTCGCGGGCCTCACGCCCAAGGACGTCCCCGCCGAGAAGGTGCGCGAGACGTTCGTCAACAACCTGCGCTTCGCCGCCGAGCGGCTCGCGGGCGAGGGCATCAAGCTCCTCATCGAGCCCATCAACACGCGCGACATCCCGGGCTTCTACCTCACGAAGACGCAGCAGGCGCTCGACGTCATCGCGGCCGTCGGCAGCCCCAATTTGTGGCTGCAGTACGACATCTATCACATGCAGGTGATGGAGGGAGACCTCGCCCCGACGATCGAGAAGAACCTGGCGAAGATTGCTCACATGCAGCTCGCCGACAACCCGGGCCGCCACGAGCCGGGCACGGGCGAGATCAATTACGAGTTCCTCTTCAAGCACATCGACAAGCTCGGTTATCAGGGCTGGATTGGTTGCGAGTACAAGCCGGCGGCCGCGACGACGGCGGGCCTCGGTTGGGTCAAGCCGTACCTCACGTAAGGAGAGTCAGTCATGAGCAAGATCGGATTCATCGGCGTCGGGATCATGGGCAAGCCCATGGCGGGTCACCTGCTCAAAGGCGGCCACACCCTCGCGGTCTACGACATCAGCCCCATCAGCGACGAGCTCACGAGCGCCGGCGCGATCGCCTGCAAGTCGGGCAAAGAGGTCGCCGAGAAGAGCGACGTCATCATCACGATGGTGCCGGACACGCCCCACGTCGCGGCCGCGCTCTTCGGCGAGGGCGGCGTCGCGTCGGGCCTTTCGAAGGGCAAGATCGTCGTCGACATGTCTTCGATCTCGCCCGGCGAGACGAAGAAGTTCGCGAAGCGCATCAACGAGCTCGGCTGTGACTACCTCGACGCGCCCGTCTCGGGCGGCGAGGTCGGCGCGAAGAACGCGACGCTCACGATCATGGTGGGCGGCCCCGAGGCGGCCTTCAACACCGTGAAGCCGATCTTCGAGCTCATGGGCAAGAACATCACGCTCGTCGGCAACAACGGCGACGGCCAGACGTGCAAGGTCGCGAACCAGATCATCGTCGCGACGACGATCGAGGCGGTCAGCGAGGCGCTGCTCTTCGCGTCGAAGGCCGGCGCCGATCCGGCGCGCGTGCGTCAGGCGCTCATGGGCGGCTTCGCCAACTCGAAGATCCTCGAGGTCCACGGCGAGCGCATGGTGAAGCGCAACTTCACGCCCGGCTTCCGCATCGAGCTGCACCAGAAGGATCTCAACCTCGCCCTCACCGGCGCGCGCGAGATGGCGCTCAGCCTCCCCGTCACCGCGATCTGCGCCCAGCTCTTCAACATGGCCGCCGCCAACGGCGGCGCCAAAGACGATCACTCCGGCATGGCCAAGGCCTTGGAGGCCATGGCCAATCACAAGATTGCGTAACTAACCGCGCGTAGGGGGGACGAAGTCCCCCCTACGGGCTCGTACAACCCACGACCGTAAATTCGTTGATCGACCACCAGTGCGGCCACGTTCCCGTCTGAGTCACGCGAATGGCGCGCATCTGGGTCTTGGGGAACGAGACGATGAGCGTCGTCATGCCGGCGCCGGTGATGGGCGGCGTGAAGTCTTGGAAGGTCGTGCCGTCGACGGAGTAGTCGACGCGGTACATGTTGGGCGGGTCGGTCGTCGCTTTGGCGTAGAGGCTGATGCCCGAGAGGGTCACCGGGCCGGCGAAGGCGAGGACGACGTTCTCTGGGCCCTTGCTCCCCTGCGACATGCCCGTCGTGTAGCGGGTGTTGACGTCGCCGTCGATCGCGTTGCTCGGAAGGTAGTTCGCGGCCGTCATGCCCTTGCACGCCGTCGTGCAGACGACGCTCGGCGTGAAGGTCCACGTCGTGCGGTCGCAGGCGTTGATCGGCGGCGCGGTGCCGCCGGTGCCGCCCGTCGCGGGCGAGCCGCCCGTGCCGGTGACGCCGCCCGTCGCTGACGAACCGCCCGTCGCTGACGAACCGCCCGTCGCGGTGCCGCCCGATCCCGTCGAGCCGCCCGTGGCCGCGACGCCGCCGACGCCGCCGGTATCGGTCGAGCCGCCCCCCCCGCTCGAGGCGTCGCCGCCGCTGCCGGCCGAGCCGCCCTGGCCGGTGTCACCGCCGGCGCTCGTCGACGTGCCACCGTCGCCGCCGTCCCCTTCCATGATCGCCGCGAGCCCGCCCGTGCCGCCGCCGCCGTTCGCTTTCTTCGTCGGATCCGGAGCACAAGCGAGCAAAGCCACGACCCCCACGGCCCCCAACGCCGCGCCATATTTCATGAGCCACTTGTTTATCCGATCGCAACAAGTAGGCGGAGGAAAAACGGCTCACGAAGGGCGACGTGCGCAAAAATGCAGCGCGACGCGACGTGAGCGAGGCGCGCCCCGCGAACGGAGGCGCGTCCCGCGAACGACGATCGATCGCGCGCGCTACTTGTACAGCGCGACGAAGACCTGGTGAGCGTCGGCGTCGCCGACCCCGTCCGGATCTCCGTAAAAGAACGAGGCCGCTGCGTGTCCGTCGGCGCCTACGGCGAGCATCTCGTTGAACGCCTCGAGGCCTTTCTTCGTGCCGAGCACCACTTCAGGCTCCCAGGTCGCGTTGCTGTAGCGGCGCACGACGACGCCGTAGGTGTTGCCCGCGTCGATCTTGCGGCGCCAGAGCACGTGCACGTTGCCCGCGGCGTCGCTCTGCGCCTGCGGGTACGCGTACTGATCGGTGAAGCTGCCCGCCATGTTCGTCGTCTCGAGCGGCGTGGCCGTGCCCCACATCGCGCCCGTGGGCCGGCGCGACGCGACGACGTTCCACTTGCCGCTCGCGAACATCTGCGACCACGCCATCGTCACCGTGTAGTTGCCGTCGACGGCGAGGCCCGGCGCGGCGACGCCGTCGCCGGTGACGGCGCGCGTGGCCGTCGCGAAGCCCGCCGACGTCCAGTCGGCCGTCCAGATCTCGTCGCTCGTCGAAGGCGCTTGATCCCAACCGACGGTGCCGCGCGTGCCGTCGGCGCTGATGGCGACCGTCGCGTCGTAGACGTCGCTCGTCGTGTTGGCGTCGACGAGCACGGGCGTCGTGAGCGCGCCGCCCGGCGTCGCGAACGACGATCCCCACACGCTGTCGTGGCCACCGCCGTCGCGCTGGATCCAAACCAGCAGGCCCGCGCCTTTGGGCGACATCGCCATGCGCGCGTGGCGCTCGTAGGCGTCGCTGCCCGTCTTGACGACGGCCGCGCCCGCGAAGACCTTCGTCGCTGGGCTGTAGCTCGCCGACCAGAGCGAGCGCGTCGTGCCGTCGGTCTCGTCCCAGGCGACGCGCGCCTGGCCGTCGCTGGCGATCGCGAGCGCGACGTCGCCCCACGCCGGGCCCTGGTGAATGCGCGTCGCCGCCGACCACGTCACGCCGCCGTCCTCGGAGTGCGAGAACCAGATGCCCTTCACGTCGGCCGGTGGGTCGTTGTTGTCCACCTGATACCAGACGACGAGCGCGTGGCCGACGTCGTCCATGGCGACGGCCGCGCCCTGCACCGAGCCGCGATCATCGAGGATCTTCGTGGCGCCCCACATCTTCTTCGTCGCGTCCCAGCGCTTCACCGCGGGGAAGTCACCCTTCGTCCAGGCGACGAGGACGTTGCCGTGCGTCGGGTCGATGGCGCACGCGGGCCAGTACGAGCCCGTGATCGGATCCATCTCGACGTTGGTCGCCGCCGACCACGAGAGCACCTGCGGCGCGCCGCCCGAGCCGCCGACCGCACCACCGCCGCCGCCGTTGCCGCCGTGCGAGCCGCCGCTGCCGCCGCCGCTGCCGCCGCCATCGTTCC
>DASZRT010000092.1:0-95519 GCA_035549075.1 Polyangia bacterium | reverse complement strand
GCAAGTTCGAGGTCGACGTCGAGCTCGACGTCGAGGCGACGGCGGCCGAGCGAAGCGACAAGCTGGCCGACACCGTCGACTACAGCAAGGTCGCCGAGCTCATCGTCGGCATCGGCGTGGGCGAGCCTCACCATCTGTTGGAGTCGCTCGCGCGCCGCATGGTCGACAACGTGCGCGGACGTTTCGCGGCGGTGAAGCGCGTGCGCCTCGAGCTCCGCAAGCTCAACCCCCCGACGTGCGCCGGACATCCCGCGTACTCGGCCGTGCGGCTGAGCGACGGTTGATGAAACGCACAGGAATGATCGTCGGCGTTGCGCTCGCGCTCGCCGCGTGTGGGGGCAGCCAAGGCGGCGGGGCGACCGGCGGCAGCGCGGGCGGCACGGGAGGCACCGGTGGTGGCGCCGCGAGCGGCGGCACAGGCGGTGAATCGAATTCCGGCGGCGGCGGCGGCACGAGCAGCATCGGCGGCAGCGGTGGCGTGACGGCGAGCGGCGGCAGCGGCGGTGACACCAGTGTCGGCGGCTCGGGCGGGAGCACGAGCACGGGCGGCGCGGCCGACGGTGGCGCAGGCTCGGGCGGCACCGACGGCGGCGCGCCCGACGCGCCTCCCGCGGCGGGCTGCTCGGCTCCGGGCGCGATCTGCTGGGACTTCGAGACTGGCGCGTTGCCGACGGGCTGGACGCCGTACCGCAACGAGTTCAACGGCACGTTGCTCGTCGACGGCACGCGTCCGTACAACGGCAGCAGGTATTCGCTGCACGCCAAAGATCTGATGGGCAACGTCGAGGGCAAGGACGGCGGCCCCAAGAAGACGATGAAGTTCAACTTGCCGTCGACGTTCGGACCGACGCTGTGGGGCCGCGCGTTCATCTACGTCGACCCAGCGCGCCCGATGTCGCACGCGGGCCTCTTCAACGCGCGCTACCCGCGCCCCGGCGCCGCCGCCGGCATGAGCACGACGATCTCGACGCTGGATTGGTACGAGGTCGCGTCGAGCGCGATGAACTACGTCAGCATCTACCACCCGCCGGAGCCGCCCGGCACGCCCGAGTGGGTGCAGACGTCCGACACGCCGCTCGTCCTCGGCCATTGGGCGTGCATGGAGTGGCTCTTCGACGCCAAGAACGGCGACGCCGCCGAGGCCGCCGACCCGCGCGTGTGGATCGACGGCACCGAGATCGTCTGGTCGAACACGTTCGTGTCCCCGTCGACCGCGACCCGGCCCACCCACGAAAAAGCGACGACCTTCACCGTCCTCGAAGCCGGCGTCTACCTCTACCAAGGCCTGTCGACCGCGACGAACTGGTGGATCGACGACCTCGGCGTGAGTCCGCAGCGCATCGGCTGCAACTGAGCGCGGGAGGGGCAGGCCCCTCCCGCGAGCCCACCCCGTTCAGGTCGCGAGCCGGCGCGGCAAAGCCGCGCCTCTCGTCATCAAACTCGCTCGCGATTGCTCGCTCTACAACACGGCGACACGAGGACCGCTCCATTGTGCTGGCACGTCAGAGCGAGCGTAGCGAGCGAATTGGTCGATGAGAGGTGCGGCTTTGCCGCGCCGGCCGCAACAGCAAGCGGGATGGGTCCGCGGGACAGGCAGGCCCCTCCCGCGCGGCGTTAGCGGAAGAGCTGCGTGGCGTAGAGGTCGAGTGAGCCGGGGGTCGAGTCGTCGATGACGACGCCTACGCCGACGCTCTTCGCTTGAGGGTCGAGGATCGCCGAGCGGTGGCCGGGGCTGGCCATGAGGCCGATCTCGAGCTCTTCGACGGAGCCGTTGCGCGCGACGTTCTCGGCGAGGCGCTTGAAGGTCAGGCCGGCGTGCTTCACGCGATCGGCGGGGCTGCCGGTCGTGGGCGAGATGTGGCCCACGAAGTGGTTCTTCAGCATGTCGACGCTGTGCTCGCGCGCGACGTTGGCGAGCGCGGGATCGGGCGCGAGCCCGGGCAGTCCGGCGGCGCGACGGTCGCGGTTGATGAGCGCGAACAGCTGCGCCTCGGCTTGGCGCGTGTCGACGGAGGCGGCGTCGTAGCCGGCGGCGCCCTCGAAGGCCGCGGGCGGCGCGACGCCGCAGTACACGGGGAAGTTCGCGAGCACGCGCGGGCCGGCGTCGTCGCTGCCGAAGACCTCGACCTTGTACGGACCGTCGCCGCGATCGCAGCGAACGTCGGCGCCGAAGAGATCGTCTTTCAGCGCGGCCGGCAGCGTGCGCGCGGCGCCGTGCGGGTCGGTCACGTAGAGGTGCGGCGCGTGGTAGACGCCCAGCAGCTTGCCCGAGACGCGCACGTGGCCCTCGTGCGGCAGGCGACGCGGCACGGGATCGAGGTCGAGCGCCTTGTCTTGCAGCGCGACGACGACGAGCAGGTCCGACGTCGCGCGATCGAGGCCGACGCCGACGGTGACGAGCGGCTTGCCCTTGGGCAGCGTCAGGCCGTGCAGGACGTGCTCGACGACTTGATCGTTCGGCGCCTCGCGCGACGTGCGCAGGAACGTCATGAGCGGGTAGGGCTCGACGACGCCGTGGTGGGAGAGCACGAACTCGACGGCTTCGCTGTGCGGGCTCTCGCCCTCGCGCAGGCCGCGCGCGAGATCATTCATCGCGGCGTCGAGGCGCGCGTCGGTGACGACGCGCATCCCTTCACGGCGGCCCACGGCGATGACGCCGCGTTGGACGAGCGTGCGCGTCTGATCGTCGAATGGCGAGAACGCCGGAGCGGCGGCCGGCTTCGACTCGTAGCTCTCGGCGCCTGGTTGCCGCGGCACGAGCCGACGCGAGGACGGAGCGACGGGATCGCCGGCGACGACGGCCAACGCCGTCATCGCCGCGACCGCCGCCGCTCCCATGGGCCGCGCTACGTCGTCTCGAGCCCGCGCGCCATGAGTACCTTGCCCGAGCGCATGAGCTCGACGACGTCGTACTGCTTCATGAGCTCGAAGAACGCGTCGAGCTTCGTCGACACGCCGTAGAGCCGCAGCACGAGCGAGTCGGGACCGTAGTCGACGACCTTGGCGTTGTACTGCTCGCTGATCTGCAGGAGCTCCGTGCGCTCGTCCAGCTTGCACTTGAGCTTCACGAGCGCCGTCTCGGTCTCGATGATCTGCTGGCCCGTGTGGTCGATGGCGCGCACGACGTCGATGAGCTTCGTGAGCTGCTTGATGATCTGCTCGAGCGTCTCGGGATCGCCCGAGCACGTGATCGTCATGCGCGAGAAGGCCGCGTTGGCGACGTCGGCGCTCACGACGAGGCTCTCGATGTTGTACCCGCGGCGCGCGAACACGAGCGCGACGCGCACGAGGACGCCGGGCTTGTTGCGGACGAGGATCGAGATCGTGTTGAGCGCGGACGACGGGTACAGCGGGGCGACAGCGGCGGCAGACATTAGGTGGATCCTTCGGGCTTGGCCATTTTGTGTTTGGGGCGATCGATGATCATGTCGCGCAGCGGGGCGCCGGCGGGGATCATCGGGAACACGTTGTCCTCTTTGATGACCTCGGCCTCGACGAGCACGGGGCCTTCGTCGTAGGCGTGCGCGGCCTTGAGGATGCGATCCACTTCGGATGGCCGCTTGATGCGGAACGCCTTGATGCCGTACGCGCCCGCGAGCTTGATGAAGTCGGGGTTGCCCTCGAGATCGACGCCCGACAGGCGGTTGTCGAAGAACAGCTCCTGCCACTGGCGCACCATGCCCAGGTAGCTGTTGTTGATGATGAGTATTTTGATGGGCAGCTTGTGCAGCGCCGCCGTAGCCAGCTCCGGCATCGTCATCTGGAAGCCGCCGTCGCCGCACACCGTCCACACCTTGCTCTTCGGCTTGGCGAACTGCGCGCCGATCGCCGACGGCAGGCCGAAGCCCATCGTGCCGGCGCCACCCGATGAGATCCAGTGACGGTTCTTCGTCGTGAGGCAAAACTGCGCGGCCCACATCTGGTGCTGGCCGACGTCGGTCGTGATGATCGCGTCGCGCCCGCCCAGCTTGTCGAGGCGATCGAGCACGTGCTGCGCGCGCAGGCCGCCCTTCTTCAAGTACTTGAGCGGGTACTGCTTGCGCCACTCGGCGATCTGCTTGAGCCAGTCGGCCGTGTCGAGCTTCGACACGAGCGGGATGAGGTCCTCGATCGCGAGCTTGGCGTCGCCCGCGAGGCACACGTCGGGCTTCACGATCTTGTTGAACTCGGCGACGTCGATGTCGACGTGGATCTTCGTGGCGCCCACGCAGAACTCGCTGAGCTTGCCCGTGATGCGGTCGTCCCAGCGCGCGCCGATCGCCATGATGAGGTCACAGTGCGTGACCGCCTTGTTGGCGTAGGCCGTGCCGTGCATGCCGAGCATGCCTTGGTGCAGCGGGTGGTCCTCGGCGCACGCGCCCTTGCCGAGCAGCGTGTTGACGATGGGCGCCTGCAGCTTCTCGGCGAGCTCGAGGATCGCCTTGCCCGCGTTCGAGATGACGGCGCCGTGGCCGACGTACAGCACGGGCTTGCGGCTCTTGGCGATGAGCGCCGCGGCCTTCTCGAGCGACGCGCGCTCGGGGTGCGACGGCACGCTGTAGCCGGGCAGGTCCATCTCCACCTTGAGCGGGTCGCCCGCGAGCGACGTGCACGGCGCGCTGGTCACGTCCTTCGGCAGGTCGATGAGCACGGGGCCGGGGCGGCCCGTCGTCGCGAGGTGGAACGCCTCGCGCGTGATGCGCGGGATGTCGTTCGGGTTCTTCACCAGGTACGAGTGCTTCACCACCGGGTAGGTGATGCCCGTCACGTCGGCCTCCTGGAACGCGTCCTTGCCGAGCATGGGCGAGATCGTCTGGCCGGTGAGCACGATCATCGGCGCCGAGTCCATGAGCGCCGTCAGCAGGCCGGTCACGGTGTTGGTCGCGCCGGGGCCCGAGGTCACGAGCACGACGCCCGGCTTGCCGGTCGCGCGCGCGTAGCCGTCGGCCATGTGCGTGGCGCCCTGCTCGTGGCGCACGAGGATGAGCTTGATCTTCGAGTCGACGAGGGCGTCGAAGATCGGCATCGCGGCGCCGCCCGAGTACCCGAAGACGTACTCGACGCCCTGGGCCTCGAGGCAGCGGATCAGCGCCTCGGCGCCGGTCTGCGCCTTCGAGACGACGGGCGCGGCGGCCTTCGTCGTTTCGCGGGCCGGAGAGGACGAGTCACGGGCGGTGGCGGGGGGCACGGATGCTGTCGACACGGGATCACCTCTTTCTGAAGAGCGGTGACCAAGCTACGTCGAAATGACCCCCTCGTCGAGCCGTTTGTTTGTGAACATCTCGCGAGACGCGTCTTGGAGACCCGAATTGACGCGGTGCCCATAGTCGTCTGTGGACAGTTACGTCGAATTGGGCGCGTAAGTGGCCGGGATCTGGGTGGCCTTGCCTTTGCGCCGTTCCAGGCGCAGGCGGTCCAGGTAGAGGTAGATGACGGGGGTCGTGAAGAGGTTGAGGATCTGCGAGACGGCGAGGCCTCCCACGATGGCGATGCCGAGCGGCTGGCGGAGCTCGGAGCCGGCGCCGAAGCCCACGGCGAGCGGCACGGCGCCGAAGAGCGCGGCGAGCGTCGTCATGAGGATGGGCCGGAAGCGCAGGAGACACGCGCGGTGGATCGCGTCCTTGGGCGCGAGGCCCTCGTGGCGCTCGGCCTCGAGCGCGAAGTCGATCATCATGATGGCGTTCTTCTTCACGATGCCGAGCAAGAGGATGACGCCGATGAGCGCGATGATGCTGAAGTCGAGGTGCGCGAGCAGCAGCGCGATGAGAGCGCCGACGGCGGCCGACGGCAGCGTCGAGAGGATCGTGAGCGGGTGGACGAGGCTCTCGTAGAGGATGCCGAGCACGAGGTAGACGCTCACGAGCGCGGCGAGGATGAGCCACGGCTCGCTCTTCAGTGAATCGCCGAAGGCCTGCGCCGTGCCCGAAAAGCCGGCGCTCACGCTCGCGGGCAGGCCGATCTTGCGCTCGACGGCGTCGATCGACTTGATGGCGTCGCCGAGCGCCTTGCCGGGCGCCAGATTGAAAGAAAGCGTCACCGACGGGAACTGGCTCTGGTGCGTGATGCCGAGGGGCATGAGGCCCGTGCTGAACTTCGCGACGTTCGACAGCGGCACGACGGCGCCCGTCGCGCTGCGCACGTAGACGCGCGCCAGCTGGTCGGGGCCCTTCTCGTACTCGGGCGTCGCCTCCATGACGACGCGGTAGTAGTTCGAGGCCGTGTACGACGTCGCGACTTGGCGCTGGCCGTAGGCGTCGTAGAGCGCGTCGTCGATCGCCTGCGGCGTGATGCCGAGGCGCGAGGCGGCGTCTCTGTTGATCGTGACCTCGAGCTCGAGGCCGGCCGTCTGTTGGTCGGTGTTCACGTCGCGCAGCTCGGGCAGCTTGCGCAGCTCCGTGAGCAGGCGCGGCGCCCACACGCGCAGCTCATCGAGGCTCGCGTCCTGGAGCGTGTACTGGTACTGCGTGCGCGAGCCCCGGCCGCCGATGCGCAGGTCCTGCACGGCTTGCAGGAACAGCGTGATGCCCGGGACGTGCGCGAGCTTGGGGCGCAGGCGCGCGACGACCTCGTCGGCCGTCGTCTTGCGCTCGGAGAACGGCTTGAGCGGGATGAAGACGGTGCCCGTGTTGCCCGAGTTGTTGCCGCCACCCACGAAGGACACCGCGTGCTGCACGTCGGGATCCTGCTGGACGATGGCGTTGACCTTCTCTTGCAGGTGGCGCATCGCCGTCGACGAGATGTCCTGCGAGGCCTCGGAGAAGCCCGAGATGAGGCCCGTGTCCTGCTGCGGGAAGAGCCCCTTCGGCACGATGATCGCGAGGTACACGGTGAGCGCCACCGTCCCGAGCGTCACGACGAGCATGAGCGCGGCGTGGTTCAGCACCCAGGTGATGCCGCGGTCGTAGCCGCGCGCGAGCGCGTCGAAGAAGCGCTCGGACCAGCGGTGGAAGGCGGACGGCTTGGTCTCGGCCGCGGGCTTGAGCAGCACGGCGGCCAGCGTCGGCGTCACCGTGAGCGACACGAGCGCCGACAAGCCGATGGCGATGCTCAGCGTGACGGCGAACTCGCGGAAGAGGCGCCCGACGATGCCGCCCATGAAGAGGATGGGGATGAAGACGGCGATGAGCGAGACGGTGATCGAGATGATGGTGAAGCCGATCTGCTTGGCGCCCGCGAGCGCGGCCTCGCGCGGGGACTTTCCCTCTTCGAGCAGGCGCGCGATGTTCTCGGTGACGACGATGGCGTCGTCGACGACGAAGCCGGTCGAGATCGCGAGCGCCATGAGCGACAGGTTGTCGAGGCTGAAGCCGCACAGGTACATGACGCCGAACGTGCCGACGAGCGACAGCGGCACGGCGACGCTGGGGATGATCGTCGCGCGCGCGCTGCGCAGGAAAACGAACACGACGAGCGTCACGAGCACGACCGACAAGACGAGGTTGAACTCGACGTCGCGCACGGAGGCGCGGATCGTCTCGGTGCGATCGAGGACGAGGGCGACGTCGATCGCGGGCGAGATCGACTCGCGCAGGCGCGGCAGCGCCGCCTTGATGCGGTCGAGCGTCGCGAGGATGTTGGCGCCCGGCTCGCGGCGCACGATCATCAAGACCGACCGCTTGCCGTCGATCCAGGCCGCGAGGCGGTTGTTCTCGACGTCGTCGAAGACGTTGGCGACGTCACCGAGGCGCACGGCGGCGCCGTTGGCGTAGCCGATGACGAGCGGGCGGTACGCGTCGGCGCCCAAGAGCTGATCGTTGGCGGAGACGGAGTAGGTCGTGCGCGGGCCGCTCACGATGCCCTTGGGCTGGTTCGCCGTCGAGGCGGCGAGGGCGGCGCGCACGTCGGTGCTGCTCATGCCCATGCCCGCGAGCGTCTCGTCGTCCACCTGCACGCGCACGGCGGGCTGCTGGCCGCCGCCGACGAACACCTGCCCCACGCCCTCGATCTGCGACATCTTCTGCGCGAGCACGCTGTTGGCGGCGTCGAACACCTGCGCGAGCGGCAGCGCGTCCGAGCGCAGCGACAGGATGAGGATGGGCGAATCGGCCGGGTTGACCTTGCGGTAGTTGGGGCGCGTCGGCAGGTTCGTCGGCAGCTCGCCGCCCGCGGCGTTGATGGCGGCCTGGACGTCGCGCGCCGCCGAGGCGACGTTGCGGTTCAGGTCGAACTGCATCGTGATCGTCGACGAGCCGAGCGCGCTGACCGACGTCATCTCGGTGAGGCCGGCGATGCGGCCGAAGCGGCGCTCGAGCGGCGTCGCGACGGCGGAGGCCATCGTGTCGGGGCTCGCGCCCGGCAGCGCCGCCGAGACCGACACCGTGGGGAAGTCGATGTCGGGCAGCGGCGCGACGGGCAGCTCGAGGAACGCGACCATGCCGGCGAGCAGCACGGCGACGGCGAGCAGCGACGTCGCGATCGGGCGGCGGATGAAGGGCGCGGAGATCCCTCCGCCGGGACCGCCCTCGTTCACGACGCCTGCCTGCTGGTCTCCGCCGGCACCGGCGTAGGCGTCTTGTCTTTCTCTCGGGATTCAGGCGCGCGTTGCGGGACACCGCGCTTGCGGTTCACCCACGCGGCCGCGCGGTCCATGTAGAGGTAAATCACGGGCGTCGTGAACAACGTCAGCACCTGCGACAGCAGCAGGCCGCCCACGATCGTGATGCCCAGCGGCCTGCGCAGCTCGGAGCCGATGCCGCGGCCGAGCGCGAGCGGCAGGCCGCCCAAGAGCGCCGCCGCCGTCGTCATCATGATGGGACGGAAGCGCAGCAAGCACGCTTGGTGGATGGCGTCGCGCGGGCTCTTGTGCTCGTCGCGCTCGGCCTCGAGCGCGAAGTCGATCATCATGATGGCGTTCTTCTTGACGATGCCGATGAGCAAGACGACGCCGATGAGCGCGATGATCGAGAACTCCGAGCGGCACACGATGAGCGCGAGGAACGCGCCCACGCCGGCCGACGGCAGCGTGCTCAGGATCGTCACGGGGTGGATGTAGCTCTCGTAGAGGACGCCGAGGACGATGTAGACGGTGAGGAGCGCCGCGAGGATGAGCAGCGGCTCGCTCGCGAGCGACTCGCCGAACGCGGCGGCGGCACCCTGGAAGTCGCCGTGCAGCGACGCGGGCGCGTCGAGCGACGCGAAGGCGGCGTTGACGCCGTCGACGGCCTTGCCGAGCGACGCGCCTGGCGCGACGTTGAACGACAGCGTCACGGCCGGGAATTGACCCTCGTGCGCGATCGACAGCGCGGCCTCGCGCCGCTCGTAGTGCGCGAAGGCCGACAACGGCAGCGCCGAGCCCGTCGCGACCGACGCCGAGGCGCTGCCGGGCGCGCCCGAGTTCGTGCCCGACGCCGACGCGCTGCCGGTGGCGTTCGTCGTCGTGAGCGCGCTGGCCGCCTTGACGTAGATCTGGTCGAGGGCCTGCGGGTTCTGCTGGTACGCGGGCGCGACCTCGAGGATGACGCGGTAGAGGTTGAGCTGCGTGAAGATCGTCGAGACCTGCCGCTGGCCGAAGGCGTCGTAGAGCGTGTCGTCGATCGTCTGCGACGTCACGCCGAGGCGCGAGGCCGTGTCGCGGTCGATGACGAGCGAGAGCTGCAGGCCGCCCGACTGCTGATCGCTCGCGGCGTCGGTGAGATCGGGCAGCGCCTTCAGCTTCTCGAGCAGGCGCGGCGCCCACGTCGCCAGCTCGGCGGCGTCGGCGTCCTCCAGCGTGTACTGGTACTGCGTGCGGCTCGCGCGCGTGTCGATCTGCAGATCCTGCACGGCCTGCAGGTAGACGGCGACGCCCGCGACCTGGCTCAGTTGGTTGTTGAGGCGGTCGATGATCTCGGGCGCGCCCGCGCGCTCGTCGTGCGGCTTGAGCGTGATCGAGAGGCGGCCGCTGTTGAGCGTGGGGTTCGTGCCGTCGGCGCCGATGAACGACGCGACCGACGCGACGTCGGGATCGCGGCGGATGACGTCGGCGACGGCCTGCTGCCGCTCGCTCATGGCTTCGAATGAGATGTCGGGCGGCGCCTCGGTGACGCCGAGGAGCAGGCCCGTGTCCTGCTGCGGGAAGAGGCCTTTCGGCACGACGAAGGCCAGCAGCGCCGTGAACCCGACCGTCGCGATCGTGGCCATGAGCGTGAGCGCCTGGTGGCCGAGCACCCACTGCAGGCCCCGGTCGTAGGCCTTGACGGCGCGATCCCACACGCGCTCGGCCGTGCGCGCGACGAGGTTGGGCTTCGCGTGCGGGTCGTGTGGCTTGAGGATGTACGCGCACATCATCGCCGTGAGGGTCAGCGACACGAGCGCCGAGATCACGATGGCCGTCGACAGCGTCACGGCGAACTCGCGGAACAGCCGCCCGATGATGCCGCCCATGAACAGCAGCGGGATGAGCACGGCGACGAGCGACACCGTGAGCGAGAGGATCGTGAAGCCGATCTGCTTGGCGCCCTCGAGCGCGGCGTCGAGCGGCTTCTTTCCCTGTTCGATGAAGCGCGCGATGTTCTCGATCATGACGATGGCGTCGTCGACGACGAAGCCCGTCGAGATCGTGAGCGCCATGAGCGTGAGGTTGTTGAGGCTGTAGCCGGCGAACAGCATCACGCCGAAGGTCGCGATGAGCGACAGCGGCACGGCGACGCCCGGGATGATCGTCGCGCGGAAGCTGTGCAGGAACAGGTAGATGACGGCGACGACGAGGCCGATCGTGAGGATGAGCGTGAACTGCACGTCGTCGACCGACGCGCGCACCGTCTCGGTGCGGTCGCTGAGGACGTGCACGTCGATCCCGCGCGGCAGCGACGCCGACAGCTGGGGCACGAGCTTCTTCACGCGCTCGGCGGTCTCGATGAGGTTCGCGCCCGGCTGGCGCTGGACATTGACGATGACGGCGCGCTTCGACTGCGCCCAGCCCGCGACGTCGGTGTTCTCGACGCCGTCGACGACCTTGGCGACGTCGGACAGACGCACGGGTGCGCCGTCGCGGTAGGCGACGACGAGCGGCGCGTAGAGCTTGGCCTCGGTGAGCTGATCGTTGGCGTCGACGGTGTAGTTCTGGCGCGGGCCGTCGAGGTTGCCCTTGGGCTGGTTGACGTTCGCCTGCACGAGGATCGTGCGCACGTCTTCGAGCGAGAGGTTGCGGCCCGCGAGCGCGACGGGATCCACCTGCACGCGCACGGCGGGGCGCTGGCCGCCGTTGAGCGTGACGAGGCCGACGCCCGAGACCTGCGACAGCTTCTGCGCGAAGATCGAGTCGGCGTAGTCGTCGACCTGCGCGGGCGACAGCGTGTCCGAGCTGACGCTGAACGAGATCACGGGGACGTCGGCGGGGTTGCTCTTGCTGTAGGTCGGCGGCGTCGGCAGCGTGCGCGGCAGCAGGTTCGAGGCGGCGTTGATGGCGGCCTGCACGTCCTGCTCGGCGGCGTCGATGTCGCGGTCGAGGTTGAACTGCAGCGTGATCTGCGAGCTGGCGGCGCTCGACACCGACGTCAGCTGCGCGAGCGATGGGATCTGGCCCAGCTGGCGCTCGAGCGGCGTCGTCACGGCCGAGACCATCGTCTCGGCGCTCGCGCCCGGCAGCAGCGTCGACACGACGATCGTCGGGTAGTCGACCTGCGGCAGCGCCGAGACGGGCAGCTGCCGGTAGCCGACGAGCCCCGCGATGAGCACGCCCACCATGAGGAGCGCCGTGCCCACGGGACGGCGAATGAAAGGACCGGAGATACTCATGACGCGCTCAGGGGCGCTTGTGGTGACCGCCGCCCGCGCCGCCACCACCGGCGCCGCCACCACCTTGCGCGTTCGCGCCGCCGCCTTCTTTGCCACCGCCGTTGGCGCGCGCGACGATCTTCGAGCCGGGGCGCAGCTGGTTCTGGCCCTCGATGATGACGGCGTCGCCCGCGTCGACGCCCTTGCCGAGGATCGCCTCGTCGCCTTGCAGGAGCGCGACGGTGATCGTCTTCATGGCGGCTTTCTCGCCGTCGACGACGTAGACGAACGTGCCGTCGGGCCCGTGCTGCACGGCGACCGCCGGCACGACGAGCGCGCCCTTCTTCACGTCGAGCTGGATGCGCGCCTTGACGAACTGGTTCGGCCAGAGCTTCTTGTCGGGGTTCGGGAACACGGCCTTGAGGCGGATCGTCGCCGTCGACTGGTTGATCTGGTTGTCGACGAGCGCGAGCTGGCCCGTGGCGATGGGCGCGTCGCCGTCGCGCGAAATGGCCGACACCGTGACGGCCCCGCGCGCCTGCGCCTGCGCGACGCGCCCGAGATCGTCTTGCGGCAGCGTGAACAGCACGGCGATGGGATCGAGCTGCGTCACGACGACGATCGGCGTCGCGTCGGCGGCGTGCACGAGGTTGCCGGGGTCGACCTGGCGCACGCCCGTGACGCCGGCGAGCGGCGATTTGATGCGCGCGTAGTCGAGCTGCAGCTTCGCGTTCTCGATCGTCGCCTGATCGCCCTGCGTCGCCGCGCGGTACTGCTCGACCAGCGTGCGCTGATCGTCGACCTGCTGCTGCGGGATGAGCTGCTGCTGCACGACGGTCTGATAACGCTCGAGGTTCTTCTCGGCGCCGTGCAGCTGCGCCTCGTCGCGCGCGAGCGCGGCCTGGCCCGTGTGCAGCTGGATCTCGAAGGGCCGCGGATCGATCTGCGCGATGACCTCGCCCTCTTTGACGGCTTGGCCTTCTTTGAAGAGCACCTTGTCGAGGCGCCCGTCGACCTGGGTGTGGACGTTGACGGTCTTGTAGGCCGTGACCGAGCCGAGGCCCTCGAGGATGATGGGCACGTCGCGCCGCACGGCCTTGGCGACGAGCACGGGGACGGGGCGATCGGCGGCGTCGCGACCGGCGGGCGGCGCGCTCTTGCTCTGGCCGGTCGCGCGCGTGCGCGCGAAGATCACGCCCGCGATCGCCAGCGCGACGACGACGCCGATGCCGAGGCCACGCCGCTGCGGCCGTGTCACGAGCGCACCCCCAAGGCCGCGAGGAGCTGCGCGCGCGAAGCGGCGAGGCCGAAGCGCGCGGAGACCTCCTGCGCCTCGGCCGTCGTGTAGGCGACCTGCGCGTCGGACAGCTCGATGACGCTGCCCTGGCCGGTCTTGTAGCGGCCTTCGGCGAGGCGCAGCTGCTCGCGCGCGTTCGTGAGCGACTCCTCGGCGCCGTCGATCGTCGACTTCGCGGCGCGCACGGCGAGGCGCGCCTGCTCGACGTCGACCTCGACCTGCAGGCGCGCGGCGTCGGCCGCGGCGGTGAGCGCCGTCAGCGTGCCGTTGGCCTCGCGCACCTGGCCCGTCGTGAGGCCACCCTGGAAGAACGCCCAGCTGGCCGAGAGCCCGACGTACCAGTTGGGGGCGAGGCGATCGAGCGCCGAGCCGACGTCGCTGAGCCCGCCGATCGCCGACAGCGACGGCCCGTAGGTGCCGCGGTAGGCGGCGACGAGGCGCTCTTGCGCGACGCGCGCCTGGTCCGCCGCCGCGATCTCGGGGCGCGCCTTCAGCGCTTGGTCGGTGAGCGTACGTTGATCGCCGTCTTCTCCCGCGACGGCGGGGATCTGATCGTCGGTGAGCTCGTACGGGCGCTCGGTGGGCGCGCCCATCGCCTGGTTGAGCAACGCGAGGCTCGCGGCGTAGTTGTTCTCGGCCGTGACCATCTGGACGCGGGCATTGGCGAGCGCCGTCTTCGTCGTGACGAGATCGATCTGCGAGCGCATGCCCGCCTTCACGAGCGCATCGATCTGATCGACGTGCTTTTGCTGGTTGGCGACAGCCTCCTCGGCGACGCGCGCGAGGTCGCGTTGCGCGCGGGCCTGGAAGTAGGCGCGCCGCACGCCGAACAGCGCCGTCGTCTCGGTCGCGCGCGCCGTCGACACGGCCGAGTCGCGGCTGGCGGACGCCGAGCGCCAGCGATCGGCCGTCGCGTTGAAGTCGTAGATGAGCTGCTGACCCGTGACGCCGAAGTTCCAGTAGTTGTAAGCGGGGTCCCAGCTGACGGAGCTCGTGGTCGTGACCGTCATGCCGTTCGCCGTGACGGTCGTCGGCAGCGAGCCCGGGCGCGCGGCATAGTTGCCGGTCGTGCGCTCGTAGGTCGCGTTCGCCGCGAGCTGCGGCAGATAGCCGGCGCGCGCTTCCTCGACGCGGCCCGCGGCGGCCTCGGCTTGCCCTTGGGCCTGGCGGATCGAAGGTTGGCGGTGCAGCGCGTACTGCTCGGCCTGGCTCAGAGACAGCGCTTCACCGGTCGGTGCGGCCGGCTCTGCCGCGCCGGCGGCTGCCGCGAGCGTGATCGAGATTATCCAGGCGGAAACGTGGACAAAGGAACGCATGGTCGAAAACCTGGTCCGTCCGCAACAACCGGACCAGTGACGAATCAGGAGAAAAACGGACCTCGGACGGCCACATCGTAAAAAAAAGCGACAGTGCCCGAGGGTGCCGGACAGAAAACGTTCGCGCGTTGCGTTCGTCACGTTGGCCATCGTTTTAGTCATCCCGCCGAACCCGTCCGCGCGTGGCCTTCTTCGCCGACGCCGCGCGTTTGTCGGCGAGCATGCGTTGCTTCGAGCGTCGCGAGCGCCGGCGCTTTTGGCGGCGAACGCGCTCGTGCTCTTGCTGGCGCGCGCTCTCGCGCCCGAGCTGCTGCTCTTCGATCTTGTCGGCGAGCAGCGCGCGCGCGACGAGGCGGTTCGCGCCCTGCGTGCGCTCGCGCTGGCACTTGACCATCGTACCCGTGGGGCGGTGCACGAGCACGACGCACGTCGCGACCTTGTTGACGTTCTGGCCGCCCTTGCCACCCGAGGTCACGAAGCTCTCGTCGAGATCCTCTTCGCGCACGCCGAGGGCGGCGAAACGCTGCGCGATCGCGCGGGCACGGTCTCCCGACAGGGGCATGGGCACCAGGTTGCGCCAGGAGCCGCCTCTGTCAATATGCGGCCGTGCGTACCCTCCGCGTGCTCGTGACCGTGGTCGCCTTCTCGCTCGCCGCGGTTGCCGCGCGGGCCGCCGACGCGCCGAAGATGGTCGCCAACCCCGACGGTCTTTCGCTGGCCGAGCGCATTGCGAAACGGCAGGCCGAAGAAAAGAAGGTCGCCGACGAGCTGGCCCAGCAGGAGCATGACCGCCTCGTGAAGTACGACCGCGGCAAGCTCGCGACGCACACCCAGGTGTTTACGTTCATCACCAAGACGCGCGCGCAGTACGACGCGCTCGAGGCGAAGCTCGAGAGCAAGGATCAAGTGACGAAGCTCGCGGGGAGTCTGCGGCCGTCGATCGTCGCCATGGGCAAGAAGATGGCGACCATCGATCCGAAGGGCGGCAACTCGAACGTGACGACCGACTACGACGTCATGCTCAACGCCCTCGCCAACGATTACCCCGTCGCGCTCGAGGGCGCGCTCGACGGCGACAAGAAGCCGCTCGAAGAGCAAAAGGCCGACTTCGACAAGCGCAGCGCGAAGATCGCGGCGTATCTCGCCGAGCTGAAGGCGAAGCCGAAGAAGAAGTAGAAAGCAGACCTCACCCCGACCCTCTCCGGCAGACTGGAGAGGGAGGCCAGACGAGGAGGGAGGCCAGACGACAAGAGGGAGATCCGGATCCCTTCTCCAGTCTGTTAGAGAGGGTCAGGATCCGCCGCCCTACGGCGAAGCGCTCTCGCCCGCGCTTGCACTCGCGCTGCTGGCGCTCCGGGCGGCCGCCGCCCGCTCGTCGAGCACGGTCTCGAGCAGCTTCTTGGCGTCGTCGGTCCAGACGTCGCCGTAGGTCTGGGTGTAGACGAGCGCCTCTTCGAGCGAGCCGGGCGCCGTGCCGGCGATGTTCTCGACGCGCCGGCGCACGCGGCCGAGCAGCGCCTTGCCGTAGTTGACGTTGGCGTCGAGCGCCGCGCCGAGCGCCTCGCGCGCCTTGGCCTCATCGCCCGCCGTGACGTGCGCGAGCGCGAGCCCGAGCTGCGCGCGGCTGCCGCCCTCGGCCTTGGTCGCGGGCTCGAGCACGGCGATCGCCTCGGCCGCCTTGTTCAGCTTCATGTACGACTTGGCGGCGATGAGACGCGCCTCGGTGCCGACGCTGCCCTCGTCGATGTCGTAGACGCGCTCGAGATCCTTCACGGCATCCTCGAAGCGGTCCTGATCGTAGGCGAGGCAGCCGAGCGCGTGCGCCGCGCGGATGAACGGCTGCGCCTCGGTGTTCGTGAACGCGTCCTTGACGTTGTCGGCCTTGAGCTTGTCGGCGAGCGGCTCGCCCGCCGAAAGCACGGCGCCGAGCTCGGTCTTCGCGCCGTCGGCGTCGCCCGCCGACAGCCGCGCCATGCCGATGCCGACGCGCGCCTCCTGCAGCGTGCCGTCGAGCTTGAGCGCGGCCGCGAACTCCTTCTCGGCGGCGCCGGGGCGGCGCTGCTCGAAGAGGCGCCAGCCCTCGAGGATCATCTCCTGCGGGTTGGGCGGCGCGACGGGGACGATCGTCGCCGCCTCGTCGTCGCGCAGGTGGCACTTCTTGTACTTTTTACCCGAGCCGCAGGGGCAGGGATCGTTGCGCTCGGCCGAGCCGAGGCGCGCCTTCGCGGACGCGACCGCGTCCTCGCCCGTGCCCGCAGCCTCGTTTTCACCCTTTTTCGTCGATTTCGTTGCCATCGGGGTCCTTGTTGGGAGCGGCACGATACCGTAAAAAGCAGCGGAGTCCATGAGCACGTCAGGTCCACTCGTCGGCCGCACGATCGCGCTGCCGGAAGCACGCGAGCTCGATCGCCTCGCGCAGATGCTGGAGGACGAGGGCGCGCAGACGTGGCGCTGCCCGCTGCTCGCGATCCTCGACGCGCCGGATCAGGCGCCCGTCGAGGATTGGGTGCGCGCGTTGTGCGCGGGCGCCTTCGACGATCTCATCTTCCTCACGGGCGAGGGCCTTCGCCGCATCATGGCCGTGGCCGAGCGGCTCGAGCTGCGCGACGCCGCCGTCGCCGCGATCGGGCGCGCGCGCACGATCACGCGCGGGCCCAAGCCGGCGCGCGCGCTGCACGAGCTGGGCCTTTCGCCGGCGATGCCGGCGGCCGTGCCGACGTCGCGCGGCGTGATCGAGGCGCTCGAGCCCCTCGACCTGCGTGACCGCCGCGTCGGCGTGCAGCTCTACGGCACGGAGCCCAACCGCCCGCTCGTCGAGTTCCTCGAGCGCGCGGGCGCGCGGCCCGGCGTCGTCGCGCCGTACATCTACGCGACGGCCAGCGAGGGCGCGCGCGTCGGCGAGCTGGTCACGGCGCTCGCGACGGGCGCCGTCGACGCCATCGCCTTCACGAGCGCGTCGCAGGTCGATCGCCTTTGGCAGGTCGCGCGCGAGTCGGGACGCGAGGCCGAGCTGACGGCGGGACTCGCGCGCGCGCGCGTCGCCGCGATCGGGCCCATCGTCGCCGACGCGCTGGCGGCGCGGCGCACGCGCATCGACATCATCCCCGACAAGAGCTTCGTCATGCGGCGGCTCGTGCAGGCGATCGTCGAGGCGCTGGGAACGCCGGCGCCGTGAGCGCCCGCCGCGCGCTCCTCACGCTCGCCGCGCTCGCCGCGGTCGCGGCCTGCGATCGCATGGTGGCGAACCTCGCGGGCGGGATCGGGCCCGAGGCGGGCTTGCTGCGCGGCAAGCAGCCGTCGGCGGCGAGCGGCGTGACGCACCCGCAGCGCCTCACCGACGGCATCGCCGCCGAAGCGGGCGATCCGGCGCGCACCGATCTCGCGTCGCTGTTCGGCTCGGACGGGTTCGCGACCTGGGATCTCGGCGCCGACGTGCCCGTGCGCTGCGCGCTCGTCGACGCCGACGGCGACGACCGTTACATCGTGTCGCTGTCGGCCGACGGGCAGACGTTCGCGCCGCTGTGGACGGCGCCGCGCGACGAGGATTCGGGCCAGCAGCTGCGCGCGGGCCGCGATCTCAACGGCCACGGCCGCTATCTGCGCGTCGCCGCGCTCGACGGGCGCGGCGCGTTCGCCGTCAGCGAGATCAGCGCCTGGACCGACTGCCCGAAGACGTTCCCGCCGCTCGCCATGCAGAAAGGCCAGCCCGTCGACGCGGGCCTCCTGCTCAAGATCTGGGCCTGCGCCTTCCTCGGCTTCGGCTACGCGCTGCTCTACGGGCCGCGCCGGCCCGATTGGTTCAAGCTGCTCGGCGTCGTGCCCGCGGGCCTCGCGATCTCGGTGGCCATGCAGACCGTCGACGCCTGGCCGCTGCCGGGCCGCCTGATTCTCATGCTGCTGGGTGGCGCCGCGTGGATCGCCATCGCGATCGCCGTCCGCCTCGGGCGCGCGCGACGCACGGGCCGCGGCGACGGCATGCCGCCCCCGACCGTCGAGTAGCGCCTCCGTTAAATCTAGCCGGACTGTTCTTCGGGTGAGGGCGGGGTGCATCCCGCGGAACGGGTCCTGTCAGCTCGGCGATCCCTTCCCACTGAACTTTTTTTCGGGCCTCGAGGGACTCGTACTCGCCGCTGCGAGCGAACGGATCTCCATGGACTCGCGAAAAAAAGCTTCAGCGGGCCCCTTCCCTCACTGCCACCCGTTCCACGGGCTACACCCCGCCGACAACACGACCCGATCGTCTCGACTGAAGGTCTGTCCCGACGGACCTGATTTTGGAGGGATCGGCCGCTCTCATCGGCGGCGGGAAGCGAGCGGGAACGGGTGACGCGGAGGGGGGGGACCCCGATGAGGCTTTTTTTCGAGGCAATCCATGGGGATCAGCCGCCGGTTGATCAGAGAATCGGAACCACGACGGTGACCGAGGAAAAAAGACTCAGCGGGGAGGACCCCGCAGCGGCAGGACCCGTTCCCGCGAGCGCCCGCCGCCCGACAGGAGAACCGTCCGCCGGCGAGAGGTGACGGAGGGAGGGCGTTATGCGCCGATGAGCTTCGCGAGCTCGCCTCGGGCGTGCAGGTCGCGGACGATGTCGGCGCCGCCGACGAGCTTGCCGTCGACGTAGAGCTGGGGGTAGGTCGGCCAGCTCGAGTACTCCTTGAGACCCTCGCGCAGCTCGGGGTCGGAGAGGATGTTGTACGAGCCGAACTTCGCGCCGACCTCTTTGAGGACGCCCACGACGGCGGCCGAGAAGCCGCACTGGGGCATCGAAGGGCTTCCCTTCATGAAGAGCATGACGCGATCCTTGGCGATGGTGTCGGTGATGCGCTGGCGGAGCTGGTCGTTCACGGGAGTCTCCTATCGGGTGGTCCGGCTTCGATGCTCGTCGGGCGTTTCGGTCACGAGCGCGAGGGCGTGGATGGGGCCGCGCATCGCGTCGCCGAGCGCCGCATACACGAGCCGGTGGCGGTCGACGGGGCCTTTGCCGGCGAAGGCCGCCGAGACGACGGTCGCCGCGAAATGGTCGCCGCCGCCCGTCGTGTCCTCGACCCGGACCTCGGCGTCGGGCAGCGCGGCGCGGATCAAGCCGCGAATGTCGTCGAGGGCGATCGCCATGGCGGCGATCCTATAGCACGAGGGCCTATAATCAGCGGCGGATGCAGCTGGGGACGCGGGTCACCGTCGTGACGACCGTGCTCGTCGCGGGCGCGCTCGCGGCGCTGGGCTTCGCCGCGCTCAAGGCGCGCCGCGCCGATCTCGAGGCCGATCTTTCGCGCGAGGCGCGCGAGATCGCGGCGGCGCTCGCGGCCGGCCTCGAGCCGCTCGACAAGGCCGACGCGCAAGAGACGCTGGATTGGCGCGTGCAGGCGGCGCGCGAGACGGGCGAGATCTTCCAGCTGGAGATCCTGCGCGTCGGCGACGAGAAGCGCACCGACGATCCCGCGTGGCTGCTGCTGTTGCAGAGCGCCGAGATCGAGGACGCGCCCGTGGGCCACGTGTTCGACTCGGCGACGGGCACGCGCTCGTTCGCGATGGCCGTGCCGCTGTTCGACGCGGCGTCGCTCGACCTGCCCCAGCGCGATCCGGCGCGCAAGGCCGTCGCCGTGCTGGGCATGCGCCGCAGCGTCGGTTACATCGACGCCGAGGTCGCGGCGACGGCGCGGCGCCTGTTCCCGCTGTTCTTCTTGCTGGCGCTCGTCGTCGCCGTCGCCGTCAAGCTCGCGCTGCGCTTCTCGGTGACGCGGCCGCTGCGCCGGCTCTTCGAGGGCATCGACGCCGTCGGCAAGGGTGACCTGTCGCGCGTGATCCTCGCCGAGCGCGACGACGAGATCGGCACGCTCGCGGGCCGCTTCAACGCCATGACGGGCTCGCTGCGCGAGGCGCGCGAGGACGGCCAGCGCGGCGCCGAGGCGCGGCTCGCGCTCGAGGCGCGCCTGCGCCAGTCGGAGAAGCTGGCGACGATCGGCCAGATGGCCGCCGAGATCGCCCACGAGGTCGGCACGCCCCTCAACGTCATCGGCGGCCGCGCGCGCGCCATCGGCAAGATCGTGGGCCGCAAGACGACCGAGTCGGGCGTCCACGAGATCGACATCGCCAAGAACGCGTCGATCATCGGCGGCGAGGTCGAGCGCATCGCCAAGATCATCCGTCAGGTGCTCGACTTCTCGCGCCAGCGCGGCCCGCGCGTCACGCGCGTGCGCCTCCCCGCCGTCGTCGCCGAGTCGATCGAGTTCTTGCGCGAGTCGGCGAGCCGCCAGGGCATCGCCGTCGAGGTGCGCGCGGCCGCCGACCTGCCCGACGTCCCCGGCGATCCCGATCAGATCCAGCAGGTGTGCCTCAACCTGCTCGGCAACGCGATCCACGCGATGCCGTCGGGCGGCTCGCTGCGCGTCGCCGTCGATCGCGTCGTGCGGCGCAAGGGCGGCCTCGATCTCGCGGCGCCGGCCGAGTACGTCGTCGTCGAGATCTCCGACTCGGGCGCGGGCATCCCCGAGGCGCACCGCGAGAAGATCTTCGAGCCGTTCTTCACGACGCGCGACGAGGGGCAGGGCACGGGCCTCGGCCTCGCCGTCAGCAACGGCATCGTCAAGGACCACGACGGCTGGATCGAGGTCGAGACCAACGGCGGCGACGGCGTCAACGGCACGAACGGCGCGAGAGGTGCGGGCGCGGTGTTTCGCGTGTATCTGCCGACGGGGAATGCCGTCGCCGAGGCCTCACCCTACGACACGAACCCCGGCCTCAAGGCCGTCGCCGGTGGCGGGGCGCTTGCTCCGCGAGATCCGACGGGCAAAAATTGACCCGATGGGCGAGGATTGATCATGGCTCCCGCCGAAACCGCCGCCGATCGCGATCGCGGCGCCGTGCCCGAGCCGCGCGCCTGCATCCTCGTCGTCGAGGACGACGCCGCCATGCGCGACATGCTGCGCGAGGCGCTCGAGGATGACGGGTACGCCGTCGAGGCGGCCGCGGGCGGGCGCGCCGGCGTCGAGCGCGTGCGGCGCGGCGGCGTCGACCTCGTGATCTCCGACGTCAAGATGCCCGATCTCGACGGGCTCGACATGTTGCGCGAGATCAAGGCCGTCTCGCCGTCGCCGCACGTCATCACCATCACGGCGTTCGGCTCGATCGACACGGCGATCCGCGCCGTGAAGCTGGGCGCGTTCGACTACATCACGAAGCCCTTCGAGATCGACCAGCTCATCTTGTCGGTGGAGAAGGCGCTCGCCGAGCGCGCGCTGCGATCGGAAGTCATTCGCCTGCGCGCCGAGGTCCAGCGCAGCTACCGCTTCGACAACATCATCGGCAAGTCGGCGCCCATGCAAGAGGTGTTCGGCCTCATCCGGCGCCTCTCGGGCTCGGCGGCGGCCGTGCTCGTCACGGGCGAGTCGGGCACGGGGAAGGAGCTGGTCGCGAAGTCGATCCACTACAACAGCCCGCGCGCGGGACGGCCGTTCGTGCCGCTCAACTGCGCGGCGATCCCCGACGCGCTGCTCGAGAGCGAGCTGTTCGGCTACAAGCGCGGCGCCTTCACCGACGCGCGCGCCGACAGAGCGGGCCTCTTCGTCGAGGCCGACGGCGGCACGATCTTCCTCGACGAGATCGCCGAGCTGTCGCCCGCGCTGCAGGCGAAGCTGCTGCGCGTGCTGCAAGAGGGCGAGATTCGCCCGCTGGGTGCGGCGCGCGCCGAGCGCGTCGACGTACGCGTCATCGCCGCGACGAACCGCGACCTCGAGAAGCGGCTCGAGACGGGCGCCTTCCGCGCCGATCTCTACTACCGGCTGAACGTCATCCACATCCACCTGCCGCCGCTGCGCGCGCGCGCCGAAGACCTGCTGCCGCTCGCCGAGCACTTTCTCGGGGCGTGCGCGGCGCGCGCCCGCAAAGAGGTGCGCGCCCTCGACGAGTCGGCCAAGAAGGCGATCCTCGGCCACGCTTGGCCCGGCAACGTGCGTGAGCTGGAAAACACGATCGAGCGCGCGGTCGCGCTGTGCGAAGGCGGCGTCATCCGCGCCGGCGACCTGCCCACCGCCGTGCGCGAGCGCCGCGTGGGCGAGCCCGACACGCTCGCCGTCGCGCTGGCGCGCGGGTTGACGCTCGCCGACGTCGAGCGCGATTACATCCAGCGCGTCGTCACGGCCGAGGGTGGCAACAAGACGCGCGCGGCCCAGCGATTGGGCCTTGACCGCAAGACCCTGTACCGCAAGCTTGAAGAGTACGCCGCCGCGACGGGGCAACCCGCCGAAGCGGCGAAAGACAGGAACGACAAAGACGAGCCCGCCGAAACCGACTAGATGCGCACCGACGACGCCGCTCCCGACGCAGCCGTGGCTGAAACCGCGGGCGGCGCGGCGCGCGCGCTCGCGACACGGCCCGTGAGCTTCGAGGGCCTCGCGTGTGCGGGCGCGACCGTCCTGCGGTCACCGGCGTCGGGTCAGCCCTGCGTCTACTGGCGGCTGCGGCTCACGCAGCGGCTCACGGCGCGCTCCGAGCTCGTGCACGAGGTCGAGTCGGACGAGCCGTTCGAGGTCGCCTGGCGCGGCGCCGACGCCGAGCTCTCGACCAACGGCTTGCCGGGCGTGCGCCTGCGCGTGGATCCCGCCGCTGCGCGCATCGAGGCGCCGCCCGTCTTGCACCGCGAGGGCACGCCTGGCGCCGTCGCCGCCGCGCAAGCGTTCGGCCTCGCGGGCGCCGTCATCGTCGAAGAGACGATCATCCGCCTGCACCAGTCGATCACGGCCGACGGCGTCGTCCGCGGCCTCGACGCGAACGTCAACATGGGCCCGACGCGCGGCTCGATCCAGGGCCCCGAGCTCGTCGACGCGCTCGTCGTCGTCGAGTCGAAGAGCCTCGCGCCCGTGCTGTTGCCGTGGGCGCTCTCGACGGCCGCCGCGCTCATGGGCGGCATGGGCCTCGCGACCTACGCCGCCTGGCGCGCCCACCTGTTCGCGGCGCCGCCCGCGAGCTCGATCCGCCTGCCGCGCCTTCAACGCGGCGGCCACGATCAGCTGCTCGCCCCCGAGCTGCCGCGCACGCGCATGCCCTGAGTGGCAACGAACCCGCGCTTTTCGGCGCGCGACGTTTCGGGTTAAACAGGGCGCATGATCATCGGACGGAGCCCCCTTCGTATCAGCATCGGCGGCGGCGGGACGGACCTGCCCTCGTACTACCTCGCGCACGGCGGCTTCGTGCTCTCGGCGGCGATCAACCAGTACGTCTACGTGAACTTCCAGCTCACGCCGCTCAAGGAGATGTTGTTCCGCTACTCGCAGATCGAGCGCGTCACGAGCGTCGACGACATCAAGCACCCGATCATCCGCGAGGCGCTCAAGCTCACGGGCGTCGCGCCGCCGAACCTCGAGCTCACGAGCGTCGCCGACATCCCCGCGGGCACGGGCCTCGGGTCGTCGGGCAGCTTCACGACGTGCTTGCTCAAGGTGATCTACAAGCACAAGCGCCACTTCATCCACGCGCCGGATCTCGCCGAGCTCGCGTGCCGCATCGAGCTCGACATCCTCAAAGAGCCCATCGGCAAGCAGGACCAGTACATCGCGGCCTTCGGCGGCGTCACGGCGTTCGATTTCAAGAAGGACGGCACCGTCGACGCCAAGCCCATCAACGCGAGCGACGAGATCCTCGACCTGCTCGAGGACAACCTCGTCATGGTGTCGACGGGCTACTACCGCTCGGCGTCGGCCGTGCTCAAGGACCAGGACGACAAGAGCAAGAAGAACGATCAGTCGATGATCGACAACCTTCACTATGTGAAGGAGCTCGGCTACCGCAGCCTCGAGGCGATCGAGAGCGGCAACCTCGCCAAATACGGCGAGATCATGCACGAGCACTGGATGCACAAGAAGAAGCGCTCGCCCATGATGAGCAACGCCGACATCGACCGCTGGTACGCGCTCGCGCGCGAGAACGGCGCGCTCGGCGGCAAGGTCATCGGCGCGGGCGGCGGCGGCTTCCTGCTCTTCTACACGGAAGAGAAGGCGCGCCTGCGCGCGGCGCTCAAGCAGGCCGGCCTCATGGAGATCCGCTTCGGTTTCGACTACGAAGGTACGAAGATCCTGTAGGCGCGCGCCCCCCGCACCGCGGCGATCTACTTCCTGCGGTGGAGCAGCGCGATGCGCGTGTTGGCCTTGCGGGCGACGACCTCGAAGTTGCCGGTGGCGAGGGCGCGGCGCGCGGTCTCGTTGCCGCCGGTGCCGGAGTCCTCGCTGTAGAGCAGGTAGTCGGCGTCCTCGAAGCCGAAGCGCAGCGCGAGGACGTTGAGGCGCGTCGAGACGTGCGGGTGCTCCATCTCGCTCACGGCCAGCGTCGCGTCCTTCGGCACCATCGCGGCCAGCTCGGCGAGATCGCGCGCCTTCTCTTTCTCGAAGTCGCTCACGGGGCGCAGCGACGGGATGTCGCGGAAGCCGCCGCGGAACTTGTCGCCCGGGGGCATCGCGCCCCACACGCGCGTCGTGAGGAACGTCGCGACGCAGATCGCGCCCACGGCGCCCGCGAGCTTGGCGCGCCCGAGGTTCGTCCCGCGGTACGAGGCGAGCGCGAGCGCCGCCGCGAGGAACAAGAACGGGATGTAGAGCAGCACGTACTGGAAGCTGATCTGCACCGTGGGGCCGTAGCCCGTCGTGAGCACGGTGAACGGCACGGCCGGCAGCAGGCTCATCCACAAGAGGCCGCGGCGCAGCGGCAGGAACGCGAGCGGGCCGACGACCAGTAAGAAGAGGACGATCTTCTCGGTCGTGATGAGCGTCTTCCACACGAACATCGGGTTCGTGAGCAGCGTCTTCACGACGCCGCCATAGGTGTTCTCGCCCTGCGGGTAGAGATCGCGGTAGAGGTCCGAGAACCACCAGCTCCCAAAGCGCGGCATGATGACGAACTTGATGACGACGAAGTAGGCGATCGCCACCGTCGTCATCACGAAAGCCATGCGCGTGTGGCGGCCCGTGAGCAGCAGGAACAGGCCCAGAACGCCGAAGCCGATGGGCACGTCCTCGCGGCAGCCGAGCGACAGCGCGAAGAAGATCCAGAACGGCACGGCCCGGCGCGCGTCGAGCATGTCGAGCGCCCACAGCGTGAAGGGCACGGCGAACTTCTGGAAGTGCACATCGTAGAAGTTCGCCTCGTGCATGGGCGCGTACAGCAGGTACGCGAAAGCGAGCACGACGGCGGCGGGGCGGGGCAGGCGGCGCGACGCGAACCGGTAGAGCGGGATCGCGCCGCTCGCGAGCGCGACGGCCTGCATGATGAGCAGGGTCTCGGCGCCGGGCCGGAGCGCGTAGAAGGGCAGCAGCGCGAACATCGTGAGCTCGGCGTGCGTGCTCAACATCGACCAGTTCGCGCCCTTGGGGAACACCGACGGGCAGCGGAAGGGGTGCCCGTGCAGCGTGTTGAAGAACATCGTGTCGTAGTTGCCGAGGTCGAACGCCGCCGTGCCGAACTCGCGGTGCTGCAGGATCGTTCCCCAGCTCATCCACACGGCGTAGAAGACGGCGCCCAACAGCACGGCGACGGCCGACGGCGACAGGCGCCGGCGCGCGCGCGCGAAGGCGGCGAGCCGCGCGCCGAGGCGCGCGAGAGCGCGCGCGAGCGGGAGGCGCGCCACGACGATTTCACCCGCGGCCGACGCGACGCAGAGCTCGGCGAGCAGCGCGATGAAAGCGATGCCGCTGATGCGCGAGAGCGCGTCCCACTCGGTCGCCGCGAGCAGCGGCCAGGCGAGACCCGGCAGCATGAGCGGCCACAGCAGCCGGCCCGCGCGCAGCACACGCGCGACGCGCGCGCCCACGGACGTCGTGCGACGGCGCCAGCGGTAGAGCACGAGCGCGACGATCACGCCGCCGATACCACCGCCGCCCAGCCACGCGAGCATCTGCATGCGCGCCGCCGGCCCGACCTGGTTGCGGTTGACGAAGTCGCCGATGGCGAACAGCACGCGCGTGCTCCGCAGCGCGCTCACGAGCTGCATGAAGAACGCCGCGAGGCAGAAGCCCGTGACGGCCAGGATCGACGCGCCTCTCAGGAACACCGCGAGCTCACGCGGCCGCAGGCGCCAGCCGCGCAGCCACGCGAAGCGTCGACGCTTCGGCGGCGGCTCGACGGGTACGGGCACCGTCGTCCCGGGCCAAGAGTCGGCGAAGGTGAAGGGTCCCGGTGCGTCCGCGCTGGGCGCCACGGGCAGGAGATCGTCGGGAGGCGCCGCCGGGTCGGAGCTTGAGCTCATGAGGGTGCGGGCCTGCTTTTACCGCGGGCCGACCGCGGCTCATACCATACAGCCGATCGCCTCGATCACGTTTTCCGCGTTCTCGTTCGCCCGACCCACGCTGGACGGGCGTCGGGCCCGCTGGTACTGTCGCCGTCCTCTTTTAAGGCCCCCTTCGCCGAGATGTCCTGCCTTCTGTCAGTCGTCGTGCCCGTGTACAACGAGGAGCAAACGCTCCCGAAGTTCCTCGCGGCGATTCGCCCTGTGCTCTCGCAGGTCACCGAGGACTACGAGATCATTTTCGTGGCCGACCCGTGCACCGATCGCACGGTCGAGATGATCCGCGCCGAGAACGAGCGCGACCCGCGCGTGAAGCTCCTCTTGTTCTCGCGCCGCTTCGGCCAGCCGGCCGCGACGATCGGCGGGCTCAACTACGCGCGCGGCGAAGCTGTCATCGTCATCGACTGTGACTTGCAGGATCCGCCGCGGCTCATCCCCGAGATGGTTCGCCTCTGGCGCGAGGGCAACAAGGTCGTCATCCCGCAGCGCACGTCGCGCGAGGGCGAGACGATGATCAAGAAGATCATCTCGTACGTCGGCTACTGGGTCATCAACCGCATCGCCATCGTGCCGATCCCGCGCAACACGGGCGACTTCCGCCTGCTCGATCGGCGCGTCGTCAAAGAGGTCATCGCGCTCAACGAGAGCCACGGCTTCCTGCGCGGCCTCACGGCGATCGTGGGCTTCAAGACGGTGCTGCTCCCGTTCAACCGCGACGCGCGCGCCGCCGGCGACGGCAAGTACAACCGTCTCACGGGCAGCCTCAAGATCGGCTTCAATGGCATCGTCGCCTTCTCGGACTCGCTGCTGCGGGTCATGGTCGTCGCGGGCATCTCGATGGCCGGCATCGCCATGCTCGCGATCCCCGTCGTCGCGATCCTCAAGGCTTACGATCTCTATCGCTTCGCGCAGGGCCTCGCGACGATGTGCATCCTCATGCTGTTCCTGGGCGGCATCCAGCTCATCGGGATGGGGCTCCTCGGCGCCTACGTCGGGCGCACCTACGAGGAGACCAAGCGGCGGCCGAAGTTCATCGTCGACGAGTCCGTGGGGTTCGAAAAGTGAAAGCGTTCGTGACCGGCGGCGCCGGTTTCATCGGCAGCAACCTCGTCGATCGGCTGCTCGCGCGCGGCGACGACGTCGTCGCCTACGACAACCTCTCGACGGGCCGCAAAGAGTTCCTGCGCGACGCGCTCGCGAACCCGCGCTTCGAGCTCGTCGAAGGCGACTTGCTCGACACGTCGGCGCTCGGCGCGGCCATGCGCGGCGTCGACTTCGTGTTTCACCTGGCCGCCAATGCCGACGTGCGTTTCGGCACCGAGCACCCCGAGCGCGACCTGCAGCAGAACACGATCGCGACCTTCAACGTCCTCGAGGCCATGCGTGCCAATGGCGTCAAGCGCATCGCCTTCAGCTCGACGGGCTCGATCTACGGCGAGCCGACGGTGTTCCCTACGCCCGAGGACGGGCCGTTCCCCGTGCAGACGTCGCTCTACGGCGCGTCGAAGCTCGCCTGCGAGGGCCTCATCAGCGCCTACGCCGAGGGCTTCGGCTTCCAGGGGTGGATCTTCCGCTTCGTGTCGATCCTCGGCGAGCGTTACACGCACGGTCACGTCTTCGACTTCTACAAGCGCCTGCGCGCCGATCCGACGAAGCTGCACGTCCTCGGCAACGGCAAGCAGCGCAAGTCGTACCTGTACGTGCAGGACTGCATCGACGCGATCTTTTTGGCCACCGCTCGCACGGACGTCAGGACGGCGGTCTACAACCTCGGCACCGACGAGTACTGCCAGGTGACCGACTCGATCGGGTGGATCACGGGCGCGCTCGGCCTCCAGCCGACGCTGAGCTTCGCGGGTGGCGAGCGCGGTTGGATCGGCGACAGCCCGTTCATCTTCCTGGACTGCAAGCGCGTGCGCGGTCTGGGCTGGGCCCCGAAGCTCACGATCCAGCAGGGCATCATTCGCACGCTCGAGTACCTGCGGGCCAACCCGTGGGTGCTCGAGGGGCGAGACTGAGACCCATGGCCGCGACGTGGCCCAAGGTGCTGCCCGTGCTCACGCCCGAGCAACAGAAGCGCAGCGACGAGTTCATGCGCTTGTGGCACGTCGAGCTCGCGGGTCGGCCGCGCTACGGCCCGCTCGAGAAGTTCAACCACGGCTTCCCCGTGCGTCACTCGCCGCCCGGCTTCGAGACGACGTTGGAGATCGGCGCGGGCTTGGGCGAGCACCTCGAGTACGAGACGCTCACGCCCGAGCAGGAGCGCGGCTACTTCTGCAACGAGTACCGCGAGAACATGGCGGCCGAGATCAAGCGGCGCTTCCCCAACGTGCAGACGATCGTGGGCGACTGCCAGAAGCGCATGGACTTCGCCGACGGCTTCTTCGATCGCTACCTCGCGATCCACGTCCTCGAGCACCTGCCGGATTTGCCAGGCGCCGTGCGCGAGGCGTGGCGCCTGCTGAACAAGCAGACGGGGCGCATGCTCGTCGTCATCCCGACCGAGGGCAGCCTCGCCTACAGCCTCGCGCGCAAGATCTCGGCCGAGCGCGTTTGGAAGCGGCACTTCGACGCGCCCTACGCCGAGTTCTACAAGCGCGAGCACATCAACCTTCCGCACGAGATCCTCGCCGAGCTCGATCCGTACTTCACGGTCGCGGCGCGCAGCTTCTTCCCGCTCGGCGTGCCGATCGTCGCCTGCAACCTCGTCATCGGCCTCGAGCTCGTCCCGCGCGCCGCGCCGACGAACGCCTGAAGCGGCGCCCGCATGACGCGGCTGTCGCGATCCCGTCGCGCGGCGTGAGGCGCGTCCGCGCCGCCGCGGGCTGGTCCGCATCCTGCAGTCGCTCGGCGGACGATGTTCGTTCAGCCACCCGAGCTGCGGATGGCGCGCGAGGCCTTGAGGGCCGCCGACGGTCTCCGCGCGTCGGCGCCGGCCCCCAACCCCAGCGCCGTCCTCTACGCCTCCGCGATCCGTCTGCTCTTGGCGGTGCACGAGCGGAGGGCGTCCGAGGCCGTCGGTCCGCTCGACGGCCTCGACGACGCGCAGAGGTCCGCGGTCTCGTCGGCGCTGGCGCCCGACGGCGTGCTCTTCCTCTCGCGGCTCGAGCCCTGCGAGCTGGCGCGCGTGTCGCACGCTCTGCGCGTCGTCTCCCGCGAGCTCACGGCGCCTTTCGCGCGTGAGGCGCTCGCCGCGCGTCGCGCGGTCCTCAGAAGAACCGGGATCGCATGCGCCACGCTCGTGCTCTCGGTGGCCGGCGCGTGGGCGCTGCTTCGCCACCCCAACCTCGCGCGCGGGCGTCCGGTCGAGGTGGCGGCCCTCGACGCCGGCTACGACGCGAGCAAGCTCGTCGACGGCGACGTCACCAACATCGGCTTCCACGCCAGCGGCTTGCCGCACGTGGCGACGATCGATCTCGGGTCCGCTCGGCTCGTGTCGCGCGTCGTCGTCCACAACCGCTTCGACTGCTGCGAGGCGCGGGCGGTCCCGTTGAGCGTCCAGCTCGGCGACGGACGCTCGTTTCACGCCGTCGCGGATCGAGCGGCGCCCTTTCACGTGTGGCACGCCTCGTTCGCGCCCGAGCGCGCGCGGTACGTTCGCCTCGAGAGCCGGAGCTCGGAGCCGTTCCACCTGTCCGAGGTCGAGGTGTACTGAGTGCGCGCGCTCGCCAGGCTCGAAGCCCTCGTGATCGCCGCGCTGCTCCTCGCCGTCGTCGCGACCTACGTCGCCGCGGGCCGGCGCGGCGTCGGCTTCGGGCGCATGTACGACGAGGAGTTTCAGCTCGGCGGCATCGAGCACACGATCGATCCGGTCGCGCATCCTTCGCACGGCTACTACTACGGCGGCCTCTACTTCCTGCCGGGCGAGCTGCTCGTCGCGCCGACCTTGCTTCGCGCCGCGCCCGCGATCGTCGCGGAGGTGCGCGCGTGGCCAACGCGCCCTTTCGACCAGAGCGCCTATCCGTCGCTCGTCGACGCCCGACGGAGGGCCGCCGACGAGGTGGCCGATCCGACCTTCGTCGAAGCGGACCGAACCGTCTTCGTGGTCATCGTCGCGTTGACGATCGTCTGGGTCTTCGTCGCCGGGTGGGCCGCGACGGGATCGGCCTGGGTCGCGCTCGCCGTCGCGGGCGTCGTGGGCACGTCGTGGGAGCTCTCGTACCACGGACGCTGGATCGCCGTCGATTCGATGCTCGCGCAGTTCACGGCGCTCGAGCTCGCGCTGGTTTCGCTGGCCACGCGCCCCGTGTCGGCGGCGCGCGAGCGGTGGCTGCTGTTGGCCTCCGCCGTGGCCGCTGGGCTGGGCCTCGGCTCCAAGACGACGGGCGTCTTCCTGACCCTGCCGATCTTCATCGCGCTCGCGCTGTCGCCGCACGTCCGCGGCGCGCGCGCGTGGCTCCGGCGCGCGCTCGAGGCGAGCGTCGTCATGTTCGCCGTCTTCGTCGCGACGACGCCGGGCTTTCTCTTCGAGCCGCTGCACTACGCGAACGATCTCTTCCTCGTGACGGACGACTACAACCGCTTCGGGACCGATCACCCGTACGGGTTGCCGCGCGTCATCGATCGCTTGGCGGCGATCGGGGGCTATTGGACGACGGCGCTCTTCTCGCCGCACATCCCCGTGGCGCTCGGCGTCTCGGCCCTCGCGCTCGTCGGCGCGGTCGTCGGCGTGCGCGAGCGGCAGCCCAAGGTCCTCGCGACACTCGGCTTCCTCGTCGCCTACGTCGCGTTCGTGTCGATGCAGCGCCTGCTGATCGTCCGGAATCTCATGCTGACGTTGCCACCGTTGGCTCTGCTCGCCGCCGTCGGCTTGCGGCGCGGCGCGCGAGCGGCACGTCGTTGGCGCGCGGGGCCGCTCGTGGTCGGCCTCGCCTGCGCGGCCGTCTGTGGCCTCGACGGGGTATGGATCTGGCGCGCTGCCTCGACGATCGGCGCGACGAACGACGACACGATCCTCGCGAGCGTCGAAGACCATCTGCTTCACCACAAAGGCGATCGCGTCTACGTCGCGCCCGCGCTGCGCGCGGCGCTCGCGACCCGCGACGGCAACGCCCTCGCCGGTGCGAAGCTCGCCGCGTGGGACGATGCCGACGCCGTCATGGCCTACGCGCGCACGTTGTCGACGTGGCGCGCGAACACGCCGGAGTACGCGACGTACTTCGGCAGCCAGCACGCGAACTACGATTACTACCCGACGCTGCTGACCTGGCCGACGCTCAAGCCGGCGGGCAACCCGGTCGTCCTCATCTCCAAGGCGAAGGCCGCCGCGCTCGGCGTCACCGAGGCGTCGTTGCGCCAGTAGCCCCGTTGGGACGCGCCACGACGATGAGGGCGTCGTGCGCGCCTGTGACGTCGGCGAGGGCGCTCGCGACGATGCCGAGCGGACGCGCGAACGGGCCCGAGCGACGGAGCGCCTGGACCCGCCGCGCGAGCTCGTCGGGCTCGAAGTCGCGATCCGACGCGATCGCGAGCGGCGAGAGCCCGCAGCGGGTGAGCAACGTCAGGAGCGACCGTCGCGAGAAGTAGCTCCAATGAGGAGGATGGCTTCCGACCTGGTAGAGCTGCTCGAGCGGCCCGACGGTCCCGAACGCCGCGAGCGCGGCGGCAGCGCGGTAGAGGAGCCCCGCGCTCGTCGGCACTTTCAAGACGACGACGCGCGGTCGGTAGTGGGCGACGACGCGGGCGAGGCGGGCGCCGACCTCGGCCACGGGAAAATGCTCGATCACGTCGAGCATCGCGAGCGCGTCGGGTTGGAACGACACGCGCGGCAACGCCGACAGCCGATCGTCGACGAGCGTGCCTTCGATCCCGCGCTCGCGCAGCAACGTGATCGCGTGGCTCGAGACGTCGACGCCGGCGAGCCGCCTCACGCCGGCCGCCTGCGCGCCTTCGAGGAACCAGCCTCGGCCTGCCCCGAAGTCGACGACGCCGTCCAGGTCGGGCGACGCGCGCCGGATCAGGTCGACGATTCGACGGCTCTGGCGGCGACGCGTGCGCGCGAGCGCCGCGACGAAAGCCTCGTCGTACTGCTGGTGGTAGTCCGTCGCGGTGACGGCGGCGTCGGTGGCTTGTTCGGACGAGCGGTGTCTGCAAACCGGACAACGGGCGATCGAGAGCCGCGGCGATGCGAACGTCGTACGCGGCACGCCCACGCCGCAGATGGGACACATGCCGGTCACGACGGCCGAACCGTCATCGCGGCCGAGCGCCTGAGCTCGTCGAGCTCGCCGCGCAACAGCGCGCACTCCTGCGAGAGCCGACGGGTGCGGGCCGCGCCGCGCGAGACGGCGATCGTGACCGACAGCAGGTTCACGAGCACATAGACGAGCGCGAGCGCGAAGAGCGCGTTCGAGGGGACGCGCACACCGGCCGTGGTCGCGAGGCGCCTGAGGATCGTGGGGAAGACCACGAAGACGAAGGCGACGAGCGTCGACGAGAGCCAAAGGAAGCTCTCGCGCAGCCCGAGCGCGTCGCGGCGGACGAGCCAGACGACGCGCGCGAGAAAGATCAAGAGCACAGCGCCCGAGATGAGCTGGAGCTCGACAGGCAGCAACTCTTCGTCGATCACGCGGGTCCCGTCGCGCGGCGGCGCGCGCCCCCCGCCGACAGGAGGATCGCGAGCGAGACCTTCACGAGGTAGTAGAGCGTTCCCCAACCCGCGATCGAGCTGTGGCCGAACTTCCGCTCTCGCATGCGCACGGCGATCTCGACGATGCGAAGCTGACGGTGGCAGGCGAGCGAGATCGCCTCGGGCTCGGGGTAGTCCGAGGGGTAGTGCGCCGCGAAGATCTCGATCGCGGCGCGGTCGACGACACGGAAGCCCGACGTCGGATCGGTGACGACGGCGCCGCAGCGGAGGCGAAGCAAGCACGACAGGTAGCGAATGCCGACGCGTCGCCAGAAGGTCGACCGGAACCCGCCGCGGTCGAGGAACCGGCTGCCAATGACGACGTCGTGACCGCGGGCGATGAGATCGATCGCAGGTCTCAGGCACGCGGGATCGTGTTGGCCGTCGCCGTCGAACTGCGCCGCGGCGTCGTACCCGTGCTCCGCCGCCCAGAGGTACCCCGTCTGGACGGCGCCGCCGATGCCGAGGTTGAAGGGGTTGCGCAGCACGATGACGCCCAGCCGCGCGGCGACGGCCGCCGTGCCGTCGGTCGACCCGTCGTCGATGACGCAGAGGTCCTCGTGGCCGTTGCGTCGCAGACCCTCGATGACGCCGGGGAGGCTGGCGGCCTCGTTGTAGGCCGGAATGATGACGAGCGTTCGCACGGCGAGCCGGTGGTCGTGCAAGCCGAGGGCCGTCGCTCGAGCCGCCTCGACGGCGTTTGCTCCGAGCGCTCGCTCGGCCCATGGCCGCGATCGCGACATTCGGATCGCGACTGCGTCGTCGGCGATCGCGCCGAGCCTTGTAAACGTTCTGTTTGGCCGACGGAAAAGCGGCCCAAGGCTCGACGTTGTCCGTATAGTCCCGCTCGCATGGCGTCGCCGTTCCCCTGGTTGCAAAACGTCGAAGAAGCGCTCACGCGGCACGAGCGCGCGCTGACGTTGGCGATCATCGGCGCCGTCATGGTGTTGCAGCTCAACGGCATCCTGCACCACGGCTTCATGGGGCAGGACTGGGGCATTCATCCAGGGGCCGCCGCGGACGCGATTCGGCTCCCTCCGTTTCGGTGGTTCGTCTACGTCGGCACCAACCCGCCCGCTCTCTATTGGTTGAGCGCGCTCGTCAACTGGATGACGGGCACGACGGCGTACATCCAAGCGACGAGCTTCGTGCTCGTGGCCCTCAACCTCATCGCGCTGCGGGTCTGGTCGCGCATCGCCCCGAGCATCATCCACAACACGAGCTTGCGTCTCGCCGCGCTCGTCACGATCGCCTTCCTTCCGGTGCGCGTGATCCATTCGACCGTCTTCGCGACGGACGCGCTGATCGTCTTGCCGTTCGCGGCGCTCATCTGGGTGATGTGCGAGCTGGTTCGAGAGCCGTCGCCGTCGCGGCAGCTTCGGCTCGTCGTCGCGGCGTCGGTCGCGCTCATGCTCGGGATCTTCTCGAAGTACACGATGGTCTCGGCGCTGTTCGTCATCGTCGTGCTCCTCGTGGCGTGGCGGAAGCAGGTGCCCGGCGCGCGCGCCAGGGTCGCGGCGCTGACGTTCCTCGTCGTCGTCCCCGGCGTCTTCGCGGCCGTGCAGTACCACTACTACGTCAAGGCCGATCCCAACGGGCCGGGCCGGCAACGCTGGCAGCATCAGATGACCTGGCGCAGCTTGCTGACGCTGCGGTCCGCCGACCGCGACGTCCTGCGCGCGCCGCTCTACGACGACAAGGTCGCCGGCGATCCGGTCAAGCTCATCAACAACATCGAGGTGACCAACCTCCTCATCGACAACAAGCACAGCTACCCCGCGCTGCTCCACCTCTCGACGTTCACGGACGTGTTGAACGTCTACCAGTACGATCCGAGCGACAACTACCTCGGCGCGCGGGACCCGCTGCATCAGCGGCTCATGACGATCGCCGTGCGCACGAGCGTCCCCTTGAGCCTGCTCATGGTGATCGCGACGTTCGTGTACCTCGCGCGGATGGCGCGGCAGCTCGTGGGCTTCGGCAGCGCCCCGCGACCCGACGATCGAGCGAAGGCGATCGTCGTCGCCATCAGCGCCGCCGCCTTCGCCAACATCACGCTGGCGCTGCCGTCGGTGCAGCACCCGTACTTCTTCGGCTACTGGCTCGCGCGCCTCGTGCTGCCGTCGCTGTTGGGCTTCTGCTTTCTCGCCTTCGCGCTGCTCGACGAGAAGCTTCGGAGCAGCGGCGCGCGCCTGACTGTGCTCGCGGCCGCCGTCGCCCAGGCGGCGTTGCACGCGAGCTTCCTCTGGCCGCGCGGCCCGTGACGTTGGCTCAGAGCCGCCGCACCCAGAGCGAGTAGTCGCCCCAACGCGGCGCTTCGACGAACGGCGCCAACATCTGCGGCGTCAGCCGGTTGCGGCAGCGCGACTCGGCGACGATGAATTCGGCGTTGGGGAGGATCGCGGCGGGATCGGGCTGCACGGGCGCGGTGACGGGCTTGCCCACGACGAGGAGATCGACGTCCGGGAGAGAGACCTCGCGCGCTTCGCCGCAAGCGACCCAGAGGACGCGCCCGGGCTCGCGTGCCGGCGGACGGCGCTCGGGGATCTTCGCGACGGTGAAGCTGCCCGCGAACCGCTGGTCTTCGCCGTAACGGAGCGCGTAGCCCCAGAAGGCGAGCTCGCCGGAGATCGGGATCTCGCGGTTGACGCTCGCGCCGCCCCAAACGAGGTGGGTCGCGCCGAGGCTCTTCAGCATGTCGTGGATGCGATCGGGGCGCGCGAGCTGCCGGTAGTCGATGCCGGCCTGCAGGCGAAGGCTGTCCTGAATCGCGCGGCGGTTGAGCCCGAGGCGCAGGTACTCCTCGTGAAGCAAGACGTAGGCGTTGCGCGGCAGCGTTCGATCCAGCGGCTCGAAACCGGTGTCGAACGAGAAGCGTGAGTGAAAGTCCCCGCGGAACGTCGACGACAAAACCCGCATCGTGCGCATCGCGGGCACGTCGTGAAGCATCGAGTGCGTCGGCAGCCACGGAACGTCGTTGCCCCACATGAGCTGCACGGCGACGAGCGCGGCCAAGCCGACGCGCGTCGCGAGGTTCGTGAACGCCCCCGACGTGTTCCATGCGAGCAGGAACGCCGACGACGTCGTCGCGACCATCCACGGCAGCAACGCCTGTAGGTAGCGATCCTCGTGGTACGTCCAAAACCAGATGAAGACGCCGAGCATGACGGCGACGGCGAGGACGCGCGCGCGACCGGCGCCGCGCACGAACAAGAGCACCGGCAACGTCAGCGTGAACAGGAAGCCGAACACGGGGAGGTCGCCGTGGAACGGCGCCCAGTCGTGCACGACGAACGAAAACGCGAAGACGGCACCCGCGGCCTCGCTCAGCTTGTGGCCCAGCGTGCCGGTCAGCTCGAACTGGTGATCGAGCTCCGTGCCCGCCCAGCCCGGCACGAGCGGGTGCGTCGGGAAGAGGTTGCGCGCCATCGGGTACACCGGGTTGCCGTGCCACACGACGTTGGCGAGCCAGTGCGGCGCCGTCGCGACGACCATCGCGATCACGAGCGCGCCGGCGCCGGAGAACGTCGCGCGGGTCGTCTGCGCGCGCTCCACCGCGCGCCGCGCCCGCCACAGCTCGCGCGCGACGATGAACGCGATCACGAGCCCGGCCGGGACGAGCAAGTAGATGGCCTGGTACTTCGTGAGGGCGGCGCCCGCGAGCATGAGGCCCGCGAGCACGCCGCGCGCGCGGCTCGACGGCCGCTGCGCGAACCGCATGACCGCCAGCGCGACGGGCGCGGCCCAAAAAGCCAGGACGTGATCGGCGGCGAGGCCGAGGCTCGAGTCGTAGAGGAACAGCCCCGGGAACAAGAAGAACACGGCCCAGGCGCTGCGCGCGCGTCGGCCTGGGCAGAGGGCCTCGACGAGCAGCGGCGCCGAGAACACCGTCGCGACGAACAGCGCGAATTCCAGGTGGGCCGCGAGCTCGACGTGGCCGAACAGCTTCACCGAGCGCAGCGTGAACGGCCACGTGTAGAGCCACGAGGCGAGGTGCGGGAGCGCGCCCGCGAACCAGCCCTCGGGAAACGGGCCGATGCGTCCGCCGGCCGCGAAGTGCTCGGCGATCGGCAGGTGGTACGAGCGCGCGTCGAACGCCGCGTTGTCGGGCGTCATGATCGACAGGTAGATGACGGCGAGGGCCAGGGTCCCGAGGACCGTGGCGGCGGCGTGGATCAGCGACGGGCGCAGGTTGGCGCGGCGGCGCGCGCCGCGGAGGTGCCGCCACGCACGGCGGGCGTCGCGCCACGAGAACGCGAAGCCCACGGCGCCGAGCACCACGGGGTAGATGAAATAGAAAGGCGTGCCCAGCCCGTGGGCGACGCCGACGACGAACAGCCCCGCCGCGAAGATCAGCACGCCGGTCGCGAAGTCGAACAAGAGCCGCTCGCGAAAGCGAAGCCGCAGCTCGGGCAAGAGCCGCAGCGCCGCGTGGCCGACGCTCGCGCAAGCAACCACCCACACGACGGTCGCCGCCCAAAAACCGAGGTACGGCCAGAGCAGCCACGTCTCCCACAGCTGGCGATGGTTCGTGAACCAAGCCAAGAAGAGCGCGGCCGCGAACGCGACGACCGGCAGCGCGACCTGGCGCGCGCGTTCGAGCCGCGGGCGCTCCCCGTTCACGGTCGACATGTGCGACGACGCATGTACCACGACGAGGGTGCGCGTCCAACGTGCCCTTCAGCCGCCGGGCCGAGTGTGCTACAAGCGCCGGCTGGCATGAACGTCTGCGTCTACGGGCTTTGGCACCTCGGGTCGGTGACGGCGGCGTGTGTCGCGGAGCATTTTCCGACGGTGGGGATCGACCTCGACCACGACGTCGTCACGGGGCTTCGCGACGGGAAGCCGCCGATCCTCGAGCCGGGGTTGCCGGAGCTCGTGCACGACGGCGTTCAGTCGGGGCGGCTCAAGTTCACGGCGGACGTCTCGCACGCCGAGACGGCGGACCTCGTGTGGATCACGTTCGACACGCCGGTCGACGAGAACGACAACGCCGACGTCGACTTCGTCGTCGCGAAGGTCGCGCTGCTGTTCCCGCACCTCAAGGACGGCGCGGTCGTGTTGACGTCGTCGCAGGTTCCGGTGGGCACGACGGCGCGGCTCGAGAAGGCGTTCGCGGCGGTGGCCAACGGGCGTCATGTCGAGTTCGCGTACTCGCCCGAGAACCTGCGGCTCGGCAAGGCGCTCGACGTGTTCCGCAAGGCGGATCGCATCGTCGTCGGCGCGCGCACGGACGCGGCGCGCGCCCGCATCGGAGAGCTGCTCGCGCCGCTGGCGCGACCGATTGTCTGGATGCGCGTGGAGTCGGCGGAGATGACCAAGCACGCGGTCAACGCGTTCCTCGCGACGTCGGTGGTCTTCATCAACGAGATCGCGGCGGCGTGCGAGGCGATGGGCGCCGACGCCAAAGAGGTCGAGCGCGGGCTCAAGAGCGAGCAGCGCATCGGGCCGGGCGCGTACCTCGGGCCGGGCGCGGCCTTCGCGGGCGGCACGCTCGCGCGCGACGTCGCGTTCCTGCTCGACATCGGATCGCGCAAAGGGTTCTCGACGCCGCTGTTCGCGGGCGTCAAGCAGAGCAACGACGGGCACCGGCTGTGGGCGCGTCGCCGGCTCGAAGCGCTGCTGGGCTACCTGCGCGGCAAATCGATCGCGGTCCTCGGGCTCACGTACAAGCCGGGCACGGACACGCTGCGCCGCTCGGAGTCGGTCACGCTGTGCCGCTGGCTCGTCGAGCAGGGCGCCGTCGTGCGCGCCTTCGATCCTGCCATCAGCAAGAAATCCGCCGAGCTGCCCGTCGAGCTCGAGCTCGTCTCGAGCGTCGACGACGCGATCCGCGGCGCCGTGGCCATCGTCGTCGCGACGGAGTGGCCGGCGTTCCGCGAGCTGACGGCCGATCGCGTGGCTGTCGTCGCGGCGCCGCGCGCGCTCGTGCTCGATGCGAACCGGTTCCTCGCGGCGCAGCTCGGAAACGACGCGCGCCTCCGTTACGCCGCCGTCGGCGCGCCGACCGCGATAGAGTGACGGCCGCATGAAGCTGCAAGGGAAGAAGATCCTCGTCACCGGGGCGAGCCAGGGGTTCGGCCTCGCCGTCGCCGAGCGGCTCGTCGCCGAAGGCGCCGACGTCGCGATCTGCGCGCGCTCGCGCGACGCCGTCGACAAGGCCGCCGCCACGCTGCGCGCGAAAGCAGGTGAGCAACGCGTGTACGCCGCCGTCGCCGACGTCGCGAACGCCAAAGACGTCGACGCGCTCGTCGCCGAAACGACGCGCGCGCTCGGCCCGCTCGACGGCCTCGTCAACAACGCCGGCGTCTACGGACCGAAAGGCCTCATCGAAGAGGTCGACTGGGCCGAGTGGGCGAAGGCGATCGAGATCAACTTGATGGGCACCGTGCTGCCATGCCGCGCCGTGCTCCCGGCGTTCCGCGCGCGCGGCGCCGGCAAGATCGTCAATCTCTCGGGCGGCGGCGCGACGGCGCCGCTGCCGCGCCTCTCGGCCTACGCGGCCTCGAAGGCCGCCGTCGTGCGCTTCACCGAGACGCTCGCCGAAGAGCTGCGCGGCACGAAGATCGACGTCAACGCCGTCGCGCCCGGCGCGCTCAACACGCGCATGCTCGACGAGGTGCTCGAGGCCGGCCCCGCGAAGGTGGGCCAGGCGTTCTACGATCGCGCGCTCAAGCAGAAGGCGGACGGCGGCGCCGGGCTGGAAAAGGGCTCGGCGCTCATCGCGTTCTTGTTGTCATCGGAGAGCGACGGCATCTCGGGCAAGCTGCTCTCGGCCGTGTGGGATCCGTGGGCCGAGCTGCCCGCGCACCTGCCGGAGATCGAAAAGAGCGACATCTACACGCTTCGCCGGATCGTTCCCAAGGATCGCGGCAAAGATTGGGGTGACTCGTGAGGTTCGCGCGATGAGATTTGCGATCGTCGGTTGCGGCTTGATTGGCCAGAAGCGCCTCCGCTCGTTGAAGGTGCCCGACCAAGTCACCGTGACGTGCGATCCCGTGCTCGAGCGCGCGCAGGCGCTCGCGAACCAGGCGAAGGGCGCGACGGCGATGACCGACTGGCGCGCCGCCGTCGCGCGGCCCGACGTCGACGCCGTGTTCGTCGCGACGAGCAACGATGCGCTCGCCGCCGTGACGCTCGCGGCGGTCGAGGCTGGCAAGCACGTCGTCGTCGAGAAGCCCGCCGCGCGCAATCCCGGCGAGCTCGTGCCCGTGATCGCCGCCGCCGAGAAGAACGGCGTCTGCGTGCAGGTCGGCTTCAACCACCGCTACCACCCCGCGCTGCAGAAGGCGCGCGAGCTCTTCGATTCGGGCGCGCTCGGGCCGATGATGTACATCCGCGCGCGCTACGGCCACGGCGGCCGCGTCGGCTACGACAAAGAGTGGCGCGCCAAGCCCGAGATCTCGGGCGGCGGCGAGCTGCTCGATCAAGGCGTGCACCTCATCGATCTGTCGCGCTGGTTCCTCGGCGACTTCCCGCACGTCAGCGGCCACGTCGGCACGTTCTTCTGGGACATGCCGGCGGAGGACAACGGCTTCCTGTTGCTGAAGACGGCCACGGGCCAGGTCGCCTGGCTCCACGCCACGTGGACCGAATGGAAGAACACCTTCTCGTTCGAGATCTTCGGCAAGGACGCCAAGCTCCACATCGAGGGCCTCGGCGGCAGCTACGGCACCGAGAAGCTCAGCTACTACAAGATGAAGCCCGAGATGGGTCCCCCCGAGACGACGATCTGGGAGTACCCCGGCGAAGATCACTCGTGGCGCCTCGAGCTCGAAGACTTCAAGAAGGCGATCGCCGAGAAGCGCCCCGCCCCCGTCGGCCTCCACGACGCCCACGCCGCATTGACGATCGTTTACGAGATCTACCGGCAAGCCGGCACGACCCCGAAGACGTAAATCCATTCTAGGCTTGGCGCGTGACCGACGAGGCCCGCGCACCGGATCGTCACCGCCTCGTTTTCTACGACGCGGGTTGCGGGATCTGCACGCACGTCATGCGGGCTTTGGCCCGGCGCGATCGGCACGGGCGGCTCACGTGGATCTCGAACCAGGATCGCGACGGCGTGCCGGCCGACGTCGCTCCCGAGCTGCTCGATCGGACGATCCTCGTCGTCGACGAGGCGACGGGGCGGCGGTGGACGCGGTCGGATGCGTTCTACGAGGCGATCTCCGCCCTGCCGGGCGGCCGGCTCGTCGCGTGGCCGCTGCGCGTGCCGGGCCTGCGCTGGCTCGCGGGGAAACTCTACGATTGGGTCTCTCGAAACCGGACGGACATCTCCGTGCGCCTCGGGCTCGCCGCCTGCGAAGTTCCTCGACGGGGCGCGCGGTCTCCCCTCGACAGGGACGGGCCGTCGCCCTAAGAATCGCCTCATGGCGAATGGCGCGAACAGTTTTGGTAGCCGCTCGACCCTGAAGGTCGGCGCGCGCGAGTACGAGATCTTCAAGTTGGCGGCGCTGGAAAAGGCCGGTTTGCGCCCGTCGCGCCTGCCGTTCTCGCTGCGCATCTTGCTCGAGAACCTGCTGCGCACGGAGGACGGCCGCGCCGTGAAGGCCGACGACGTCAAGGCCATCGCGACGTGGGAGCCGAAGGCCGAGCCCAGCAAAGAGATCGCCTTCATGCCGGCGCGCGTCCTCATGCAGGACTTCACGGGCGTGCCCGCCGTCGTCGACCTCGCCGCGATGCGCGCCGCCATCAAGCACCTCGGCGGCGACGCCAAGCGCATCAACCCGCTCATCCCGGCCGAGCTCGTCATCGACCACTCGGTGCAGGTCGACGAGTTCGGCACCGATAAGGCGCTCTCGCTCAACGCGCAGATCGAGTTCTCGCGCAACAAGGAGCGCTATGCGTTCCTGCGCTGGGGCCAGTCGGCGTTCAGCAGCTTCTCGGTCGTGCCGCCCGACACGGGCATCGTCCACCAGGTCAACCTCGAGTACCTCGCGCGCGTCGTGTTCACGACAGCCGCGAACAAGGACGGGATCGTCCAGGCCTATCCGGACACGGTCGTCGGCACGGACTCGCACACGACGATGGTCAACGGCCTCGGCGTGCTGGGCTGGGGCGTGGGTGGCATCGAGGCCGAGGCCGCGATGCTGGGCCAGCCGATGTCGATGTTGATCCCGCAGGTCATCGGCATGCGCCTGCATGGCAAGGCGCGCGAGGGCGTGACGGCGACGGACGTCGTCCTCACGGTGACGGAGATCCTGCGCAAGAAGGGCGTCGTCGGGAAGTTCGTCGAGTTCTTCGGGCCGGGCGTCGCGGCGCTGTCGCTCGCCGACCGCGCGACGATCGCCAACATGGCGCCCGAGTACGGCGCGACGTGCGGCATCTTCCCCATCGACGCCGAGACCCTGCGCTACCTGACGTTCTCGGGCCGCGCCGTCGAGCAGGTCATGCTCGTCGAGGCCTACGCGCGCGAGCAGGGCCTCTTCCACGAGGCGAGCACGCCCGAGGCCGAGTACACCGACGTGCTCGATCTCGACCTCGCGTCGGTCGAGCCCTCGGTCGCGGGGCCGAAGCGCCCGCAGGATCGCGTGAGCCTCTTCGCCGCGAAGAAGTCGTTCGAGGACAACGTCGCGTCGCTCGCGAAGCCCAAAAAAGCAACGCCGGCCGCGGCCGCGCCCGAGCGCAAGCTGTCGTCGAAGACGGCCGTCGGCTTCGCGCCGCTCGGCGAGGGCATGCCCGAGGTCACCAACGGCTCGGTCGTCATCGCGGCCATCACGAGCTGCACGAACACGTCGAACCCGTCGGTGCTCGTCGCCGCCGGCCTCGTCGCCAAGAAGGCCGTCGAGAAGGGCCTGTCGACGAAGCCGTGGGTCAAGACGTCGCTCGCGCCGGGCTCGAAGGTCGTCACCGAGTACCTCGCCGAGGCGGGCCTCACGCCGTACCTCGACAAGCTCAAGTTCAACACCGTCGGCTACGGCTGCACGACGTGCATCGGCAACTCGGGCCCGCTGCCGGCGGCCGTCGCGCAGTCGATCGAGGACCGCGCGCTCGTCGTGTGCAGCGTGCTGTCGGGCAACCGCAACTTCGAGGGCCGCGTTCACCCCGAGGTGCGCGCGAACTACCTCATGTCGCCGCCGCTCGTCGTCGCCTACGCGCTCGCGGGGCGCATCGATCTCGACCTCGAGAAGGAGCCGCTCGGCCAGGGCACCGACGGGCCGGTGTTCTTGAAGGACGTCTGGCCGACCACGAAAGAGGTCGCCGACGCCGTCGCCCGCGCTGTGAAGCCCGAGATGTTCACGAAGTCGTACGGCGTCGTCTTCGAGGGCGACGAGCGCTGGCAGAAGCTGAACGTGCCCAAGGGCGACACCTACGTCTTCGAAGACGACTCGACGTACATCAAGCACCCGCCGTACTTCGAGGGCATGGCCAAGGCGCCGGGCGAGGTGCGTGAGATCAAGAAGGCGCGCGCGCTGGCCGTGCTGGGCGACAGCATCACGACCGACCACATCTCGCCCGCCGGCAGCATCAAGAAGGACGGGCCCGCAGGCAAGTACCTGGTCGCGAACGGCGTCGACCCGAAGGACTTCAACAGCTACGGCGCCCGCCGCGGCAACCACGAGGTCATGGTGCGCGGCACGTTCGCCAACGTGCGCCTCAAGAACCTGTTGGCGCCCGGCACCGAGGGCGGCGTCACGCGCCACCTGCCCGACGGCGCGCCGATGTCGATCTTCGACGCGAGCGAGATCTACGCGAAGGAGGGCGTGCCGCTCGTCGTGCTCGCGGGCAAGGAGTACGGCTCGGGCTCGTCACGCGACTGGGCGGCGAAGGGTCCGATGCTGCTCGGCATCCGCATGGTCATCGCCGAGAGCTACGAGCGCATCCACCGCAGCAACCTCGTCGGCATGGGCATCCTGCCGCTGCAGTTCGCGGCGGGCGAGAACGTCGCGTCGCTCGGCCTCACGGGCGAGGAGGTCTTCGAGACGGTGGGCCTGCCCGCGATGCTCGCGAGCGGGTTCGCCGGCGGGAAGACGCTCACCGTGAAGGCGACGAGCGCCGACGGAAAGTCGAAGGACCTGAAGGTCACCGTGCGCATCGATACGCCCCAGGAGATCGCCTACTACCAGCACGGCGGCATCCTTCACTACGTGCTGCGCTCTCTGGCCGCCTGAGAATCAGAGCGAGCGCAGCGAGCGCGTCCAAGCATCGGGAGGCGCGGCTTCGCCGCGCCGGCCTCACTGCACGTGAGGGGGGAGCCCGCGAGGGGGGCGAAGCCCCCTTCGCGCGTCACGGAATGTAGGCGATGCAGCAACCGGTTAGGCACGCGTAGTTCATCGGGCAGTCGGCGGACGTCGTGCACGACGTTCCGTTCGAGCAGTGGGCGTAGCCGCCGGCGTCGGGCTTGGGCGGGGGCGCGCCACCGTCGTACGGCGTGCCGCCGTCGGTGGGTGTGGGCGGCGTGTAGGCGCAGTCGTCGGGGACGGTGGTCTTGCCGACGCAGAGCTCGCAGCGGTCGCAGGGGTTCGAGCACTGCGCGACCTGCGTGCAGACGGGGCACTTCGTCGGGTCGCCGAAGTCCTTCGCCGTGCACGTCGCCGCGAGGCGAATCGGGTGCGGCGCGCCCGGGATCGCGCAGCAGCCGAAGCAGTCGCAACCGTTGGGGACCAGGCGCTGGCAAAAGTCGATGCAGCGCTGCGACTGCGACGCGCTCACCGAGCACTCCATCGCGTGCTTGTCGGCGTAGCTCATGTCGTACGGGCAGCTCGACTCCGTGCTGAGCGGATCGCACTTGAGCTCCCACAGGCAGCCGTCGTCGCCCATGCCGGAGTTGCCGTCGAAGAAGCAGTCCTGCTTGCACGCGTCTTTGTTGTCGCCGGGGATGCCGGTCGCGAACGAGCTCTCGTCGTTGTCGGCGGGGCCCGTGCACTCGGGGTCGGCGAGATCGATGAGGCCGTCGCCGTCGTTGTCGATGCCGTCGCTGCACTGGGTGCTGCCGATCGGGATCTTGTTGACCGAGCCGCCGCCCGCGCCGGTTGTGCCGCCCGCCACGCTGCCGCCGGTGCCCGTGACGCCGCCGGTGCCCGTGGCGCCCGCGCCGCCGCCGATCTTGCCGCCCGAGCCGGTCGCGCCGGCGCCGCCGTCGTGCGACAGGGCCGTGACGGAGCCGCCGCAGCCGAGGGCGAAGGCCGTGGCGAAGATCGCGATGCCGGAGGCTGAAAATCTCGTCATGGAGGGGAGAGCCCCGACGCCGTCAGGACGGCTCACGGTTTCGACGCGTCTCGCCGCGTGAGCCGTCGCGTGGCCCTCGCGTATCCTCGTTCATGGAAGATGCCGAGCTCCGCCCACCCCAGCGGCCCGATCTTGCTGCGGCTGCCCGACCCGGCCCAGGACGGCGAGCTCGTGCGCCGCGCGGCCAACGGCGATCGCTGGAGCCGCGAGGTCCTCTACCGCCGCCACGCAGGGTATCTCATCGGCGTCGCCGTGCGTCTGCTCGCGAACCGAGGCGACGCCGAGGAGATCGTGCAAGAGACGTTCGTCGCCGCGTTCGAGCGGCTCGAGACGTTGCGAGACGCGACGGCGCTGCGCAGCTGGCTCGCGCAGATCGCCGTCAACCTCGTGCGCCATCGCTTGCGGCGGTTGCGGCTCGCGCGCCTCGTCGGGCTCGATCGCGGCGCCGACGACGCGACGTTGGAGGCGCTCGCGGCGCCTGGGCTTCACCCCGAGGCGTGCGCCGAGCTGGCGCTGCTCGACCGCGCGCTCGCGGGCCTCGGCGCCGATCGTCGCATCGCCTGGATGCTCCGCCACGTCGAGGGGCTCGAGCTCACCGAGGTCGCGTCGGCGTGCAGCTGCTCGCTCGCGACCATCAAGCGGCGCCTCGCCGACGCCGACGCCGTCGTGCGCCGCCACCTGCAGACGACAGAGGGTGAGTCGTGAGCCTCGAGCCGCCCATCAAAGATCGCCTGCGCGATCCCGCCGACGAGGCGACGGTCATGCGCGTTTGGGGCCAGATCGATGGGCGCGCGCCCGTCGCGCGACGGCAGCGCCGTCGCGGCGCGCTCGGCGTGCTGGGGCTCGCGGCCTGCGCCGGCGTCGCGCTCTTCGCGTTCGTGCGGCGCGACGCGGGGCCGCTGCGCTTCGCCGACGGTCGCGCGCTCGCCGCCGTCGAGACCAGCGCGCCCTCCGTCGTGCCGCTCTCCGACGGCTCGCGGCTCGAGCTCGGCGACGGCGCGCGCTTCGAGCCGCTCGAATCAACGGGGACGACGTTCATCGGCGTGCTCGCGCGCGGGCGCGCGACGTTCGAGGTGAAGCCGGGCGGCCCGCGGCGCTGGCAGATCGAGTGCGGGCTCGCGACCGTCGAGGTCGTGGGCACGCGCTTCTCGTGCGATCGCGCGCCGGGGCGGCTGCGGGTCGAGGTCACGCGCGGCGCCGTCCTCGTGCGCGGCGAGCGCGTGCCCGATCGCGCGCGCCGGCTCGCCGCGGGCGAGTCGCTCGACGTCGTCGAAGCGCCGGCCTCGACGGCGTCGGCACCGGCCCTTGCGCCCGCACCGCCGCCCGAACCCGCGCCCGCGCCGACGACGGAGTGGCGCGAGCTCGCGAAGCGAGGCCGGAACGCCGAGGCGTGGACCGCGCTCGGCGCGCAGGGCGTGCGGCGCGAGACGCAGCGCTCGGGTGTCGCGGACTTGCTCGAGCTCGCCGACGTCGCGCGCCTGTCGGGTCACCCGCGCGACGCCGTCGCGCCGCTCGAGCGCGTGCTCGCGCGCTTCCCGCGCGATCCGCAAGCGCCCCTCGCGGCGTTCGCGCTGGCGCGCCTCGAGCTCGACACGCTCGATCGCCCGCGCGACGCCGCCGTCGCGCTCGAACGCGCGCTCGCGCTCGGCACGCCGCAGAGCTTGCGCGAGGACGCGCTCGTCCGCCTCGCCGACGCGCACGATCGCGCCGGCGATCACGAGGCCGCCACGCACGCGGCGCGCACCTACCTGCGCGAGTTCCCGTACGGCCACGCGCGCGCCGAGATGGAAAAGCGCCTCGGTTCGCGTCCGGTGCATTAGTCTCGGCCCGATGAGCGCGGCGCGCGCGGGCGCGATCTTGATGGTGGCGATCTTGGCCGCGCCGGTCGTCGCGCGCGCCGGCGAAGCGAGCGAGGCTGGCGCCGCGCCGCTGATCGCCGGCGTCCGGCTCGGCGCGCCGTCATGCCCGATCCTTCCGGTGGCGTGGCCCGACTTCGTCGAGGCGCTGCGGGTCGAGCTCGCGGGCCGCGCGCCGTCGACGCCCCCGACGGGCGTCGCGCTCGCGATCGAGCCGTGCGACGTCGGGACCAAGAGCGTGCGCGTCGCGATCGACGGCGGGCCCGCGCGCGACGTCGGCCTCGAAGACGTCGCGCCCGCGGCGCGGCCGCGCGCGCTCGCGCTGGCCGTCGCCGAGCTCGTGCGCGAGACGCCGGTGCCGCCCGCGCCGCCGCCGCCCGCGGCCCCTCCGCCAACGCCCATGTCGCCGCCCGCGCCGCTCGTGCGCACGGCCTCGCACCCGTACCACGCGACCTACGGAATCGAAGGGCTCGGCCGGTACTTTCCGTCGCGCCACACCGATCAGTGGGGCGGCCGCCTCGCGCTCGGCGACGAACAGCCGGGCACGCACTGGGAGCTGTTCCTCGAGGCGCTGACGGGCGGCCGTCGCGTCGACGCGGGCGACGTCGTCGTGCAGTCGTTCGGCGCGGGCTACGCGCTCGGCCCCGTGACGCCCATCGGCCGCGCGCGCCTGCGCTCGGCGCTCGCCGTCGCGTTCGACTGGACGCGCGTCGAAGGCGCGTCGCCGTCGCCGGGCGTGCAAGCGCAGTCGGGCGGCGGCCTCACGATCGCGCTCGGCGCGCGGTTCGCGCTCGCGCTGCCCGTCGGCGGCGGCGCGTGGCTCCACGCCTTCGTCGAGCCCGCTTGGGCGCTGCGCCACCTCGACGCCGACGTCGACGGCGCGCCCGTGGCCGGCGTGCACGGGCCGTCCGTTTCGTTCGGCATCGGCGGCGTCTACGAACGTCCGTGAGCATGTTAGGCTCGCGGGCCGCTCATGAAGATCGCAGAGAAAAAAGCCGTCGCCATCGACTTCAAGCTCGAGGACGACAAGGGTCAGAAGATCGAAGCCTCGGAAGAGGGCAAGCCGCTGTGGTACCTGCACGGGCTCGGCAACCTCGTGCCTGGGCTCGAGACCGCGCTCACCGGCAAGGACAAGGGCGAGACCGTCGACGTGACGCTCGCGCCGAAGGACGCCTACGGCGAGCGCGACGAGAAGCAGGTGCGCAAGGTGCCGCTGCGGAAGTTCCGCGTGCAGAAGATCCAGGTCGGCGGCCGCTACCCCGTCCAGCTCGAGGACGGCGTGCGCGCCGTGCTCGTCAAGGGCGTCATCGGCGACTACGCGCAGATCGACGGCAACCATCCGCTGGCCGGCCAAACGCTCCACTTCGTCATCAAGGTCGTCGACGTGCGCGACGCGACGGCCGACGAGCTCGAGCACGGCCACGTGCACGACGGCGACGACCATGGCCACGGCGGTCATCACCACGATCACGGCCACCACCACGATCACGACCACGATCATTGATGAGGTCGCGGCGGGGATGACGGGCGACGCCGCGGGCGTGCGCGTGCTCGTGCTGCCGGGCCTCGGCGGCTCGGGGCCCGAGCACTGGCAGACGCGGTGGGAGTCTTGCGAGCAGGCGTGCGCGCGCGTGCATCAGAGCGAGTGGGATCAGCCTGTGCTCGCCGACTGGCTGCGCGCCGTCGACGACGCGATCGCGCGCGCCGACGCGCCCGTCGTGCTGGTCGCGCACAGCCTCGCCTGCGTGCTGGTCGCGCACGGCGCGCGTCGGCCCGCGTGGGCGCGCGTCGCGGGCGCGCTGCTCGTCGCGCCCGCCGACGTCGAGTCCCCGACGCACACGCCGCCCGAGACGCGCGGCTTCGCGCCGATCCCCGCGGCGCCGCTGCCGTTCCCCGCGACCGTCGTCGCGAGCCGCAACGATCCCTACGTCGCGTTCGAGCGCGCGCGCGCGTTCGCGCGTGCCTGGCACGCCGAGCTCGTCGACCTCGGCGAAGCGGGCCACATCAACGCGCTGTCGGGTCTGGGGGACTGGGCCGAGGGGCGCGCGCTGCTCGCGTCGCTCATCGAGCGCGCTGGAGCTGCGCGATGAGCATCCTCTTGTCGTCGACGCACCCACGATGGTTCGAGGCGAGCTCGGCCGATCTGCTCGCGCTGCTCTCGGATCATTTGCATTGCGAGCGAAAGGCCGCCGAGAACGCGCTCGCGCTCGTACGCCGCTACCCGCACCGCGGCGCCTCGGTGACGCAGCTGTCGCGCCTCGCGCACGAAGAGACGAGCCACGTCGTGCAGGTCGCCGCGATCATCGGCGCGCGCGGGTGGACGCCGCGCTCCGATTCGCCGAACCGCTACGCGCGCCTCTTGCTCGCCGAGGTGCGGTCCAACGAACCGGACCGTCTGCTCGACGCGCTCCTCGTCGCGGCGTTCATCGAGGCGCGCTCGCACGAGCGCCTCACGCTGCTCTCGCGAGGCTTCGCGCGCACGGGCGAGCCCGCGCTCGCAGACTTTTACGGCGCGCTCGGCAACGCCGAAGAGCGCCACGCCGAGATTTTCCTCGAGCTCGCGCAGGCCCTCGTGCCCGACGAGGTCTACGCGCCGCGCCTCGCCTGGTTCGCCGAGCGCGAGGCCGAGATCCTCGGCGCGCTGCCGCACGTGCCCCGGGTTCATTGACGACCTGACGGGCGTCACGTTGCCGCCGCGCGTCTGCGGTGAGGCCGGAGGCGCTTTTTTTGCCGCGTCACCGACGGTCGAGCCGTTTTTTTGCGACCGCGAATCTGTACAATTGATAACCCCTCTGTCGCGCCCAGGTGCTTTTCACCCTCGGCCGAAAGGAAGTTCGATGCTGCAGCTCCCCCCGCGCCGCGCGCGCGTGATCGCGTCCTTGTCTTTGGTTTGTCTGTTGGGCGCGTGTGCCCAGTCGTCGTCGAAAGACGGCGGCGGCAACGGCGGATCGACGGGGGCGGGTGGGAGCACGACGAGCGGAACGGGCGGCACGACGTCGAGCGCCGGTGGCGCGATCGCGTCCGGCGGTGACACGGGCGCCGGCGGCTCGACGGCAACCGGCGGCTCGACCGCGACCGGCGGCTCGAGCGCGAACGGTGGCTCGACGGCGGCGGGCGGCTCGACGGCGAGCGGCGGCAGCGGCGGCTCGGCGACCGGCGGCTCGACGGGCGCGAACCCCGACGCCGCCGTCGACGACTCGGGCATCGTCGTCGCCGATCCCGGCACGATGGGCGACGGCGACTTCACGATCGGCCCCACCTACAAGCAAGCGCCCGAGATGACGGCCAACCCGAACGTCCCGCACGGCGCGCTCAACATGTTCACGATCGCCTCGACGGAGAGCCCGATCTTCCCGGGCGTCACCGGCCCCTACACGCGCCAGGGATGGATCTACATCCCGAAGCAGTACGTCTCCGGCACGCCCGCGCCGTTCATCATCGCGCAGGACGGCCGCGACTACATCACGCGCCTGCCCAACATCCTCGACTCGATGATCGCGGCCAAGCGCGTGCCCGTCATGCTCGCCGTCATGGTCATGGCCGGCCCGGGCGACGGCAAGGGCAGCGAGCGCGGCCACGAGTACGACACCGTCGGCACCGACTTCGTGAACTGGGTCGAGTCGTGCGTGCTGCCGAAGATGACGAAGCTCTATGGCGTGAAGTTCACCACGAGCCCCGAGGGCCGCGCCACGATGGGCGGCAGCTCGGGCGCGGCCGCGGCCTTCACGATGGCGTGGTTTCGCCCCGACCTCTACCGGCGCGTGATCTCGTTCTCGGGCACGTTCGTCAACCAGGAATCCCCCGTCGATCCGATGTACCCCGACGGCGCGTGGGAGTACCCGGTGCACCTCGTGCCCGACAACCCGATGAAGCCCATCCGCATGTGGATGGAGGCCGCCGAGATGGACCTCGGCATCACGAACACCGAGGCCTCGATGCGCAACTGGCTCATCGCCAACCAGAAGATGGCGGCGGCGCTCATGGCGAAGGGCTATCACACGCACTTCGACTACGCGCTCAGCGCGATGCACAACGACGCCAACGTCGTGAACCAGACGCTGCCGAGCGCCCTCGAGTGGCTCTGGCGCGGGTACCCCATCCCCTAGCCGCGCGTTTCGCAGGTCTCCAGCGCACAGGTCGCGTTTGGGGGCAGGTTAGGATTCCTGATTCTCCGAGGAGGACCCATGTCACGCCCCCTGTCTTCGCTTTCCGGTCTGGTCGTCGCGGTCGCGGCTTCTGCGCTCATCGGCGCCTGTACGAGCGGCGAGACGCCGACGCACAACAACGGCGGCTCGACGGGCTCGAACAACGGCGGCACGACCGGCTCGAGCAACGGCGGCACGACGGGCTCGAACAACGGCGGCACGACCGGCTCGAACAACGGCGGTGACACGGGCTCAGGCAACGGCGGCGACACCGGCTCGGGCGACGGCGGCACGACCGGCGGCAACGGCGGCACGACGGGCGGCGGCGGGACGACGGCGAGTGGCGGCACGACGGGCGGCGGTGGCACGACGGCGAGCGGCGGCACGACCGGTGGCGGCGGCGCGACGGGCGCGGGCGGCGCGACCGACGGCCCGACGCGCCCGATCAACGTGCAGATGGGTGGCACGTCGAACCTCAAATACAACGGCCAGACGATGAAGCTGAACCGCACGAAGCCCCCGCAGGGCAAGCTCATCATCTTCCTCGGCGGCATTTGTGGCGGCGCCGGCTCGGGCGGCCTCGACGCGTTCGCGGGCCTCTACGGCTTCCACATCTTCATCCCCGACACGGACACCTGCCTCACGGGCGACAAGGTTCCGCAGATGTACAAGGACGCCGTCAAGGCGAACCCCACCGACAAGGTCGGGAACGAACAGATCGGGTGGGCGCGCGCCGACGAGTGGGATGGCAAGGGCCGCGAGACGTGGCACGCCGTCGCCGCCGGCAAGGACATCCTCAGCGAGACGATCGGCGCCCTCAAGTACGGCATGCAGAACGATCAGGCCGGCGACTGGGGCTACTTCCTCGGCGCCGACGGCAACTCGCTGCGCATGAGCGACGTCTGGGTCGCCGGCTACTCGTGGGGCTCGCAGACGTGGGCCATGGCGTCGACGTACGTCAACTTCGGCCGCGTCATCGTGACGTCGGGGCCCGTGAATGAAGGCTTCCCCAACGGCGCGTGGATGACCGACCCGTCGGCGACGCCCGTCGCCAACAAGTACATGCTCGTGAGCGACGGTCAGCTGAACGACATCGCGCCCAACGCGCTCAAGGCCGGCTGGATCGGCCCCGTCGTCATGGTGCAGCTCTCGAGCAAGGGCCCCTACACGGCCGACCAGCACCTCTTCGAGATGGTCGGCGGCGATGGCGGCACCTCACCCGGCGGCCACACGGTCTTCTGTAACGACAACCCGGCCAACCAGTGGGCGCCGGTCTGCCGGCACGTCTTCGGCGTCGACACCCAGTAGGGCGCGCCGCTCGGCCAGTGGGCCGTTACGCCAGGTCGAGGAGCTCGACCTCGAAGAGCAGCGTGGCGTTCGGCGGGATGACGCCGCCGGCGCCGCGCGCGCCGTAGCCGAGGTCGGGCGGGATGAGCAGCGTGCGCTGGCCGCCGACCTTCATCGAGGCGACGCCTTCGTCCCAGCCCTTGATGACGCGGCCTTGGCCAATCGGAAACTTGAAGGGCTGCCCGCGATCGACGGAGCTGTCGAACTTCGCGCCCTTGGCGCCGTTCGTCCACAGCCAACCCGTATAGTGCATCACACACGTCTGGCCCTTGGCGGGGCTCGCGCCCGTGCCGGGCTTGGTGTCCTCGTACTGCAATCCGCTCGAGGTGGTCGTCATCGGCATGGCGAGCACCTTAACCGAGGGTAAGCTCGCTCGCCATGAGCATCCGAGAGTCGGCGAGCTGGAAGGCCCTGCAGGAACATCAGCGCGCGATCGCGCCGCTGCACATGCGCGAGCTCTTCGCGCACGAGCCCGATCGCTTCGCGCGGCTGTCGCTGCGCCTCGGCGACTTGCTGCTCGATTACTCGAAGAACCGCGTCACCGACGAGACGATGAAGCTCTTGCGCGCGCTCGCGCGCGAGGCGGGCGTCGAGGCGATGCGCGACAAGATGTTCGCCGGCGAGCCCATCAACATCACCGAGGGGCGCGCCGTGCTGCACGTCGCGCTTCGCAACCGCGCGAAGCGGCCCATCCTCGTCGACGGCAAGGACGTCATGCCCGACGTCGACGCCGCGCTCGCGCACATGAAGTCGTTCAGCGACGCCGTGCGCTCGGGCGCGTGGACGGGCTACACGGGCAAGCCCATCCGCGCGATCGTCAACATCGGCATCGGCGGCTCCGACCTCGGGCCCGTCATGGTGACCGAGGCGCTCAAGCCTTACGCGCGCGCCGACCTCGCGCTGCACTTCGTGTCGAACGTCGACGGCTCGCACATCGCCGAGGCGCTCAAGCGCGTCGATCCCGAGACGACGCTGTTCCTCGTGGCGTCGAAGACGTTCACGACGCAAGAGACGATGACCAACGCGCACACGGCGCGGAAGTGGTTCCTCGAGCGCGCGGGCGGAGAACAGGGCGGCGCGAAGCACGTCGCCAAGCACTTCGTCGCGCTTTCGACCAACACGAAGGCCGTCTCGGCCTTCGGCATCGATCCCGCGAACATGTTCGTGTTCTGGGATTGGGTCGGCGGGCGCTACTCGCTGTGGTCGTCGATTGGGTTGTCGATCGCGCTCGCCGTCGGCTTCGACAAGTTCGAGGAGCTGCTTCAGGGCGCGTTCGAGATGGACGAGCACTTCCGGACGGCGCCGCTCGAGCAGAACCTGCCCGCGACGCTGGCGCTCTTGGGCGTCTGGTACGACGACTTCTTCGGCGCCGCGACCCAGGCGATCCTGCCGTACGATCAATACCTTCACCGTTTCCCCGCCTATTTTCAGCAGGGCGACATGGAGTCGAACGGCAAGGGCGTCACGCGCGACGGCGAGCGCGTCGACTACGAGACGGGGCCCGTCGTGTGGGGCGAGGCCGGCACCAACGGCCAGCACGCGTTCTATCAACTGATTCACCAGGGCACGAAGCTCGTGCCGTGTGACTTCCTCGCCGCCGTCGAGACGCACAACCCCATCGGCAACCACCACGAGCTCCTGCTCGCGAACTACTTCGCGCAGACCGAGGCGCTCATGCGCGGCCTCGACGAGAGCGAGGCGCGCAAGGAGCTCACGGCGCAGGGCCTCGAGGGCGCGAAGCTCGAGGCGCTGCTGCCGCACAAGGTGTTCCCCGGCAACCGCCCGACGAACTCGCTGCTCTACCAGAAGCTGGACCCGCGCACGCTCGGCCGCCTCATCGCGATGTACGAGCACAAGATCTTCGTGCAGGGCGTGATCTGGAACGTGAACTCGTTCGACCAGTGGGGCGTCGAGCTCGGCAAGAAGCTCGCGGGCGCGATCGTCCCCGAGCTGTCTTCCCCCGGCGACGTCACGACCCACGACTCGTCGACGCGCGGCCTCATCAACGAGTACAAGCACCGCAAGCGGTGAGGGCGGCGCTCGATCAGAGACGGTCGAAACGCGCCAAGACCTCGAACAGCAGCTGGTGGGAGATATCGTGGTAGCCGAAGGGCGTCTGGTCGATCAGCTGCACGGGGGCGTCGTACGTCGTCAGCGTGTAACTTCCCTCGACGCCGACCGTGGGATCGAGCCACGTGGCCACGCCCAGCCAGCCGCTGTACTCCTGGACCTCGAGATTGGTCGAATAGAACGTCCCCTTTTCGGCGAACAGCCCGCCGAAGATTCCGAGGTCCTGCCTCGCGAAATACTCGAGCGCGATCTCGCCGTTTCCGCCGCCCGGGATGCGGTTGCCGTCGAGGCTCAGCGAGAAGCGCCGCGCGATGGCCGTGAACATCGACGCGCCGAAGCGATTTCGAAACCGTGAGGACGCTCCGCCGACGTCCTCGGCGTTCACGGTGTACCAGCCGTCGACGCGGGTGTCGGCGACGCGCAACCCAAGGTCGAGATAACCGCTGACCGAGTGGCTCGACTGCTCCGTCGTTTCAGTTTGGCGGTCGTAAGAGGTGCTCACGCCGCCGTTCAGGATCAACCACCGCTTTACGTAGACGTCGACGGAGGTGGAGATCCCCCCGCTCCAATCGGTCGAGCTCGGTCCGCCAAACGGATGGTTCGTCGTCAGGTGGCTGCCGTCGATCGAGAGCGACCACGAGCTGGCTCGCTGGAGAAAAGGCTCGAGCGAATAGGGCGCGCCGTCGTCGTGCAGGGGCGCGAAGAATCTCGTGACCTCGAGACCGACGGCCTCGCCGGTCCCGCTGGTGCTGGAGGGGGTCGGGGCCGTGTAATCGAGCGAGTACCGCCTGCCTGAAAAGGACGTGTTCACCTGCCAGCTCGGATCGGGCTCTGCTGCGAGCGAGATGACCGTGCTTGCGAGCGTCGCGGCCAATCCAATGTGCACCTCGGCTCAATCACACGAAAAGTCTCCGGCCGTCGAGCGCGCAAGCGCTTACGCCTCGCGCGCGAACGCGGACCTCGGTCACGAGTGACGCTGGAGTTCGGCGCGCACGTCGTCTACGATGCGGGCGGCTGTTTGTCGGCTTACGGCACAACTCGACGGTGGAGGTCTCCTTGATCATGAAGAGCGGCGCGTTCTGGTCGGCGGTTGGTCTCGTTTGTATCCTCTCGGCCTGCGGAAGCAGCGGCTCGAGCAACCCCGACGGTGGCGGAGGAACGACGGGCTCGGGCGGGACCACCGGCTCGGGTGGAACCACGGGCACCGGCGGCACGACCGACGCGGGCGGTTCGACGGGGACGGGCGGTTCGACGGCGACCGGCGGTTCGACGGGGACGGGTGGTTCGACGGCCACCGGCGGAACGACGGGCACGGGCGGAACGACGGGGACGGGCGGTTCGACGGCCACCGGCGGATCGACGGGCACCGGTGGCTCGACAGGCAGCGGTGGCACGGGCGGTTCGACGGGGACCGGCGGCGCCGGCGGGGCGACCGGGACGGTCTCGTGCACGCCACCCACGCCGACCGGCTCGTGCGTCATCATGACGCTCGGTACCCAGAGCTGCGCCGAGTACTACGACAGCCCGTTCGCGACCATCAAGACGGTGTGCGACGCGAACAACGGCACGACGGGGACGGGCGGCTGCCCCTCCGACATGCTCCTTGGCCACTGCATCTACAAGGGCCTCGAGGCGCACTCCGCCACGTACTCCTACGGCGCGTCGTCGCTGGCCGCGACCTACAAGCAGATCTGCACGGGCGCCGGCACCGGCACCTGGTGCGCCGCGCAGTAGCGTCGCTTCAGGTCTCGCGCGCGAACGCGATCTTCCCCGCGACGTAGGTCGCTTCGATCTCCATCGACGGCGTCCACAGGACGAAGTCGGCGGGGCAGCCGGGGGCGAGGCGGCCGAGGTCGGGGCGGCCGAGGACGCGCGCGGGGACTTGCGTCGCCATCGAGAGCGCGGCGTCGATGGGCGCGCCGCCGCGCTCGTGCATGAAGCGCACGGCGCGATCGAGGGTGAGCGTCGAGCCGGCGAGCGTGCCGTCGGCGCGGCGCGCGGCGGCGCCGTCGGAGACGACGGGCGCCCCGCCGAGCGCGTAGGTCCCGGCGGGCTCGCCGGCGGCGGCGACGGCGTCGGTCACGAGCAGCACGCGCTCCCAGCCTTTCGCGCGCACGGCGAGCGCGAGCGCCGCGGGGTGCGCGTGCACGCCGTCGGCGATGACGCCCACCGCGACGCGATCGTCGGTGAGCGCGGCGCCCACGCTGCCGGGCGCGCGGTGCTCGAAGCCGCGCATGACGTTGTACAGGTGGGTCACGAGCGTCGCGCCCGCGTCGACGCCGGCCGTGAACTGTTCGAAGGTCGCGTCGGTGTGTCCCAGGCTCACGACGACGTCGGCGGCGCGCAGGCGGTGGATGAGCGCGAGCGCGCCGGGCCGCTCGGGCGCGAGCGTCATCATGCGGAGCGCACCGTCGGCGAGCAGCTCGTCGAGGACCTCGTCGAGCGCCGTCGTCGCGTGCGCGATCGCGGCCCCGTCGTGCGCGCCCACGCGCGAGGGCGCGAGCAGCGGGCCCTCGAGGTGCAGCCCGAGGCGGCGCGCGCCCGGCGCGCCCTTCGCCGCGCGCAACGCCGCCGCGCCCGCGCGGTACGAAGCGGCGTCGCCGCTCACGAGCGTCGGCAGGAACGACGTCACGCCCGTCGCGGGCAGGCGCGCCGCGAGCGCCGCGAGCGCCGAAGCGTCACCGCCGACCTCGTGCCCGAACGCGCCGTTCGTCTGCAGATCGACGAGCCCGGGCGACACGATGTGCGCGCGCCGTAGCGGCATCGGGATGTCGGCGTCGAGATCGCCCGTGCGCACCTCGACGATGCGCCCGTCGCGCACGATGAGCACGCCGGGCGTGAGGCGCCCGTCGAGCAGCAAGCGCCCACGAACGCTCAGCGCGCCGGAAGAGTTGTCGGGCTGGCTCGGTTCTGCTCTCATCTCGAGGCTGTCATCCTAACGGAGGTCCGATGAGGTTTCTTCTGCTCCCGCTCCTCGCCGCGATTCTGGCGCCTGCCGCCGCGCGCGCCGCGCAAGCGATAAATGGAAAAGCCTCGGGCGAGGCGTTCCCCTTTCCCGTTCACGAGAAGACGCTCGCGAACGGCCTGCGCGTTTACGTCGTGTCGTACGACTCGCCCGGGCTCGTCGCCTACTACTCGATCGTGCGCACGGGCAGCCGCAACGAGGTCGAGCCGGGCAAGACCGGCTTCGCGCACTTCTTCGAGCACATGATGTTCCACGGGACCGAGACGTACCCGCAGGACAAGTACAACGCGACGCTGAAGGCGATGGGCGCGGACTCGAACGCGTTCACGTCCGACGACCTCACCGTCTATCACATCCTCGCGGGCAAGGACGCGCTGCCGAAGATCGCCGAGATCGAGGCCGATCGCTTCCAGCACCTCACCTACAAGGAGCCCGAGTTCCAGAAGGAGGCGCGCGCCGTCCTCGGTGAGTACAACAAGAACGCGTCGAACCCGCTCGAGAAGATGAACGAGGCGCTCTACGAAGCGGCCTACACGACCCACACGTACAAGCACACGACGATGGGCTTCGTGAAGGACATCGAGAACATGCCGAGCGAGATGGCATACTCGCGGACTTTCTTCGATAGGTATTACCGGCCCGACAACGTCGTGCTCGTCGTCGTGGGCGACGCCGATCCCGAGGCGACGTTCGCGATCGTCGAGAAGGAGTATGGGGCGTGGAAGAAGGGCCCCGCGCGGCCGGCCGTGCCCGTGGAGCCGCCGCAGCCGAAGGAGAAGCGCGCCGCGCTCACGTGGCCGGGGCCGACGCTGCCCATGCTGCTCGCGGGTTATCACGTGCCGGCGTTCTCGACCACGAACGTCGACCTGCCGGCGCTCGACGTGCTGGCCGAGCTGCTCTTCGCCGAGCGCGCGCCGCTCTACAAGAAGCTCGTCATCACCGAGCAGAAGGTCGAGTCGCTCTCGGGCTCGGCCGACGCGCACGTCGACCCGAACCTGTTCCAGGTCCTGGCGCGCATCAAGAAGCCCGAGGACGTGGGCTACGTCGAGCAGGCCATCGACGCCGAGATCGCGCGCGTCGCGAAAGAGGGCGTCGACGCCAAGACGCTGGCCGAGGTCGTCTCGCACGTGAAGTACGGCTTCGCGGCTCAGCTGTCGACGGCCGACAAATCGGCGACGACGGCGGCCGAGTTCGTCGCGCTCACGGGTGACCTCGGATCGATCAACGCGTACTTCGCGCTGTACGACAAGGTCACGCCCGCCGACGTCCAGCGCGTCGCCACGAAGTACTTCCAGCCGAGGAACCGCACGACGATCACGCTGAGGTCGGCCAAGTGATTGCGTCGCGCGTTTCACTGGTGGTCCTCGCGATGACTCTGACTTCGGGCGCGGCTCTTGCCGCGCCCGCGAAAGGCTCGAGCGTGAAGACCGTCTTCCTGCCGTCCCCCAACAACCCGCTGTGCGCGATCCGCCTCTACTTCAAGCTGGGCGCGGTCGACGATCCGGCGGGCAAGGAAGGCCTCGCGTCGCTCACGGCCGACGTCGTCGGGCAGGGCGGCACGAAGGCGCGCACCTACGCCGAGGTGCTCGACGCGCTCTACCCGTTGGCCGCGAACATCCACGTCACGAGCGACAAAGAATCGGTCGTCTTCTCGGGCATGGTCCACCGCGACAACGTCCAGAAGCTGGGCGACCTGCTGGCCGAGCAGATCCTCACGCCGCGCTTCGCCGAGGACGACTTCACGCGCAACAAGCAGGACGCGCTCGACTACGTCGGCAAGACGCTGCGCGGGAACGCCGACGAGGATCTCGGCAAGCAGGCGATGGCCACCGTGCTCTTCAAGGGTCACCCCTACGGCTCGCCGTCGCAGGGCACGATCGCGGGCCTGGGCGCCATCACGCTCGACGACGTCAAGGCGTTCCACGCGAAGTACTTCGCGCGCGATCGGCTCATCGTCGGCGTCGCGGGCGGCTACCCCGACGGCTTCGCCGAGGCGTTCGCCAAGAAGTTCGAGGCGCTGCCGGCCAAGGCGCCGCAGATGCCGAAGCTCGCGCCGCCGCCCAAGTACAAAGCCGACCAGGTCGTCATCGTCGAGAAGGACGCGCGCGCCAACGCGATGTCGATCGGGCGGCCCGTGACGCTCACGCGCAAGGACGCGGACTTCTACCCGCTCACCGTCGCGCGCAGCTACCTGGGCGAGCACCGCACGTTCAACGGCGTGCTCATGAACCACCTGCGCGGCGAGCGTGGCCTCAACTACGGCGACTATGCCTACGTCGAGAACTTCATCCAGGACGGCTGGTCGACGTTCCCGCTGCCCAACATCCAGCGCCGCCAGCAGCACTTCGAGATCTGGCTGCGCCCCGTGCCGCCGCAGAACGCGCTGTTCGCGCTGCGCGCCGCGCTCTACGAGACCGACAAGCTGATCCGCGAGGGCATCCCGGCCGAGGGCTTCGAGGCGACGAAGAAGTTCCTGCTCGGCTACTCGAACCTGTGGGCGCAGGACGTGTCGCGGCGCCTCGGCTATGCGATCGACGCCGTCGTCACGGGCAAGGACCTCGTCAAAGAGCTGCAGGCGCGCCTGCCGAAGATGACGAAGGCCGACGTCGACAAGGCCATCAAGAAGTACCTTTCGATCGACGGGCTCTCTATCGCGATCGTCGCGGGCGCCGGCACGGGCCAGGCGATCGCCGACAAGCTGGTGAGCGGCGAGGCGACGCCCATCACCTACGACACGAAGGGCACGCCGCCCGAGATCGAGGCCGAGGACAAGATCATCGAGAAGTTCCCGGTGAAGATCCTCAAAGAGAACGTGCGCGTCGTCCCCGTCGAGCAGATGTTCGAGAAGAAGTAGGCCTGCCGGCGGCTCCGTGCGCGTCTAGATCGAAACGCATGCGCTCGTCGGGGATCGCGCTCGGGTTGTGGGTCGGCTGGTCGTTCGGTATGGCGGCGTGTGGCGGCGGCGCGGGCGCGAAGGACGCGGCGTCCGACGCGGCCGTCGAGCGCTCGAGTGACGACGCGTCGAAAGACGTCGACGTCGACGTCGCGAGCGAGGCGCCGCCGGACGCGGCGATCGAAGTTGCGCCGGACGCTCCGGCCGACGTTTCTGATGCGCCCGTCAGCCCGTTCGTCGAATTCGACCTGCCGACGCCCGTCGCGGGGCCGTGGGGCATCACCGTCGGTCCCGACGGCGCGCTGTGGTTCACGGAGCTCACGGCGGGGAAGATCGGCCGCATCACGACGACCGGCGACATCCACGAGCACGCGATCCCCACGACGAACAGCACGCCGTTCGGCATCGTCACGGGCCCGGACGGCGCGCTGTGGTTCACCGAGGAGTACGCCGGCAAGATCGGCAGCGTCACGACGGCGGGCGTGTTCGCCGAGCACCTCGTGCCCACGGCCGACCCGAACCTCGAAGGCATCACCGTCGGCCCCGACGGCAACTTGTGGTTCACCGAGGCGGACAAGAACCAGATCGGCACGACGACGACCGCGGGCGCGATGCACGAGTATCCGGTGCCGACGCCGGCGAGCTACCCGTCGTACATCGTGCTCGGCCCCGACGGGAACCTGTGGTTCACTGAAGCCTTCGGCAAGATCGGCTTCATCACGACGGCCGGTCACGTCACCGACTTCGCCGTGCCGAAGCCCGGCAGCGGCCCCGTCGGCATCACCGTCGGCCCCGACGACGACCTTTGGTTCGCCGAGGGCGCGGGCCACGGCGTCGGCCGCGCGACGCTCGCGGGCGCGATCGTCGACTACCCCGTGCCGCCGTCGGGCTCGAGCCCCGTGTCGATCACGAAGCGCGCCGACGGCTTCTTGTGGATGACCGAGCAGATGGGGAACCAGCTCGTGCGCGTCTCGACGGCGGGCGCGACGACGAGCGTCCCGATTCCCACGGCGCGCGCGTTTCCGGCGCACGTCGTCGTCGGTCCCGACGGCGCGCTCTGGTTCACCGAGAACATCGCCAACAAGATCGGCCGCTACGCGCCCGAGTGAGCGCTCAGTCGTTGCCGGGCGTCGCGAGCACGTTGGTGTCGAAGAGGCCGTTGGTGACGACGGCGCCCATCGCGCCCGTGAAGGTCGCGCTGAAGCTGCCCGAGGCGTGCGCGCCGCCGATGACGCCCGGGTTCGTGATCGTGACGCTGCACGATTGCTTCGTCCCCGTGTGGACGAAGTCGACGTAGACGGTGCCGGGCGTGCCGATGAGCGCGCCGCCGTCGCTCGCCGTCGAGCACGGGAACGTGCCCGTGAGCGACGTGCCCGTGGCGACGACGGCGAACGCGACGCTCGCGCCGCCGAGCGTCGTGGCCTGCAGCTGCAGCGATTCGTGGTTGGCGTCGGTCGCGCGGTAGGCGTTGACGAGGTACGCGCACTTGGGTGCGCCGTCCTCGGCCCACGACGCGAACGCGCCGACGGTCGAGTTCGAGTGGCAGGTGCCGCCACCGGTGCCGCCGGCACCTGCGCGCCCGCCCGTTCCGCCGGTCGCGCCGCCCACGCCGCCGCCGCCGTCAGGCGACGAGCTTCCGCTGGACCCGCACCCCACGAACGTGGCCGCGCCGAGCGCGACCGCGGCCACCACGAGAATTCCCCCCCGCTTCATGAGCGCAGCATCGCCACGGGATGTGACGCAGGTCAAGCAACGTCGGCGTCATCTAGGGTCCGTCGGCGGTGTCGACGGTCGCGTCGGGCTGCGGCGCGTCGACAGGCGTGTCGACTGGCGCATCGATCGCGTCGGGGCCCGCGTCGCCGCCGCCGTCGAGCGGCCCGCCGGCCTCCGCCGCGCCCACGTCGTGCGACGCGTCTTTCGTCGACCCGTGGCCGCCGTCGGTCTCGTCGCGATCGTCGGCCTCGTCGGTCGAGCCGTCCGTCCCGCCGTCGACGGGCAGCGGCGCGAGCTCGTCGATCCACGCCTCGACGAGCGGCACGTCCGCTTCGTCGACGACGCTGGTCGCGATGGGCGGCATCTGGTTGCCCGTCCCGCGGTGCGAGATCAGCTGGTAGAGCAGGCTGTGCGACGGATCGTGCGGCACGATGCGCGTCTTCCCGCGCCACGCCGGCGAGACGGCCGCGACGCCGACCGTCGTCGTGAGCGTGTCGAAGCTCTTCGACGAGCGTCCGTCGAGCTGCGTCGGATCGAGGCGCATGAAGAGCCCCGTCGCCCACGCCGCCGAGCTCGAGTTCTGGTTGTGGCAGGTCGTGCCGCAGTTGACGTGCAGCCACGCGAGCGCGGGCGCGGCCAGCCCCGTGCCATCGTCGCCGATGACGAGCGGCGACGCGGGCGGCGCCACGGTGAGGCGCCCCTCGGCGCCGAGCGTCCCCAGCGTCACGCCGGTCGCGCCCGCGAGGCCGAGCAGCGTCTGCTCGAAGCCGAGGATGCGATCGGTGCGGCCGCGGTGGCACTGCTGGCACTCGTCGGAGGTCGGGATGTGGTACGTGCCGCCGTCGCCCCAGGGGATGTCGCCGCCCGCCGAGCGATCGGCTTCGGATTCGTCGTCGCTCCACGCGTACGTCGCCGCGACCCAATAGGTCGCCGTGACCTTCTGCCAGAGCCGCGTCTCGACGCGCTGGCCGTCGCGGCTGAACTCTTTCCAGACCTTCGTGCCGACGGGGAAGATCCACTCGTTGGGATCGGTGTTGTCGATCTTCATGCCGGGCGGCAGGTAGATCCAACGCTGCTTCGACGCGCCGTCGGCCCACAGCGGCACGGCGGGCGCGTAGCCCACGACGCCGGGCGCGATCGCCTTGGTCGCGATGTCGGCGTAGAGGCCCGTGCAGACGAGCGTGTTCGGCGGGACGTTCTTGTCGGCCGCGCACGTCGCCGGCAGCGTGAACGCGGCCGCGTCGCTCGCGTCGCTGCCGTCGACGTGGGCGTCGCTCGCGTCGGAGGCGTCGCTCGCGTCGGCGAGACCGTCGGTGGACGCGTCGTGCGTGTCGGCGCCGGCGTCGGGCGTCGCGCCCGCGTCGGGCGCGTCAGATTCGGCGTCGCCGTCGGTGGCGCCGTCGTTCGCGGCACCGTCCGCCGGCGCGTTGGTCTTCGTACCGCCGCACCCCGCGAGCAGGGCCGCCAGGCAGATCGGCAGACTTCGTTTCAACGACATCGAAGCACGCCTTCGTGTTGCGAGGGACGTCGGCCGCGCGCGCTACTGGCCGCCGCCGGCTTCGCGCATGACGCCGCCGTCACGCCTCGGCGGCGCGCCGCCGTCGCGACGGCCGCCCGTGAACATCCCGCCGAAGTTCGACGTGCCGGTCTGCGCCGCGGGGACCAGCGAGCGCAAGTAGACGACGATCGCCTGGGGATCGTCGCCGACGTCCCACTTGTGGAAGGTCTGCCAGGCCGCGTACGAGACGATCGAGTCGTCGAAGTAGCCGCCCTTCGGCACCGTGCCGTTTTGGACGATGTTGATGAGGTCGGCGTCGCTGAAGCCGCCCGTTTGCTCGGGCGTGTGCTGCACCGTCTTGAAGGGTCCGTTCGCCGCCGTGTCGCCGTGGCAGCTCGTGCACTCGGCCTCGAGGCCGCCGTCGGCCCGGCGCGTTTGGCCGAGGTTGTTGACGATGACGCCGCTGTTGTAGCGCATGCTGCCCGCCATCCACTGCGCGGGCGTCGCCGCCGTGATCGTGAGCGGCGCGGCGCCGCAGAGTCCGCCGGCCTGCGCGTAGATCGTGACCATGCCGGCCTTCTGCGTCGTGATCATCACGCCGCCCGTCGACGGATCCGGCTCGAGCGCCACCATCGACGGATCGCTCGCCGACCAGCTGATCTCGACCTCCGTCGGGTCGAGGCCGTTGACGACGGCGGGGATCTGAAACGTGTGCACGCCGTCGTAGGCCGAGTACATCGGGTTGAACAGGATCTGCAGCGCGCTCGCCGCGCAGCCGCCCGTGGGCGCGCCCGCGTCGACGACGGTCATCGCCGTGCCGCCCGCGCCGATCGACGTCGTGCCGCCTACGCCGCCCGTCGCGGCCGAGCCGCCGCCCCCCGTCGTGCCGCCCGCGCTCGCGGAGCCGCCGCTTCCGGTCGTGCCGCCCGTGCTCGAGGCTCCGCCGCTGCCGGCGCCGCCGTCGGGGCCCGTCTTCGCGGGCGAGGACGATCCACACGCGCCCACCAACAACGAAAGAACACCAACGACGATCGAATTCGTCTTTACCGAAAATTCGAAATTCATTTAAGACCGCCTTTGTTGAGCAACGATCGTGTCGCGAAATGGACAATTGATCGGTGCCAAGGCGGAAAGCAACGATCCGCGACGGAAAATCAACCGTCGTGACCGTCGCTACGTGCTCGTTATTACAAACGAACGAGCGCTGACCTTAAGTATCGTGGGAGCAATCACCGCAAACGCGCGACCGACGTCACCTCGTCGATCGCGCGTCGCGAGCTGGCTCAGTAAGTCAGGCCGAAGCCGGCGGCGAACTGAGGCGCGTAGTTCGCGACCATGATCGAGTACTGGTCGTCGGTCTTGGGCCAGCTGTGCGAGAGCTTCGCCGTCGGCTTGTAGTCGCCGAACAGAACGTCGGCGACGCCGTCGCCCTCGCTGCCCGGAAGCCACGCCGCGATCCACGCGTCGGCGGACGCGAGATGCGTCGAGATCAGCACGGGCCGGCCCGAGACGACGATCGCGACGACCTTCTTGTTGGCCGCCTTCGCCGTGTCGATGAGCGCGAAGTCGGCCGTCGAGATCGTGTTGAGCGTCTTGCTGTCGCCCTCGAACTCGGCGTACGGGTGCTCCGAGAGCACGACGACCGCGACGTCGGCGTCGGCGACGTTGGCGACGACCGTCGCGTCCTTGGCGATGGCCGCCTTGATCGTCGTGCCCGTCGTCTTGCTGCCGTCGCCCTGCCAGCTGATCGTCCAGCCGCCCATCTGGTTCGCGAGGCTGTCGGCGCCGCTGCCACCGACCCAAACCTTCGACGTCTTCGCGAGCGGCAGCACGCCGCCCGTGTTCTGCAGCAGCACCATCGACTCGCGCACGGCCTTGCGGCCCACGAGGCGGTGATCGGCCGAGCCCGCGCTGGCCGCGAGCGTCGTGTCGCGCTGCCAGCCGAACAGGCCGGCCTGGCACTTGGTCTGGATGATGCGCGTCGCCGCGTCGTTGATGCGCGCGTCGGTGATCGCCGTGGCGCCGCTGATCGACGTGATCGCCGTGCGCCAGTTCGACGGCTGCATGAGCATGTCGACGCCCGCGTTGATGGCGGCCGTGATCGTCGAGCCGGGCGAGTCCGTCGCCGCGTTCCAGTCCGTCGACACGAAGCCCTGGAAGCCGAGCTCGCCCTTGAGGATGTCGGTGATCATGTGGCTGTTCGACGTGAGGCTTCCCGTCGTGGCGTTCATCCACGTCGCGTCGCTCACCATGATCGAGCCGAGGCCCGCGCCGAGCGCGCCCATGTACGGCGCGATGCCGACCTTGCGCAGCGTCGCCTCGTCGATCGTGATGTTGCCGCGGTCGACGACGCCGCCCTTCCACGTCGGCGCGTTGCCCGGCTTCGGTCCCGCCTGGCCGTCGCCCGCCCAGTGCTTGCTGCACGCGACGAGGCCGGGGCCGCCCGTGCCGAGGCCGGTCGCGCCCTGCAGGCCCATCGTCGCCGCGGCGGCGAGCTGGTTCGCGATCGACGGATCTTCGTTGAAGCTCTCGTAGACGCGGCCCCAACGATCGTCCCACGCGACGCTGACGACGGGCGCGAACGTCCAGTTGAGGCCGGCCGCCGCCGCCTCCATGGCCGTGATGTGGCCGATCTGCTGCATGAGGGCCGGATCGTTCATGCCGCCGAGGCCGGCGTTGTGCGGGAAGATCACCGTGCCCGTCGCCGTGTTGTTGCCGTGCACGACGTCGGCGCCGATGAGGAAGGGGATCTGATGGGCCGTCTGCGGCACGACGGCGACGTAGCCGTCGACGAGCGCGCCCCACGCGGCGACGCTGCTGCCGCCGGGCGGAACGTAGCCGCCGGGCGCGAAGAGCGCGCCGGGCGCCATCGACTTCGCGTCGGCCGTGTTGAGGTTGTCGAAGTTCGCCATGACCATCTGCGCGGCCTTCTCGGCGCGCGTCATCGAGGCCACGAGCGTCATCGCCATCGTCTTGCAAGACGCGCTCGGCCACATGTTGGTCGCGATCGTGAACGCGCCGCCCGCGCCCGTCGTGCCGCCGCTCCCCGTCGTGCCGCCGCCGGCCGTCGTGCCGCCGCCGCCGGTGGTGCCGCCCGCCGAGCCGCCGCCGCCGGTGGTGCCGCCCGCCGGCGTCGTCGAGCCACCGCCGCCGGTCGTTCCGCCGTTGGCCGTCGAGCCGCCTTCGCTCGTGGTCCCTCCGTTGCCGGTGGTGCCACCGTTGCCGGTGGTGCCGCCGTTGCCGGTCGTGCCTCCCGTGCCGGGGTTGCCGCTGCCACCGCCGCCACAGGCGGCGAAGAGCGGGAGCGAAAGCAAAGTGGCAAGAAGCGTGAGGCGAAGCGAGGCTCGTGCGCGCATGGGGACCCTCCGACGGCGGCAGTATAGAGCACGGTTCGGCCCCAAACGGGTCAGGGCCACCAGGCGGCGATGCAACGAAGTTGCCCGCGGCGCACCAAAGCGATCACGCGGGGCGGGCGATCACGCGGGGCGGGCGATCACGCGGGCGCGAGGCGGCCGTCTCGCAACGTCACGACGCGGCCGGCGACGGCGCGCGCGAAGTCCGTGTCGTGCGAGACGACGAGCAGCGCGAGCCCGTCGGCGCACAGGCCGCGCAACAGCGTGACGAGGTCGGCGACGCGCGCGGGATCGAGCGCGCTCGTCGGCTCGTCCATGAGCAGCGCCTCGGGCGCGAGGGCGAGGGCGCGCGCGATCGCGGCGCGTTGCTGCTCGCCGCCCGAGAGGGCGCCGGGACGCGCGTCGGCGCGCGCGCCGATGCCGACGCGCTCGAGCAGCGCGCGCGCGTCGCGCGTCGCCTCGGCGGGCGCTCGCCGCGCGACCTCGACGGGCGCGAGCGCGACGTTCTCGAGCACCGACAGGTGCGGGAACAGGTTCCACTGCTGAAAGACGAAGCCCACCCGCCGCCGCACGCGCGCGAGCGCCGCATGGTCGGGTGAACCTGCGGAGACGACGTCTCCGCCGACGCGCACCGTGCCCGCGTCGGCGTGGTCGAGGCCGATCACGCAGCGAAGCAGCGTCGTCTTCCCCGAGCCCGACGGCCCTTCGATCGCGACCGCTTCGCCCGCGCCCACGCGCAGCGAGACGCCCTCGAACAGCACGCGAGGGCCGTGACGCTTCGCGAGCCCGTCGATCTCAATCATCGCTCGATCATCGCCCGATCATCGCTCGATCATGCGCCGCCGAGGAGCTTGCCCGTCGCGAGGCCGAGCGCGCCCGTGACGAGGCAGCCGATCACCGTGACGGCGACGTTGAGGAGCCCGAGGCCGATCGAGCCTTGCTGCCACAGGCGCAGCGTCTCGAAGTTGAAGCTGGAGTACGTCGTGAACCCGCCGATGACGCCCGTGCACAGCACCATGCGCACCGGCGTCGAGATGAGGTTCTTCTCCGCGCCCAGCACCATGAACATCGACACGAGGAACGAGCCGACGAGGTTCACCGTCATCGTGCCGACAGGAAAGCTCGGCCCGAACGCCGCCTGCACCGACACGCCCACGAGGTACCGCGCCGCCGTCCCGAGCGCGCCCCCGAGCACGATGAAGAGGAAGAGCTGCACGGCGAACCGAGCGTATCGGCCCGCCGCGCGCGCGGCAAAAAAAGGAGGGCGTGCGCAATGCGCACGTTCGCGGACGGACAGCCCGCCCTGCCACCCCTCGCGCCCTTCGGGCGCGACCGCTCAGCGGCCGGCGCCGTTGAACACCCAGTCGCAGTACGGGTGGTCGCTCGCGCAGAACTCGGTGTGGCCTTGGTCGGTCACGTCGATCACGTGCGAGCCGCCGTACCACGGCTTGGTCGTGGGCGCGGCCGCGCCCGAAGTCGTCGTCACGACCGTTCCCAGCCAGCCCATGCTCGCGGCGTTCTTCGTGTAGTCGCCGTAGCGGCCGTCTTGCATGCCGAAGATCGCGAAGGCTCGGTTGCCGGGCGTCGCCGACGGCGTCGTGAGGAACGCCGACGTCGGGTGGCTCTCGAACCAAGGGCCGGACAGAGAGACGACGAGTCCCAGGCGCACGTAGACGCTGATGATCGCCGCGTGCGTCGCGCCGTACGAGTAGCCGACCGCGCAGCCGTCGCTCCAGCGGACGCTGTTCTTGTCGGGGCCGAGGTACCAACCCCAGCCGCCCGCCGGGTCGACCTCGTCGAGGTGCTTGAGCGCGAGGATCGTGCGGTACTCGATGCTGTTCGAGCGCGTGATCGTGACGTTCGGCGTGCGGTCCTTGCCGTCGAACTGCTCCATGCGCGTGTTGCCGACGATGTTGGGGTCGGTCTGCGTGTTGTCGGGCAGGTTGTTGTTCGAGTCGTAGGCCACCTGGAACACGTGATAGCCCTGGCTCGCGAGCCAGCTGCCCGTGCCGAGGCCCGGGCCGCCGCCGATGCCGGGCAGCACGATGCACAGCTTCCACTTCACCTTCGAGGTGTCGACCTCGGCGATCTGCTGATCGCCCTGGTGGCCGCTGTTGGCCATCGGGTCGAGCGACGCCGCCGAGAAGCGGAAGCTGTGCTTCTTGGCGTCGACGGTGGGCTTGGGCGGGCGGGGCGCGTCGCAGCCGATGCCGGGCGCGCCGCCGACGTCGCCCGCGGGCGTGTCGGTCGCGCAGTTGCCGTCGCCCGTCGAGCCGCCGCCGCCGGTCGAGCCGCCGCTGGCCGTCGTGCCGCCGCTGCCGGTCGAACCGCCGCCACCGGTCGAGCCTCCGGTCGACGTCGAGCCGGTGCTGCCGCCGAGCGCGGTCGCGCCGCCGGTGCCGGGCGAGCCCGTCGAGCCTCCGCCGCTCCCCGTGTCGCCGCCGGTGGCGGGGGATCCGGTCGAGCCTCCGACGCTCGTGTTGCCGCCCGCGCCGGGGCTGCCGGTGCTGCCGCCGGTCGACGAGCCCGTCGAGCCGCCGTTGTGGCTGCCGCCGCCGTTGGTCTCGGAGTTGGCGCACGCGCCGAGGGCCAGCGCCAGAACGAGCGCCGAGCGCAAAAGAATCGGGGGATGGTTTTTCACGTGTCCACGCTAACGTCGGGCCGGGCCGCGGGCGGTGCGTTCGGCACGCAACGAATGCGGCGGTGGCGCTGCGTCAGCCGTGGGCCAGCTGGTATTCGAGCCGCCGCGCGAGGCGGGCCAGGGGGTAGCTCATCGCGAAGTAGAGCGCGGCACACAGCGCGCCGGGCGCGAGCCAACCGCGCAGGTCCACGGCGGCGATCGACATGCGCTTCGTCAGCTCGACCACGGTGATGACCGAGACGAGGGAGCTGTCTTTCAGCAGCGCGATGAAGTCGTTGGTCATGCCGGGCAGGGCGACGCGCAACGCCTGCGGCACGATGATGCGCCGGAGGGCGAGGGGCGTGCTCATGCCGAGCGCCCACGCCGCTTCGAGCTGCCCGCGCGGCACGGCGGCGAGGCCCGCGCGGTAGATCTCCGCCTCGTAGGCGGCGTAGTTGAGGCCGAGGCCGAGGATGGCCGCGGCCCAAGGCGACAGCGCGAGCACGCCCGCGAGGCCGTAATAGATGACGAAGAGCTGCAGCAGCACGGGCGTGCCGCGGAAGATCTCGACGTAGGCCGTCGCCAGCACTCCGAGACGCGGCGACGAGAAGCGCGCGAGGGCGAGCGCGAGGCCGAGCGCGACGGCGAGCGCCATGGCCGCCGTCGAGATCGCGATCGTCACGAGCGCGCCGTGGAGAAAGAGAGAGAGTTGGTGGGCGTCGAGGCGCGCCGGCGTCCGCGCCACGGGCGGTGGTGGCGCCGACAGGGTCGCGAGCGCCGCCTGGCGTGGGTTGTCGAGGCCGTAGCGCGCGAGGATGCGGCCGAGCTCGCCGCTCGTGATGAGCGTGCCCAGCGCGTCGTCGAGCGTGGCCGCGAGCGCCGCGTCCTCGGGGCGCGCCGCGATCGCGTAGCGGCCCTGGGCGACGTCGGCGACGACGTGGAGGCCCGCGTGCCGGGGCGCGTAGCGATCGACGATGATGTCGTCGAGCAACACGGCGTCGGTGCGGCCGCGCGCGAGATCGGTGAACGGCTCGTCGACGCCTTCGTACGGCACGGGGATCGCCCCCAGCGTCGCGCGCAACATCTCCCACGCCTGCGTGCTCGCGAGCGTGCCGACGCGCAGGCCGTCGAGCGAGGCGAGATCGTGAACACGCGTGTCGTCGGCGCGCGCGACGAGCCGCTCGGAGAAGACGTAGTAGGGCCGCGTGAAGGCGACGCGCGCCGCGCGCGCCGGCGTGACCTCGAGGCCGTTGAGCGCGACGTCGAACGTGCCGCGCTCGAGCGACGGCACGAGCGTCGACCAATCGTTCTGGACCATTTCGGCGCGCACGCCGAGCCGCGCCGCGAGCACCGTCGCGAGATCGGCCTCGAAGCCGACGAGGTGGCCCGGGTGCGCGGGATCTTCGTAGGCGAAGGGCTCGCCGCCTTGCTCGTCGGCGCCCCAGCGCAGCACGCCCGTGCGCCGCACGCGCGCGAGCCCGTCCTCGTCGGGCGCGCGGCAACCCGACGGCAACAGCATCACGGCGAGCGAGGCGAAGAGGGCGCGACGTCCGAGCACGCGCCGATCTTCGGCGCGCGCCGACAAAGCGCGAATTATTTGCGAGTCCGCCGCGCGAACATTGACAGGTTGGGGGCGCCACGGTTCCCTAGTCCGCAACTCGTAAATGATGCGGACATACGCGGACGGACAGCCCACCCTGCCACCCCTCGCGCCCTTCGGGCGCGACCGCTAACCGTGTTGGGGCCGCAGGTTCTCGCGCTCGTCTTTTTGTTGGTCGGCGGCGAAGCGTCCGCGGACGCCGCCGCGACGACAGACGACGCCGCGCCGACCGAATCGTCCGCCGAAGGGTTCCTCGCGACGTATTTTCCCGCGCCCGTCGACGGGCCCGCGCTGCGCCTGCCGTTCTCTCCCAATCGCCTCTACGTCGACCTCGGCTACGCGAGCACGAGCGATCTGTCGTCGCTGCCGTACATCACGGGCAAGGCGCGCAACCTGCGCCTCGCCGCGGGCGGCACGTGGCGCTGGCGGCGCTTGGCGTTCTCGGGCGAGCTGCCGATGCTTCAAGCGACGACGATCGACGTCGCGACCGTCATGAACCAGCCGCCCGTGCCGGCCGACGCGCACCAGACGGCGTACTCGCTCGGCGACCTGCGCCTCGGCGCCGACTGGACCGTGCCGCTCGGCGACAGCGTCGGCGACAGCTTCGTGGGCGGCTTCGGCTTTCGCGTCCGTTTGCCCACGCACACGACGCGCTTCGATTTTCATCTGATCGACGGCTCGACCGCCGCCTACGCGTTTCCTTACTACTTCCACCTCGAGCCGACCGCGATCCTCGGCGGCGTCCTCGGGCGCTTCCTGTTCGTCGTCAACCAAGGCGCCGTCGTGCTCATGGGTCCGGACGCGACGTTTTCGGGCATCCCCATCCACGTGCCGACGATCGCCTACTGGGACGCGGCCTACGCCGTGACGTGGGCGCCGCTCGACGAGCTCGCGGCGTCGGTCGAGCTGTCGACCGACGTCCAGCTCAACCACGTCGACGGCCTCGACTTCCAGAAGTTCAACGACGTGCGCTCGGTTTGGCTCGCGCCCGCGCTGCAGCTGCACGCGGGCGACACGCGCTTCGATCTCGTGGCGCGCTTCAGCCTCTCGAAGAGCGCCAACCTCTTCGGCATCATGGAGTACGCCGGCTCGACGTCGGTCACGCTGCGCGCGAGCCGCCCCTTCTAAGGTAGTCTCGACCGCAATGCGTGGTCTCTCGCTCGTTCTCGGTCTGGTCTGCCTGGCGGGCGCGTGCTCGGGCGGCGGCGGCCACGCGTCGGACGGCTCGGTCGACTCGGTGATCGACCTCGGCATCGCGTGGCCCGACGGCTGCCCACCCCCGGACGCCAACGACAAAGGCATCGGCCTCGCCTGCACGCGCAACGGCGGCGAGTGCAAGAACGGCCTCCTCTGCACGTGCGACCCCGCGCTCGGCGCCGTGCTCGCCGGCGTGCCGTGCGTGTGCACGAAGGCGCAGCCGGCACAAAACGGCTCGAAGGATCCGTGCAAGGACTCGGTGCCCGCCGGCTACTGCGGCACGAACGCCACGTGCTGCGACATCCTGAACGCCTACGCCTACTGCGTGCCGAACGTGTGCCTCGTCGGCGGCGCGTGCCTCGAGTTCGTGCCGATCGACGGCGGCACCTGACGGTTCCATGCGAGCGGCGTTGCTTTCGCTCGCGCTCGTGCTCATTGTGGCGGGCGATGCTTGCCATTCGAGATCGCGCGCGATGAGCGCCTCGCACCCGCCCGGCGCGCCCGCCTACGACGACGCCCTCACCGCCAAGCTCGCCGCCGCGCTGGCCGCGAAGGGCGCCGGCTACGTGCCGCGCACGCACCACCTGCTGCCTGACGGCCACGCGCCGAAGTACACGAACCGCCTCATCCTCGAGACGAGCCCGTACCTGCTGCAGCACGCGCACAACCCCGTCGATTGGCGCCCGTGGGGCGACGAGGCCTTCGCCGAGGCGAAGCGGCTGAACCGGCCCGTGTTCCTTTCCGTCGGGTATTCGACGTGCCACTGGTGCCACGTCATGGAGGGCGAGTCCTTCGAGGACGAGGAAATTGCCCGCTTCATGAACGAGCACTACGTCTGCATCAAGGTCGACCGCGAGGAGCGGCCCGACGTCGATGCGATCTACATGGCGGCCGTGCAGGCGCTCACGCAGTCGGGCGGTTGGCCCATGAGCGTGTGGCTCACGCCTTCGCGCGAGCCGTTCTTCGGCGGCACGTACTTCCCGCCGCGCGACGGCGCGCGCGGCGCACGCCACGGTTTTCTCACCGTGCTGCGCGAGCTGTCCGACACCTACGCCAAAGACGGCGATCGCGTGGGCCGCGCCGCCAAGGCGCTCGTCGAGGCGGTGCGCAAGGACATGGAGTCGGGCGACGCCGCGGGCGCCGTGCCGAGCGCCGGCGTCCTCACCGACACCGTCGCCTACTTCAAGCGCGCGTTCGACGAGCTCGACGGCGGCGTGCGCCGCTCGCCGAAGTTCCCGTCGAACATGCCCATTCGTTTTCTGCTGCGCGCGAACCGGCGCACGGGCGACGCGGACGCGCTGCGCATGGCGACGCTCACGCTCGAGAAGATGGCGGGCGGCGGCCTGTACGACCAGCTCGGCGGCGGCTTCCATCGCTACTCGACCGACGCGCGCTGGCTCGTGCCGCACTTCGAGAAGATGCTGTACGACAACGCGCTGCTCGCCGTCGCGTACTCGGAAGCGTCGCAGCTCACTGGGCGCGCCGACTTTGCGCGGGTCGCGCGCGAGACGTGTGACTACGTGCTGCGCGAGATGACGTCGCCCGACGGCGCCTTCTACTCGGCGACCGACGCCGACTCCGAGGGCGAAGAGGGCAAGTTCTTCGTCTGGTCCGAAAAGGAGATCAAAGACGTCCTCGGCCCGGGGACCGACACGGCGCGCTTCCTGCGCTACTACGGTGTCACGGCGGGCGGCAACTTCGAGGGCCACAACATCCTCAACGCCGCGCACCCCGACGAAGCGGAGTGGGCGGCGCTCGCGCCGGCGCGCGCCAAGCTCTACGAGGTGCGCGCGCGCCGCCCGGCGCCGCTGCGCGACGAGAAGATCCTCGCGGCCTGGAACGGCCTCATGATCTCCGGCCTCGCCGTCACGGGGCGCATCCTCGGCGAGCCGCGCTACGTCGCCGCCGCGACACGCGCCGCCGACTTCGTGCTCGCGAAGCTTCGAACCAACGGTCGCCTCGCGCGCAGCTTCAAGGACGGGCGCCCCGGGCCGCTCGGCTTCGTCGACGACTACGCCTTCGTGACGGCCGGCCTGCTCGACCTCTTCGAGGCGGGCCACGATCGACGTCACCTCGAGGCCGCCGTGCAGCTCGCCGACGAGACCGAGCGCCTGTTCGGCGACGCCAAGGCAGGTGGCTGGTTCATGACGGCCGACGACCACGAGGCCTTGCTCGCGCGCGAGAAGCCGGCCTACGACGGCGCCGAGCCGTCAGGCACATCCGTCGCGCTGCTGAACGCGGTGCGCCTCGCCGCCTTCACCAGCGACGATCGCTGGCGCGAGATCGCGTCGCGCGGCTTCGCGTCGGTGGGCGCCGTGTTCGCGAACCGGCCCATGGTCATGACCGAGGCGCTGCTCGCGCTCGACTGGGCGACCGACCGCGCGCGCGAGGTCGCGATCGTGTGGCCCCGCGGCGCCGGCGCCCACAGTGCGGCGCCGCTCGTCGAGAAGCTCCGCCGCACGTTCGCGCCCAACGTCGTCCGCGTCGTCGTCGGCGAGGACGACGTCGCGGCGCTCGCCAAGGCGGCGCCGTTCATCGAAGGCAAGGTCGCGCTCGGCGGCAAGGCGACGGCCTACGTCTGCGAGCGCGGCGCCTGCCAGCTCCCGACGTCCGATCCGGCGGCCTTCGCGGCCGAGCTCGCGCCCGCGAAGCCCTGACCTTCGGGCTCGGTCGGCCGTTGCTTCGTGAACAACGGTCGTACGCGGAAGAGCAACACTTGGCGTTCGACGCAAGACGAACGTTTAAATGAATACGCGTACTTAGAATTCGTCTTCACGAAATCGTAACGTAGCACACCGATTGCATTGTGCTGGTTCGCGATGTTGAAGCTCTCCTCGATGACGTTCTTGGCCGCCGCGTCCGTATCCGTTGGACTGGCTGGCTGCGGGGATTTAAACGGTGACCCGAGCGTGGAAGGCTCGATGACGGACGAGAGCCACGAGCTCCTCGCGTCGACGAACGGCCTCACGTCGATCAACGGGTTGTCGTCGAGCAACGGGTTGGCGTCGAGCAACGGCCTGTCGTCGAGCAACGGCCTCAGCGTGAGCAACGGCCTCGCGTCGAGCAACGGGTTGTCGTCGAGCAACGGCCTCATGACGACGCAGGGCGGGCGCGACACGATCTCGTACCTCGTGCGCTGCGCGCTGCCCGCGGGCACGTCGCTCGTGAAGAAGGATCAGTACGGGAACAGCTACACGTTCCCGGGCCAGGTCGGCCTCGCGCCGGGCTGGGCCACCGGCGCGTGCAACGCGGACTGCCAGGAGGCCGTCTCCTCGTGCTTGCTCGCGCACGTCAACACGGCGGGCGTGCACATCCCCTTGTGGATCGTCGCGCAGGACCCGCACGTCGGCTGGAGCCTCGACCCGAACTACCCAAACCAGGAAGGCTCGTTCTTCGGCAACATCATGGTCACGGGCGCGCACGGCGGTGACCCGAGCAAGGTGCAGGCTTTCTACTGCAACGGCATCGCCTACAACGTCGACACCGTTCCGGGCCGCATCGGCGCGACGCAGGTCAACGCGCCCTACACCGATCCGTTCGGCGGCGGCAAGGGCTACTGCAAGGACTACTGCACCGTCGCCGACAGCCCCTACCAAAAGAGCGGCTTCAAAGCCTGCAACGGCTGGAACAAGGTCATCACCGTCTGGCGCCAGGCGAACTAAAGACGCGCGAAGGGGGCTGCGCCCCCCTCGTGGGAGCGAGCCGGCGCGGCGGTGGCTAGAGGTGATAGGGCGACGGGCGACGGAGGGGGAAGAGGGCGGATGAGATTTCGATCGCGGGGACTTTGAAGCGGGAGGCGAGCACGCGGAAAATCACGACGGACATTCGGCCTTGAGGTGGAGACTGGATCGAGGAGACGAACGACTCGTCGATTGAGAAGCCTGCTGCTGCGGTCGCAATGCTGATGAGATTGGCGTCGGGGGGCGCTGATCGGACGGCTAGGGCGGCGCGCATGAGGGAATGATAGGCGCCGATCCAGGCGACCCACGGCTCGTCGCCCTTCGAGGCGGTGACGGCCGCGCGGCGTTCGAGCTCGGGGAGGCCGAGGGTGTCGAGCTCGCGCAAGCAGCCGGGGAATTCGGCGGCGAGGGCGCGCAGGGTGCCGCCGCCGAAAGGATCTCCGCCTTCGTCGCGGCGCCGTCGCAGCTCGACGAGGGTGGCGTATTTGCGCGCGAGGCTCACGACGCGTCCGTCGACGCCTCTTCGAGGGCGCGCGAAACGGAGTCGGCGAGGGCGCGGCGGCGCTCGCCCAGCTGGCGGGCCATGTCGAAGTGGAAGGCGCGCAGCCACAGCGTGCGCACGGCGAGCGCCGTGTCGACGACGAGCTCGTCGAACCAAAGCGCGACGTAGCCGGCGCTCACGCCGATGAGAAACACGGCGACGCCGACGCTCGCGCGGTCGGTGATCGCGGCGGCGACGGCGGCCTCGGCGGCCCACGCGACGAACAGGAACGTCGCGCCCGCGATGAGCTTCACGGTGCCGAGGACGTCTTCTTCCTTCGTGACGCGCTCGGCGACGATGCCCGCGAGGCGGTAGGGCCCCCAGCCGAGGATCGCGCCCACGAGCGCGATCGGCGCCGCGACCAAAGCCTTGCCGACGGCGACGAGCAGGCGGCGGGGCGCGATCGGCTCGAGCTCGAGAGCCCACGGATCGCGCACGCCGAGGTGGCGCAGCGTGCGCGTGTAGGCGCGCGCCTCGGCGACGACGGCGTCGACGCGCGCCGGGTCGCGCGCGCGCAGGCGCTCGTAGGCCTCGACAAGCTCGCGCGCGCGCCGCACGTCGGCGGCCAGCGCCTCCTCGCTCGCGACGTCGTCGGCGGGCTTCTTGTCGGCGGTCCAGCGCGCGACGCGCGCGATGCCGACGAGCAGGTCGTTGGTCTCGGCTTGCAGCACGACGGCGCCTATGCGCGCGCGGATCTCGTCGGTGAGCGCGTCGACCGTCGCGCGCTCGTCGGCCAGGTAGCGGGGCAGCAGCGACGCCGTCTCGACGGGCTCGCCCACGACGAGCAGCACGCGCGAGCGAAACCGCGCCTTGCGCTCGTAGAACAGACCCACGGGCACGATGACGGCGCGCAGGCGCGCCTCGCCCGTCGTGGCGTCGGCGAATTCGCGCTCGGCCGACAGCGCGATGCGCGCCGCGCCCGTCTTGAGCGGCTTGAGCTGCGGGTCCGAGTGCGACGTGCCCTCGGGGAACAGCGCGAGCGCCTCGCCGCGCGCGAGGGCCGCGCGGCAGCGCGCGAACGTCTCGTCGTTGCGGGTGACGTCGTTGGCGCGCGCGCCCGCGTCGCGCACGCGGTACACGGGCAGCGAGCCGAACGCGTCCATCGCCAGCCGCCCGAACGGGTTGCCGAACAGCGTGCTCTTCGCGAGAAAACGAGCGGGCCGCCCCGTCGCGACGCGCAGCACGAGCGGATCGAGCAGCCCGTTGGGGTGGTTCACGACGAACACGACGGGGCGCCCCGCGGGGATGCGCTCGGCGCCCTCGACGGCGCGCGCCGGGTAATAGAGGCGCACGAGCGCCTCGGCGAGCCACCGCACCAGAGCCAACAACACACGTCGCATGCGCGCGCAGCATATCGCGGCGCAAGTCGAGCTCGATGCCGGGCTTGTCGCGCGCGTCGCCGCGACGCAGGATGGCGCCATGAAGGTCATCGTTTACGGCGCCTCGGGCATGGTGGGGCAGGGCGTGTTGCGCGAGTGCCTGCTCGATCCGGACGTCGAGCGCGTGCTGGTGATCGGACGTCGGTCACTCGGCCGCAGCGCAGCCGTAGGTGACGCCGCGAAGCTCGTCGAGCGCGTCGTGCCCGACCTGACGAACCTCTCGGCGATCGAGGCCGATCTCGCCGGCTACGACGCGTGCTTCTTTTGCCTCGGCGTCGCCTCGGCCGGCATGACCGAGGCCGCCTACCGCGCCGTCACCTACGACATCGCCGTCGCCGCCGGCGAGGCCATCGCGCGCCGCAGCCCCAACCTCACGTTCGTGTTCGTCTCGGGCGCGGGCACGGACACGACCGAGAAGACCGGCCCGATGTGGGCTCGGGTGAAGGGCGCCGCCGAGAACGCGCTGCTCAAGATGCCGTTCAAGGCGGCGTACATGTTCCGCCCCGGCGTCATCCAGCCGCTCCACGGCATCAAGTCGCGCACGACGCTGTACCGGATCTTTTACGCCGTGCTGTGGCCGCTCGTCGCGCTCATCAAGGTGCTCTCGCCCGCGAGTGTGACGACGACGGAGCGCATCGGGCGCGCGATGCTCGCCGCCGCGAAGGGCGGCGCGCCGCAGACGTACCTCACCAACAAGGACATCAACGCGCTCGCCGCGTCGAGTGCTACGGTGCCCGCATGAAGCTCGTCATCGGGAACAAGAACTACTCGTCGTGGTCGCTGCGCCCGTGGATCCTGCTCAAGCAGCTGGGGATCCCCTTCGACGAAGAGAAAATCAGCTTCAACGATCCGACGTTCAAGGCGCGCGTGAAGAAGATCAACCCCGCGGGTCGCGTGCCCATCCTGGTCGACGGCGACGTCACGGTTTGGGACTCGCTGGCGATCGTCGAGTACGTCGCCGAGAAGTTCCCCGAGCACGGCGTTTGGCCCAAAGACACGGCGGCGCGCGCGCGGGCGCGGTCGATCTGCGCCGAGATGCACTCGAGCTTCTCGGCGCTGCGCAACAACCTGGGCATGAACATCGAGCTGCACCTCCCGATGCCCGTGCTCGGCCTCGCGACCAAGCGCGACGTCGCGCGCGTGTGTGAGCTTTGGGCCGACACGGCCCGCTTCGCGTCCGAGAAGGGCGGCCCGTTCCTGTTCGGCGCGTTCTCGGCCGCCGACGCGTACTTCGCCCCCGTCGCGAGCCGCTTCGCGACCTACGACGTCGCGCTGCCCGACGCCGCGCGCCAGTACGTCGCCACGATTCTCGCGCTGCCGTCGTACCAAGAGTGGGCGACCGAAGCGCGCGCCGAGCACGACTTCTACGCCGACGACGAGCCGTACCGGGATCGCCCGTAAGAAATTTCGCGCGCGCTAAATCGGCCGCGCGGGTGGTGCGTCTCGGTCGCGCATGCCCACCAAACATCGCCCGCTCTTTCGCCGCCTCCGTCCTCGTTCCGTCCTCGGCCTCTCGGCGCTCTCGCTCGTCGCGGGCGCCGCGTCGGCCGCACCAACCGCGAAGCCGTCGCCGCCGCCTTCACCGTCGAAAGTCCTCGCGCGGCTCGACGCGACCGGCGCCCACGGCGAGCTCTACCTCGCGTCGGGCCCCAACGACGGCGTCGACGTCGATCCCGCGACCGACCACTCGCTCGCGCCCTACTTGTACGTCTCGGGCGGCGACCCGAGCACCGAGCGCCTGCCGCTGAAGGAGACGTCGGCGCACGTCGACGTCGCCGGCGTCATCGCGCACGTCTCGGTGAAACAGGTCTTCGAGAACGCGGGCGCGAAGCCCATCGAGGCCGTCTACGTGTTCCCGGCGTCGACGCGCGCCGCGGTCCACGGCATGCGCATGAAGATCGGCGCGCGCGTCGTCGAGGCGCGCATCGATCGCCGCGCGGCCGCGCGCCAGACCTACGAGGCCGCGCGCGCCAACGGCCAGCGCGCGTCGCTGCTCGAGCAGGAGCGCCCCAACGTCTTCACGATGAACGTGGCCAACCTCATGCCCGGTGATCACATCGAGGTGCAGCTCGACTACTCGGAGCTGCTGGTGCCGCAGGATTCGACGTACGAATTCGTGTTCCCGACCGTCGTGGGCCCGCGCTACACGGGCGGCGCCGATTCGCAGAAGGACAAATGGATGGCGAACCCGCACCTGCCGGCGGGGACGCCTTCTCCGACGAAGTTCGCGCTCGACGTGCACCTCGAGACGGGCGTCGGCCTCAAAGAGGTGACGTCGCCTTCGCACGCGATCGACGTCGCCTACGCCTCGGCGAACAGCGCCGACGTGAAGCTCAAGGACGCGGGCGGCAACAACCGCGACTTCGTGCTGCGCTACCGCCTCGCGGGCGATCGCATCGAGACGGGCCTGCTGCTCTCGCCGCGCGGCCCCGACGGCGAAGGCTATTTCACGCTCATGATGGAGCCGCCGCGCAGCCCGACGCCGGCGCAGATCCCCGGCCGCGAGTACGTGTTCTTGCTCGACGTGTCGGGGTCGATGCACGGCTTCCCGCTCGAGACGGCGAAGGCGCTCATGCGCAAGCTGCTCGGCCAGCTGCGGCCGACGGACCACTTCGACGTCGCGCTGTTCTCGGGCGCGAACTACGTCATGAGCCCGCGCGGCTCGGTGCCGGCGACGGCGGCCAACGTGCGCGACGCCATCGATCTCATCGAGAAGCAGCACGGCGGCGGCGGCACCGAGCTCATGGGTGGCCTGCGCGGCGCCTACGCGATCCCGCGGCTGGGGCAGGCCATCGCGCGGACGGTGGTCGTCGTCACCGACGGCTACGTCGGCGTCGAGGCCGAGGCGTTCCGCTTCGTGCGCGAGCACCTCGACGAGGCAAACTTGTTCGCGTTCGGCATCGGCAGCAGCGTCAACCGCGCGCTCATCGAAGGCCTCGCGCGCGCCGGCCGCGGCGAGCCCTTCGTCGTGCTGCGCCCCGAGAAGGCGGTCGCCGAGGCCGAGCGCCTGCGCGCGATGATCGAGTCACCCGTGCTCACGCGCGTCGGCGTCGCGTTCGAGGGCTTCCACACGACCGACGTGTCGCCCGCGAAGGTGCCCGACTTGCTCGCGCGGCGGCCCGTCGTGCTGTTCGGCAAGTATCAGGGTGATCCGGGCGGCCAGGTACGCGTCACCGGCTTCGCGGGCGCCGGCGCGCCGTTCCAGGCGGTGCTGCCGGTGCGCGCCGCCGACGTGAGCGCGCGCAACGAGGCGCTGCGCTGGCTGTGGGCGCGCAGCTGGGTCGCGACGCTCGAAGACGAGCTGCACCTCGGCGGCGGCCAGCCCGTCGAAGATGCGATCACCGATCTCGGCCTGCGCCACAGCCTGCTGACGTCGTTCACGTCGTTCGTCGCCGTCGACCACGAGATCGCCAACCGCAACGGGGGCGGCGAGACGGTGAGGCAACCGTTGCCCATGCCCGAGGGCATCTCGAACTTGGCCGTCGGACAGGGCGCGGTTCGTATGCAGTCGATGGGCGCGATGGGGATGCTCAAGGGCGTCGGTGGTGGTGGCCTCGCTGGCATCGCCGCGGCGCCGGCCTCGGCGCCGCCGCCGTCTGGACTGTTCTCTCGCAGCGTCGGCGCGCACGCGTCGCTCGCCAAGCGCGCCGCCGAGCCGGTCGCCGAGGCCGACGAGGCCACGCCCCGCGACGAGGCCAAGGACGACCGCGCCCGCGCCGAAAAGAACGAAGCAGCCCGCAAGCCCGCGGCGCCACGGATCAGCGTCGTCGCGGGGCCGATCACGGCCCTCGCAGCACCCGAGGCGCTGGTCGCGGCGGTCAAGGGGAGGCTCGCGCCGTTCGAAGCCCGCTGCCCGGCGGGCACCGTCGTCCTCGAGCTCACCGTCGACGCCTCCGGCAAGGTCACGGGCGTTCGGATCGTGTCGGGCGACACGCCCACGGCGACGTTCCTGCGGGCGAAGCTCGTCGGCGTCACGAGCGCGGCGCGGCCGACCGGCTCGACGGCGACGGCGACTCTGACCATCCGCGTCGGGGCGACCTGAAGGTCCCTTCGGTCCTCTGACGCTCGCCGCCACCGCCAGGGCCGCCGATCTTCCGCGGCGGCCCTGGCGGCGAGCGCGCGTTTTGCCTTAAAATCAGGGCAGCCATGCACCACCCGCACGAGCCCATCGCGAAGAAGCCGCCGCGAAATCCCGAGCGCGGCGCGATGGCCGTGCTCATGGGCTTCTCGCTCACGATGATCATGGCGTTCGCGGCGATGGGCTTCGACATGGCCTACGTGCGCGTCGCGCGCGAGGAGATGCAGAACGCCGTCGACGCTGCCGCACACGCCGCGAGCATCACGCTCGCGATGACGAACGACACGACGCAGGCGACGGCAGCTGCACAGACGATCGCCAGCAAGAACACCGTGCTCGGCATCCCCGTCAGCCTCAACACGAGCGACATCGTGTTCGGTAGCTACGACTTCTCGACCAAGCTGTTCGTCGCCGGTGGCACGCCCACGCGCGGCGTGCAAATCGTCGGCTCCCACCTGTCGAACACGTCGGGCAAGGTCGACCTCACCTTCGGGCGCATCCTCGGTCAGGCCACGGCGAACGTTCAACACTCGGTGACGGCGACCTACGCCGCTCGCTACTTTCAGGTCGAGATGCAGATCTCCGACGATTACATCTGCGACATCGACAACGCCGCCGACGCCGCCGTTCAGCTGCTCACGTACATCAACGGCGCCGGCGGCACGCCCGCGGACTACATCGGCCTCGACATGTTCACGGGCAACACGAAGCAGCTGACCGGGCTGATGAACGTCCGCATGAACTACGCGACGAACATCTACCCCGTGTGGAAGCCCGACTTCTCGACGCTCGGCGTGAAGCAGAGCGCGGGCGGCGGCACGACGCCGCCGCAGACGAAGGGCATCGCCGTCTGCAGCAAGGCCAACGCGCCGACGTTCCCGTTCGCGGGGCCGCCCGCGCTGGCCGCCGTGCCCGGTGGTTATCGCCAGTGTCCCCCGGTCAACAAGGTCGGCGTGCTGCCGACGTCGGAGCAGTATGCGTTCCCGAACCACAGCTGGGTGCAGTACTGCTCGGACGGCGGTCCGTCGGGCCTCTACGCCGGCACCGATCTCGGCGCGGCCATCCACGACGGCGTCGCGAAGCTCGTCGCGGCCGACCCGCCCACGACGAACCCCTACGATTCGCGCACGCTGATCCTCATCGCCGACGGCACGCCCATGGCGTGCACGGGCATCGGCGGCGGAAGCCTGTGCGGCCACACGTACGGCGGCGACGGCGTGACCCCCCCGCCGGGCAAGTCGTCGAGCGACCCCTGGGATCCGTGCTGCGCGAACGCGCTCACCTGCGGCGGCACGCACTACACGTACAAGGGCGTCAACTATGGCGGCGGCGCGTGGGGCGACGGCAACCCGGGCGCGTCGCCCAACGGGGCGACGGCCTGCACGGCGGCGCAGACGCTGCTCAAGAAGGCGATCGACGAGGCCGACATCGCGACCGACTCGAGCCACATGGTCGACATCTACGTCGTTGGCTTTTACGGCAACGATCCGACGTCGGTCTCGGCGGCGTTCGGCACGGGCCTCGCGCGCGGCCGCGGCACGGGCGTCACGACGGGCGACAGCACGCAGTTCGCGACGCTGCTCAAGGCCATCCCGGCGCGCGTGCCGGTCTCGCTCGTGAAGTAGCGGCCGCGCGCTACGGCGCGACCTGGACTTCGTACATCATCGTCATCGAGAACGTCGCCGCCGACGCCGGGAACGGGATGAAGCTGATGAGCGCCTTGGGCGTGTAGGTCGCGCTCAAGGTCATGGCCCTCGTCGGGTAGGCGCTGGAATTCGACGTCGCGAACGTCACGCTCGTCGGATCGAGCGCCGAGCCCGTGAGGTCTGCCTTGGCGCGCGCGATGGCGATCGACGCGCAGTCGTTGGGCGTGGTCGCGCTTTGGCTGATCGTCACGCCCGTGCGCAGGCCGTCGCGGACGGCGGCCGAGATCGCCATGCGCTGGTAGAAGTACCAGCCGTAGTCGATGATGCCGAAGAGCACCGCGCAGAACAGCGGCAGCACGATCGCGAACTCGACGGCGGCGCCGCCGCGCTCGCTGTGACGGTGCCGGCCGCGGGCGTGAAAAACTCTCAGCACGGGGACATTATCTCATAAGTCGCGCGTCTTGCCGCCGGGCGGTGACGGCAGGCCGCGCGGGGAGCGTGGAGGCCAGGTACAATGGGGCGGCCGATGCCGCGCCGCCGTCGCTCTTTTGCCAGCTTGGTCGCGGCGTTGGCGCTGACCGGCCGCGTTGGCGCCGCCCTCGCGCAAGACGCCGAGCCGGCGCCGGGACCGCACGATCCACTGGCAGGCTTCGCGGGCGAACAGCCGTTCGTGCGCTCGCCCGGAAACGAGATCGTGCTGCTGCCGCACCTGCGGCTCGAGGTGGGCGGCGCCTTCTTCCCGCGCAACGACCCGAAGAGCGGCTTCGTGCTTCGCCGCGCGCGCGTCGAGCTCGCGGGGTGGATGGGCGACCAGTTCTACTTCGACGTCGCGGGCGACTTCGCGACGGGCAGCGCGCCGCTCGCGCCCGGCGGCACGGCGCCCACCGACATGTTCGCGGCGTGGGCGCCCATGGGCGACCTCGTGATCCTACAGGCGGGCCGCTTCGACGTGCCGTTCTCGTTCGAGAACCGCACGCTCGAAGGCTACGCGCCGTTCCTCGAGCGCTCGCTCGTGGGCCGCGCCGTGGGCGCGCCGTTTCGCAAGGACGTCGGCGTCATGGTCCAGGGCGTCGACTCGGCGCGCACGTTTCACTATTCGGTGGGCCTCTTCAACGGCGACGGCCCGGCCTTCCAGAACGCCGACGATCAAATCGACGTCATCGGCCGCGTCGTGCTCGCGCCTCTCGCGCGCTCGTCGGTCGACAGCTTGCGCGCGGCTTCGCTCGGCGGCTCGGCGTGGCTTGGGCAGCGCGGCGGCGCGCAGCCGTTCGTGCCGCAGGCGACGCCGGGCGGCTTCGTCGTCTTCGATCCCGCGTGGACGTCGAGCGGCGCGACGTCGCTCGCGCTGCGCCAGAACGGCTCGCTGCTCGCGTTCGGGGGCGAGCTCAACCTGCCCGTCGGCGATCTCTTCGGCGTGCGCGGCGAGTTCTTCTTCAAGAAGCAGGACCTCACCGAGGACAGCGTCGGGGCGACCGGCGCGAGCCTCATGACGATGGGCCGGGCGAAGCTGCAGCAGGTGGGCGGCTACGGCGAGGCGTGGGTCTGGCTGCTGGGCGACGGGCGGCAGCTGCCGCGCGCGGGGCTAGAGCTGCCGACGCGCCTCGGCCGCGTCGTCGAGGCCGCGCCCACGCACGGCGTGACGCTCGCGCTGCGCGGCGAGATGCTGAAAGAAGACCTCACGAGCACGCAGGGGTTCCTGGGCGATCCCAACCTCGCGACGACGCGCGTCCTCGCGGGCTCGGGCGCGTTCACCTACTGGTACGGGCGGCGCGTGCGCGCGTCGTTCATCTACGGCCTCACGGCGCTCAAGGGCACGACCGAGAACGTCAAAGAGAACGTCGCCAACAACGGCGCCTACGAGCACGAGGTGCTCGTCGTCGTCGCCATGGCCCTCTGACGCGCGCCGCCCAACGGAAAAGAAAGCCCTTGAATCTTCATCAAAGTGGAAATACGTCTACTCTCGTGAAAAGCCGGAGGCCTGCCCCGTGATCGATCTGCCCATCGCCTTGGGCGGCTTCATCGTGGGCACGATCGTCGGCCTCACCGGCGTCGGCGGCGGCGCGCTCATGACGCCGATGCTCGTGCTCGTCTTCGGCGTGCAGCCGCTCGCCGCCGTGTCGAGCGACGTGGTCGCCGCCGTCATCATGAAGCCCATCGGCGGCGGCGTTCACCTGCGCCGCGGCACGGTGAAGCTCGGCCTCGCGAAGTGGCTCATGGTGGGCTCGCTGCCTTGCGCGTTCCTGGGCGTGCTGCTCTTGAAGCACTTCGCGGCGGGGCCGGCGCTGCAGCAGACCGTGAAGACGGGCCTCGGGTGGGCGCTGTTGCTCGCGTCGACGGGCATCGTCGCGCGCCCGCTGCTGGCGCGCCGGCGTCATGCGCCCGTCGTCGGCGTCGACGTCCCCGTGCGCATCATCCCGACGATCCTCGTGGGCGCCTTCGGCGGCCTCGTCGTCGGCATGACGTCGGTCGGCTCGGGGTCGCTCATGATCGTGCTCCTGCTGCTGCTCTACCCGCAGTTCCGCCTCGCGGATCTCGTGGGCACCGATCTCGTGCAGGCGATCCCGCTGGTCGCGTCGGCGGCGCTGGGGCACCTGCTGCTCGGCGACTTCAAGCTCGCGCTCACGAGCTCGATCCTCGTAGGCGCGATCCCGGGCGTGTACCTCGGCGCGCGCGTGTCCTCGCGTGCGCCCGACGGGCTCTTGCGGCCCATCCTCGTGATCGCGCTGTCGTCGTCGGCGTTCAAGCTGCTGGGCGTGAGCAACGCGATGTTCCCGTTCGCCGTCGCGGCCGTCGTCCTCGTCGTGCTGGCGTTCGCGGTGCCCGACGTGAAGCGCCGGCTGGCCGCGCGCCGCGAAGCGAAGCGCGAGGCCGAGGCCGTGCCCGTGGCGTCGAGCGGCGCGACGTCGTCGTCGGTCTCCGCGAGCGGCGCCGCTACTTGACGATCTTGATGCGCTGAGCGTGCGAGAGCGCGTCGCCGCCGTCTGATCCCGCGGTCTCGCGGACGGCGTCGACGGTGAGGCGCAGCTTGCGGCCCGAGAGCTCCTCGAGCAGGTCGCCCTTGCGGCGCGCCGCCCACAGCTCCAGCTCGGGGTCGCCGTCGACGTCGACGCGCATCTCGATCGTCTTGTCGGTGACGACGCAGCGGACGGCGCGCACGAGGCGGCCCGCCGTGCGATCGAGGCCGTCGGCGACGCGCAGGATCGCGGCGAGGTGGCGCACGCGGTTGCGATCGCTCTTCGACAGCGCCGCGAACGAGTCGTGGTTCTTGCTGGGCTCGGCCTTGCGGTGGTAACGCGCGACGAGCGCGATGACGTTCACCTCGTCGCGCGAGAAGCCCGACATGTCGTGGCTCTGGATGAGGTACTCGGTGTGGCGGTGGTGCCGGTGCGGCGCGACGTGGAAGCCGATGTCGTGCAACAGCGCCGCGTACTCGAGCAGCTCGGCGTCGCCCTTGGGAAGTCCGTGCAGGCGCCGCGTCTGGTGGAAGATCGAGAGCGCGAGGCGCGCGACGTGCGTCGCGTGCTCTTCGCGGAACTGGCAGCGGCGCGCGAGCTCCATGACGCTGCGGCGGCGCAGGTCGGGGAACTCTTCGACCAGCAGGATGCCGGGGCGGTGGCTCGCGACGTAGTCGGCGACGATGCCTTCGCGCAGCGCCGTCTCGCACAGCGTGGCCTCGTCGGCGCCCGTGAGGTCGAGCACCGTGCGCAGCACGACGGCGCCCGTGTAGATCGTGTCGCCGCGCCGCGCGTCGAGGCCCGGCAGGCGGGCGCGCTCGATGGCGCGCAGGCCGCCCAGCTTCTTCTCGAGCTCGACGAGCGCCTTGTGCGGCAACGCCGTGGTCCGCTGGCTGCCGGCGCGCTCGCGCTCGACGCCGAGCAGGCCCGCGAGCGCCGACGCCGTGCCCGACGTGAACGCGACGAAGTCGAAGCCCATGGCGCGCACGCGGGCGATCACGGGCTCGAGCATCGAGCGCGCGCGATCGGCCAGCTGAGCGCGCTCGCGCGGCGTGGGCGGATCGGACACCGGGCACGCCTCGGTGAGGCGGATGACGCCCATCTTCAGCGAGGCCGCGAAGTACAGCTCCTGCGCGTCGGCGAGGATGATCTCGAGCGACCCGCCGCCCAGATCAAAAAGCGCGACGCGCCGCTTGCCGAGGTCGAGCGACGAGCGCGCGCCCAGGTAGATGAGACGCGCCTCCTCGTCGCCGCGGATGACCTTGATGTCGACGCCGACCTCGTCGCGCGCGGCGCGCACGAACTCGCCGCCGTTCTGCGCCTCGCGCACGGCGCTCGTCGCGACGGCGACCAGCGCGTCGGGCTTGTGGCGGTCGGCGATGCGTCGCAGGAACCCGAGCGCCTCGAGCGCGCGCCGGAAGATCTCGGGCGGGATCACGCCCGTGTGGAGGGTCGAGTCGCCGAGCCGCACCATCTCTTTGGCGCGGTCGAGGATCTGGATGCGCCCGCCCGTCTCGACGTCGGCGACGATGAGATGGAACGAGTTCGAACCGCAGTCGAGGGCCGCGATGCGCATAGCGCCAAGATGGTACGCCATCCGAGGCGCCTCGCGCGTGACAAGCGCGTGAAGCGGCGACGGCGGCTTGCGTGGTTCCCGGCTCGGTCCAAGATGCCGACATGGCCATCGAAAACGTCTTGGGCTCGGCGGTATGGATCGTCGCGCTCGGCATCGCCCTCGTCGCGTACCTCTTCTCGTGCGTTCGCGTCGTGAAGGAGTACGAGCGCGCGGTCGTCTTCCGCCTCGGCAAGGTCCTCCCGGACGTGCGCGGGCCGGGCCTCGTCTTCGTGATTTGGCCCATCGATCGGGCGGTGATCGTCTCGAAGCGCGTCGTCGTCTTCGAGGTCCCGAGCCAGGACGTCATCACACGCGACAACGTCAGCCTCAAGGTCTCGGCGGTCGTGTACTTCAAGGTCAAGGATCCGAAGGAGTCGGTGATCGCCGTCGAGAACTTCCTCTTCGCGACGAGTCAGATCGCTCAGACGACGCTGCGCTCGGTGCTGGGCGAGGTCACGCTCGACGAGCTCCTCGCCGACCGCGAGAAGCTGTCACAGCGGCTGCGCGGGATCATCGACGCGGCCACCGAGCCGTGGGGCATCGAGGTCTCGTCGGTCGAGCTCAAGAGCGTCGACCTGCCCGAGCAGATCCAGCGCGCCATGGGCCGGCAAGCCGAAGCCGAGCGCGAGAAGCGCGCCAAGGTCATCGCCGCCGACGGCGAGCTCCTCGCTTCGGAGCAGCTGCTCGCGGCTGCCAACAAAATCTCGCAGAACCCGACCGCGGTGCAGATGCGCTACCTGCAGACGCTGGCCGAGATCGCCGTCGAGAAGAACTCCACGATCCTGTTCCCGCTGCCGCTCGAGCTCCTGCGCGCGTTCGAAAAGCTCGCCGAAAAGTAGCCGGCGCCCCCGCGCCCGCGTGCCTTCGCGCCAGCGGCGGGCGACCTCAAGCGAGGCGCTTTCGCAAGCGCTCGACGGCGAAGTCGAGGAAGGCCGTCACGGGGCGTGGCTGGGGCCCCGGGAGGTGGACGACGTGGACGGGCACCGCGTCGCGGCCGAAGCCCGCCAGCACGGGCTCGAGCTTCCCTGCGGCGACGAGCGCCGCCACCTGATACGAGAGGACGCGCACGACGCCCAGGCCCGCGAGGGCGGCGTCGATCGCCGCCTGGCCCGTGTTGACGACGAGCCGCGGACGCACGGCGACGGCGCGCGGGCGGCGCCCTGGCCGCGTGAAGGTCCAGCGATCGGGCACGGGCGTCGTCGCCGAGAACGCGACGCAGGCGTGGTGCGCCAGCGCCTCCGGCGTCCGGGGGACGCCGGCGCGCGCGAGGTAGGCGGGGCTCGCGCAGAGCACGGATCTCACCTGGCCCACGAGGCGCGCGCGCAGCGCCGAGTCGGGCAGCGGCCCGAGGCGCACGGCGAGGTCGACGCCCTCGTCGGCCAGCGAGACGACGCGATCGAGCAGCGCGAGCCGGACGTCGACGCCGTCGTGACGACCGAGGAAGTCGGCGACGACGGGGAGCAGGTGGAGCTGACCGAAGAGCACGGGCGCCGTCACGGCGAGGCGACCAGCGAGCGGCGCGCGTGCGTCGTCGCCGGTCTCGAGGAGGTCCAGCTCGGCGACGGCGCGGCGCCCGCGCTCGAGGTGGCGCTCGCCGTCGGCCGTGAGCGACACAGAGCGCGTCGTGCGGTTGAGCAGCCGCGTGCGCAGCCTCGCCTCGAGGGCGGCCACGGCGCGCGTCGCGGCCTGCGGCGAGCGGCCCAGGGCGCGCGCGGCCCGCGTGAAGCTGCGCTGGCCGGCGACGGCGATGAAGACGCGCCACTCTTCCAGGCGATCCATTGTTCCATTTTACGGAATGGTCATCATCAATGGCATCAATTGTTGCAGCCCGGTGAGGCGTCTAGCTTGACGGCATGGGGACGCGGCGCTCGCGGCCTCGAAGGAACCAGCAAGGAGACCGTCATGTCGCACATCCCCGCTCTCGACGTCAGCCAGGCCCAGGGCAAGACCGCCGACACGCTCGCCGGCGTGCAGCGCATGCTGGGCGCGACGCCCAACATGTTCCGCGTCGCCGCGCAGGCGCCGTCCGTCCTCGAGTGGCTCGTCAACGGCTTCACGTCGACGGCGCGTGGCACGCTGCGCGCGCCCGTGCGCGAGGCGATCGCGCTCGCCGTCTCGCAGGCGAACGCGTGCGACTATTGCCTGTCGGCGCACAGCGCGCTCGGCGCCGGCGCCGGGATGTCCGAGGCGGCCGTCGCCGAGGCGCGGCGCGCGCGGTCGGCCGTCCCGAAGACGGACGCGCTCCTGCGCTTCGCGCGTGCCATCGTCGACGGGCGTGGCAACGTCTCGGACGCGGCGCTCGCCGAGGTGCGCCTCGCGGGCGCGAGCGACGCCGAGCTGCTCGAGGTCGTCGCCAACGTCGGGCTCACGATGTTCACGAACTACTTCAACCTCGTCGTGGGCACCGAGATCGACTTCCCCCTCGTGCGCGCGGCGGCGTGAGGTCTCGCCCTGCTACGTGGCCGCGGGCGCGTCTTCGGAGGCGGCGGTGACGCCGTCGACGGCGACGTGCTTGCGGCGCGCGTAGAGGATGAGGGCGGGCAGGCCCAGCGCCACGGCGAACCACAGCGTCGTCGCGCGCGTGACGAACGTCGCCGCGGCGGCCTGGCCGCGGTCGATGCCGACGCCGAACTTCACGAGCATCGCCAGCATGCCGACCTCGGTGACGCCGAGGCCGCCCGGCAGGAACGACAGCGCGCCCGCGATCGTCATCGACGCGTAGATGAACGTGCCGGCGCGCAGGTCGAGGCCCGCGCCCGGGAAGCCGCGCACGACGACCCAGAAGGCGAGGCACTCGAGGAACCACGACGCCGTCGAGATGATCGTCGCGAGCACGAGCGCGCGCGGGTGCAGCAGCGCCGCCGTGCTCGCGTGCATCTCGCGCAGCTTGGGCGCGAAGCGCCTGACGACGGGCAGGCGCGCCGCGATCGCGAGCGCCAGCTCGGCGAGGGGATCCACGGAGACGACGAGCACGCCCCCCAGCACGAGCACGGCCGCGGCGACGAGGAAGCGCCGGTCGACGTCGAACTGGAACACGCCGGCGAGCGCGAGCACGAGCAGCGCCAGGAGATCCGTCACGCGCTCGGCGACGACGATGGGCGCCGTGCGCGCCACGGGGATGCCGTGCGAGGCGCGCAGCAGGAAGGCTTTGACGGCCTCGCCCAGCTTGCCCGGCGTCACGGTGAGCGAGAAGCCCGCGAAGAACACGAGCAGGCTGTCGCGCGGCTCTATGCGCAGCCCGAGCACGCGCAGGTAGTACTGCCAGCGTCCGAAGCGGACCAGGTAGTTGCCCGCGGCCAGCAGGCACGCGAGCGCCGCCCACCGCCACTGGAACGACGCGAGCGCCGCGGCGACCTTGCCCGCGTTCGCCCAGATCGTGAACCCGACGTAGATCGCGACCCCGGCGGCGACGCCGAGGGCCACGCGACTGACGAGGCCTTTCACAGCCCGGACCCCTCACCCCGACCCTCTCCCCGCGGCGCGGGGCGAGGGGGAAAGAAACGGACGAGAGGGAAGAACGCCTCTCTCGTCTGCCGCATCGCTATTCAGTTCTGTTCTGCTTGTCGAGGCGCTTGCGCTCGTTCTCGTCGAGGTAGCGCTTGCGGAGGCGGATCGCCTTCGGCGTCACCTCGACGAGCTCGTCGTCGTTGATGAACTCGAGCGCGCTCTCGAGCGTGAACTCGCGCGGCGGCGTCAGCGTGAGCTTCTCGTCGGCGGCCGTCGTGCGGATGTTGGTGAGCTTCTTCGCCTTCGACGGGTTGACGACGAGGTCGTTGTCGCGCGAGTGCAGGCCGATGATCTGCCCGCCGTAGACCTTGACCTGCGGTCCCAAGAAAAGCGAGCCACGCTCCTGCAGGTAGAACAACCCGTAGGCGTTGGTCTCGCCCTGGTCCTGCGCGATGAGCACGCCGTTCGGCCGCGCCTTGAAGGCGCCGGCGAACGGGCCGAAGTTCTTGAACGTGTGGTTGAGGATGCCCGTGCCGCGCGTGTCCGTGAGGAACTGCGAGCGGTAGCCGATGAGGCCACGCGCCGGGCACAGGTACTCGAGGCGCATGCGCCCCTCGCCCGCCGGCCCCATCTCCTGCATGCGGCCGCCTCGGCGCCCGAGCTCTTCGATGACGGCGCCCGAGAAGGCCTCGTCGAGGTCGATGACGACCTCCTCGTACGGCTCGAGCTTCTCGCCGTTCTCCTCTTTGAAGACGACCTGGGGCTGCGAGACCATGAGCTCGTAGCCCTCGCGGCGCATCGTCTCGATGAGGACGGTGAGGTGCAGCTCGCCGCGGCCGAGCACGTCGTACGTGTCGGGCGACGGCGTCTCGAGGACGCGCAGCGCGACGTTGGCCTTGAGCTCCTTGAACAGACGATCGCGCAGGTTGCGGGAGGTGACGAACTTGCCCTCCTTGCCGGCGAACGGACCGTTGTTCGACATGAACTGCATCTTCACGGTCGGCTCCTCGATCTCGAGGAGCGGCAGCACGATGGGGCGCGCGATCTCGGTGATCGTCTCGCCGACGGTGAGGTCCTGCATGCCCGTGACGGCGCAGATGTCGCCGGCGGCGGCCTCGGCCAGCTCGAAGCGCTTGAGCGACTGGTAGCCCAGCAGCTTCTGGACGCGGAACTCTTCGCGCTTGCCGTCGCGGTGCACGCACATCACGCGATCGCCCATCTTGATGCGGCCCGAGTCGATGCGGCCGATGGCGACGTAGCCGAGGTAGTCGTCGTAGTCGAGCGTCGTGACGTGCATCGCGAGGGGCGCGTCGATGTCGGCGGCCGGCGGCTTGACCTTCTCGACGATCATGTCGAGCAGCGGCGAGAGATCCTTCGGGCCTTCCTTGCCGACGTCGGCGAGGTCGCGAACGGCCCAGCCCTCGCGGCCCGAGGCGTAGACGATCGGGAAGTCGAGCTGCTCGTCGGTCGCGCCCAGCGCGCAAAATAGATCGAACGTCTCGTCGACGGTGCCCGTCGGGTCGCAGCCGGGGCGGTCGACCTTGTTCACCACGAGAATTGGCCGAATGCCGAGCGCGAGCGCCTTGCGCGTCACGAAGCGCGTCTGCGGCATCGGGCCCTCGAACGCGTCGACGAGCAAGCACACGCAGTCGACCATCTTGAGGACGCGCTCGACCTCGCCGCCGAAGTCGGCGTGGCCGGGCGTATCGACGATGTTGATGCGCGTGCCCTTCCAGGTGATGGCCGTGAACTTCGAGAGGATCGTGATGCCACGCTCGCGCTCGAGATCGTTCGAGTCCATCGCGCAGTCGGCGATGACCTCGCCCGTGCGGAACTGGCCCGCCTGGCGGAGGAAGCCGTCGACGAGCGTCGTCTTGCCATGATCGACGTGCGCGATGATGGCGATGTTGCGGACGTCCGCGCGGACGGGCCTGGAGCCAGCTTCTGGAACTGCTGCGGTGGACATGACGGGTCGGGAGACTTACCCGGTGAAGGGCCCCGGCGCAAGTCGCGGGTCCGTCACGAGTCAGTTTCCTGACGCGGACGGGGGCGCAAAAGCCAGGTCGGTCACGTCGGCCAGGGCCAGGCGGAGGGTCAGGGCGCCCGTCCCCGTGTCGAGCTCGTACAGGCCGTCCGCGTCGTCGGAATCGGGGCGTTCGAGGGCCACGAAGACGGCCGTCCCGTCGGTGGCCATGGCCGCCGCTTGGCCTCGGAGGGAGGTCGGCCAAGGGCCGCCGGCCCCGGCGCGCTCGCCGACGGCCACCCGCGCGAAGGTGGGCGAGGTGACGCCGTCGACCTGCCCGGCGACGTAGAGCGCGTCGCCCACGACGACGCCGGTCTGCGGCGAGGGGGCGGCGGTCAGGTTCGTCACGACGACGGGGCTGCCCGACATCTTGATCACGTCGGGGATCGTGCCGGGCGGACGAACCAGGCCGCTCTCGGCGTTCAACAAAACCGCGTCCTCGCCGTGGCTGAGCGCGGTGCCGAAGTTGGCGGCGCCGAACAAAATCGAGCGGGGGGCGGCGTCGGAGCCGTCGAGGACGAGCACGCCCGAGCCCGTGTTGACGGCGCCCGCGACGACGATGCGACTTCCCATGAGGCCGGCCGACGTCACGGCGAAGACGTCCGACTCGGGGAAGCGGAGCGCCGTCGGCACGGCCGTGACGGGCGCGAGCGTCCCGAGGTCGATCTGGGCGAGCGCGCCTTGAAAGTCGTTCTCTTCGCACGCAACCCAGGCGTCGCCCATGCCGAAGACGGCACGGTGGCCGCCCTTGCAGGTCGCGACGTCGGCGAGCTTGTCGCCTTCGGGCGAGAACAGCTCGGCGCCGGATTCGAACGCGTTGTCGGGTCCGTGATGCGTCACCCAAAGGCGCCCCGAGGGATCTCGCGCGAGGAAGGCGCGGCCGGCGCCGGGGACCGCAACGGTGCGCGTGACCTTCCAGGTCGGCAGGTCGATGATCGTGAGGGCGTGGTTCGAGCCGCCGGTCTGGCCGGCGTCGCCGGTCGAGAGGGCGTAGAGGCGGGCGTGGCGGCTGGCGGGCGTGCCGTCGCCGCAGGCGGCGAGCAGAGCGAGCAGGACCAGGCCGACGTTCGCGCCGCGCACGAGGGGAGCGTAGCACCGCGCCCGGCCGGGGTTGCCAGCGTCGGGGCGGCGCACGATGATGCGCGCGTGACTGACGTGGTGGCGGCGCTGTCGGAAACGCTCTCGGTCGACGAGCAGGGGGCGGTGCTCGCGCTCGCGCGCGGCGACGGGCGCGCGTCGGTCAGGCTCGCGGGTGAGGCGGGCGCGCGCTGCCGGGCGGCGCTCGACGCGCTCGCGGCGCTCGACGACGACGCGCGGGCGCGAGAGCTGGCGGCGCTCGCGGCAACCGTCGCCACGCCCGCTGGCGTCGAGGGCGTGCACCCGGGGTGGTTGCGGCGCGCGCTCGAAAACGAGCCCGCGGAGATCTTGGGCGCCGTCTCGCGCGGCGCGCCCGCGGCGCTGGGGCGCGCCGCCGACGAGATCCTGCGCGCGCGTGAGGGCGGGCCGGCGCGCAAAGTGGCCGCGGCTGGTCCTGCGGTCGAAGAG
>DASZRT010000091.1:0-35510 GCA_035549075.1 Polyangia bacterium | reverse complement strand
GCCGCGACCTCGGGCAGCAGCTCGGCCGCGAGGCCCGCGCCCTCGCCGAGCGCCGCCGCGAGCGCGCGATCGTCGACGAGGCGCGCGACGGCCGCGAGCACGTCGAGCCACGGCCAGTAGGCCGGCGCGCCGCCGGCTTCCCAGCAGCGGCCCCACAACGCGACGAAGCCTCGCGCCGTCGCCGCCGCCGTCGCTGCATCGGCGAGGCTCGTCTTGCCGATGCCGGGCTCGCCCGCGACGAGGACGAGCCGCCCGCGGCCCGCGGCGGCGTCGTCGATCGCCTCGGCGATCCGCCCCAGCTGCGCCTCGCGCCCGACGAAGATCCCCACGCGCGATTTATACCTCGGGGTCGCGCTCCCCTTCGTTCCGGAACGGCGTGTGCTCGGCGTACTCGCGCAGACCCGCTTCGACGGCGCCGGCCTCGCGCTCGACGAACGAGGCGATGGCGCCGCGCAGCCCCGGGTGGCGGATCCAGTGCGCGCTGTGCGTGAAGGCCGGGCCGAGGCCGCGTTTGAGCTTGTGCTCGCCCTGCGCGCCGGCCTCGAACAGCGTGCAGCGGCGCGCGATGGCGCGTTCGATCAGCTGGTAGTAGCAGAGCTCGAAGTGCAGCATCTCGAAGTCGTCGAGGCAGCCCCAGTAGCGCCCGTAGAGGTGACGGCCCTTCTCGAAGTTGATCGTGCCGGCGACGACCTCGTCACCGCGGTAGGCCATCGTCGCGACCAGGCGGTGCGCGAGCGTCTTCTGCGCGATCTCGAAGAACGCCGGCCGAAGGTAGGCCGTGCCGTGGTGTCGGCGCACGTTGGTGACGTAGAGCTTGTGCAGGGCCTTCCAGTCGCTGGGCGCGAGCTCGGCGCCCGTCGCGACGCGGAACCGGAGACCGTGGGCCGCGGCGCGCTGGCGTTCCTTGCGAACCTCCTTGCGGTTGCGCGAGCGGAACGTCGACAGGTAGTCGTCGAAGCTCTCGAACGGCCGCTCGGGACGGTTGTGCCAGTGGAACTGCAGCGACAGGCGCGGCAGGTAGTCGGCTTCGACGAGCGCGGCTTTTTCGGCCTCTGTGCAGAAGAGAAAGTGCGTCGACGACACGCGCTCGTCGTCGGCGACGGCGCGCACGCCGCCGACGAGGGCCCGGGTGATATCCGCCTCGCTGGCCTCGGGCGAGGCGACGAGCGGCAGGCGGCGACCCGTCGCGGGCGTGAACGGGATCGCGGCGACGAGCTTCGGGTAGTAGCGTAGGCCCGAGCGCTCGGCGGCGTCGGCCCACCCCCAGTCGAAGATGAACTCGCCGTAGCTGTTGCTCTTGAGGTAGAGGGGCACGGCGCCCACGAGGCGCTTGGTCTTGCCCTTGCCGGCGCGCGCGAGCACGAGCCGCGGGAGGCAGCCGGCGCGCTCGCCCACGCTGCCCGACTCTTCGAGCGTCGCGAGGAACGCGTGCTCCAGGAATGGGTCGTCGTCGCCGACGAGCGCGTCCCACTCCGCCGCCGGCACGTCCGTGATGCGTTCTACGACCTGGATGTCGATGCCGTGAGCGTAGCAGGCTAGGGGCGCGGCCGGAGGCCGCGAGGGGGGGGGCAGGGAGTGAAGGCCCCGACGTGAGCCCGTTGCCGTTAGGCGGACGGGCTCCTAGAGTCACTCGGCGCATGCGCGATTGGGCTCACCGGGTCATCGCACGGATCGTCGACGTGGCGGCGCGCGGCGGCCTTTGGTGGGGCCTGGGCGCGTCGGTCGTCCTCGGCGTCGTCACGCTCGCGATCGCGGGCGCCGTCGTCGTGAGCTGGCCCCCCGACCACTTCCGCGCCGAGGGCCGGGAGCCGTTGTGGGCCGATCGCCATCCCGCGGTTCGCGTCGCGGGCCTCGTCTTCAAGAACCTCGCGGGAGTCGTCCTCCTCGTGCTCGGCTTCGTCATGGCGCTGCCGGGCGTGCCCGGGCAAGGCGTGCTCACCATGATCGTCGGCCTCACGCTCGTCGACGTGCCCGGCAAGGCGGCGCTCGAGCGCCGTTTGATTCGCCGCCCGATTGTCCTCCGCACGCTGAACCGCTTGCGCGCGCGCTTCCGGCGCGAACCGCTGGCGCTCGACTAGCGGGGCACGTTGCCGGCGGCGCGTATCGCCGCGCACGCTTCGCACGGGCAGTTGCCGCGCAGATCGCGAAAGTTGTAGATGCCCGACGAGTGTTCGTCGGTCCACTGGATCTGGATGGCGTACTGGCCGATGAGCTCGATGCCCTTCGCGCGGATCGTCTCGGGCACGGTCTTGGGATCGAGCAGCGCCTCGCCGGACGTCTCTTCGACGCACATGGCGCAGCGGCAGGCGAGGCGGAGCAGCCGCGCCGGGTACTGCGTCTCGTGGCCGTCGGCCCACTTGAAGGTGATCTTCGAGCGCAGAAGACCGATGATCTCGTCGGGCATCGGCATCAGCGTCGGTCTCCTCTGGCCGACCCGGTCGCGCTTCGCTTCAACAGGTACTTGAGCAACGGCGCGACGTGCAGCGCCTGCACGAAGCCGCCTTCGTCGATGAGGCGCTCGACGTCGGCCAACGGCACGAGGCGCACGCGCAGGTCCTCGTTGTCGTCGAGCGCGGCCTTGGCCGTCGGCACGACCCCCTCGGCGAGGAACGTCGTCGTGAGGTTGTCTTGCAGCGCGGGGTTCGCCGACAGCGTCGTCAGCAGCGACCAGCGCCCGCCGCCGTAGCCGGTCTCCTCGAGCAGCTCGCGCTTCGCCGCCGCCTCGAGGTCGTCTTCACCCGGCTCGGTCGTGCCCGCCGGGATCTCCCAGTGCACCTTCTCGAGGCCATGGCGGTACTGCCGCACGAGCACGAGCTGGTCATCGGGCGTCACGGCCACGGTGTTGACCCACGGCCGGTACTCGTTGACCCAATACTCGTCGATGACGTGACCCGAAGGCAGCTGCACCTTGTCGACGCGCACCGTGTACCAGAACTTGCGCGAAAGATACTCGCGCGACAGCACCTTCCAAGCCGGAGGATCGTCGGCAAAGTCGGGTGGGTCGGCCATGGTCAGGGCTTCTCGATGGGGTACGCGGCTTCGCGCCAGGCGCGCATGCCGCCGTCCATCGAGATGACGTTCCGGTAGCCCATCTTTTGGAGGTTGTCGGCGGCGAGCGCCGAGCGGAAGCCGCCGCCGCAATACAGGACGATGGGCGCGTCGTGGTCGGGGATGAGCGTCTCGACGTCGCGCTCGAGCACGCCGCGCCCGATGTGGCGCGCGCCGCGCACGTGGTCGACCGCCCACTCACCGTCCTCGCGCACGTCGACCAGCTCGAACTTTTCGCCGGCGTCGAGCCGCGCTTTGACGTCGGCGATCGTGCATTCGCGGACGCGCTTCTTCGCGTCGTCGACGATCGCGAGGAACCCGGGGCTGTGCTTCATCGCGGCGAGAGACTAGCACGCCGCACCATTTGACAGGCCTCGCGCCGCTTCATAGCTTCAAGCGCGACCGTGTCTGAAAAGAGGGACTACTACGAAGTGCTCAGCGTCGAGCGGACCGCCGACGGCGCCGAGATCAAGCGCGCGTACCGCAAGCTCGCCATGGAGCTGCACCCGGATCGAAACCCGGGCAACGCCGAGGCCGAGGCCCGCTTCAAGGAAGCGTCCGAGGCCTACCAAGTCCTGTCGGACGCCGAAAAGCGAGGCTTATACGATCGCTTCGGCCACAACGGCCCGGGGCGCGCGGGGCAGGGCTTCGGCGACGTCGGCGACATCTTCTCGGCGTTCAGCGACATCTTCGGCGACGTGTTCGGCGGGCGCGGCGGCGGCCGACGCGGCCCGGCGCGCGGCTCGGACATCGAGACGTCGATAACGATCAGCCTCATCGAGGCGGCCAACGGCGCGACCAAGGACATCAAGGTCGTGCGGCGCGTGGCGTGCTCGACGTGCAAGGGCTCGGGCGCCGAGCCCGGGTCGACACCCGAGACGTGCCAACAGTGCGGCGGGCGTGGCCAGGTCATGCACTCGCAGGGCTTCTTGATGATCTCGTCGACGTGCCCCGTGTGCCGCGGCGAGGGCCGCATCATCCGGCGCCCGTGCACGACGTGCCAGGGCTCGGGGTTCGAGCGCCAGTCGGAGACGTTGCAGATCACGATTCCTGCGGGCGTCGAGGACGGCTCGACGCTGCGCCTCGTGGGCCGCGGCGAGGCCGCGCCGCGCGGCGGGCAAGCCGGCCACCTCTACGTCATCCTGCGCGTCGAGGAAGACGAGCGCTTCGAGCGAGACGGCGCCGACCTGCACACCGAGGTCGCCGTGACGTTCCCGCAGCTCGCGCTCGGCGCGAAGATCGCCGTGCCGACGCTGGAGGGCGAGCACGAGATCGACGTACGCGCCGGGACGCAGCCCGGCGAGACGGTCACGCTGCGCGGGCAGGGCATGCCGCACCTCGAAGGCCGCGGCAAAGGCGACGTCGTCGCGCACCTGAAGCTGGTCGTGCCGAAGTCGCTGGGCGAAGAGGCCGAGCAGCACCTGCGCGCCTACGCGCAAGCGGGCGGTGACAAGATCGCGCCCGAAAAGCACGGGATCTTCGGGCGCAAGAAGAAGCGCTGAAGAGGCGGACCTCACCCTGACCCTCTCCAGTCTGCTGGAGAGGGTCGGGGTGAGGTCTGCTTCTGCTATTCGGCCGCCGCGCTCGACTTGCCGCTCTCGCCACGCCCCAGCGCGAGCGGCACCGTCGGGATCGGATCCTCTCCGTAAAGCCACGCGTACGCGAAGTACGAGGCGAGCACGCGCTTGGTGTAGTTGCGCGTCTCGTCGTAGGGGATCGTCTCCATGAACTCGTCGGTCGCGAGGTTGCCGCGCTCGCCGAGCCACTTCTCGACGGCGGACTCGCCCGCGTTGTAGCCGGCGATCGTGAGCGGCGGCGTCCCCCCGAAGCGCTTCCACAGGAAGCCGAGGAAGCGCGAGCCGATCTCGACGTTCTTCTGCGGGTCGAGCAGCACGTCGCGCGTCACGGGCGCGCCGTTCGAGAAGCGCTTGGCCGTCTTGATGATCATCTGCGTGAGGCCCATGGCGTTGGCGAACGATTCGGTGCGCGGCGCGAAGGCGCTCTCCTCGCGCATGATCGCGAGCTGCAGCCACTCGGGCAGGTTGTTGGCCTTGGCGTTCTTGGCGACGAGCGCGGGGTAGGCGCGCGGGTAGGCGATCTTCCACTTCGCCTCGCCGAGGCCCTGCGGGTAGTCGAGCCGGTACGACGTGACGCCGTAGCGCGGGATCGAGTGCGACGCCGCCCACGAGCCGCCGCGGTCCAAAAGAATCGCCGTGATCCACAGCAGGTCGTCATCCTCGGGCTTCATCCCCACGTGCTTGTCGGCCGAGGTCGCGAGGCCGAGGCGCGCGAGCTCGCGGCGCGCCTCGCCGCCCTGGCCCATGCGCGCGAGCTCGACGGCGCGCAGGAACCCGTCGTCGCCGAACAGCGGCCGCGCCGCGAAGGTCCAGGCCGGCACGTCGTGGATGCCCGCGCGCAGCGACGACACGAGCGCGCGCGCCGTCTCCGGGCTCGCCTTCTCGAGGCGCGTGAGCGCGAGCAGCGCGTACACCGACAGCGGGTACTCGCGCGCGGCGCGCTCATAGAAGTGGCGCGCGTCCTCGGCCTTGCCCTGGCGCTCGAGCACGCGCGCCTTCCAGTAGAGGGCACGGCCCTCGGCGTACCAGATCTCCTCGTGCGGCACGAGGCGCAGGTTCTCGTCGAGCCAGTGGAGCGCGTCTTCGTCCTTGCCGGCGCGCCAGCTCATGAAGGCGAGGCGCCACAGCGCCTCGTTGAGCAGGTCGCCCTTGGGGTAGCGGCGGGGGACGTCGGCGAGCAGGACCGCCGCCGTCGTCGTGTCGCCCGCGTCGGTGGCGATCTCGGCGGAGCGCAGGCGCGCGTCGTCGGCGTAGCTGTGGTCGGGGTGCTCGGCCTCGACCCGCGCGTACCGCGCGAGCGCCTCGGCGCGAGCGTTTTGCGAAGCGTAGCAACGCGCGCCCTGGTAGAGCGCCTTGGCGTGGAGATCGCGGTTGTTGGCCTTGAAGCACGCGCCGTCGGCCTCGTCGAACAGCGGCGCGGCGCGCGGGCGCTGCCGCTGCTTCCACACCGACTGCGCGCGGTGGAAGCGCGCGCGGCACTCGAGGTCGGCGTCGAGGCCGGGCGCCGCGAGCGCCGCGATGAACGCCTGCTCGGACTCGACGTTGCGGTTGGCGTTGAAGTACCCCATGCCGCGCGTGACCCACTCGCCCGCGGCGTGCGTGCGGATGGCGCGCGCCTCGTCGGTGGGGCGCGACGACGCGAGCGCCTCGATGCGCTCGGCGGCGCGGTCGGCCCACGCCTCGAGCGGCGCCTCGGCCCACACGCGCTTGTAGATCGCCGTCGCGTCGGCGAGCGTCTTCGCCGCGGTGTCGGGCGTGCCCAGCTTCTCCACGGCCTCACCGCGCTTGAACTGCGCCTCGGCGCGCCGCGGGCCGTTCGGGTATTTGGCGAGGTACGCGTCGAGCGCCGCCGCGACCTCGGGCCAGCGCAACAGCGCGCGAAGCGCATCGACGCGCACGAGCGCCGTCTCGGCCTCGGGAACCGTGCTGGGCGTGACCTTGTCTGCCCAGTCGAGCGCGCCAGCGGCGTCGCCCGCGCGCAGCCGGCAGCGGGCCGCGTGGTAGGCGTGATAGGTCGCGAGGCGAGGGTAGGACGCGTAGAGCTCCTCGAAGAGATCGCCCGCCGGCTTCCACTTCGACTCGTTCTCGCGCGCGAGCGCGAGCATCATCTTGGCGGCGAGCTGCTCGGGCGATCCCTTCTTGAGGGCGCGCACGGCCTTGGTGAAGCCCGCCTCGGACGCCGCCCAATCCTCTTCACGAAAGCGATCGAGCCCGTCTTTGCCCGGGCCCTTCGTGAAGTACGGCTCGAGCCAGCTCTTGTCGAACTCGACCGCCTTGCCCGTGACGGGCGCCGTGGGGCCGACGACGGGCTCGTCGACGTCGTCGTCCTGCCCGAGCGCGCTCAGCGGGAAGAAGGTGAGAACGACGGCGACGAGTCGGCGAGGGGGGCGCACGCCTCAAGCGTACGGTCCCTGGCCCTACCGGCAAGAAATCGCCGATTTGTCGACGGGAGGCGTGGCTTCGCCACGCCGGCTCGCGACCTAGCGAGGGGGGGCCGGCGGGGGGGACGAAGTCCCACCCGCCCACAGCGTCACTCTGTTGCGGCCGCCGTGCTTCGACTTGTACAGAGCCTGGTCGGCGAAGCTCACGAGCTCGCTGGCGTCTTTGACGGCGGCGTGGGGCAGGCCGGCCACGCCCACGCTGATGGTCAGCGGGATGTGCGTGCCCTCGTGGACGAACTTGTGCTGCTCGACCGCCTTGCGCATCCGCTCGGCGACGATCTGGCCCTGGTTGACGTCCGACCCGCGACAGATGACGGCGAACTCTTCGCCGCCGTAGCGCGCGAACACGTCCTCGGCCCGCAGCGCGCCCGTGAGCAGCGTCGCGATCTCCGACAGCACGTAGTCGCCCGCCTGGTGGCCGTAGGTGTCGTTGACCTTCTTGAAGTGATCGATGTCGAACAGCACGAGGGTGAGCGGAGCCACGTGGCGGGTCGCGAACGTGAACTCGCTCTCGAGCCGGTCGGTGAAGTACTTCTTGTTGAAGGCCTTCGTGAGCCCGTCGCGAAGCGCGGACTCGTACATCTGCTTCTGGAAGATCTCGTCGAGGTTGTCGTGGTAGGTGAACTTCAGGATCGTCGTCGAGCCGACCAGGATCTTGTCGCCGTCGACGAGCTCCTTGTTGCCCTCGACCTTGAGGCCGTTGCAGTAGGTCCCGTTCGTCGAGCCGAGATCCTGCAGCACGATGCGATCGCCCAGCAGCACGAGCTGCGCGTGCTCGCGCGAGATGCCGTCATCGAGCAAGCGAATGCTCGCCTTCTGACCGCGGCCGATGACGGTCTTCTCGCCTTCGACCTTGTACATCTCGCCGACGCTCGCGCCAGCGAGCACGACCAGGTACGCGCGATCCCGCTTCCCCCCCTCGGGCGCCAGCGGCGCCTCGAACATCCTGGTGCTCTCGTCTGCGGGCATCCCTGAGACGATGTTAACACGCTGTTACAGGGGCCGCGCGAGTCTAAAATCGACTTGGCATTAACGAGTTGCCGGTAGGAGGCGCGTCGCAAACCTGGCGAGGCGGTCGCCGCGCGCGCCGAAGGGCGCCAGGGACGTGACGGCCTCGCCCACGAGGGCGATGAGGCGGGTACGTGCCGCCTCGGCATGGGCGGGGTGGTCGGCGTCATCCAAGTCGTCGGCGTGCTGGAAGGCGACGCCGAAATGGGCGCCGAAGGTCGAGAGCGCCGCGAGCGCCTCGGGCCCGCCGCCCCCGACGGCACCGCCGACGGCAAGGGCGGCCTGGAAGAGGGCGGCGGTCTTCTCGGCGTGGAGGCGTTCCAGGGCCGGGACGTCGGCGGGTGGCGCCTCACCCAGGTCGCGGGCCTGGCCGCGCACCATGCCCCGGACGCCGGCGCCGTGGGCGAGGGCGCGCGTGGCGGCGAGGTAGGGACCCGGGCGACCGGCGGCGGCGCCCGCCTGGGCGATCCAATCGAAGGCGAGCGTCAGCAGGGCGTCGCCGGCGAGGATGGCCGTCGCCTCGTCGAAGGCCTTGTGGTTGCTCGGGCGGCCGCGGCGGAAGTCGTCGTCGTCCATGGCCGGCAGGTCGTCGTGGATGAGCGAGTAGCAGTGAACGAGCTCGACGGCGCAGCAGGCGCGCAACACGTTCGCGTCGATCGCGCCGCCGGCGGCCTCGGCCGCCGCGAGCGCGAGCAGGGGCCGCAGGCGCTTGCCCGGCGCCAGCAGCGAGTAGCGCATCGATTCGACGAGGCGCCCGGGATCGCCGTCGGCGGGTGGCGCGAGGTGGCCGTCGAGCGCGCGCTCGATCTCGGCGCGCCGCGCGCTCAGCCAAGCGGCGTCCGATGCTTCGTCGGAGGCGGCGTCCGCGGCGCTCACTCCTCGGGCATCTCGAAGGGGGCCGTCGCCGGCGCGCCCGCGCCGCCGAGCAGCGTCTCGACCTTCTTCTCGGCGCCGTCGAGGATGCCCGCGCCGCGCTTGCACAGCTCCATGCCTTCCTCGAAGGCCTTGAGGCTCTCTTCGAGCGGCAGGTTGCCGCTCTCGAGCCGCTCGACGAGGCCGCGCAGGCGCCCGAGCAGATCCTCGAAGCGCTCGCCGTTCGGCGCCGCGTCGCTTCCGCTGGGCCCGTTCGGCGCGCTCGGCATGGTCCGACTTCTACGACTCCCGGCCTTCCATTTCAATCACTCATCCCTGCTAAGATGACGCCGGCCATGGCGATCGAGACACCACCGGGGGAGCTGGGCGCACCGTGCCCCGACTTCCGTTTGCCCGCCGTCGACGGGCGGACCTACGCGCGCGACGACTTCTCCTCGGCGAAGGTCCTCGTCGTCATGTTCATCTGCAACCATTGCCCGTACGTGCAGGCCGTCGAGGACCGGCTCATCCGCCTCGCGCGCGAGTATGGCCCCAAGGGTGCGCAGCTCGTCGGCGTGTGCTCGAACGACGCCGCGACCTACCCCGACGACGCCTTCGACAAGCTGGCGGCGCGCTGGCGCGACAAGGCCTACGGCTTCCCGTACCTCCACGACGAGCCGCAGGCGACGGCGCGCGCCTTCGGCGCCGTGTGCACGCCCGACATCTTCGTCTATGACGGCGCCCGTCGGCTCGCCTACCGCGGTCGCATCGACGACAGCTGGAAGGACGAGAGCAAGGTGACGACGCGCGAGCTCGCGGCCGCGCTCGAGGCGCTGCTCGCGGGCCAGAAGCCGGCCGAGAAGCAGCGGCCCTCGATGGGGTGCTCGATCAAATGGCGGAGCTGAGCCGGGTGGGGGGAGCGATCGCGACCAAAGGAGAGGGTGGGGGGCGCGCCGACGTCAAGGCGCCGTGGCACGACTACCTCCGGAAGAAGGGCCTCAAGACGACGCAGCAGCGCGAGGCGATCGTCGACGCGTTCCTGCGCACGTCGGGGCACGTGAACCTGGAAGACCTGCTGTCGAGCGTCCGCAAGAAGCAGCCCAGCGTCGGCCTCGCGACGGTCTACCGCACGGTGAAGCTGCTCGAAGAGGCCGGCATCGCGGCGGCGCGCCACTTCGGTCCCGGGCAGACGCTTTACGAGGTGAGCGAGGGCCGCGCGCACCACGACCACCTCATCTGCGACAGCTGCGGCTTCATCACCGAGTTCGAGAACGAGGAGATCGAGTCGCTCCAGGACGCGGCCGCGCGCAAGCTCGGCTTCAACATCGTCCGCCACCGCCTCGAGATCTTCGGCCTGTGCGAGAAGGCGCGCGGCATCCCGGGCGGTCGCTGCCCGAGCGAGGCCGCCGGCCGCCGTACGCGCTAGTGCACTAGCGTAAGCAAAAAGTCGCGCTGTTGCCCGGTGCGCGGGCTGCGCGATTTCGGCTATCGTCGCTCGTGATGGTGGCGGCGCGGCCCAGAGAGCTTTCGGCGAGCGGCCCCGCTCGCGAAGGTCGCGGCCGCGTCGCACGGCCGCCCACGGGCGCGCCGCCGCGCTCGTCGATGCTCGACCTGCTGCGCATCGCCGCGCGCCTCGTCGCGATCGCCGCCCGCGCGATCGTTTGGTTGCCGGCGATCGCCGTCGCGGCGCTGCTGCGGCTCGAAGCGGCGCCACGGTTGCTACGCCGCTACCTGCAAGCGAACGGCGGCCTCTTCGTCAAAGGCGGCCAGATCCTCGCGCTTCGTTACGACTTGTTGCCGATGCGGTGGTGCGCCGAGCTCGCGAAGCTGCTCGACGGCCTGCCGCCCGTGCCGACGGCGGCGATCAAACGCGTGATCGCGGCCTCGTTGGGCAAGCCCGTGGGCGAGCTGTTTGCGACGTTCGAGGAGCAGGCGCTCTCGTGCGCGTCGGTCGCGCAGGTGCACGGCGCGACGCTCGCCAACGGAGAGGCCGTCGTCGTCAAGGTCGTGCGGCCCGGCGCGGAGATCCTGTTCAACGCCGATCTGCTCGCCGTGGGCGCGGCGGCCGCCACCGCCGAGCTCCTGGGCTTCGGCGTGCGCCTCGGCTTGCGTCGGCTCGCGCGCGAGCTGGCCGTCTACACGCGCGAAGAGCTCGATCTGCTGCGCGAGCTGCGCAACGCGGAGCTGCTCGAGGCGAGGTTCGCCGAGGACGGCGTGCCGCACGCCGTGCCGCGCACGTACCCGGCGCTGTGCGCGCGTTCGGTCCTCACGATGGAGCGCATCGACGGCGTCTCGCTCGCGCGCCTCGTGACCGCGGTCGAGGACGGCGACGCGCTCGCGCTCGAAGATTGGCGGCGCCAGGGCATCGAGGTCGAGGCCGTCGCGTCGCTGCTGCTGCGCTCGATGCTCGTGCAGATGTTTCGCCACCGGACGTTCCACGCCGATCCGCACTCGGCGAACATCTTCGTGCGGCCAGGCGGCTTGGCGCGCAGAGGCGGCGAATTGGTCTTCGTGGACTTCGGCATCTTCGGGTGGCTCGACGAGCGGCAGTGGGCGCAGCAGATCCGCATGCGCCAGGCGCTGAGCGCCAACCGCATCCACGCCGCCTACGTCGCGCTCGTGGCCGACTTCACCTTCCCGCGGGGTATGGACGTCGCCGCGTTCGAGGCCGACGTCAAAGAGATCCTGTGGTCGTGGAGCCAGGCCTCGCTCAGCCCGCACGCGACGATTCAGGACAAGAGCGCGGGGACGTTGTTCTTGAAGGTGTTCGACGTCGTTCGCCGCGCGGGCGCGGGCATCCCGGCGGGGCTCACGCGCTTGTTCCGCGCGCTCGTCATCAGCGACATGGTGATCCTCAAGCTCAACCCGGCGATCGACATCCTCGCCGAGGTGCGCGGGTTCCTCACCGAGGAGATGCGGCTCATCGCGCTGCAGACGACGGCGCGGCACGCGGCGGCGGCGCCCGCGGCGATCGCGCGCTTCGCGGCCGAGGCGCCCGAGGCGGCGCTCGAGGCGCTCGAGTGGCTCGCCGAGCAGCCGGGAGCGCGCCCCGCTCCACGGCCCGAGCCCGCGCCGAGCGCGTTCGCGCGCCTCGTGTTCCGCGTCGGCGCGGCCGCGTCGGCCGTCGTCGCGGTCGTCGCGGGAGGCGAGGGCGTGTTCGGGCGCGTGACGGCGCTCGATGCGGTGCTGCTCCGTTTGGGCGTCGACGCCGCCGGTCACCCCGGGACGGTCGTCGTGGGGAGCGTGTGTGCGTTCGTGGTTTTCAGAAGGTTGGGCGCGGCGTTCGCGCGGTGATTGTCGGAGAAAGCTGAGGGCCGAACATGGCGACGTTCAAGAAGCACAAAGATGCCTCGAACAAGTTCTACGAAGCGATGGCCGACCAGAACTACAAGGCCGTCAAGAGCGTCGGCGCGACCCTTCAGAAGGTCGGCGAAAGGCTGGCCGGCAAAGAGGACGTAGAGAAGCCGGGCTCGATTCTCGCGGACTTCATCGTCGATCTCGCCGACACGCACGCGAAGTTTCGCGAGGCGGCGCTCGACGCCGCCTCGAAGGCCATCCGCGCCGTCCGAGAAGACGACTAACCCCGCCGCTCCTTTTCGCCGAGCCAAAGGACGCCCTTGGAACCGCTCATTCGTCGGTTGCGCGAGACGCCCGTCAAACGATGGGTGCTCTACTTCGTCGTTTATTGCAGCGTGGGCAGCTTCTTGCAGCTCATGTCGCCCCAGTTGCGCATCGCCGCCTTTCGCCACGACTGGCAGGTGTTCACGCTGTACGGGCTCTACCTCGTGCCGCTGTCGATCCTGCTGCGCGAGCGGTCGTGGCACGTTCAATACGCTTACGCGGTCGTCGCGATCGCGCCGTGCGACGTCGTCGGGTTCGCGCTGGGAACCTCGTTCGCCTATCCCGGCAACGTCATCGAGCACGTCTTCGGGCCGCGCAGCTTCACGCTGGTCTTCGTGTTGCTCGCCGGCGTGATCCCGCTCGGCGGCAACGCGATCCTCGCGTGGCTCGAGGCGGTGCTCTGGGGGCGCCGCGAGCCCCGGCCTCTCATCGCGCGCCGCACGATTTACGCGCGTGAGGTCTTGCATCTGGCGTCGCTCGAGGGCGCGGCCGCCGCCGAGCCCGAACGCTCGTTGCCGACGGCGTGGCCATGACGTCGTCGTGGGGCGCGCTCTTGATCGTGGCGGCCACGATCGGCGGCGTCGACGTCGCTTACTTCCACGTCTACCGCTTCCGGCTCGCCGCGCGCGCCGCCAGCCGAGGCGAGACGCTGGCGCACGTCGCGCAGGGCCTGACCTTCGCGGCGCTCGCCGCGGGCGCGCTCGGGTGGTGCGGCCGTGGCGCGACGCTCGCGGCGTTCGCCGCGCACTTCGCGTCGATCGCCACCGACGTCGTGCTCGAACGACGCTCGCGCGCGGCTTGGGGCGGCGTTCCCGCGGGCGAGGTCGCGCTGCACGTCGTGGGCGCGGCGACGACGGCGGGTGCGTTCGTGGCGTTCGTTGCCGGGACGCCCGTGCTCGCGACGTCCGCGGCGCGCCTCCTGCTCGTCGGGGCGGCGGTTGGCGCCGCCGCGATCGCCGCCGCAGAGCTCGCGTGGCTCGCGCGCGTCGCGCGAAGAGACTTTCAGATCACCAGTGACACGCAAGGAGCGCAAGCATGAAGCTCGGCATGAAGAGAGACGTGGAAGCCTCGAAGGCCTTCGCCGCCGGGATGTCGAAGGCGGGCGTTGAGGCCGTCAAGGCGCTCGGCGAGGAGATGAAGGACATCGGCGACGGCGTCGCCGAGAACGAGACGGCCTTTCACCTTCTACAGCGTGCCGCCGTCGGCATGGAAAAGGCGCACGCCGTTTGGACGAAGGGCGCGGTCGAGGCGATGCGTGGCGCGCTGGCGACGCGTCGAAATCCGAGGATTCCGGACCCAGTGCAACCAGCGCGGCGCCCGTCGATCTTCTTGGCGAAGGACTGCCCGACCGTCGCGATTTCGGGGACGGTCAAAAAAAAGGAGATCGAAGAGGAATTGGACGGTACGGGCGTCGTGCCCCTCTTGTTCGATCGAGGTGGCGAGAAGGTCGGCGTCGTCCACATGTACCTCAACCACATCCGCAACACGCCGTTCGGCGACTATCACGAGATCTTCTTGATGACGTCGGTGTGCCCCACGAAGGACCCGATCGTCTGGCCGTGGACCCAGCTCGACAACCCTGCGTACGTCGTTCGGCCGATGTTCGCGCGGCTGCCGAACTATTCGCTCGGCCTGCACATCAACGCGAGCGACAAGGGCAGACAAGAAAGCATCATAGGCTTCGGCCGAGAAATCCTCGGTCTACGGAAGGAGGCGCTCGAGAAGCCTTTCACCGTCAGCGACACGGTGGCTGCGGTGAAGGCCGGCCCCATCGGCAAGTGGGACCTCAAGTTGAAAGAGGATGAGGTCGGTCCATTTCGGGTTGAGCTGGCAGCCTCCATGGGCCTCGTGGAGAGCCAGCTCCCGTCTCCGCCGCCGGATCAGCCCTTTCAAAACACGGTCATCACGCATGTCAAAAAGTCCGATCCACTCCTGACATGGGTTTGGGAGTTCACGGGCCAAAAGCCGCCCAAGATGAACGAGATCAAGAGGACGCCTGACAATATGGGCCGGTTGCTGACGAAGCTCGGTTTCGAGCCGCGCGTGAGCACTTGGTTGCACATCAAAGAGGGTCACATCGACGGCGTGGACGCGTGGGTTCGCGCCCCAATGTCCTGATCTCTTCCCAAGCTGGCGCGGCGAGGGTACGCTCGCCGCAAACCATGGCTGAGGCACCTCAACTGACCGACCGGTCCCTGAGGTTTGGGCCATACGTCACGTCGAGCCGGCTCGGCGAAGGTGGCATGGGCGTCGTCTATGTCGCCCACCACGAGCAGACGGGCGCCGAGGTCGCGCTCAAGACGGTGCGCGGCGCGCGTCGCCGCAACCTCTCGGGCATTCGCGCGGAGATCAAGGCGCTCGCGTCGCTGCGTCACCCGAACATCGTCAAGATCGGCGAGTCGGGCATCGAGGGCGGGGCGCCCTGGTACGCGATGGAGCTGCTCCACGGCCAGAACTTCGGCGTGTTCGTGACCAAGATGTGGTTCGACGTCGTCGGGCACAGCGCCGACTCGGTCGCGACGGTCTCCGACGTCGAGAGCCGCATCGGCGAAGGACGCCTCGCCGCCGCGTCGTCGTCTCCGGCGCACGGGTTCGCGACGAAGGGCACGCCGCCGACCAAAGCTGGTGCCGGCCGCGCCGCCGAGATCCTGCGCATCACGGCCGACCTCAGCCGCGCGCTCTCGTACCTGCATCGCAACGGCCTGCTCCACGGCGATCTCAAGCCCAGCAACATCTTCGTGTGCCGCGACGGCCGCGTCGTGCTGCTCGACTTCGGCCTCGTGTCGCAGTCGCGAGGTGGCCTCGGGCGCGAATCGCTCGAGACGGCCGGCGCCGTGCGCGGCACGCTGCCGTACCTCGCGCCCGAGCGGCTTCGCGGCGACTTCGCCGACGCGCGCGCCGACCTCTACGGCGTCGGCGTCATGCTCTACGAGGCCCTCACGGGGCAGCTGCCGTTCCGCGGCGCGCGCGCCGCCGACATCCTGGCGGCGCAGCAGGCGGGGCTCGTCGCGCTGCCCTCGCACCTCGTGAGCGACCTGCCGCCCGAGATCGACCGCCTCGTGCGCGACCTGCTGGCGTTCTCGCCCCAGGATCGCCTCGGCCACGCCGAGGACGTCGTCGCCGTGCTCGAGGCGCTGGGCGTGCCGCCGGCGACCGCGGACGCCGAGGACGGCCCGCGCGCGACGTACCTCTACCGCCCGCCGCTCGCGGGCCGTGGCGTCGTGCTCGACGGGTTGCTCGCGCGCCTGTCGGACGCGACGTCGGGGCGGGGCGGCGTCGTGCTGCTCACGGGCGAGAGCGGCGTCGGCAAGACGGCCCTCATGGCCGAGCTCGGTCGACGCGCCACCCAGCGTCACCTCACCGTCGAGAACGGCGAGTGCATCCCGCTCGGCGCTGGCGACGGCGCCGACGCCGAGATCAAAGAGGCGCCGCTGCACCCGTTTCGCGGGCTGCTCCAGGACGTCGCCGATCGCTGCGCCGAGTGGCCCGCGAGCACGGTCGACGCGCTCCTCGCGCCGCGGGGAAAATTGCTGGCGCGCTACGAGCCGGCGCTGGCGACGGTGCCGGGGTGGGCGCGCTTCGCCGAGCCCGTCGAGCTGTCGGCCGACGCCGCGGCCCAGCGCCTCATGCGCGAGCTGCGCGAGCTTTTGGCCGCGCTCGCGCGCGCGACGGGGCCGCTGCTGCTGCTGGTCGACGATCTGCAGTGGGCGGACGAGCTCTCGATCAGGTTCCTGCGCTCGCTCGACGACGACTTCTTCCGGCGCACGCCGATCTTGTTCGTGGCGACCGTGCGCCGCGACGAGATGAACAGCGAGCTGCGCACGCTGGCCGAGTCGGACGGCGTCGAGGTCGTGCCGCTCGAGCGCCTCGATCAGGCGGGCGTCGCCGAGATGATCGGCGGCATGCTCTCGATGGCGGCTCCGCCGCTGTCGCTCGTGAGCTTCCTGTCGCGGCAATCCGAGGGTAACCCCTTCTTCGTCGCCGAGTACCTGCGGCTCGCCGTCGAGGAGAACGTCGTCGTGCGCCAGGCCGGCCGTTGGCGCGTCGCGAGCGACCAAGGCGCCGTGAGCGTCGTCGAAGGCCTGCGCCTGCCGGGCTCGATCCGCGACCTCGTCGAGCGCCGCTTGGGAGGCCTGGCCGCCGACGCGCGCGAGGCCGTCGACGTCGGCGCCGTCATCGGCCGCAACTTCGAGATGGCGCTGCTCGCCGAGGTGCTGGGCGTCGACGAGGAGGAGCTGCGTCGCCGCTTGCGCGAGCCGACGTCGCTCATGATCGTGCAGGACGCCGGCGCGGGCACGCTGCGCTTCGCGCACGACAAGCTGCGCGAGACGGCGTACTCGGCGCTCACGGCCGAGCGCAAGCGCGCGCTCCACGGCGCCGTCGCCCGTTGCATCGAGGCGCGCTGCCGCGGCGACCGCGCGGCGCTCACCGACCGGTCGCCCGAGCTCGCCCACCACTTCAAGCTCGCGCAAGAGCCGGCGTCGGCCGTCGAGGTGCTCGAGCTCGCGGGCGAGGCGGCGCTCCGCAAGTCGGCGCACCGCGAGGCCGCGGCGTACCTCGAGGACGCGCTCGCGACGTCCGATCGCGCGGGCCTCGCGATCCCCGACGCGCGCCGCGGCCGCTGGGAGCGCATGATCGGCGACGCCTACCTCGCGCTCGGGCAGCACGACGTCAGCCTCGCGCACTTCCGCGTCGCGCTGCGCCTGCTGGGCGCGCCCGTCCCCGAGAAAGAGAGCCGCGTTGGCGCGAGCCTGCTGGGCCTGCTCGTGACGCAGGTGACCCACCGCTTCGGCCTCCGCGTCATCGCCGAGACGCCGCACGCCGCCTCGGACCTGCTGCTCGAGAAGGCGCAGATCCACGATCGCCTGCTGCAGATCCACTACTACATGGGCGGTCCGCTGCCGCGCATGATGCACGCGATGCTGAGCTCGATGAACCTCGCCGAGCTCGCGGGCCCGTCAGCCGTGCGCGCGCTCGGCTACGTCAACGCGGGCGCGACGGCGGGCATCATGCCGATCCGCGGGCTCGCCGATCACTACTTCAGCCTCGCGCGAAACGCGCTCGCGGCCCACCCCAACGAAGAGGTCGAGACGTTCGTCGACCTGCTCGAATCGCACTACCGCTTCGGTTGTGGCGACTTCGCGCGCGCGACGCGCTACCTCACGAACTCGATGGAGATCAGCCAGCGCCTCGGCTTCCTGCGCCGCTGGGAGGAGGTCGCGGGCCTGTACCGCGCGATGCTGCTCGTGCAGGGGCGCTTCGACGACGCGCTCGCGCTCGGCGAGCAGGTGCTGGCGTCGAGCAAGCGCGGCGATCGGCAGATCCAGTGCTGGGAGCTCGTCGGGCGCGCGCACGTACAGCTCGCGAAGGGCGATCCCGGCAGCGCCCTTCGCGACGCGAGCCTCGCCGCCGAGATCTCCGTCGACCAGCTCCGGCAAGAGCGGCTGCGCTCGAACGCCGTGCTCGCGGCGGCGCGCCTGCGCTGCGGCGATTTCGAGGGCGCGCGCAAGGCCGCCGACGTCGCGCTCGCCGAGATCGAGGCGGGGCCGCCGCTGGGGCCGTACTGGGTCGACCCCTACGCCGACGTGTGCGACGTCGCGTTCGCGCGCTGGGACGCGGGCGACGGCGAGGGCTCACGCCTCGCCGAGCGTGCCGTCAAGGCCATCGACAAGCTCGCGCGCGTCTTTCCGGTCGCGGCGGCGCGCGCGCGCCTCTACGTGGGCCACCGCTTGCGGCGCGAGGGCAAGCTCGCTCGCGCGCGCCAGATGTGGGCACAGGGCGTCGCGCTCGCCGACGCCGGCGGGTTGCCTTACGACGCCGCGCTCAACGAGACGGCGCTCGGCGCCTCGCTCGAGGCCGCCGATCCCGAGCGCGCTCGGCGGCTCGCCCGCGCCTGCGACGAGCTGCGCCGCCTCGGCGCGACCCACGCGCTTCGCTTGGCCGAGGCCGCGGCTTAGGCGCCGGGCTGCTTGCCCATCCGCGAGCCGGGGTTGCGGTCGCGCAGGTACTCGAAGAACCGCCCGACCGCTCCGCCGTGCTGGACGACGAAGCTCATCGGCGACCCGGGCACGTCGCGCCAGGCCTCGCCGCGGCTCAAACGCGCGAGATCGCGCGCTTGAGCCGCTTGCGCGAACAGCGGCTCGGACAGCTCCCAAATTTCGCAAGGCGGCTCTTTCGAATCCGACCGCCGCAGGATCTCGTTCACGGCCGCGCGCGCCGACTCGTTCGCGCCTTCCATGCACGCGAGGCCCGTGTTCGTGCGGACGTAGTCGCCCGCGAGCACGAGGTTCTGGATGCGTGTCCCCGCGCGCGGCCGACGCGACCAGCTGCCCGGCGTATTGACGAGCAGCGGCTCGGCGTTGTGGAACAGCGCGAAGCCCGCCGACCGCGTGCGGTCGTGCCGCTCCCACAAATCGTCGTCGAGCGCGAACCCGACCGGGGTGACGTCTTTGAACCGCGGCAGGGCGCGTGTGATCTGCTGCCACACCTCGTCGGCGATCTCTCGGGGCGAGCAGGTCTTCGCGGTGTGTCCGTTGAACCCTTTGGCGTCCCAATCGGAGACGCACACGGACAGCACGGCTTGCGTCTTGTCGTGGTCGTTGAGGGAGTGGCGGTAGGGCCGCTCCCACGACTGCGACTGCATGATCGCCGTCAACGCCCACGGTGAGTCGATGAGGTTGACGTGGCCCGTGACGTTTAAATACGCGTCGGGGATCTTGGGCAAGTAGAACTGGATGCCGCTCATCCAACGCACATTTCCCGCGAGAACGTCGATGTGCTCGAGATCGGGCTCGGCCGCGATCAGGTCATCGTCGACGAGCCGCGCGATCTTCTCGACGGGCAGGGCGAGCACGACGTAGTCGAAGTCCTCACTCGAGACATCCTCGATGGGCTTCCTCAAAGCGAGGTAAGTGTTCTCGTCCAGGTTCTCCAGCGACGCCTCGTCCAACTGCCCGGTTTCGTCAGCGGGCAGGCCTCTCGCGAACCTCAGCTTGCTGACGAGCCCGTTGGCGAGCTCGATCTTGACGAGTGAGCGATCCGGGTGAAGCCTCACCTGCGGCTTGCTTTCGAGGTCCTGCGTCAAGTGCGCGAGCCACGGTCCGATCCAAACCTCTTGCGTCGGCCCCTTGAGGATGCGGTCGCCCTTGTCGTTGAAGTTCCACGGACGCGGAAACAGGATCGGCATCCACGTCTGAATGCTGACCTCGGCGATGATGCGCGCGTTCGCCTCGTGCGAGCGCGACGCCACGAGGTTGCGCGTCGAGCCGACGCCGAAGTAGTCCTGGAACGACGCCGAGCGGCCGGAGGCGCCCGAGAACTCGAACCAGGTCGTGTTCTCGAGCTCGGCGAGCCGGCGATCCTTGCACATCGTGAGGACCTTCCACAGGCACGCGAAGTAGTGGAGGACGTCGTCGGGCGACAGGCCGATCTCGCGGGTTCCGTCGAGCAGCTTGCGGAGATCGGTGACATCTCCGCCGGTCGGAAACTCGGGAAGAAACGGAATCAGGTGCCCGGAGCGGTAGCTCGCAAAGTAGTCGCGGCCGGGCGACACGAGCTTGTCGGCGACGGAGCCGTCCTCGAAAGGGATCGTCGCCATCGTCGCTGGGAGATGGCGATAGAAAGCCGGGAAGAAGCGGAACCCGTGCTCACCGGGCAGGCTGCGCTTGTCGGCGGGGGCGTCGACCTTGCTGCGGGTGTACCGCATGCCGGTCTCCGCGCGAGACGGCAACTGTGGCCGGCCGAGAGAAAGCGCTTCTTTGGAGGCGTCGACGGGCGTCGCCTCCGCAACGCCGTACGACCGAGCCTTCCCACCATAAGCCTCGTCGGTGCGCTGGTGGACCACGGCGCGCTCCTCGTAGAGCGTCACGTAAAAGCCGCGCTCACGCAGCTCGTGCGCCGCCGACAGCCCGGACACGCCTCCTCCGACAATCAAGACCCGGTTCCCCTTTTCCGCCACCATCGCTCAGGCTCCTTTCACTCGGGCGCGTGCTCGATCGGCACGCCTTTGCCAGGCGTCGCGCGCGGGCGATCGTCGTCCTCGTCGTCGTCGTTGCGGCCGCCGTGGCCCTTTTGCGGGCGCGGGATGCCGTAGTGGTCGAGCTTGGAGACGAACGTGCGCCGGGGCATGCCGAGCAGCTTCGACGCACGCGTTTGGTTCCACGCGCACGTCTCGAGCGCGTCGAGGATGCGCTTGCGCTCGGCGATCTCGCGTGGGTCCGTCAACGTCGGGAGCACCTTGCCGTTGACGACGACCACGTCGGAGTCCGCGTCGGCGGCGGCGCTCGCGCCGTTCTTGTCGAGCTGGACGTAGAGGCCCTGCGCGGGCCGCATCTTCTCGAGCGGCAGGTGCTCGGGCAGCACCTCGCTGCCGTCGCACAGCACGACGGCGCGCTCGATGACGTTCTTGAGCTCGCGGATGTTGCCCGGCCAGTCGTAGTCGTGGAACAGCTGCATGGCCTCCGCGCTGATGGTGAGGGGCGTCTCGCGCGCCATGTCGCGGCTCACCTGCTCTAGGAATGTGCTCACGAGGCCCGCGATCTCGTTCTTACGCTCGCGCAACGGAGGGATCGGCAACGTCATCGTGTTGAGGCGGAACATCAAGTCGCCTCGGAACTTCTCGGCTTTGACGGCGGCCTCGATGTCGAGGTTGGTCGCCGAGATGAAGCGGACGTCGATGGGGCGATCGCGCAAGCCGCCCACGGGACGAATCTGGCGGGTCTCGATGGCACGCAGCAGACGCGCCTGCATCGACATCGGCATCTCGCCGATCTCGTCGAGGAAGACGGTCCCGCCGTTGGCCGATTCGAAGAGGCCAATCTTGGCCGTGGTCGCGCCGGTGAAGGCGCCGCGCTCGTGGCCGAAGAGCTCACTCTCCATGAGCTGCTCGGGGACGCCCGCGCAGTTGAGCGGCACGAAAGGCTTCGCCGCGCGCGGCGACAGCGCATGGATCATGCGCGCGAGGACGTCCTTGCCGACGCCCATCTCGCCCACGATGAGGACGTTGATGGGCGCCGTCGCCACGCGCTTGGCCATGTCGCGCACGCGTTGCATGCCAGTCGCGTCGGGTCGCGGCACTTCGGCCGTCGCCGGTCGCGCGCCCGGCGTCTTGAGCGCCGTGTTCGCCGCCGAGATGAGCGCGTCGTAGGTGCGCCCGTCGCGCGGGTACCAGGCGACGGCCCACTGCGCCTCGAGGCCGTCGCGCCCGAACGCTTCGACGAGACCCTTCACGAGCGACTCGGTCTCGCCTTCTTTGGTGTCGACGAACAAGATCTCGTAGTCGCGCGGCCCGTAGGTCGCGAACACGTTGGGCGCCGACAGCTCGCGCGCGAGCGCGGGCATGACCTTCGTCCACGGCGCGACGCTCTTGAAGCGGATGCGCGCGAGCGCGAACGGGATGCGCGTCTTCGAGGCGCGCGCGCACTCGTCGTCGACGCGCGTCTCGAAGTACGCATGCGACCACACGCGCCGCAGGCCCGCGGCCGCGCGGTTCTGCAGCACCATGACCACCGTCGAGCCGATCGTGATGGGCTCACCCGGCAAGATCGCCGCGGGCTCGCCCGGCTTGATGACGGTGTCGCGCACGCGCGTGCCGTTCTGACTGCCCACGTCCTCGATCGTGAGCACGGGGACGCCGCCGTCGGAGCCGACGTGGATGCGCGCGTGCTCGCGCGACGCGACGGCGTCGTCGATCTGCACTTCGGACTTCCGCGAGCGCCCGATGTTGACGATGCCCGAGCTCGGCAGCGGCTGGGACGAGAACACCTCGGGCGACATCACGAGGAGGTGAAACCCCTGCGCGCTCTGCGCCGATCCGTCGACGTCGTCGGTAATCGTCGTCTCTGTCGTCACGCGCGCGTCCTCCCCACCGGCGCCGACCGTAACGCGCGCGGCCGGGGACCCGCAAGACGTTGCCGGGGCGCAACGTGTTTACGTCGCCTCTCGGCGGGCCGTCACAGATTGTGCCGAAGGGCGCGCGGGCGTTGCTCAGATTGGCCGAAAACCGGAGGCGCTCGGGGCGCGCGGCGGCTCAAATCAAGGCGGCGAGCGCCGCGCTCCGTGGCACTGAACTTGCGTTTCGTGTTCATGAAGAGAGGGTCCCATTGACCATTTCCCCCGTTCCCGTGCCTGACGCCGAGGCCCCCGCCGAAGCGTCGGAGTCCGCCGCAACGCCCGTGCAGCGCGCATCTCTCATCAGTGTGCCGGCTCCTGCGTCCGTCCTCGTGACGACGAACCCACGCTTCACGACCGTGGTCCGCGTCGAGCGCGGAGCGCCTCCCGTGTTGCGACTTCTGCGCCACGGCCCCGTGAGCCTCGCGATGTCGCAGGCCACGGCCGCCCACGCGAACGGCGGCGCGGTGGCTCGCATGCTGCGCTCGGCGGCTCAGCAGGTCGTCGAGCGCGCGCGCCTCGATGATTTGCCGATGCGCGGGCTTGCCGTCTCGGGCACGGCCGACATCGCGCGCGCCGTCGTGACGCTCGCGGGTGGCGGCCGCTCGGTGGCGACGCTGGCCGAGGTGCGGACCGCGACGGAGACGCTGGCGACGTCGTGGGTCGAAGCCGCCGACGCCGCGGGTGCCGCTTGGATCCAGCCGATGCTCATCGGCGCCGCCGTTCTAGGCGAGCTGCTGGCCGCCCTCGGCGCCCACGAGATCACGCTCGAACGTCTTCGCGCCGCGCGCTGAGACTCAGGCGCCGTTCGCGAGGCACTGCAGCGCGAGCACCGTGATGTTGTCGGTGCCGCCCGCCTGATTGGCGGCGTCGACGAGGCCCGACACGGCCGCTTCGAGCGAGCCCGCGCCTTTGACCACCTCGAAGAGCTTCGGATCCTCGACCATGCCCGACAGCCCGTCGGAACAGAGGATGAAGATGTCCTGGTCGTGGATGTCGTGCGCGAGCACGTCGACCTGCACCGACTCGCGCATGCCGAGGGCGCGCGTGATGACGTTCTTGTGCGGGAACTTGCGCTGCTCTTCCTCGGACATGTTGGGCTTGGCGTCCTTGTAGTCCTCGAGCAGCGAGTGGTCGCGCGTCATCTGGAGAATGCCGCCGCCGCGCACGCGGTAGCAGCGCGAGTCGCCGACGTGCGCGATGTAGAACTTGTCGCCGACGATCTGCCCGCTGACGATCGTCGTGCCCATGCCCTTGTACTTCGCGTCTTGGGCGGCGCTCTGGAAGATGCGCTGGTTCGCCATCTTGATGCCGACGACGAGGCGGTTCTCGACGTAAGAGAGGTGGCGATCGAGCTTGTACGGCCAGGTCGCTTCCTCTTCTTTGCTGCGGACGAAGAACTCCTGCATGACCTCGGCGGCCATCTTGGACGCGACCTCGCCCGAGGCGTGGCCGCCCATGCCGTCCGCGACGAGGAAGAGCTGCTCGTCCTCGATCAACGAGAAGTAGTCCTCGTTGTGCGTCCGCTTCATCCCGACGTCGGTCTTGGCCGCGTAGCGAATCCGCATCAGTGAGTCCACCAAGGTAATGGCGGTGAGTTTCGTTGACACGAAAAAATGACGCGGGTAGGGTACTGTTCAAATGTCTAGTCCTGGTGGTGGCGGGAACCGAAAGACGCAGCGGGCCGCGCTCGTGGCCATCGGAGACGAGGTGCTGCGCGGCGAGATCAGCAACACCAACGGCACCTTCATCGCCGAGCGCCTGTTCGAGGCCGGTTACGAGGTCGTCGAGCACGTCGTCGTCTCGGACAACCCTGGCGAGATCCGCGCGGCGCTCGTGCGGCTGCGCGCGACGATGGACGTCATCATCGCGACGGGCGGCCTGGGCCCGACCGAGGACGATCGCACGGTCGACGTCGTCGCCGACCTCTTCGGTACGGGCACCGTTCCCGACGAGCCCTCGCTCGGCGCCATGAAGAAGCGCTTCGCGACCCACGGCTTCGAGCTCACGCCCAATAACCTGCGTCAGGTGCGCGTCCCCGTCGGCGCGAAGGCGCTGCCGAACAGCGCGGGCATCGCGCCGGGCTTCCTCGCGCGCCTCGGCGGCGCCGACGCGTACTTCATGCCGGGCGTACCGCGCGAGATGGAGCGCATGTTCCTCGACCAGGTCGTGCCGCGGCTGGCGGTACGCATGGCCGAGGCGGGCGTGCCGCGCGCCGCGGTTCGCACGTGGCACGTCTACGGCATGGGCGAGTCGCACATCGATCACCGCCTCTCGGGGCTGTTGAGCGGGATCCAAGGCGAACATGGGACCACCGCGACGTTGCACTTCCGCACCTCGCACCCCGTGAATCACGTCAAGGTCATCGTGCGCGGCGCGACGGTGGAAGAAGAGCAGGCGACGCTCGAGAAGATCGACGCCGAGCTGCGCAAGCGCATCGGCCAGGGCATCTACGGCGTCGACGGCGAGAGCTTCCCGTCGGCGGTGGCGAAGGCCCTGCGGTCGCAAGAGGCGACGCTCGGCATCGCCGAGTCGTGCACGGGCGGTCTCGCGGGCGAGCTGGTGACGACCGAGCCGGGCGCGTCGGCGTTCTTCCGCGGCAGCGTCGTGTCGTACGCCGACGAGATCAAGACGAGCATCCTCGGCGTCAAGCCCGAGACCATCGCCGACTTCGGCGCCGTGAGCGAGCCGGTCGCGCGCGAGATGGCCGAGGGCGCCAAGCGCGTTCTCGGCTCGACGGTCGCGGTGGCGATCACGGGCATCGCCGGCCCGGGCGGCGGCACGCCCGAGAAGCCGGTGGGCACGGTGTGCTTCGCGGCCTGCGGCCCGGGCACGACGCGCACGACGACCAAGCTCTTCGCCGGCAACCGCGAGCGCGTGCGCGTCGCGGCCGCCTACTTTGCGCTCGACCTCGCGCGCCGCTACTACGAGACGCGAAAGGCCCTCAAGTCCCCGTGACGGAGACCGCGATTCGCAGCTTCGTGGCCGTGGCGTTGCCGCGTGCCGTGCAGGACGAAGTGGCCGCCGCGGCCGGTCGGCTCGCGGGCGCGCTTTCGGGCGTGAAGTGGAACCGCAAGGCCGAGAACCTCCACGTCACGATGAAGTTCCTCGGGCAGGTCGCGCCCGAGCGTCTCGCCGCGCTCGGCGCAGCTTTGCGTGAGGGCCTCGCCGAGGTGGCTCCGTTCGAGCTGTGGCTCCAAGGCTTCGGCGCCTTCCCGTCTGCGCGCGACGCGAAGGTGCTGTTTGCGGGAATCGCCGACGAAAAGCACGAGCTCGCCGAGGTCGCGGCCCTCGTCGATGCGATCGCGGCGCGGTTCGGGTTCGAGCGCGAGACGCGGGCCTTCACGGGGCACGTCACGATCGGCCGCTCGAAGGAGGGCGTCGACGCCCGCGCGGTGCTCTCGCCGCAATCCGGAGCGCCGCTGGGATTTGCCCTGATTCAAGAAGTTCACGTCTACGAGAGCCAGCTCGGAAGCGAGGGCTCCACGTACGTTTTGCGGCATTGCGCGCGGCTGGGCGCGCACGCCAACTGATCACCAAAAGGAGACCGACGATGGCGACGACCGAGAAGACCGAGACCAAGACGGACGCCAAGGAAGTGAAGCTCGCCGCCGTGCCGGCCGAGCCCAAGGTTGCGGCCGCCCCGGCGCCCGTCGCTCATCCGCGCGACGACAAGCGCGACAAGGCGATCGACCTCGCCGTCTCGACGATCGAGAAGCAGTTCGGCAAGGGCAGCATCATGCGCCTCGGCGAGGGCATGGCGCCGCCCGAGGTCAAGGTCGTGCCGACCGGCTCGCTGGGGCTCGACATCGCGCTCGGCGTCGGCGGCCTGCCGCGCGGCAGAATCATGGAGGTGTACGGGCCTGAGTCGTCGGGCAAGACGACGCTCGCGCTCCACGTCGTCGCGCAGGCCCAGAAGGCCGGCGGCATCTGCGCCTTCGTCGACGCCGAGCACGCACTGGACGTCGGCTACGCGCGCAAGCTGGGCGTGCGCACGGACGACCTGCTCGTCTCGCAGCCCGACTGCGGCGAGCAGGCGCTCGAGATCACCGAGATGCTCGTGCGCTCGGGCGCCGTCGACATCGTCGTCGTCGACTCGGTGGCGGCCCTCACGCCGCGCGCCGAGCTCGAGGGCGAGATGGGCGACTCGCACGTCGGCCTGCAGGCGCGTCTCATGAGCCAGGCGCTGCGCAAGCTCACGGGCACGATCGCCAAGTCGAACACGCTCGTCATTTTCATCAATCAGATCAGGATGAAGATCGGCGTCATGTTCGGCAACCCCGAGACGACGACGGGCGGCAACGCGCTCAAGTTCTACGCCAGCGTCCGACTCGACATCCGCCGCGTGGGCGCCCTCAAAGACGGCGAGAAGGTCGTGGGCAACCGCACGCGCGTCAAGGTCGTGAAGAACAAGATGGCCCCGCCGTTCCGCGAGGTCGAGTTCGACATCCTCTATGGCGAGGGCATCAGCCACGAGGGCGACATCGTCGACCTCGGCGCCGAGTGCGGCGCCGTCGAGAAGTCCGGCGCCTGGTTCGGCTTCGAAGGCGAGCGCATCGGCCAGGGCCGCGAGAACGCCAAGCAGTTCCTCCGCGACCACCCCGAAGTCGCCAAGAAGATCGAGGCGAAGGTCCTCGCCCACCACGGCATCAAACGCGACGTCGGCCCGAGCGCTCTCTCCGCCAGCGGCTCAGCGTCATCGTCCACCGGCGCCACCGTCCACGCCTTCAGCCCCCAACCGAAGCCGGTGAGCGAAAAGCGTGGCCGGTGAGAGTGCGTTTGGGGGATTGACCGAACATCAGCCGGCCCCTCGTGGTTTTTCTCGGTGCGGGCGCCTCTCTGGGGGCTCGCACTGGACAGTCCGCACGTCGTCGTCACCCTCAACTATCAGAAGCTCAGGTCGGTGACTTCAGGCTGCTTGGCGCTTCGTCGCGCGTTCGCCGAGGTCGCGGCGGATCTTGGTGAGGACCTTCGGGTCGACGCCGGCGACTTCGGCGATCGTGAGCTTGTCGAGGAGGCCTTTCGCGCCGCGGCCCGTGCGCTGATAGGCAGCGGCGAGACGATGGAGCTCGATAGCCATGTCGGCGAGCATCTCCTTGCGGACGACCTCGTGAGGGACCCAGTGGCCGCGGGACACACGCTCGCTGATTCGCTTCAGCTCCCGCGCGAGCTCCTTCGTCACCGTCGTGGGTTTTTCTTTCATGAGCGCTTCCCTCGGACGAGGGCCTCCGCGGTCGTGTCTCTACCTTTGAGGATAACCCTGAGTATGGTCACGGTGGCCTCGGCTTCGATCCGATAAAAGCTCCGATAAGCGTCGACGCGGACCTGCCAGGTACCAGCGGGGAGCTCCTCGACGGGCTCCGACAGCGGCTTGCGATTCCTGGTCTGGACCCGTGCTTGGTGCCGAAGCCGCTCGGCGGCTTCGACGATTTTTGGCCGGACATGCGGCGGAATCGTCCGCAAATCGGCGACGGCCTCTTCGGACCAGCGTAGCCGGTAGGGCATGGCGAGGACTCATCGGGCGGTCGCCGCCGTGGTTGCGAAAGCCGGCTGACGGTTCAAAGCCGGTTTGAGTCACTGGCGCCGTGTGACAGTCGCGTATACGATCGCCACATGGCCTCCAAGAAGCCTGCCCCCGAGGGACCGATCGAGGTTCCGGACACCATCTCCGTCCTTCCGCTCCGCAATTCGGTCCTGTTTCCCGGGTCGATCATCCCGATCGACGTCGGCCGTAAGAAGTCGGTGAAGCTGGTCGAGGAGGCCATCTCCAAGGAGCGGCCGGTCATCGGCATCGTGACCCAGCGCGACGCGCGCACGGAAGACCCGGGGCCGGGCGACCTCTACATGGTCGGGTGCGCGGCGCGCATCCTCAAGGTCATCAAGCTCGCGAAGGACAACTTCTCGGTCATTCTGCAGGGCGTCTCGCGCATTCGGTTGCTCGAGGTCAACGGTCAGGAGCCGTTCATGACGGCCCGGGTGCAGCCGCTGCCGGACCTGCCGTCGACGGACGTCGAGCTCGACGCGCTCGTGATGAACCTCAAGGACGTCGCGAAGCGGGTCATCAAGCTGATGCCCGAGCTCCCCAAAGAGGCGTCGGCGCTGGTCGACAGCGTCACGGAGCCGGGGCAGCTGGCCGACCTCATCACGTCGAACCTCGACGTCCAAGTCGACGAGAAGCAGGACGTGCTCGAGACGTTCGACCTCAAGACGCGCCTGCGCAAGGTGCTGAACTTCCTGTCGCGCCAGCACGAGGTGCTCAAGGTCCGCGAGAAGATCAACAGCCAGGTCCAAGAGGAGATGGGCCGCAACCAGCGCGAGTACGTGCTGCGCCAGCAGCTCAAGGCCATCAAAGAAGAGCTGGGTGAGATCGACGACAGCGGCGGCGACCTCGATGACTTCCGCGAGAAGATCGTCGCCGCGAAGATGCCGCCCGAGACCGAGAAGGTCGCGATGAAGCAGCTCGAGCGGCTCAAGGTCATGCAGCCGTCGTCGGCCGAGTACACGGTGACGCGCACGTACCTCGAGTGGCTCGTCGAGCTGCCGTGGGCCGTCGCCACCGAGGACAAGCTCGACATCCAAGAGGCGCGCGACATCCTCAACTCGGATCACTACGACCTCGAGAAGGTGAAGAAGCGCATCCTCGAGTACCTCGCGGTCCGCAAGCTGAAGTCCGACAAGAAGGGGCCGATCCTGTGCCTCGTCGGGCCGCCCGGCGTCGGCAAGACGTCGCTGGGCCGCTCGATCGCGCGCTCGCTCGGCCGCAAGTTCATCCGCATCTCGCTGGGCGGCGTGCGCGACGAGGCCGAGATCCGCGGCCACCGCCGCACGTACGTCGGCTCGCTGCCGGGCCGGCTCATCCAGGGCATGAAGAAGGCCGGGTCGCACAACCCGGTGTTCATGCTCGACGAGATCGACAAGCTCGGGCACGACTTCCGCGGCGATCCCGCGGCGGCGCTGCTCGAGGTGCTCGACCCCGAGCAGAACTACAACTTCTCGGACCACTACCTCGAGGTGCCGTTCGACCTGTCGAAGGTCCTGTTCGTCGCGACGGCGAACATCATGGACCCGATCCCGCCGGCGCTGCGCGATCGCCTCGAGGTGCTCGAGCTGCCGGGCTACACACGCGAAGAGAAGCTCAGCATCTCGACGAAGTTCCTCATCCCGAAGCAGCTCGAGGAGCACGGCTTGTCGCCCGAGAAGGTCGTCTTCGAGGACACGGCCGTCGCCGAGGTCATCGACGCATACACGCGCGAGGCCGGCGTGCGCAACCTCGAGCGCGAGGTCGCCAACGTCGTGCGCGCCGTCGCCGTGCTCGTGGCCGAGGGCAAGGCGCAGCCGGTCGAGAAGGTCACGACCGATCGCATCTCCGAGTTCCTCGGCCCCGCGAAGTACATCAGCGAGGTCGCGGACCGCGTCGCCGAGCCGGGCGTCGCGACGGGCTTGGCCTGGACGCCCGTGGGCGGCGACATTCTCTTCATCGAAGCGACGAAGATGAACGGCAAGGGCAGCCTCGTGCTGACGGGGCAGCTGGGCGACGTCATGAAAGAGTCGGCGCAGGCCGCGCTCTCGTTCATCCGCGCGCGCGCGAAGTGGCTCGGCCTCGAGGAGAACTTCCTCGAGAAGACCGACATCCACGTCCACATCCCGGCGGGCGCGATCCCGAAAGACGGCCCGTCGGCGGGCGTGACGATGTTCGTCGCCATGGCGTCGCTGCTCACGGGCAAGCCGATCCGCAACGACGTCGCGATGACGGGCGAGATCACGCTGCGCGGCCTCGTGCTGCCGGTCGGCGGCATCAAGGAGAAGTTCCTCGCGGCCCACCGCGCAGGCATCAAGCGCGTCATCCTGCCCGAGCGCAACCGCAAGGACGTCATCGAGATCCCCGAGCAGCCGAAGAAGGAGATCGAGATCATCTTCGTGAAGCGCATGGATGAGCTGCTGCCGCTCGTGCTCACGGAGATGCCCAAGCTCGGCGTCATGACCGTGCCCGCCATGACGCCGCCGGCTCCGCCGTCGACGCCGCCGCCCGCCGCTTAAAGCGTCTCGAGGTAGGCGACCAGGTCGTCGATTTGGCCGGACGTCAGCTGCGACGTCCGGCCGTGCTTGTCGCCACCGCCGCAGGCGGGGTCGAAGCGGTCGCGGAGCGTCTTCGCGCAGCCGGTGTGCAGGAAGGGCGCGCGCCAGGCGACGCCGCGCAGGGAGGGCACCTGGGTCGCGTGGCCGAGGCCGACGTCGACGGTCGCGTTGTTGGTGAGCTTCGCGCCGGCGTGGCAGGTGCTGCAGCCGACGCTCGAGTCGCGGAAGAGGGCCTCGCCGCGCTGGGCGGCCGGGGTCGCCGACGATGCGGCGGGGTTGGGCAGCGCCGGGATCGCGTCGATCCACCCGAGCAGCGCGTTCGACTGCGCCGCCGACAGCGTCGGGCCCGACATGCGGCCCTCGAAGACGGCGTGCACGAGCGACGGGAAGTCGTGCATGTCGCCGTCCCAGTGAAACGGCTCGGTGCCTGTGATGCCGCCGCGGATCGACTGCGTGCGCCGCGGCCCGAGGCACGCGAAGCTCCACGTGCGCCCGTCCTCGCCGCCCTCGGGATGGCACGAGGCGCAGGCGATGCCACCGCCCGCATTGGCGTGGAAGAGCGTGTGCCCCGTGTCTGCGAGTGAGTCGGTCGTCAGCGACACGCGCGAGCCGTCGCCGAAGACGAGCGCCGCGGGCTCGCGGCTCTGCGCGACGATCGCGCCGTTCTCGAGGAACGCGAGCGCGACGATCTGGCCGATCTGGCCGACGATCTGATCTTGGCCCGCCATGAGTCCCTTCGCCGGCGCGACGCAGTCGGCGCCCGTGGCGCCCGTGGCCGTCGGCAGCTCCATCATCGTGACCTGCGGGAGCGACGTGCCGGCGTTTCCGGGCGCGGCGACGGCGACCGTCGTCCCGTCGTTCGAGACGGCGACGTCGACGGCGAGCGTCGACAAGGCGAGCCCCGGCGACGTCGACGGCGTCTGACCGGGCGAGACGACGGTGACGGCGGATTCGACGATGCTGCCGCAGTCGCCGCTCGTGCCGTAGCCGCCGGCGACGGGTGAGACGTCGTCGTCGACGCCGCGCTGGTGGAGCATGAGCGCGCCGCCGCCGGGCAGCGGGGCGAGCCGCCACGCCACGGCGGGCGAGAGTGTTTGCAGGCCGGCGAAGCCTTTGCGCTGGCGCGACGCCGGGCGTACGACCTCGTCGACGTGGCCGTCGGTCGCGATGATCGAAGCGGCGGCGTGGCGGAAGCTGCTGACGGCGAGGCGGCCGTCGCCGAGGACGACGACGTCGCGCAGGTCGCGGTCCAGTGTCACCGTCCTTCGCAGCGTGCCGGTCGCGGCGTCGAACGATTGCACGCGCCCGTCGGCGCACGCGACGTGGAGCCATGCGGCGCCCGCGTCCCAGGCCACGCCGCGGGGCGCGGCGCAGGTGGGCGTGCGGCGCAGGACCGCCCCCGTCTGCGGATCGATCGCCGCGAGCGCGCCACCCGAGCGGAGCACGACGTGTACGACGCCGGCGTCGTCCTCGACGAGGCGCCCGGGCTCGTCGCCCGATGCGAGCCGCGCGGGCGCGAGCACGGCGCGCGTCGCGAGGTCGACGATCCAGACGACATCGCGATCGGGATCGGAGGCGAGGGCCGCGCTGCCGTCGCGCAAGACGATGAGCGTGCCCCCGCTGATGGGGCGGGGCGGCCGCGCCGCCTTCGCGTCACGCGCGAGGCTCGTGTTGAACGACGCGCTCACCATGGTGGGCGGACCAGCCGCGGGCGAGCACGCGGACGAAGGCGGCTGCTCCGCCATCGGCACCGTCGCCTCGGGCGGCGGGAAAGCCTGCGGCGCGGTCGACGGCGGCGTGTACGGCATGAACGGTGGCGGCGCCGCCTCGTCGGACGTGGCGCCGTTCGAGATCGGGCGCGCCGGCGCCGCGCAACCGACGATGGCGAGAGCCACGAGCGACATTCGAGCTCCGTTCATCGCGAGCCTCGGCGACTCGCGACGAAGACGGGCCGCGCGTCGGGCGCGGGCGCGTCGTCGAGCGCGTGCCACAGCAGCTCGAACGGCCGCGTCGTCGACGTCGCGAGGCACGCGACCTGACCCGCGGCGACGGTGAACGTCGTGACGTGATCGCCGGGCAAGCTCGCGGCGTCGCGGCGCGCCTCGGGCGCGGCGCAGTCGCGATCGGTTCCGGTGACGGCGGGCGCGGCGTAGATCGCGCCGCCGGCGTCCTCCGAATACACGTGAATCGACAAGGGTCCCGCGACGACCTCGCGGATCGCGGGTCCGTCGGCGTGCACGGCGCCTCGTCCGCCCGGCGCGCCGCCGAAGCTCGCGCAACCAACCGACAGCATCGTGAGCGCACCAAAAAGAATCGTCGTCTTGTTCATGGTCATCGTCCCCCGTGGGCCTCCCGCGCGGTCCTTCGAGCAAGGGGGATGCCAGGGCCGATCGCCGCTCCGATCGCGGCGGGCGCGGCTCGCGGGCTCGTCCGCTCGGTCAACTCGTCCGACGCCGATCGCCCGATCGGACGAATTGCTCAGCGCAGGTGGATGAGCCAGCCGCGACGGACGCCGTTGGCGTCGGCGGCGCTGCCCACGATCGTCGAGCCGTCATCGGAGATCGCGGCGACGTCTATGTCGCGTGGCGCCGCGCCGCCGAGGTCGGGGACGCTCACGTTCGTCGGGATCGGCGCGCCGCGAGCGACCCACAGCTGGATGATCGGCTCGCGCGCGGCGCCGCGCCCGAGGCCAGCGATGACGCTGGCGTCGGCCGAGATGCCGACGGGCGTCGCGCGATCGATGGCCGTCGCGCGCGGCAGCATCGTCAACGTCATCGGGCTCGACGCCAGGTCCACGACGAACGGCGTCTCGTCCGTCGCGTCGGCGTCGTCGAAGGCGTTGCTGCAGGCTCCGAGCAGCAGCGGCGTCTTCGCCGCCAGCGCGACCACCCGCGAGGTCCCTTCGGACGGACAGCGCGGCAGCTTCACAGGCGCGCCGTGGTCCCACACGAGCGCGTCGAGGCGGGTCTGCGGGGATTCCGTCGGGCCGCTGAATCGATCCGCGAAGACGAGGTCGCCGCTGTCGGCGATGACCCGCGGGACGATCCGTTCGGCCGACGAAGGAGGTTGGAGCTCGGTCACGCCCGTGTCGGCTCGAAACAAGAACGCCCGTCGCGCCTCCTTCGTGCCCGCGTAAGAAAAGCCCGCGATCGCCGTTCCCGTTCGGTTCATGACCGTGGGCTCGCTGCCCGAATCGCCGGGCAGGGCGCCGACGATCGCCCAATCTAGGTTGGTCCACACGACGGTCGCGACGCTGGCGCCCGAGACGTCGCCCGAGTTGCTCGCCGTGCCGATGATGATGTGACCGTCTTGGCTGATGCCGACAGCGGCGGTCATGTCCCGGGTGCCCATAGGCACGCTCGGAAAATAGTCCGGTTGGAACCCGTTCCATACGGTTGCGAACGGGCGCCCGGAGACGGTCTCGACCGTGAATCCAACACTGATCTCGCCATTGGCCGAAAGCGCCGCGACCTCTGGCTGGCCTTGTATCGCGCCGGGCGAGAGAATCCTGCCACCCTCGTGCGCCGACCATCGCGCCGCTCGAGCCGGCGCCTCCTCGGAGACGCCGATGACGACTTGCCCATCATCGGAGATCGCGGTCGGGATGAACCCGAGCAACACCGCTCCGGCACCCGACGCTTTCCCGCCGGCGCCACTCGTGGCCACCATGCCGCCCGCGCCGGCGCCGCTCGCGCCGCCTGTCCCGCCGGCGCCGCTCGCGCCGGCGGGCGGCGCCGTCACGATCGGCGGTTGGTACGGCGCGAACGCACCGGGCGCACCGCCGACGTCGACGTTCAAGCGCGGCGGCTCGCGCGTCGCCGCTTCGGTGCAGCCGAGCACGACGGCGCTCAATCCGACGACGATCGCGACGGCGCGCTCCGCCGCCCGCTTCATCGCGCGCCGCTTCCGCCCGCGCGTTGGCCCGCGCTCATGGCGTTCGTGCCGCCGGCGCCCGACGCTCCCGGCGACCGCAGCTCGCCGCCGAACAGCGCGTGCATGAGCTGCGCGAGCGTCGCCTGCGCGCCCGCGGCGACGTGCGGCGCGACCGCGGCCGCGAACTCCTCGGCCGTGGCGTAGCGATCGCCGGGGTGGCCCGCGAGCGCCTTGCGCAGGATGGGACGCACGACCTCCGGGAGCGCGTCGATGCGCGCGAGGTGCTCGTCGGTGGGGCCGCTCGCCGCCGAATAGAAGACCTCGGCCGTCGAGCCGCCCGTGTAGAACGGCTCGCGCGCGAGCGCGCGGAACATGACGAGGCCGAGCGAGAACACGTCGGCGCGCCGATCGACGGCCAGGCCGCGCGCCTGCTCGGGAGCCATGTAGGCGGCGTTGCCTTTGACGTTGCCCGTGTCGGTCTGCGACACGCGGCCCTCGGCTTTGACGATGCCGAAGTCGATGAGCTTGACCTCGCCGTTGCGGCTCACGATGACGTTGCCGGGCGAGACGTCGCGGTGGACGATGTTGAGCGGCGCGCCCGCGTCGTCGGTCTTGTCGTGCGCGTAGCCGAGCGCCTGCAGCGTCTCGTGCACGATGTAGAGCACGGTCGCGGCGTCGAGCGGCTCGGCGAGGCGCTCCATGTGCCGCTCGAGGATCTGGCCGACGTTGCGGCCGACGATGTACTCCTGCGCGATGAAGTAGCCGTCGCCGACCTTGCCGAAGTCGAACACGGGCACGATGTTCGAGTGCACGAGCGTCGAGCCGAGCTTGGCCTCGTCGATGAACTGGTCGACGGCGGCGCGGATGCGCGCGATGGCCGGCTTGAGGCGCTTGAGCACGAAGACGCGCTGGAAGCCCTCGGGGCCCGTGAGCGCGGCCGTGAAGATGTCGCACATACCGCCTTCGCCGATGCGGTCGAGGACGGTGTAGCGGCCGAAGACCTGCGGCTCGGCGGTCGCGATCGTCGTCGAGAGGCCGGCGCTCGTGCGCCGCGCGAGCGCCAGCGCGGGCGCGTCCGGCTCGGCGCCCGTCGCGGGCGCAGGCGCCCCGTCGTCGCGCCGTCTTC
>DASZRT010000090.1:0-22446 GCA_035549075.1 Polyangia bacterium | reverse complement strand
GGCGAAACGCAGCCGGAGCTGGAGCAGCCGATGCCGGCTGGTCAGCGCGAGCCAGCTCTGCCCGGTTCCCGAGGAGCGCGACAACTAGAGCTGCGATCTGTCGTGAGAGCACATCGAACTCCTCTTCTTCCGCATAACGATCACGCGTTCAGCGGCGGCGCGCAAGCGCCGTCCGCTGCAACGCGATGTTAGCCAGCACGCTCACGAGGCCACGGGAACTCGGGAATGGTCATCATCGAGCCGAGTCCGTGTAGCCGCTCGTAGTGCTGGTTCACTCGGAGGCCAAGTAAGAGGTGGCCACCTTCTAAGATCCGAACGGCCTCTTCGCACACTCCTGGAGTCCGAGTTAGCGCGAGGACGGCCTCCAGTCGGGTATCGAACTCCGGCACTGCGAAGCCGAGAGGGGGATCGAATGTGACGACATTGTCCTTGATGCGGAGACGATCGAATTGCGAGATGGACTCGAGCACCTCCCGATATGAGCCGTGAACCAGCTGATTGCGGAGTGTCAGGCATGCGTCGAGATATGCCGTCTCCTGCGGATCCTTGATACCCGTGCAGGACAGGAGAATGGAGAGCACCTTGCCGAGCTTCGGAAAGCCGCCGCCGGCGGCCGCCTTGTCCCGATGCTGGTCAGCTTGGCGCTTGGCCTGTTCGTGCCCATCGACGGCCAGAAGGACTTGGCACTCAAGCTCACACGCAGCAGCGAAGAGCCGAGCGAGGCGCGGCGCGATGATTTCCTTCTGCAAGAACACGTCGCCTCCTTTGTCTGGCTAACTAGCATTCTCCAACAAATGATAATCTTGGGCTACCGCATTGCGCTCTCGCTGGGGGCCGCGAGCAACCTCATCATTTTGCGGGATTAGCACGGCGGCGCTTGCTGCGTAAACAGATAAGGGCAGCGGGGAAAAACAGCGAGACGGCGCCGACATCTGGCGGCCTCATCGGTCCAAGGGACTTCGGACGCCGCCGGCGCCGCGGTTGAGGACGTTGGTGTAGATCATGGTCGTGCTCACGTCTTTGTGGCCGAGGAGCTCTTGGATGGTGCGGATGTCGTAGCCGTCATCGAGCAGATGGGTCGCGAAGGAATGGCGAAGGGTGTGGGGCGTTGCGGGCTTGGCGACGCCGGCGGCTGCGGCGGCTCGCCGCACTTCGCGCTGGATGACGGTCTCGTGCAGGTGGCGGCGACGAGTCTCTCCGGTCAGTCGATCGACGTAGGTGCGGGTCGCCGGGAAGACCCATTGCCACGCCCATTCGCGCGGCGCCGACGGGTACTTGCGGCTCAGGGCGTCCGGAAGCTCGACGGTTCCAGCGCCCACGGCAAGGTCGGCGCGATGTTGTCGCTCCGCGAACGCGAGCTGACGGCGTAGCGGCTCGACGAGAGCGTCGGGCATGACCGTGTGTCGATCTTTCTGAGCAAGCCACCCACGAGTTGGGTCGGCCCTTCGAGTCGGGCCAAGAAGGCTCGCGCCTCTTCTCGGCTCAAGACCACCGGTAGATGGCTGGGGCGCTCCGCTCACCGACGCCAGATGCTTTCAAGAACGCCGAGCAGCGACAGACCCGCGGGCACGACGCTGATGGCGGCGAAGACGTGGAGGTACCGCCTGAGCGCTCGTCGCGGGTCGGTGAAACCGATGGGACGATAGAAGCTGGGGCGCACGAGGCCGACGATCGCCAGGACGAGAGCGGGCGGTGCGCCCAGCAACCAGATCACGGGATACCCGGCCGCGAAGGTCAGCAGCAAGCCGGACGGCAGCGCCACGAGGATGATCAGCACTTCCGCGGCGTAGAGGGCGCTCTCTCGTGAAAAGGACCGATCCGAGCTCATCCCTTTTTCATGAGCCTCGCGAGCTCCTCCGCGGATCCGTCGTTCTCGCGAAGCAGACCGGCGGCCACTCCGGCTTGGTCGGCTTCTGATCTGTTTTGTCCGAGCTTCCATTTGCCGCTCAACCTCGCGATCGGCAGCTCGACGCCGACGATGGCTCCCAGCAACTTCGTCACGAAGTCGTCCGGCGCATCCGTTACCTTCCACGCGTCTTGGCGCTCGCCCTCGTGCGCGTCGACGAGCACCTCGACGTGCGCGCGCAACCATTTCGGATCGTCGACGAGCCGCAACGGGCCGTGGGCGTGGACGACGACGTAGTTCCACGTCGGCACGACCTTCCCCGTCTCCTGCTTGGTCGGGTACCAGGACGGCGTGATGTAGTGGTCGGGGCCCTGAAACACGACGACGGCGTCCGTGCCGGCCAGCGCGGCGTTCACGATCGGGTTCGCGCGCGCGACGTGACCGCGCAGGACGCCCAACGAACCGTCAGTCTCTTCGAGCAAGAACGGAATGTGATCGACGCTGAGGCCCTCCGCGGTCATCGCGACCAGCGCGCCGAACGAGCGCGCGCGGATGAACGCGTGCAGCACCTCGACGCGCGTCTCTTCGAACCCCTTGGGCAGGTACACGCGCGCGAGTCTAACGCTACTTGCCCACGCCATTTGCCCTGGCCCACGATGAACGACGCGCGGATCAGCCGAAGCGGGCGGCGGGCGCCGGTGCAAGCGCCATGGCTCAAAGACGCGGGTTGATGATGGCGGAGCAGGGCGGGATCCGCGCGCTCCATGACTTGGTAGCAGCGTTGCAGATCTTCAGGAAGCAACCTTGGCAGCTGCGTCCCGGTCATTCCAATACGGGACAGGCTGCGGGACCAGCGCGGCCGAACCCGATGAGGGACCGCGGACCGGGTGTGTGTCGAGAAAGAAGGGACGCAGCTCGAAGACGGTGGGCGCGTTCGCCGCCGCGTCGAGCATCGTGATGATTTGCTTCGTGCGAGCCGCGGCCCTGTCGTCGCCTTCGATCACGGCGCCGAGTCTATCATTCGTCCGTTTTCATGATCCGCGCGAGGGCCGCGGCGGAGCGTCGTTCTCGCGGCGCCCACTCGCGTATACCGTTCTGGTCCTGTCGCTACTTCGCGACCTTGAGCTTGGCGGGCGCGGCGCCGCCGGCGATGTCGCCCCAGCAGACCGTGCGATTTCTGCCGCCGTGCTTCGCGGCGTAGAGGCACTGGTCGGCGTGGGCGATGAGCTCGGCCTTCTCTTTGCCGTCTTCGGGGTAGGTCGCGATGCCCAGCGACATGGTCGCCTTGAACGGGCCCTTGCTCGACTGGAACGTCTGCGCGCCGACCTCGTTGCGGATGCGCTCGGCCAGCTGGCGCGCGCCCTCGCGGTCGGTGGACTCGAGGACGATCGCAAACTCTTCGCCGCCGTAGCGCGCGCCGATGTCGATCTTGCGCGCGCTGGCCTTCAGGATGCCGGCTACCTTGCGGAGCACGTCGTCGCCCGTGGGGTGCCCGTAGGTGTCGTTCACCTTCTTGAAGTGGTCGATGTCGGTGAGGATGATCGACACGGGGAACTTGTGGCGGTCGGCGCGGCCCAACATGGCCGAGAAGCGCTCTTGGAACGTGCGGTGGTTGACCAAGCCGGTCAAACCATCCGTGGTCGCTTGCTCCTCGAGGGCCTGGTACATGCGGCCGTTCTGCAACGAAACGGCGACCTGGTTGGCGATGACGCCCAACATTTCGCGGCGGTCGTTGGGGAACGCGCCCGGACGTTTGGCGGCCACGGTGAACGTCCCGACGACTTCATCTTTGACGATCAGCGGAAACACGAACAACGACTCGAAGTCGCGGATGCGCATGGGGTGCGAGAAGACGGGCACGTCGCGCTCGCGCCACTCGCCGCCCGCCGGCAGGCCCAACTTGTTCTTCACGACCATCGACGTGAGCGACGACGGGTCGCGGTGGGTCGTGCCCTCGAGCTTGTCGGCGCCCTCGCCCACGGCCTTGCGGATCGTGTGGCTGCCTTTGCGCGCGTCGTAGGTCGCGATGACGGCCAGCTCGAACTCGCACACGCTGCGCGCGGCGGCGATCGCGGCGTCGTAGACCTCGTCGAGGGTCAGCGCGCGGTTGAGCTCGGCGCTCGCGCGGTAGAAGCGCTCGTGCTCGTGCTTGCTGCGCTCGACGGCCTGGAAGACGCGCTCGCTCTGCACGGCGCGCACGACCTGCGCGGCGGCGCTCGTCATGAGCGCGACGTCGGCGTCGTCGAACTTGCGGCCGTCGTCGCGGTCGCCCACGAGCACGCCGCGCGCGGTGTGGCCGTCGACGACGGGCACGCCCACGAAGCCCGTCACGGGCGCCGGGCCCGCGTAATAAGGAAGCAGCGACAGCTTGGGCAGCTCGAGCACGAAGGGCCGCATCTCCTTCAAGATCGCGCCCAGCACGCCGCCGCCCGCGTCGATGGGCGCCTCGGTGACGTGCGGCGAGTCGGTCGCGAGCTCCTTGACCTTCAGCTCCTCGCCGCTCTCGTCGAGCCACAGCAGCGCGCACGCGTGCAGACCCAGCGACGAGCGCAGCAAATCCAAGTTGTAGAAGAGCTGCTGGTGGATCGTTTGAATCGACCCCTGCGCCAGCTTCTGCTCTTCTTCCTCGCGCGTGCGCACGCGGCTGTCGGTCGACAGCGCCGTCGAGATCAACCGGAAGTCGCGCGCCTCTTGGCGCATCGACGCGACCTCGTCCTCGACGCGGCGCAGGTGCTCGCGCCGCTGGCGCGCGACCTCGGCGTGCAGGAAGACGACGTTGAGCAGCGCGAACACGCCGATGAAGCCGGCGTGGCTCGGGAAGGCGGCGGCGTGCTCGGGCGGCACCGTCGGGCCGAACGCCAGCACGGCCTCGAAGCCGATCGCAGCCGCGGCGAGCGGCAGGCCGACGGCCAGCCGGTGGAACGTCACGAGGAAGCTCACGACGGCGTACACGAGCGGGTACACCGACGACGCCACGCCGCCCGACACGGCGAGCAGCACGTAGATCGCCGTCAACAAGAGCAAGCCCAGCTCGACGTCGGACAGCGCCTCGCGCTGCGGCGTCCGGCGGCGCTCGGTCGTGCGCACGCGCTGGAAGATCTTGAAGGCCAACAGCGCCGTCAGCAGCGCGGCCGCGCCGGCGCGCCACAAGTCGGCGCCCGGCAGGCGCAGGTCGGGGAACCACCCGCGCCACAAGAGGACGACGAACGTGCCGCACACGCCGAACGCCAGCGTCGCGCGAAAGGCGCGGCCCAAGTAGTAGGCCACGCGGTGAGACAGCGGCGCGCCTCTCATCGCGACGTCGTCCTCGGCGTGGGCGCGGGCGGGAAGACGGACGGCGGGCGCGCGGCTTCGGGCGCGGGCGTCAGGTCGACGACGATCTCGCCGGGGCGCACCCAGCCGAGCTCGGTGCGCGCGACGCGCTCGAGCGCCGCGGGATCGGTGCGCAGCGCCTCGGCCTCGCGCGCGAGCCGCTCGTTCTCGGCGGCGAGCTGCGCGTTGTGCGCGCGCAGGCCCTTCAAGTCGCGCCGCAGCTCCAGCGTGCGCGCGAGCCCCGACCGCACGTAGAGGTGGTACGGGATGTAGCCCAGCGCGACCATGACGACGGCCGCGGCGACGACTCGCCCAAGCCAAGTTCTGGTTTCGCGGCGCATGAGGGTCTCCCGCAGCCTCCGAGTATCGAGCCCCCCCGCCCGACCGTCCAATTTCCCATTTCCTGACGATCCGAACGCCAATCCAAGCCCCCGGGAGGCGTGGCTTCGCCACGCCGGCGCCGTCGTCCTACTCTTCGGGGAGCCCGCGAGGGGGCCGGCCCCCGCGGGCGCCGCTACGCCGGCGGTGTCCAGCGCAGCACGACGAGCGTGCAGTCGTCGGTGCGCACACCGCCCCGCTTGCGCTCGACGGCCGCGAGGATCTCGTGCGAGAGCGCCGAGACCGGCACCGACGAGTACGCGCGCACGAGCTCGGTCAGGTGCGCCTCGGCCTCTTCCATCGTGTCCCACGACTCGCTGATGCCGTCGGAGTACGCGAGCAAGGTGTCGCCGCGCGCGAGCGTACGCGTGCCGCTCGAGAACGACGCAGCGCCGAACAGACCAATGCCCGGGCCGCCCTCGTGCAGACGCTCGACGCGGCCGCCGGCGCGCACGAGCAGCGCGGGCGGGTGGCCGGCGTTGACGTACGACAGGCGCCCGCTCGTGGGATCGAAGCGGCCGAGGAAGCACGTCGCGTAGCGATCCGAAGGCACGTTCTCGAAGAACGTCGAGTTGATGCGCGTCGCGGTCTCGTGCAGAGGCGCGCCGTGCCAGTGCGCGTGCACGGCCGCGCGCAGCGCCGCCATGAGCATGGCCGCGCCCAGGCCCTTGCCCGACACGTCGGCGACGGCGAGCGACAGCTCGGTCCCGCTCCAGTGGAAGTCGTGGTAGTCGCCGCCGACGGCCTCGCACGAGCGGCTCTCGCCGTACAGCTCGCAGCCCGGCACGCGCGGCGCGTCCCGCGGCAACACGCTGCGCTGGATCTCGGCGGCCGTTCGCATCTCGCCCTCGAGCTTGTTCTTCTCGACGTTCTCGGCGAAGAGCTTCGTGTTCTCGATCTTCGAGGCCGCGATGTTGGCGAAGGCCGTGAGGATCTGCAGATCGTCCTCGTCGAACGGCCGCTCGAACTCTTGCGTGTCGGCGTAGATGAGGCCGATGACCTCCTCGTGCGTGCCCACGCGCGGCGGCAGCCACAGCGGCGCGCAGATCGCCGAGCGGATACCCGTGCCCATGATGCTCTTGCGGCCGCGCAGCGACGCGTCCTCGGCGATGTTGGGCACGAGCAGCGCGAGCCGCTGCTGCACGACGCGCTTGGCGATCGCGCGGCTCACGCGCGAGATCGGCTGGCCCGAGCGGCTGCGCGACGCGCGCACGACGGCCTCGCCCGCGCGATCGAGGATGACGATCGCCGAGCGCTGCACGGGGATCGCCTCGAAGATCACGTCGAGCACCTGCTCGAAGATCTCGGGCAGCGTCTTCTGACCGAGCAGCGCCGCGCTCGCCTTGCTGAGCAGCTGGAACACGCGCGACTGGCGGCCCATGTCGTTCGCGCTCGCCGTGCGATCGGTGATCCGCTTGTGCAGGTCCTTGATGCGGTAGGCCTGCGCGCCGTCGAGCGCGCCGCCCTCGACGGTCTCGTCCGACGCGCCCGACGAGAACACGAGGCGGCTGTCGCCCATCGAGATGAGATCGCCGTCGGCGAGGCGCGACTCACCGACGACGCGGCTGCCGTTCAAGAACGTGCCGTTCGTGCTGCCGAGATCGACGATGTAGAAGCCGTCCATGCGCTGCTCGACCTCGGCGTGACGACGCGACAGGCGCGAGTCCGGCAGGAAGACGTGGCTGTCCTCGCCGCGACCGATGACCATCCGACCGTCGGTCATCGGCACGCGACGACGCGGCGAATCGGCGTACTGGACCTCGATTTCCGGCATGGGCGGGGACGCCCGTCTTCGTACCACAGCGGCGCGCGACCGTCAGCTGCGAGCGAGCGTCAGCCTTCAGATCGTCGGAGTCGCGCCGTGCGCGGGTCACTCCGCCGTTCCATTCCGGAAACAGTTTTTGGACGTCCCGGCACGGCGGCGACCGCCGCCGGCCGTGTCCCGTCGAGCGGGGCCGGACAGATCTCGCGCAGCTTGCAGCCGCGGCACTCGGCGCCGCTCCACACGCGCGTGTAGAGCTCCTGGACGCGATCGAGCAAACCGTCGTCGTCCGTCGAGAATCCCAGCTCGAAGTTGCGGCGGCCCGTGCCCTTGGCGCCGAGGCCCGCGCCCGTCCAGTTGGCGCTCCCTAGATAGAGGAAGGCGCCGTCGACGACGACGGCCTTGAAGTGGACGCGCGGGCAGGCGCGGAGCGCCAAGCCGCGGGCGAGGCCCGGATGACGCGCCAGCTCGCGCTGGAACGGGCCCGACGGCGGCGACGCATGGAGGATGCGCAGCTCGACGCCGCGGGACGCGAGCTCGGCGAACACGGCGAGGACGGACCGGTACGAGCGCGACGCGCGCCCGGCCTTCATCGTCCGCCGCCGGCCGGGCGCGGCGCGGTGGTCCTCGACCATGAGCTCCTTGAGGTTGGCCGTCGAGATCCAGACGCTGCGGCGCGCCTCCATGACCGCCTGCACGACGTGCTCGTAGTGCCCGCGCCCGCCGACGAAGCGGACGGCGACGGCGCGGCGGGGCTCTACAAAGTCCACGCGCCGAGCTTACGGCGCGTCGCCATCGGACGTCAGGTTCGCGGGCGACAGCGCGAGCGTCAGCGGCGCGCGGGCGATGGCGCGCGCCTCGGGGCGCTGCGGCGAGCGCGGCCGCTTGTCGATCTGGTCGATCTCGACGAGGTCCTTCTTGCTGCCGGCGTGGAGCGCCGCGAGGCTGCGCGCCGCCGGCACGAGGCGCGTGTCGAACGACGCCATCGCCTGGTTGTACGAGCCCACGGCCGAGCCGAGCGCGCGGCCCATCTGCGCGAAGTGGTCGGCCAGCGTCGCGATGCGCTCGTGCACCTTGCGGCCCTCCTCGCTGATGCGCTGAGCGTTCTCGGCGATGCGCTCCTCGCGCCAGCCCGCGCTCACGGCGCGCAGCAGGCCCAGCAGCGTCGTCGGCGTCGCGACGAGCACGTTCTGCGCGAAGCCCTCTTCGATGAGGCCCGGCATCTGCTCGAGCGCGACGCTGTAGAACGCCTCGCCCGGCAAGAACATGACGACCACCTCGGGCTTGACGTCGAACTGGTCCCAGTAAGCCTTCGCCGACAGCTTCGAGACGTGCGACCGCACCTGCATGGCGTGGTGGCGCAGCTTCGCGGTGCGGTCCTCGATCGTCGTCGTGTCCTGCGCCTCGAGGTACGCGCCCAGCGGCGTCTTCGCGTCGATGACGATGTTGCGGCCGCTCGGCAGGCGCACGACCATGTCGGGCCGCAGGCGTCCGTCCTCGGTCGTCACCGACGCCTGCTCCTCGAAGTCGCAGTGCGCGAGCATGCCCGCCATCTCGACGACACGACGGAGCTGCAGCTCGCCCCAGCGCCCACGTACGGCCGGCGCGCGCAGCGCCGACACGAGGTTGCCCGTCTCTGCGCGCAGCTTCTCTTGCGTCGCCGACATCGCGCGCACCTCGGCCGAGAGCGCGCCGTAGGCCTTGCCTCGCTCGCGCTCGATCTCGCGCAACTGCTCGTCGACCTTGGCGAGCGACTCGCGCACGGGCTGCATCGACGCCTCGATCGCCGCGCGGCGCGTCTCGAGATCGGCGGCGCTCTCTTGTCGAAGCGCGCCCAGCCGCTCGCCCGCGATCGCGAGGAACCCCTCGTGGCTGTTCTGCAGCGCCTCGGCGGCCAGCGCCTGGAAGGTGTCGCTCATCTGCGCCTTGGCGTCGTCGAGCAACGCGCGCTGCTCGGCGAGGCTGCGCTGCAGCTCGGTCGCGCGGGCGTTCGCCGCCGCTTTGTCGTTCTCGGCGTGACGGAACGCGACCTCGATGCCGTTCGCGCGCGCCTCGGCCGCGAGCGCCTGCTGCGCGAGCGTCTCGGCGCGCGCGGCCTCGGCGCTCGCGCGCTTCTCGGCTTCGCGCAGCTCACGATTTCCTGCAGCCCTCGCCCGCGCGGCCCCCCAAACCCAACCGACGACGCTCGACAAGCCCGCCACCGCCAACGCAATCCCGAGCGTCACCCAACCGGCCGCGAAGAGCGAAGGTTGCATCGCGGCCGATACTATCCACCCGTTCAGTGACCCGCAAGAAATTCGCGGCGGGTCGTCGCGAACCAAAGTTTTTTCAAGTCCTTATGGACTCCGGGCGCGCCGCTCGGGACACTCGGGCGCGAGGGCTCCGACACCTTGGCGCACGACGACATCAGCCAGCGAAAAGCCGACCACATCGCCATCGCGGCGTCGGGCGAGGCCGACTTCCGCAGGCCCACGCTGCTCGACGACGTTCACCTGATTCACGCGGCGCTGCCCGAGCTCGCGGCCGATGAGATCGACCTGTCGACCGAGCTGCTGGGACGTACGATCCGCGCGCCGCTCATGGTGACGGGCATGACGGGCGGCACGCCCGAGGCGGCGGCGCTCAACCGCGCGCTCGCGGGCGCGGCGGCCGACGCCGGCGTTCCGTTCGGCCTCGGCAGCCAGCGCGCGATGCTCGTGCGGCCCGAGACGAAGGACACGTACCGCGTGCGCGGGGCGGCGCCCGACGTCTACTTGTTCGCGAACATCGGCGGCGTGCAGCTGACCGAGCTGCCGGTCGAGCGCGTGCGCGAGCTCGTGCGGGCCGTCGAGGCGGACGCGCTGTGCGTGCATTTGAACCCGGCGCAGGAGATGGCGCAGGCGGGCGGCGATCGGGATTTTCGCGGCGTGCTCGACGCGATCGCGCGCGCCGTCGACGAGGTCGGCGTCGCCGTCATGGTGAAAGAGACGGGCTGCGGGATCTCGCCGGCGGTCGGGCGCGCGCTGCACGGCGCGGGCGTGCGGGCGATCGACGTGTCGGGCGCGGGCGGCACGTCGTGGCCTGCCGTCGAGGCGAAGCGCGCGACGAACCCCACGGCCGAGGGCGCGCTCGGCGAGGAGCTTTGGGATTGGGGGTTGCCGACGGCGGCGGCGGTCGCGTGGCTCGCCGAGGCGGGGCTGCCGGCGGCCGGCGTCGCGCTGGTCGCGTCGGGCGGCATCCGCTCGGGGCTCGACGCCGCTCGCGCTCTCGCGCTGGGCGCGCGCGTCGCGGGCGTCGCGCAACCGGCGATGCGCGCCGTGCGCGACGGCGGAAAAGAAGGCGGCGCCGCGTTCCTCGCGCGCGTCGTCGCGGGCCTGCGCGCGGCGGCGCTGCTCACGGGCGTCGCGAGCGCGCGCGAGCTCTCGAAGGCGCCGCGCGTGATCGGCGGCGAGCTCGCGCGTTGGATCGCGCAAAGGCCCAGATGAGCGACGAGGACACGCGCCCCGAGGGCCGGCGAGCTCCGCTCGACGGTCCCGAGCACCGGAGGGTTTGGGAACCCTCTCAGGGTTCCCATCACAGCGCCGGCGAGCTCGCGCGCTGGATCGCGCAACGGCCGAAATGAGCCGGGGATTCGGGCACGGCAAGGTGATCCTCGTCGGCGAGCACGCCGTCGTGTACGGACACGCGGCGCTCGCGGCGGGCGTGTCGGTCGGGATCTCGGCCGAGGCGACGCCGGGCGAGGGCCGCCTGCGCGTGCCGGCGTGGTCGCTCGACGCGCGCGCGGGAGACGGCAGCGACGTCGGGCGCGCGCTCGAGGCGCTGCTCGACGTGATCGGGGAGCGCGCCCTGGACTTCGCTGTGGACGCGAAGATCCCGGCGCGCGCGGGGCTCGGCAGCTCGGCGGCGCTCGCCGTCGCCGTCGCGCGCGCGGCCGTCGCGGCCAGCTCGTCGACGAAGTCCGAAGCGTCGATCGCCGACGCCGTCATGGCGGCCGAGCGCGTGTTTCACGGCGCGCCGTCGGGCATCGACGCCGCGGCGGCGACGAGCGGCGCCGTGGGACGCTTCACGCGCGCCGAAGGTTGGCGGCCCGTGCCCGTGCTGCAGACGATGACGGTCTGCGTGGGCCTGTCGGGCAAGCCGCGCAACACGGCGGCGCAGGTCGCGGCCGTCGCGAGCCTGCGCGATCGCTTGCCTGCCGTCGACGGGATTCTCTCGATCATGGGCGGCCTCGCGGGCGAAGCGGCGACGATGCTCGCGCGCGGCGACGTCGACGGGCTCGGGCGCATCTTCGACGCCGCGCACGGGCTGCTGGCCGCCCTTCGTCTGTCGTCGCCCGAGCTCGACACGCTCGTGCACGCCGCGCGCGCCGCGGGCGCCGTCGGCGCGAAGCTCACGGGCGCGGGCGGCGGGGGCGCCGTCATCGCGCTCGCGCCCGGCCACGAGCGCGACGTGCTCCGCCGCTGGCGCGAGGCCGGCTTCGACGGCTTCCTCGCTGAAATCGCGGCGACGCGCCCCGAGACGGCGCGCCCGGAGGCGCGATGAGCTCAGCGACGGCTGTCGCGGGCACGAACATCGCGCTCGTGAAGTACTGGGGCAAGCGCGACGCCGCTCTTGGCCTCAACCTTCCGGCCGAAGGCAGCCTCTCGCTCACGCTCGACGAGCTCGGCACGCGCACGACCGTGCGCTTCGACGACGCGCTCGCCGCCGATCGCGTCGTGCTCGACGGCGCGCCCGCCGACGCCAAGGCCGCCGCGCGCGCGTCGCGTTTTCTCGATCGCGTGCGCGCGCGCGCTGGCATCGATGCCCGCGCCGAGGTCACGACGACGAACACCGTGCCGACGGCCGCTGGCCTCGCGTCGTCGGCGTCGGGCTTCGCGGCGCTCGCCGTGGCGGCCGCGCGCGCCTCGGGCTTGAACGCCACGCCCGCGCAGCTCTCCGAGCTGGCACGCCTCGGATCAGGCTCGGCGGCGCGCTCGATCTTCGGCGGCTTCGTCGAGATGGCGCGCGGCACACGCGACGACGGCGCCGATGCCGTCGCGACGCCGCTCGAGTCCAGCTGGACCGACGTGCGCCTCGTCGTCGCCGTCACGAGCGACGCCGCCAAAGCGATCGGCTCGACCGAGGCGATGGACGCGACGGCGAAGACGTCGCCCTACTACGCCGCGTGGCTCGCGAGCGTGCCTGGCGATCTCGCCGACGCGCGCGCCGCGATCGCCGCGCGCGACCTGCCGCGCCTGGGCGCCGTCGCCGAGCGCAGCGCCATGCGCATGCACGCTTCGGCGATGGCGGCCGACCCGGCCATCCTCTACTGGAACCCGGCGACGCTGGCCGCGATCGCGACGGTGCGCGCGCTGCGGGCCCGCGGCGTGGCGGCCTTCTTCACGATCGACGCGGGCCCGCACGTCAAGGTGCTGTGCGCTTACGCCGACGCCGCCGCCGTCGGCGCCGCGCTCGAAAAAACACCAGGCGTCCTGCGCACCATTGTTGCGTCCCCCGGCCCCGGTGCGCGTATCGTGGAGAGCACGTGAGGACGCTGCAAGGCGAGCCGATGGTGACGGCGCCGGGGAAGCTCGTGCTCCTCGGCGAGTACGCCGTGCTCGACGGCTTCCCCGCGATCGTCGCCGCCGTGAACCGCCGCGCGTCGGGGCAGTTCGTGCCGGGGCGCTCGCCCGAGTCGCCGCTCGTCGAGGTCACGGTGCGCGCCGCCGCCGAGGCGCTCGGCCCGAACCGCGCCGCGCTGCCGAAGGGCTCGGTCCTCGTCGACACGCACGCGTTCTCGCAGAACGGCGTGAAGCTCGGCATCGGCTCGTCGGCGGCGACGGCCGTCGTCGCCGTGGGCGCCGTGCTCGAGATGGCGGGCCTCGCCGTCACCGACAGCGTCGACCTCATCTTCGACGTCGCGTCGGCGGCGCACCGCGCGGCGCAGGGCGGCCTCGGCTCGGGCGCCGACGTCGCCGCCGCCGTCTACGGCGGGCTGCTCCACTACACGCGACCCACCCGCGGCGCCGCCGTCGTGCGCCGCCTGCCGCCGCTCGTCGGCGTCGAGATGGTGGTGTTCTCGACGGGCATCCCCAGCTCGACGGTCGACTGCCTCAAGGTCGTGACCGCCTTCGCCGCCGCGAGCCCCGAGACGCACCGCCAGCTGCTGCCGCCCATCGCCGACGCCGTGAGCCGCTTCGAGGCCGGCCTGTTCGCGCGCGATCCCGGCGAGATCTTCGCGGCGATCGGCGCCGCCTACGCCGGCATGGACATGCTGGGGCAAGCGGCCGGCGTGCCCATCGTGACGCCGCTGCTCGCGCACGCCGCGACGCTGGCGCACGAATTGGGCGGCGCGGCGAAGCCCTCGGGCGCGGGCGGCGGCGACGTCGGCATCGCCTTCTTGCCGGACCGCGACGCGGCCGAAGAGTTCCGCGCGCGCGCACGCGACCTTTCTCTTGGCATACTGGACCTCTTCATCGACCCCACGGGCGTGACCCGGCTCTAGATCTTCAAGGCTCCGAGCTTCAAATGGCGAACGAAAGCACCTCGCGAATCCCTGGCTTCTATCGGTTGTCCGTCGACGAGCGGCGCGAGATCCTGCGCGTGCGCGCCGATTTGTCGGCGTCGGATCTCGCGACGTGGGACGCCGGCGGCATCGACACGTCGACGGCCAACGAGGTCGTCGAGAACGTCGTGGGCGTCTACGCGCTGCCGCTGGGCATCGGTCTCAACTTCCGCGTCAACGACGTGGACTACCTCGTGCCGATGGCCGTCGAGGAGCCGTCGGTGATCGCGGCGGCGTCGAACGCCGCCAAGATGGTGCGCGCGGGCGGCGGCTTCGTCGCCGACGCCGACCCGCCCGTCATGACGGCGCAGATCGAGATCGTGGGCGTCGGCGATCCCGAGGGCGCGCGCGGCCGCATCCTCGCGGCATCGCGCGAATTGCTCGCGCTCGCCCACGCCGCGCTGCCGCGGCTCGCGGCGCGCGGCGGCGGCGCGCGCGACCTCGAAGTTCGCGCCCTCCCCGAGCGCGTCATCGTCCACGTCCACATCGATTGCCGCGACGCCATGGGCGCCAACATGGTCAACACCGTCGCCGAGTCGCTGGCCGAGCGCGTCGCCGGCCTCGCGGGCGGGCGCGGCGGCCTGCGCATCCTCACGAACCTGTGCGATCGACGGCGCGTGCGCGTGCGCGCGCGCGTGCCCGCGGCCGCGCTCGCGACGGCCGAGACGCCGGGTGAAGCCGTGCGCGACGGCGTCGTCGCGGCGTCGCGCTTCGCCGAAGACGACCCCTACCGAGCCGCCACGCACAACAAGGGCATCATGAACGGCGTCGACGCCGTCGTCATCGCGACGGGCAACGACTGGCGCGGCGTCGAAGCGGGCGCGCACGCCTTCGCCGCCGTGAGCGGGCGCTACCGTCCCCTCGCGACCTGGCGCGAGCGCGACGGCGATCTGATCGGCTCGCTCGAGATGCCCATGGCCGTGGGAACCGTGGGCGGCACGCTGCACGCGCACGCGGGCGCGCGCCTCGCGCAGCGCCTGCTCGGCGTCACGAGCGCGACGACGCTCGGCATGATCGTGGGCGCGGCGGGCCTCGCCTCGAACCTGGCGGCGCTGCGCGCGCTCGCGACCGAGGGCATCCAGCGCGGGCACATGGCGCTGCACAAGCGGCACGTCGAAGCGGCGGCGCGCGCGGGCGCGGCGCGGGCCGCGGAGCGTCAGAAACCGCCGCCCGGCGGCGTGCTAAAAGAGTCGCGATGATTCGTCCGGTGCTGCGAAACGGCCGCGACGCGGCCGCGGGTGAAACGCGCCTCGCGTCCGTCGATCGGCCACCGCTGCCGTGGCTCGATCCGCCGCCCGGCCCGTGGAGCGTCTCGCGCGCCTACGACTACTGCGAAGAGCTCGCGCGCTCGCGCACCGAGAGCTTCCCCGTCGCGTCGCGCTTCGTCCCCGTCGAGATCCGCCCGCACCTCGTCGCGCTCTACGCGTTCGCGCGCATCGCCGACGACTTCGCCGACGAGCCGCAGTACGAAGGCCGCCGCGTCGAGGCGCTCGACCGCTGGGAAGAAGAGCTCGCGCGCGCCTGCCACGGCGAGCCCACGCACCCCGTCTTCGTCGCGCTCGCGGACACGATCGACAAGCGCGACCTGCCGATCCCGCCGCTCGAGGACATGCTGTCGGCCTTCCGCGCCGACCTCGAGGTCAAACGCTACGCGACGTTCTCTTCGCTGCGCGGGTACACGGCGCGCTCGGCCGATCCCGTGGGGCGCCTGCTGCTGCCGCTGTTCGGCTATCGCCAGCCCGAGCTCGTGCGCTTCGCCGACGAGATCTCCACGGCGCTGCAGCTCACGAACTTCTGGCAAGACGTGGCCGCCGACGCCGCGCGCGACCACATCTACTTGCCCGCCGAGGACCTGCACTTCTTCGGCGTGACAGAGGCCGAGGTCAAGGCGCTCAAGCCGACGCGCGGCCTCAAGAACCTCATCCGCTACCAGGTCGCGCGCACGCGCGCCCTCTACGAGCGCGGCCGCCCGCTGCTCGAGCAGCTGGGCGCCGACCTGCGCATGGAGCTGACGCTGATCTGGCTCGTGGGCACGACGATCCTCGACAAGATCGAGGACGCCGACTACGACGTCTTCACGCAGCGCCCGCAGATCCGCCGACGCGACAAGGCCCTCATCATGGCGCGCGCCGCGAAGGGCTGGGCGTCGCACCTGGATCTCGCCGCGCTCAAAGCGCTCTGGCCGCAGTAGCGACGCCGTCATTCGAGCGGCGCCGGTTCGACGGCCGGAGATGCGGAAATCGGGAGCGCTCCTCGGCCTTTGTCTGTTCGCCGTCGTCGGCGCGGGTGCGGCAAGAAGTCGCATCCGACCTCCGACGCCGGGAGTGATGCCGGCGACGCGAGCGCGCCCAACGACGCGAGCGACGCCGCGAACGACGCGCCGTCTGCGACGAACGACGCCGACGCGAGCCTCGAGGCCGCACCGCCGACACCAGATGCAGGCGATGCCGACGCGTCTGACGGCAGCGACGCCACCGACGCGAGCGACGCCGCCGACGCGCCTCCGGCCCTCGCGACGGCGACGCCGTGCACGGGCGTCGTCACCACGGGCAACGTCCTCCTCGACCTCGGTCATGCGGCGCCGGTCGTGCTGCTCCGGCAGTCCGGCTCGCGCGTGCTGAGCCAAGACGCCACGGGCCACTGGGCGCTCTTCGACGCCGACGCGCACACGATCATTGCGAACGGCGACGCGGCCGAATGTCCCGACGACGCAGACCCGCGCGGTTGCATCACGGCGACGTCGCCTTATGTCGCGGGAGGTTTCTACCCGGTCGACATGGCGGGCGACATCGTCCTCGTGCGCACGGCCATGGAGATCGATCTCCTCGCGGCGAGCGACGGGCACGCGCTGCACGCGATCGCCGCCGCCGATCCTGGCTTCGTCGGCCTGGCCAACGACGGCAGCTACGTGTGGATGGCGAACCGCGACGGGCTCACGGCGTGGTCGACGACGGGGCCTAGGCTCTTGAAGCGCACCGGCGACTACGGGCAGGCGATGATGGCCGCGACGCCCGGCGAGCTGCGCGTGGGCGGAGGGCCCACCGTGGGCGACGACAACGTCGTCGAGCTGATCTCGACGGCGACGGGCGCGTCGAAGCACACGCCGGCGTTGCCCTCGACGTTCGAGGCGTGGTTCCTCGACGGCGAGCACTTCCTGACGGCCGAGCGCACGGAGAGCACGACGACGATCAGCGTGTTCTCGAAGGACGGCTCCGCCGCCGGCACGCTCGACCTTTCCTCGGACGTCTACCCGGTGACCGGCCAGGGGCAGTTCCTATGGGCGCACGAGAACCCTTCGAATCCGAGCTCGCCCTTCGGCGGGACGCTCAAGATCTACAAGCTGGGCGGCGGCGACACGCCCGTGTGGACCGCGAAGAAGCCGAACACGGGCGGCATCGTCGTCGGCGACGCGAATCTCCTCGGCGTCGCGAGCGATCCGACGGCGCCCATGACGCTCCTCGACCTATCGGGCGACACGATCAAAGAGATCGCGACGCACGTGATGACACCGAACGTGTTCGCCGCGGACGCGACCGGCCACTGGTCGGCGGGCGATTACACCGGCGTCGTCACGGGCGGCGGAACCGCTGCGACGCCGCTCGCGGCCCGCGCGCTCGATTGCGGCGCCGTCGGAACCATGGCCGGCGCGGATTCGGGGCGCGTCGCGATCTCGACCGCCGTCGGGCAAATCCTCACGATCGATCTGCCCTCGAACCGCGCGCTCCACGCCGCGTTCGCCCGCGCGGGAGGGACGATGCAAATGTCGGCGGACGGCACGATCTTGGCCACGTTCGCGGGCCAGACGTTGTCGCTGCTCGATCTCCAGCACCAAACGCTCGTCGACGCATGGACGTACCCGCCCTCGACGGACGGCACCCCCGGCTCTTCGCCCCAGCTCGTCGGCTATTCGCTCGCGCGCAGCGGCACGCGGCTCGGGCGGCTCACGTCGACCTCGATGGGCACCCGAAACACGGGCACGTTGACGTTCCAGCGCCTCGTCACCGACTTGCTGGGCGGCGCGACGTCTTACAGCGACGCGTACTCGACGCCCTTCACGCTGCAAAACAACGCGCCGGCGCCGATCGCGCTGTCCCCCTCCGGACAGCTCGTCGCCGTGAGCGACGCTTCACGACAGCCGGACAGCGCGATGGCGCTCACGGCGCAGACGAAGATCTTCGACGGCATGACGGCGCTCGGCACCATCGACGGCTACCCGATCGGGTGGCTCGACGAGGAGCACCTGCTGGTCTGGCACTTCGAGCGCGACACGCCCACGGGCCCCAACGTCTACGGCGGCACGGTCGTTTGCGACAAGCAAGGGCACGTCGTCACGACGCTGCCGCTCTCGTCCTCCGCGCGCACGGGCAGCCTGACGCCGTCGCGCCTCTACGACCCGACCATGAACCAGATCGTCTCGACGACGACCGGCCAGGTCGTATGGACGGGACCGACGCGAACCTTGTCGTTCCCGTCACCCGTGGGCGCGATGGCCGGCTCGTCGGTCGTCTACACGCTCGGCCACGAAGTGCGCGTCGAGGCGTTCTAGACGCGGCGCGGGCGCGGCGCGGCGGCGAGGTGGGCGTCGAGCAGCACCTCGGCGACGGCGCGCGCTTCGCGTGCGGCGCGCGGATCGCGGTCCAGCGACGCCGCGACGGACGCGCCGTCATACAACACGCACAGGCGGCGGCCGAGCGACGTGGGCTCGCTCGCGCCGCACGCGCGCGCGAGCGAGGTGAAGAGCTCGCGCTGCCACGCGCGCATGTCGGCCGTGACCTCGGCGGCGGCGCCCTCTTCGCGCGGGCCCTCGGCGTTGGCGTTCACGAAGGCGCACCCGCGAAAGTCGGGCTCGGCGGCGCGCTCGGCGAGGTAGTCGAAGATCTCGAGCAGGCGCGCGCGCGGATCTTCATGGCGCGCGAGGCGAGCGGCGACGCGCTCGCGACGATCGGCCGCGCGGGCCTCGAGGTAGGCGCGCACGAGGGCCTCTTTGCTGCCGAACGTGCTGTAGAGCGACGCCTTGGCGACGCCGGCGCGCTCGATGACGCGCTCGATGCCGACGGTGTGGACGCCCTCGGCGTAGAAGAGCTCGGTCGCGGCCGCGAGCAGGCGCTCGCGGGCCGAACCTTCGAGGGGCCGGGCCGCCGCAGGCCGCGCAGATCGTGACGTTGCTTGGGCTTTCACGATTTCCTTCGACATGCCTTGACGATACAGACCGGTCTGTCTATCGTCAACCACCTAGACAGAACGGTCTGTTCGATTTTTCAAAAAGCGAGGCCACCCGATGAAGCTCTCACCCACCCAGGCGCTCTATCTTCAAGCGTCGATCCCTCTGACCTTCCTCGCGGGGTCGAGCGCGCCCACGCCGCTCTACGCGACCTACCAAGCGGCCTGGGGCTTCTCGCCCGTCACCGTCACGGTGATCTTCGGCATCTATGCCGTCGCCGTGCTCGCGTCGCTGCTCGTCGTCGGCTCGCTGTCCGACCACGTCGGGCGTCGCCCCGTCCTGATCGCCGCCGCGCTCACGCAGGCGGCGACCATGATCATCTTCACGAGCGCGGGAGGCGTGCGTGACCTCATCCTCGCGCGCGTCGTCCAAGGCCTCGCCACGGGCGCGGCGGCTGGCGCGGCCGGCGCCGGCATGCTCGACATCGACCGCGCCAAGGGCACGATCGCGAACGCCGTGGGGCCGATGCTCGGCACGGCGACGGGCGGCCTCCTGTCGGGCCTCCTCGTGCAGTTCTTGCCAGCCCCGACGAAGCTCGTCTACGTCGTGCTGGGCGTGCTCTTCGTCGCGCAGACCGTGGGCGCGTGGGCGATGACCGAGACGGCGCCTCGCCGGCCAGGCGCGCTCGCCTCGCTGCGGCCGCACGTCCGTCTGCCGCGCGCCGCGTGGGGCCCAATGCTCGTCGCCACGCCCGTCCTCGTCGCGTCGTGGGCGCTCGCCGGGTTCTTCGGCTCGCTCGGCCCGGCGCTCGTGCGGCGCCTCGTGGGCGCGACCACGACGTCACCCGCGCTCGGTGGCGCGATGCTGTTCGTGTTCGCTGGCACCGGCGCGCTCACGGTGCTCCTGTCGCGCCTGCGTCCCGCGCGCTCCGTCATGCTGGGCGGCTCGGCGGCGCTCATCGTCGGCGTCGCGATGGTGCTGGTTGCGGTCGCGCAGTCGTCGCTGGTTCTGTTCTTCGCCGGCATGACGATCATGGGCACGGGGTTCGGCGCCGGCTTCCAGGGCGCGCTGCGCACCGTCGTGCCGCTCGCCCAGCCGCACGAGCGCGCCGGCGTGCTGTCGCTCGTCTACGTCGTCGCCTACCTCGCCATGGGCGTGCCCGCCGTCGTCGCCGGCCTGCGCGTCGTCCACGGCGGCGGCCTCGTCACGACCGCGCGCGAATATGGCTTCGTCGTCATGGCGCTCGCCGCCCTCGCCATCGTGGGCATGGGCATCGGCAAAGCGCGGGCCGCTATGGCTTCTTCGTCTCGGGCGCGCGAAGCTTTGCGAGCCGTTCATCGCCGAGCGCAGCGAGGCGCTGCTTGATCTCGCGCTCGCGGCCGTTGTCGCTGGGCTCGTAGTAGCGGTGCGCGGCGATCTCGGGCGGGCGGTACTCCTCGCGCACGTAGTTGCCGTCGAAGTCGTGCGGGTATTGGTAGCCGGCGCCCCACCCCAGTGACTTGCCCAGCTTCGTGCTCGCGTTGCGCAGGTGCGCAGGCACGGGCAACGCGCCGTGGGCGTCGACGTCGGCCTTGGCCTTGGCGTAGGCGGTGACGGCGGTGTTGGTCTTGGGCGCCGACGCGAGGTAGAGCACGGCCTCGGTCATGGGCAGCAGGCCCTCGGGCATGCCGACGAAGCGGAAGGCGTCGAGCGCGGCGACGGCCACCTGCAGCGCCTGCGGATCGGCGACGCCGACGTCCTCGGCCGCGAAGATCACCAAGCGCCGCAGCACGAACAGCGGGTCCTCGCCCGCCTCGATCATGCGCGCCATCCAATAGACGGCGGCGTCGGGGTCGGTGCCGCGCAGGCTCTTGATGAAGGCCGACACGACGCCGTAGTGCTCGTCGCCGGCCTTGTCGTAGAGGATCGTGCGGCGCTGCAGCGCCTCTTCGACGACGGCGGGCGTGAGCGCGCGGCGGCCGTCAGCCGACGTTTGGTCGGGGACGGCGATCGCGGCGGCGGCCTCGAGCGTCGCGAGGGCGCGGCGCGCGTCGCCGCGGGCCTCGCGCGCGAGCAGGTCGCGCACGTCATCGGGCACGTCGAGCGGCTCGGCGCCCAGGCCCCGCTCCTTGTCGGAGAGCGCGCGATCGACGACGACGCGCAGCTCGTCGTCGGTGAGCGCCTTGAGCACGACGACCTTGGCGCGCGAGAGCAAGGCCGCGTTGACCTCGAACGACGGGTTCTCGGTGGTCGCGCCCACGAGCACGACGGTGCCGGCCTCGACGTGCGGCAAGAGCGCGTCCTGTTGCGCCTTGTTGAAGCGGTGGATCTCGTCGACGAACAGCACCGTGCGCGCGCCGCGCTGGTCGCGCTCGGTCGCGGCCTCGGCGATCGCCTCGCGCAGCTCTTTGACGCCCGCCATGACGGCCGAGACGGCGACGAAGCGCGCGCCGATCTCGCCGGCCAGCAAGCGCGCGAGCGTCGTCTTGCCCGTGCCGGGCGGTCCCCACAGGATGAGCGACGGCAGGCTCTTCGTGTCGAGCGCGCGCCGAACGAGCTTGCCGGGCCCGAGGATGTGCCCCTGCCCCACGAGCTCGGCCAGCGTGCGCGGCCGCATCCGCTCGGCGAGCGGCTGCCCGCGCCGATCCTTGACGGCCGCGCGCGCGAAGAGGTCCATGCGCGGACTCTACCGCGCGCTCAGCCCAGCGACAGACGGAAGAGCGACCGCGCCGCGAACGAGAGCAGCCGCCCGTGGGCGAAGGCCGCGAGCGCGTCGGCCAGCGTGAGCAGCGTGTTCTGCATGGGGTCGTACGACAAATAAACGGGCGTCCAGGCCGCGGGGCGCAGCTTCTTCTTCCACGCGGCGAGGCCCTCGAAGTCGAAGAGGCCGCGGGCGGTCGCGCGCGCGAAGCGAAGCCACCACGGCACGCGGCCCGCGAGCGGCGCGAGTCCCAGCGTCGCGTAGTCGCTGCCGGCGTCGGCGGCGGCGCGCATGGCGGCGTCGAACAGCAGCTCGTTCGTGCCGCTCGGCGCCTCGGGATCGCGCAGGAGATCCTCGAACAGCCAGCCGCCGCGCGCGTAGACGGGCACGGCCGCGAGGAAGCCGACGACGCGCGCGTCGCGCTCGGCGACGAAGCACAGGCGCTCCTCGGCGTGCGAAAACGCCTCGACCTGCACGAGGAAGCCCATGGGTGGCAGGCGGCGGCCTCCGTGCCAGCGCGCGATGAGCGCCTCGATGCGCGGACGCGTCGGGCCATCGCCGAGCTCGGTGGCGTCGAGGCGGCGCACGCGCACGCCCTTGTGGTGCGCGCGACGAAGCTGCGCGCGTAGGCTGGGCGCTCGTTCGAGCGTCGCGCCCCAACGAGCGGGCTCCCACGCGGGCTGCTCGCCGATCGCCAGCGCGCGAAGGCCGGGCGTGCGCGCGACGAAGCCGGGCTCGGTCGCGAAGAAGGCGGCGCGGCGATCGGCGGCGCGCGCGGCGCTCA
>DASZRT010000089.1:0-48679 GCA_035549075.1 Polyangia bacterium | reverse complement strand
GCCCAGGCGCGCCCGGCGAAGCCCGGCGCGGCGGCGCGGCGCGCGCAGCTGCCGGCGCTCGCGGAGCTGCGCGCGGCGGCCGACGATCTCGTGGTCGTGCACGGCGAGGCCAACGCGTGGTCCGTGCGCGTCGCCGATCGCCCCGCGCCCGAGATCGTCCACTGGCTCGCGTGGCGCCCGGCGACGGGCGAGACGTTCAGCGCCGTGATCGCGCCGCGCGCGCGCCTCGCGCCGTCGGTGCCGCTGCAGATCAAGTTGCCGATCGAGACGCTGGCCGCAGGCGAGAGCTGGGAGTCGTTTCGCGCGCGGTGGGCGGCGTTCGTGCGGCCGAGCGACGCGGTATGTAGCTGGGGGCACTTCCCGACGGCGACGCTGATGGGCGAGGGCGTCGACCTGCCGGCGCGACGGTTCGACGCCCGGGTCGCGGCGAGCGGGCTGTTGGGCGCGAGGGTAGGGACGGCGGAAGAGTGTGCGCGAAGGTTGGAAGAGGCAGAGACCCTCTCCCTCGGAAGGGAGAGGGAGCCAGACGGATCCGACCCCCTCTCCCTTCTGAGGGAGAGGGTTGGGGTGAGGGGTCCGGACTTCTCGGACGCCCCTGGCCGCGGCGCCGTGCGCATGCGCGCGCTCGCGCGCGTCGTCATGGCGCTCCTCTCGTCAGGCGGCGCGTAGCTTCTCGAGCGTCGCGGGCGCGGCGCGCACCCTGAAGATCACGGCGTCGTCATCGTAGCGCTCGCCCAGCACCTCGCACGAGGCGTAGATCTGCCCGCGCAGCTGCTGGCGATCGTACGGCACGCGCACCTCGCCCTCGACGAGGTAGCGCCCGAAGTGGGCGACGAGACGCGCGTGCAGATCCGCGACGTCCTCGGGCCGGCGCGCCGACATGACGACGGCGTCGGGCCAGCGCCGCAACAGCGCCGCGCACGCCGTCGCCTCGTCGGGGACCGCTCTGTCGATCTTGTTGAAGACCAGCAAGCGCGGCACGTCGCCCGCGCCGATCTCCTCGAGCACTTCGGCCGTGACGTCGAGCTGGCGCTCGAACGCGCCGTCCGACGCGTCGACGACGTGGAGGAGCAGGCTCGCCTCGAGCGCCTCGTCGAGCGTGCTCTTGAACGAGGCGACGAGGCCGTGCGGCAGCTTGTCGATGAAGCCGACGGTGTCGGACACGAGGATGCGCGGCCGCGTCTCGGGCACGAGCGCGCGCACGGTCGTGTCGAGCGTCGCGAAGAGCTTGTCGGCGACGTAGACCTCGCTGCCCGTGAGCGCGCGCATCAGCGTCGACTTGCCGGCGTTCGTGTAGCCGACGAGCGCGACGCGGTTCATGTCGCGGCGGCGCGCGCGCTGCGTGCTCGCCTCTTCGCTGAGCGACGCGAGCTCGCGGTTGAGCTCGGCGATGCGGTCGCGGATCTTGCGGCGGTCGAGCTCGAGCGACGACTCGCCCGCGCCCTTGCCGCCGATGCCGCCGCGCTGGCGGTCGCGGCCCTTGCCCGACTCGCGCAGGCGCGGCACGAGGTACTGCAGCCGCACGATCTCGACCTGCGCCTTGGCGACGCGCGAGCGCGCGTGGCGGCGGAAGATCTCGAGGATGACGGCCGTCCGGTCGAGCACCTCGACGCCCGTGGCCTTCTCGAGGTTGCGCGCCTGCGACGGCGTGATGTCGTGGTCGACGAGCACGACGTCGATCTGGCGGTGCGCGCCGTCGTCTTCCTCGGCCTCGGCCTCGTCGTCCTTTTCGTCGTCGGTCGCCGACGCGTGCTTGCCCGCGAGCGCCTTCAGATCGCCGAGCCGTCCGCTGCCGAGGACCGCGGCCGCTTCGAGCGCCTCGCGCTTCTGCGTCACCGTCGCGACGACGTCGAGACCCAGCGTGCGCGCGAGCCGCCCCAGCTCGGCGACGGACGACGCGAACGCCGCGTCGTCAGCGTCCGGGAGCTGCACGGCGACGAGGGCCGCGCGCGTTCTCTCTTCGCTCACGCGGTCGGTTCTTCGCCGTAGCGGAGGCGGTCGAGGTCCTCGCCGAGGTCGATCTCTTCGATGACGGCGACGACCATGTCGGCGTAGCTCTCGGGCGGCATGCCCAGCGCGGCGGCGACGCGCCGGAGCTGCTCGTCCTCCATGAAGTCGATCACGCCGTCGGCGGCGTGCACGGCGGCGCACAGCTCGAGCAGGCGCCGCTTGATCGCGGGCGGCTCGTCGGCGAACGCGGCCGCCGCCTTCGCGAGGTCGAAGCGCGCGGGCGTGAACTCCTCGATGTGGAAGTCGAGGTCCATCGGCAGCACCGGCTCTTCGAGGATCTCGCGCAGCAACCGCTTCACGGCGGCCTTCTCTTCGCCCTCGAGGTTGTCGTCGGCGTGAGCGGCGTCCATCAAGATGTCGGCGACGAGCGGCAGGCGATCTTTCATGGCCGTCGACATTCGTACCACGAATTCGAGCTAAAACAGGCCCGTGCTCGCGCCGCGTCTCGTGCTCGCCACAGCTGTCATTGTCGCGGTCGCGCTCGCGCCCGGCGCGCGCGCGACGAGCGTCGACGATTACCGCGACGGCCACGCGCGTCCACGCGCGCTCGCCGTCGACGCCGCCGACGGGCGTGTCTACGCCGCGCTCTCGACGGCCGACGCGCTCGCGGTCGTCGATCCCGGTGCTGGGGAGGTCGCGCCTCGGGTCGTCGCGCGCGTGCCGGTGTGCCGCTTTCCTGACGCGCTCGTGTCGCTGCCGTCGGGCGGCGTGCTCGTCGCGTGCCGCTTCGAGCCCGCGCTCCGTCGCGTGACGCGCGGGCCGCGCGGCGACTACCACGTCGCGCTCGTGCCCGCCGGTGACGAGGCGAGCGCGCGCGGCCTCGCGCTCTCGCCCGACGGCGCGTTCGCCTACGTCGCGTCGCCCGCGTCGGCGGGCGTGAAGGTCGTGTCGCTCGCGGGCAAGGGCGTCGTGCAGACGCTCACGACCGGCTTGTCGCCGCGAACGATGCTCGTCGTCCCCGCAGGAACGATCGCGGGTGAGTCGCGCCCCCTGCTGCTCGTGAGCTCGTTCCTCGATCGCAAGGTGACGATGCATCCGATCACCGCGGACGGACACCTCGACCCGGCGGCGCAGACCATCGCGACCGAAGCACCGGCGCTCGATCTCGCGATCGTGCGAGGCGAGCTTTGGCTCGCGACGCACGAAGATCGTCCCATCTCGCGGCCGACGGGCGCCGTCGAAGGTCTCGACAGCGGCGTGCTGGTGTTCCCCGCGCGCAGGACGTCATCTGGTCCGCTCTTCGAAGACGCGGGCGAAGGCCATCGCGCGTTCGTGAACCTGAGCGAGCGCGCCGCGCCCGTCGTCGAGCCGGCGGCGATCGCGGTTGGCAGCGGCACGATCGCGATCGCGGGCGCGGGATCCGACGGCTTGCTCGTGGCGCAGCCGAACGCCACGGCACTCGTGAAGACGCCGGCAATCCCGGTGGGTGCCGCGCCCGCCGCCGTGGCGTCGCTGCCCGACGGCCGTTGGGTCACGGCCGATCGGTTGAGCGACACGCTGACGTTCGTCGGCGCTGGGCCGCACGCGATCGCGTCCGTCGACGTGGGCGCGCCCGCGCGCACGTCGCGCGCCGATCTCGGCGAGCTCATGTTCTTCAGCCGCGCGCTCGTTCCGAACAACGTGTCGACGGGCGCGCTGTCGCTCTACACGTGCGCCGCTTGCCACGACGACGCGCACACCGACGGCCGCCGCCACCCGTCGAAGCGCAACCGCTTCTTCTCGATGACGAAGACGTGCCGCGGCTTGGGCGCGACGCCGCCGTACCTCAGCCTCGGCGAGCCCGACACGATCGAGGCCTTCGCCGACAACATCGTCGCGACGCACGCGCAGGGCGCCGAGCGCGCGCCCGAGACCTACGATCGCTACCCCGTCACGCTGCGCGTCCGCGCCGCCGGTGACGACGCGAAGGGGCAGGGCGCGTGGCGCGACGTCACGCTCTCACCCGACGAGGTGCGCGCGGCGCTCGCGGCATACATGGCGAGCATTCCCACGGAGCCGTCGCCGTTCGTGCGCGCGGGGCAGAGCGCGCTCTCGCCCGACGAGCGCCGGGGGCTCGCCGTGTTCCGCTCACGCTGCGCGAGCTGTCACGAGCTCGTGGGCGACACGAAGACGTCGACGTTGGTCCCGGCGCGCGCGCTCGAACGTCGCTTGCTCGCGGGCGAGGTCGCGCTCACGAGCGCGCGCCTCTATGACGTCGGCACGCCCGTGCTCGGCAAGACGGGCAACAACCCACCGTCCCTGCGCGGCGTGTGGGACGCGGCGCCTTACTTCAGCGACGGCAGCGCGCGCTCGCTCGAGGAGGTTCTGGCTCGAACCGATCCGGCCGCGGAGAAAGTTCACGCGTCGGAGAACGCCTCGCGTCCGCCCGCCTTCACGCCCGCGGATCGCGCGGCGTTGGTGAAGTTCCTGCGCGCGCTCTGAAAAACAGCGAGCGCGCGCAGGGAAGAGGATCTACCACCCGCCTTTGTCGGCCTTCTTGTCCTCTTTCTTCTCTTCCTTCTTGTCGGCCTTCTTGGCCTTCGCGGCCTTCTCGTCTTTCGGCGCCTCTTCGCCCGCGAAGGCGGGGCGCGTGAGCAGGAAGGCAGCGGCGAGCACGAGCGTCGAGATGGTCTTCAGCATGGGAGCCTCCGTTTTCAGATGGGCTTCCCTTGTAGATCGCGATCGGCTTTCTGGCCAGCGATCAGTCGGCGAACGGATCGACCCAACGCGCGGCCGCCGGCTTCGACGCGGGCTCGACGTGCGCTTCGGCCGCGACGGCCGCCGTCTTCTTGTGCGCGTGGATGACGACAGGTTCGGGCACCGGAATCACCTGTACGTCTGGCGTGCGAGCCACGGGCGCTTCGAAACTCGGTGGCGCTTCGACGACGACCGGCGCGGCCGCCTTCTGAGCGACGGTCACCGCCGCCGCCGGGCGCGCGTGGGTCATCGTCGCGCGCCGCGCGACCGCGCCCGAGGCGAGGCCGCACGCGAACAACAACATGCCCGACGCGACGAGCGCCCCGCGCGAGAGCGAGACGCGCCGTCGTCGCGCGTAGGTGCGCCCCGAGGGCGCCGCGAGCATCGGCATCTCGTCTTGTGATCCGAAGAGGGCGTCCGGCTCGGGCGCGCGCCACGCACCGGTGCGCGCGCGATCGATCAAGGCCGTCGCGTCTTCGTCGACGTCGTTGTGGACGTCGTTCGATGGGCGCGCGCCGTACGGCGACGTCACGATGCCCGTCACTTCGCGGGGCGCGCCGTCGTCTTCATACGCGCCGTGAAACACGTCGCCCGGCTCGAACGCCTCGGCGTCGCTGAACACGGCCTCCATGCGAAACGAACCCCGGCCCATGTACACCACGCTGCCTGCCACCACTTCAGTCCCCTCGTCCGCCTCCTTCACCAGCCCTCGGTCGCTCACGTTCCAGCTCCTCTCTGCGTTGTCGTTGTTGGGTCGCCTCCGAATGAGAACGACTCTCTTGGTCGCGGCCTATCTTTAACAGGAGGACGGTCAATGAGGTGTATCTGGTAGGAACATTCGATGTAACTTTTTGGCGGCGAACCCCTCGTGACCCTTGTGAATTTTCCGATCCGCGGGGCGGCGCGGGATGGGTCGGGTGCGCCACGAAGTTGGCGCCCGCGAAGCGGATTTTGCGGGGTTTTCGACACGTTTCGCCGGCCTAGGTGCGTCAACTGCCTGAAATTAAAGGGGAGCATTTTCTGGCCCGAGGTGTGCTTCGCGCTTACGCTCGATGTCCACTCAATCGAAAGGAGCCCAAGCCCTCATGGCCTCAGCGTCCCGTTTCCCCCAACGCGGCACGTTCATCGTTCCCCCCGCCACCACGTCGGCGCTCGCGCCGGAGAAGCCCGCGCGCGAGCCGTTCGTGCTCGTCCCCGCCGAGATGGTGATCGACGACGACAACCTCGAGCCGCACTGGCTCCCGGCGATCGACAAAGCGACCGACTAGTTACGTCGTCGGCTCGGGCGCCGCGGGCGTGGTGAACGCCTCCGGCGCCTCGAGCAGCTTCGCGAACGCCGCTTCGTCGAGCGTCGCGACGCCCAGCTTGGTCGCTTTGTCGAGCTTCGAGCCCGGGCTGTCGCCGACGACGAGGTAGCTCGTCGAGCCCGACAAGCTGTTCGTGACCTTCGCGCCGAGCGCCTCGAGGCGCTCCTTGGCCGCCTCGCGTGACATCGCCGCGAGCGTGCCCGTGATGACGAACGTCTTACCGAGCAGCGGACCGCCGCGCTTCTCGCGCGTCTCGACGAGCTTGACGCCCGCGCGCCGAAACTTCTCGAGCAGCGCGCGCGTCTCGTCGCGATCGAAGTATTCGCGCACGGCGCCCGCGATCACGGGGCCGACGCCGTCGGCGGCCGCGAGCTCTTCGGCCGACGCGCCCGCGATGCGATCGAGCGAGCCGAACGCGTCGGCGAGGGAGATCGCCGCCTGTCCGCCGACGTGGCGGATGCCGAGCCCCGCGAGCAGGCGATCGATCGGGCGATCGCGCGCCGCCGCGATCGCGGACAGCAGGTTCGAGATCGACTTGTCCTTGTAGCCGGGCACCTGCGCGAGGCGCTCGGCGTCGAGGAAGAACACGTCGGCGGGATCTTCGATGAGCTTGCGCTCGAGGAGCTCGGCGGCCGTGCGGTGGCCGAGGTGCTCGATGTCCATGGCGCCGCGGCCCGCGAAGTGGACGATGCGGCCCAGCGTCTGCGCGGGGCAGAGCTTGTTCGGGCAGCGCGCGACGGCTTCGCCCTCGGGGCGCACGATCTCGGTGTCGCACTGCGGGCAGCGCGTCGGCATGACGAAGGCGCGCTCGGCGCCCGTGCGCAGGCTGGGCACGGGCGCGACGACCTCGGGGATGACCTCGCCCGCGCGGCGTACGATGACGGTGTCGCCGATGAGGACGCCTTTTCGCGCGACCTCGTCGGCGTTGTGCAGGGTCGCCATCGAGATCGTGACGCCGCCGACGCGCACGGGCTCGAGGATCGCGAAGGGCGTCACCGCGCCCGTGCGGCCCACGCTGACCTGGATGTCGTTGAGCTTCGTGGTTTGTTCCTCGGCGGGGAACTTGTAGGCGATGGCCCAGCGCGGGAACTTCGACGTCGCGCCCAGCTCGTTCTGGTCGGCGGTGGCGTCGACCTTGATGACGGCGCCGTCGATCTCGTGCTCGAGCGCGTGGCGGCGCTTCTCCATGTCGGCGACGTACGCGCGGACGTCGTCGAGCGTCGCGCAGGCGCGCGAGTCGGGGTGCGTGCGCAGGCCCCACTCGCGCAGCGTCGCCAGCGTTTCGGAGTACGACGCGAGGTGTTTGCCGTCGATGCGCACGAGCCCGTGGAAGTAGATGCTGAGCGGGCGCGAGGCCGTGACCTTGGGATCCTTCTGGCGCAGCATGCCCGCCGTCGAGTTGCGCGGGTTCGCGAAGATGGGCTTGCCGGCCTCGCCTAGGTCGCGGTTGAGCTTCTCGAAGTCGTCTTTGCGGATGAAGACCTCGCCGCGCACCTCGAGCCATTCCGGAGGTGAGGATGTCCGCAGGCGCGGCGGCACGGCGCGGATCGTGCGCACGTTGGGCGTGACATCCTCGCCCGTGTCGCCGTCGCCGCGGGTCGCGCCTCGCGTGAGCACGCCGCGCTCGTAGGTCACGGCGATCGAGACGCCGTCGATCTTCGGCTCGCAGACGAAGGTCGCGTCGCGGCCCAGGCCCTTGCGCACGCGCTCGGCCCAGGCGTCGAGCTCTTCGCCGTCGAAGACGTTGTCGAGCGACAGCAGGCGCGCCGAGTGCTTCGCGGGCGCGAACAGCTCGGACGGCTTGCCGCCCACGCGCTGCGTGGGCGAGTCCGGCGTCAGCAGCTCGGGGTGCGCGATCTCGATCTCGCCGAGCTCGCGCATGAGCGCGTCGTACTCGCCGTCGGTGATCTCGGGCGCGTCGACCACGTAGTAGCGGTAGTTCGCGTGCGCGAGCTTGGCGCGCAGCTCGTCGACGCGCAGGCGCGCGCGGGATGCCTCTTCTACGGCGGCGTCGTGCACGCCGATTCTCTATCACGCCGGCGGCTCAGTGAGGCGGCCGCGCCACGAGCAGGATCGCGATCGCCGCGAGGAGAAACGGCACGACCAGCCACGCCGCCGCGGGCACGCGCGCCACGCGCATCGTGGGGCGCGCGCTGGTCTTGCGCGTGAGGTCCTCTTCGGCGAACGACGGCGGGCTCGTGAGGCGATCCATGAAGCGGAGCGCGAGCTCGGCCGTGCGTGCGACGCGCCGGGGCGGCGGCGGCGCGAGCGGGACCGCCGCGTCGGCGACGAGGTCGATCGCGAAACGTTCGGACAGCAGCACCGACGGCAGGGGCGGGCGGTAGGGCCGAGGCAGCGCCGACGGCGGCGTACGGCGAGCCTCCGGAGCGTTCGCGCCTTCGACGTCGAGCTCGTCGTCGAGCTCGACGTCGACCGCGAGCCGTGGCACGCCGTCGCTCGTGTTGGGGTCGACGGCGATGCGGCTGATGACGCCGCGGGCCTCGGGCACGGCCACGCCGCGCACGACCCCCACGCCGCTCTCGAGTCGCAAGAACGGCGGCAGCGCCGTGCTCACGCGCATCGTGCGCTCGTCGACGATCGCCTCGCAGCGCAGCTCGTGGTCGAGCCCGTCGAGGCGCAGCCGCACCGGCTCGGCGCCGCCGCGCCGGCTCTCGACGAGCCGCTCGATGAGCACGCGATCGGCCTCCTTGATCTCTGTGAACGCGACGGCGATGCCGACGGCGTTCGGCAGCGCGACGAGCCGCACGACGCGCCCGCGCAGCCGCCGAGGCCCGCCCGGCAGCGGCACGGCGCACACGACCTCGGTGCCGATCTCGCACAGCTCGCCGCAGGTGACGTAGAGGCCCGCCGGCCCGAGATCGATCGAGCGGCCGAACAGGCGCCCGCGCCCGTCGACGCGCGCGAGGCACACGGCCTCGTCGTAGGGGATTCGCGGAGAGACACGACGGGACTGCTTCATCGCCGACCTCCCGCGAGGATCTTCGCACGCGGGCGAGGAGCCGGCGGCGTTGGTTGCACCGCGCCCCTCATTTTCGGGGGATTTGTCACGACATGTGGGCCGCCGACTCCTGTAAGATCATGGCCAATGTCCGAGGCCCCCGACGAGATCACCCAGAACACAGCCCCCACGCTCGAGAGGCCCAAGACCGCGCCCGGCGGCGCGAGCGCGTACCTCGTCGTCATCGCCGGCCCGAGCTTCGGCGAGATGCACAAGCTGCGCGGCGAGCGCACGTCGCTCGGCCGCGGCGACCGCTGCGACGTGCGCATCGTCGACGACGGCGTGTCGCGCGAGCACGTCGCGATCCAGCGCGAGGGCGGCAAGCACGTGCTCGTCGACCTGGGCTCGACGAACGGCACGTTCTGCAACGGCCTGCGCCTCGCCAAGGAGGCCCGCGCCGCGCTCAACGACGGCGACAAGATCTCGGTCGGCGCGTCGACGATCCTGAAGTTCACCTACCAAGACCAGGTCGACGAGCACTACCAGAAGCAGCTCTTCGAATCGGCGCTGCGCGACGGCCTCACCAACACGTTCAACCGGCGCTACTTCCTGGATCGCCTCCATGGCGAGCTGCGCTTCGCCGTACGCCACACGAAGCCCGTCGCGCTGCTGTTCGCCGACATCGATCACTTCAAGAAGCTCAACGACACCTACGGCCACCAGGCGGGCGACCACGTCCTGGCGGGCGTCGCGCGCGTCATGATGACGACCGTGCGCGCCGAGGACGTGCTGGCGCGGTACGGCGGCGAGGAGTTCGCGATCATCTGCCGCGAGATCGAGCTCGACGGCGCCGAGGCGCTGGCCAAGCGTCTCGTCGCCGCCGTGGCGGCCAAGCCGTTCGAGCACGGCGGGCAGCGCATCCCCGTCACCATCAGCGTCGGCGCCGCCGTCGACCGCGGGCGCAGCGAGGCCCAGGCGCTCATCGCCGCCGCCGACGCCGCCATGTACGAGGCCAAGCGCACGGGCCGCAACCGCGTTTGCGTCCACAAGTCGCCTTGAGGCCGCTTTTTCGCGTCACGCGCCCGCCGTTGCTATGGTGGGTGGGTCGATGAACGGGGGACGTCGAACCTCGGCGCGCGCGCCGCTCGCGGCCGTCGCGCTCTCGCTTTCGCTGGCGGCCTGTCGCGGGTCAACGGTCACGGGCTGGTCGCAGTCGCCGGGGCGGCCGGGCGAAGAGGGCAAGGCCGTCCCCGCGGGTGGTGGTCCCGTCACGGCCGAGGTCGCGCCCGCGGGGGGCGGCGCGCACGACACGGGCGGCGCCGGCGGCGCCACCGAGCCCGAAGCCGCGGCCGAGACGCGCGCGCTCGTGATCGCCGACGGCAAGGAGCAGTGGATCGACGCGACGGCGGCGACGGCGGCGGGCTACACGCTGGTCGATCTGTCCGACGACTGGACGCCGTACATCTTCGCGCCGCAGCCGGGCCCGGACGGGCAGCCGCTGTCGAACCGTTACCGCCGCATCTTCATCGGCCTCGCCAACGATCAGCTCGACGAGGACGGCGAGCCGCTGCCCGCCGGCACGAAGAACTACCTCGAGCTCTACGGCATCTTCCCGTCGCTGTCGGTCTTGCGCGCGCGCTTCCTCGCCGACGAGGAGCACCCGTGCCACGACCAGGAGAGCGCCGCCGCGATCGCCGGTGTCGAGACGGTGACCTACGTGGCGCCGTCCGAGGTCGCGAAAGAGCAGCGGCGCATCGCCAAGATCAACGAGGAGCTCGAGAAGGCGCGCGTCGAGGCCGGCGCGGCGACGCTCGACGAGCTCGCGACGCGCGTGCCGGCGCTCGCGCCCAAGGTGAAGCTCGTGCAGAAGCGCGCCGCCGAGAAGCCGGCCATGGCCGCCGTCGAGAAGCGGCTCACGTGCGAGGGCCTGCTGAACGCCAAGGGCACGGGCAAGCACACGGCCGGCGTCTACGACGACGCCATGCGCGTCGCCGTGCGCACGTTCCAGCAGAAGCACATGATCTACGAGTCGAACTACCTGCGCGAGAAGACGGTCGACGCGCTGGCGCGGCCGCTCGTCGACAACGACTACGACGGCCTCTCGCGCGCCATCCGCGAGCGCGTCGTCTCGGCGGCGTCGATCCTCGAGGACGGCTCGACCAAGGCGGGCGACCTCGTCGACGAATACACCAAGACGGCGCTCGAGCAGATGGGCCTCACCGACGCCGCGACGGCGCTGGCGTTCTTCAAGCGCCACCCCGCGAGCGACTTCCACCGCCTGCGCGTCGCCGTGAAGCTGCCGCCGCGCCCCGCGTACTACGCCGACCACATGGACCTGTCGATCGTCGTCGACCGCGGCGACGTCTGGTACGACCTTCCGTTCGACGACAAGGGCAACTTCCACTACCAGACGCGCAAGAAGTTCCCGACGCTGACGCTGTACGCGCGCATCGACGGCCGCCAGACGGCGCTCGCGCGGTGGCGCACGACGATCGGCGGCTGGCGCGCCGAGCAGGCGAGCGACGGCTACGAGTACTACCGCTACAAGATGTCGGACGTCGGCCCGCGCGTCGTCCGCAACGTCATCTCGGGGCCGGTGTGGATCGCGCCCGCGTCGACGCCCATCCGCTCGCTCATCAAGCACAAGGCCGTCAACGGCAAGTGGATGAAGATCGTGAACTACGACGAGCTCGGCCCGGGCTTCCTGTCGGCCTACGGCCTCGTCGCCGGCTACTTCGTCGTGCCGGGCCAGAACGGCCGCCCCGACTTCGACAACGGCGTGCGCGCGCACGGCTCGTCGGACTACCTGTCGATCTACAGCCAGGACGGCTTCTCGCACGGCTGCCACCGGCTGCCGAACCACCTCGCGATCCGCATGTACTCGTTCATCCTGCAGCACCGCAAGAAGCGCGTCGTGGGCGATTCGCCCATCGGCTTTCAGCGGCAGTTCCTGTCCGAGGACATGGTCTACGAGATGCGCGTGCCGTCGAAGGGCTTCGTCTACGTGCTCGACCCGCCGCTGCCCGTGAACGTGCTCGAGGGCAACATCATGGGCGACCAGAAGACGCCCATCATCGGCTACGTGCCGAAGCCCAACGTGAAGTACCCGGGCCCGCCGCCGCCCGCGCCCGACAGCCCCGAGGCGAAAGCCGGCGGAGCCGACGAATGACGCGCGCGCGTCGGCTCGCGTTGATCGTCATCGCGGGCGCGTCGCTCGCGCTCGTCGCCGGCGGGCGCGTGCGCGCGGCGCGGCCGCAGCCGCCCGTGAAGCTGTTCCCGTCGACGATGCCCGAGGAGAGCACGGTCAAGGTCACGCTCGTCGCGAACCCGCCGGCGCCGCGCGTGCTCGTGCTGTGGGGCAAGCGCCGCCTCGGCTTCATCATGCCGAAGCAGCCGCTCGTGCTGCAGCGCCCTCGCGACAGCGGCCCGATGGATCTCGTTCTCCAATCCGACGGCTTCCTGCCCGTGCAGACGCGCGCCTTCACGTTCGGCGACAACAAGATCACCGTGAAGCTGACGCCGCTCGCCGAGAAGAACACGCTCATCGGCTACCGCCAGGAGCTGCCGCCGGACGTGCCGCCCGGCGTTCCGCCGGACGGCGGCGCTCCGTTCGTTCCGGACGCGGGCGGTCAATGAACGACACGCGATCGCTGTAGACGGTCCCGCTCCACTTCGGTTATCAAAGAGGGGAGGGCGGGCCGATGAAGAAGATGCGCGTGCTCGTTCTCTTCGACACGGACGGTGAGCCGCCGGCGTCGCAGGACTTCAAGAAGGAGCTCGAGTCCTCGGAGGAAGCCGAGTTCGACGTGGGCCGAGCGTTGGTGGCCAAGGGCCACGAGGTTCGTTTCCTCGGCTTCAAGGGCGATCTCGATCAGCTGACGGCCGGCCTGCGCGCCGCGCCGTGCGACGTCGTCTTCAACCTCACCGAGCGCTTCCGCGACAAGTCGGACCTCGACTACACCGTCGCCGCCGTGCTCGAGATGCTCGACATGCCGTACACGGGCGCGTCGAGCGAGGGCCTCATGCTCGCGCGCGACAAGGCGCTCACGAAGAAGGTGCTCGCCTACGAGGGCATCCGCATCCCGCACTTCATGGTGTGCAAGCACGGCTCGCCCGTGACCCGGCCCAGCGACCTGCGCTTCCCGCTCATCGTCAAACCGCTGGACGAAGACGCGTCGGTGGGCATCGCGCAGTCGTCGGTCGTGCGCGACGACGACGCGCTGAAAGAGCGCGTCACCTTCATCCACGAGAAGTTCGACACCGACGCCATCGTCGAGGAGTTCATCGCGGGGCGCGAGCTGTACATCGGCGTCACGGGCAACGAGGCGCCCGTGTCGCTGCCGCCCATCGAGATGGTGTTCGCCAACGAGTCGACCGTCGAGAGCCGCATCGCCACGTTCAAGGCGAAGTGGAGCGTGAAGTACCGCGAGAGCAAGGGCATCCAGAACGAGATCGCCAAGAACCTCTCGGCCGACGTACGCAAGCGCCTGGGCGAGGTCGCCGTGCGCGCTTACCAGGCCGCCGGCCTGCGCGACTACGGCCGCATCGACGTGCGGCTCGCGCACGACGACGCCATCTACATCGTCGAGGCGAACCCGAACCCGTACCTCGCCGACGGCGAGGATCTCGCCTGGGCCGCCGAAGAGCACGGCTTCATGTACGCCGACTTCATCGAGAAGATCGCCGACATGGCCTGCCGCCGTTCGCGCAAGAAGGCGTAGCGAATGATCGAGCGCGCCTACGCGCGCGCAGCGCGCGAATAGGCGGCAGGCGGTAGATCGTCCGTGCGTGTGTAAGCGCACGTCGCCCACGTCGGAAGTGGGGCGCATCCGCAACGTCGTCGGTGCACCGCGCGGCGGGGCTTTGTCCTTGCCGGTGATCTTCCGCGCCGCATAAGATGCGTGGCGATGGCCAAGCGTGCTGTGTCGGCAAAGCGTGCGCGTCCGCAGCGGGCGCCGCTGGCGGCGGTGAAGTCGGTGGGCAAGGGTGAGAAAGGCGACAAGGCCGAGGGCAAAGCTTCGCTCGGCAGCGGCGGTGTCTATGTTGGAATCCACTTCGGCGTGCGCGCGACCACCGTCGCGCTCGCCGATTCGCAGGGCCACCTCGACCACCTCCACAAGCAGCCGGCGCTCGTCGGCTCGCCGGCGCGCTCGGTCGCCGCCGTGCGCGGCCTCTTGAACGAGGCGCTCGCCGACGCGAAGGTGCCGCGCGCGCGCGTGCGCGTCGTGGGCGCGACCGTGCCCGGCCTCGTCGACCAAGACACGGGCGCGTGCGTGCTCGCGCCCAACCTCTCGTGGCGCGACTTCCCGCTGCGCGCCGCGCTCGCCGAAGAGCTGGGCGTGCCCGTCGTCGTCAACAACGTCGCGCAAGCGGCCGCGATCGCCGAGGGCCGCGTGGGCGCCGCGCGCGGCGCGCGCTCGTACGTGTGGATCCACGTCGGCAGCGGCGTCGGCTCGGGCATCGTGCTCGACGGCAAGATCTTCTTCGGCAGGCGCGGCTTCTCGGGCGAGATCGGCCATTGCCCAGTCGTTCACCCCGGCCCGCCGTGCGGTTGCGGCCGCCTCGGCTGCCTCGAGACCGTCGCGTCGGCGAAGGCGATCGTGCGCGCCGCCGAGATCGCCGTCGCCGCGGGCGAGCCCACCGTGCTCGCCGAGCTGCCGCCGCCGCTGTCGTCGACGGCGGTCGCCGCCGCCGCGCGCGAGGGTGACCCGGTCGCGCGCCGCATCCTCGGCGAGGCGAGCGAGTTCCTCGGCCGCGGCATCTCCTACCTGCTCAACATCCTGAACCCCGAGATGGTCGTCCTCGGCGGCGCCGTCGCCCAGGCGGGCGAGACGCTCGTCGGCCCCGTGCGCGCGTCGGTCGCGCGCCACTCTCTCCTGCCCGCCGGCGTCGCCGTCGTGCCATCTACACTGGGTAACCGCGCCGAGGTCACCGGCGCCGCGTTCCTCGCGATCGACCACGGCGCCGGCACGCACTCCCTCCGCGCCGCGACCCCCGCTCCGACACGGGCCCGCGCCGCCAGGTAGATCGACTCTTCCGTCCGCCGAGGCGATTTGTCGACGGGAGGCGCGGCTTCGCCGCGCCGGCTTGCGTGTTGGGCGTCGGGAGGGGCCCGCGGGGAGGGCGCAGCCCTTCCCGCGCGCTTTTAGCGCGAGCGCATCATTGTGTACGTCTTCCAGCGCGCGCGCTTGAAGCGGAGGCTGGCGTCCGGGTCGCGCGGCTTGTAGGGCGTGCCGTGCGCCACGAAGCGCGTGCCGCTCGTGCCGTAGAACATGATGGGGACGCCGACGCGGACGCGCGTGCGGAACGACTTGTCGATGTTGAACACGACGGCCGTCGTGGCGTTGCTGACGGCCTGCTTCGCGCCGAAGTTGAGCAGGCCGCCCACGCCGCCGCTCATGAACGAATTGGCGGCGCCGGCGGCGACGTTGAGGCCCAGCTCGGCCTGCGCGCCCAGCAGCATGTTGTCCTCTTGCGTGAGCGCCTGCGCGCCCAGGTTCTCGCGCAGCGTCGCGACGATCCCGCGCGTGACGCCCAGCTGCGAGATCACGAACGCCTCGCTGCCCGTGTCGGCCCAGGCCATCGCCTCTTGGTAGCCCCACGCCGCCTCGGCGCGGCCCGCGAGCTCGAGCGCCCACGAATCACGACCGCCGTTGCGCGCGTCGAAGCGCGGCGCGCACGAGACGCCGAAGCGTCCGTGGCGCGCGAGGTCGCCGTAGACGACGTCGATCGGCAGCGAGCCGCCGCCGGTCTGGTGGTACTTGAAGACGACGTAGCGCTCTTCGTCGTGCGGGATGCCGCCCATGCGCACGAAGACGTGGCCCGGGCCCGTGACGACGTAGTCGTAGCCGATGATGTCGTCGAGCGCGAGATCGGGCGGCAGCTGCAGCTCGATCGTCGTGCCGCGCGCGGCGGTGCGCAGCACGGCGCCGGCCTCGCGCTGGAAGATGCCCGGCATGTCATTGGGGCTGTCGACGTAATAGTAGTTGCCGCCCGACGCGTCGGCGATGCCCTGCATGAGCAGCTCGTCGTGGTCGCGGCCGAAGCCGATCGTCGTGACGGCGACGCCCGATTCGGCGGCGCGCTCCGCGATGCGCGCCAGCTCCGACGAGCTGGTGATGCCGATGTTGGGCTGGCCGTCGGAGAACAACACGACCTGGTTGACGGCCCACGGCTGGAAGCCGCTGAAGACCTCGGCGAGGCCCGCGAGCAGGCCGCCCGAGAAGAACGTGCCGCCGCCGTCGCCGAGCGCGCGGATGCCCGCGACGACGGCCGCGCGCGAATTGACGTCGACGACGACGGGCGGCGCCGCCTCGAAGACGCCGTCGGAGAACGCGACGACCGAGACGCGGTCGCCGTCGCGCATCTGGTTCACGAAGGTCTCGGCGGCGACCAGCATGTTGCGGAAGGGATCGCCGTGCATCGAGCCCGAGCGATCGAGGACGAGCGCGAGGTTGAGCGGGCCCACCGTGGACGCGCCGGGGCGGCCTTTGACGCTGACGGCGCCGTAGAGGATGCCCGTCGACGTGCGCGGGCCGATGCCGCACTGGACGTCGACGGCGGCGCTCTCGCGCGAGTCGCCCTGCGGCGCGGCGTCGTCGGGCGGGGGCGCCATCGCGAAGACCTGCTCTTCGGTGAGCGCCTGGAGGCGCGGCGTCGTCGGCAGCTGCACGAACATCGCGCAGCCCGAGGCCCCGAACACGAACGCGAGCGCGCCGAGGACGATCAGGCGCGAGAGCCGCGTCGCGATCCAGGCGCGCGCGGCGGGAGCATGGGCGACCGGCGGGGGCAGGACATGGCTCATGGCGTGGCAGGATATCCGAACGGCTCGCGAAGCGGGTGGTAACATCTCGCCACCATGCGCGGCCTCAAGCTCCTCGCGGCCCTCACCCTGGTCTCGTTCGTAGGTGCCTGCGGAGGCAACAGCCTCGGCGGCGATCAGGCGGCGAAGTTCGCGGGCGCGTGGAAGTTCAGCGGCGGCACGCTCACGCCCACGTGCGGCCAGGGGCTCAACGTGCCGGCGTTCGCGCTCACGAACCTCACGGTGACCTTCTCGAAGGTCGACGACTCGACGATCCAGGTCGTCACGGGCAACGCCGGCTGCGCGCTCAAGTTCACGGTCTCGGGCAACGTCGCGACGGCGACCGCCGGCCAGACCTGCACGCTCGACACGGGCACGGCGCTCGGCGTGCAGACGGTGAGCGTGACGTCGTGGACGCTCACCTACGCCGGCACCGAGACGATCACGACGAACATCTCGGCCGCGATCGCCTTCTGCACGGCGACCGGGATGGGCGTGCTCACGCCCGCGCCCAGCGACGGCGGCGCCGATTAGAAGATCTGAATTTCGGGCTGCAGCTCGGTCGAGAGGTACGCGATGCGCGCCTCCGCCGTGAGCGGCTCGATGCCCTTGATGAACGCGCCCACGGCGCGGCTGCCGTCGTCGTCGAACAGCACGGCGAAGCCCGTATACGCCAGCGTGCGGACGACGCGGCCCGAGGCGCGGCACTTCTGCCCCGACGACGCCGCGAGCTCGAGCGAGATGCGCCGATCGACGTCGACGCGCGCGCGTGACTTGAAGAAGCAGCCGCCGCAGGAAATGTCCTGCAGCTCGCCGGCCGAGCTCTCGCCACGCCCGCCGAAGACCAACGTCACCGGGAGGCCCAATCCGAAGCGCGGGAACTGCCGCTGCTCGTGCGCCAACCTCGCCGTCGCCATGGGAACCTCCTTCGCGAGACGTCCGGGACGCCCAATCTTCGGCCGATTTGGCGATTCCCTCAACCACGCCGCGCGTCGTGCTATCTAGTCGTCGATGAGGCCGGTAGGTGACGGCGCGCCGCGTTCGCCGTGGACGCTCGTGTCGCCCGATCGGGTGCCGCGGACGCTGTTTTCGCGGCGAAAGCACTGGGCCGAGCGCTTCGGCGTCGCGCCTGTGCTCCCGACGACACGCGAGGAGATGGACGCCCTCGGCTGGGACAGCTGCGACGTCGTGCTGGTCACCGGCGACGCCTACGTCGATCACCCGAGCTTCGGCATGGCGCTCGTGGGGCGGCTGCTCGAGGCGCAGGGCTTCCGCGTCGGGATTCTGGCGCAGCCCGATTGGCGCAGCGCCGAGCCGTTCGCGGCGCTGGGCCGGCCCAACGTCATGTGGGGCGTGACGGCTGGGAACATGGACTCGATGGTGAACCGCTACACGTCGGATCGGCGGCTGCGCCATGACGACGCGTACTCGCCCGACGCCGCCGAAGGCCTGCGCCCCGACAGAGCCGTGCTCGTCTACGCGCAGCGATGTCGCGAAGCCTTCAGCGACGTCCCGCTCGTGCTGGGCGGCATCGAGGCCAGCCTGCGGCGCATCGCCCACTACGACTATTGGTCGGACAAGGTGCGGCGCTCGATCCTCGTCGACGCCAAGGCCGACCTGCTCGTCTTCGGCAACGGCGAGCGCGCCGTCGTCGAGATCGCCCACCGGCTCGCCGCGGGCGAATCGCCCGGGTCGATCACCAACGTGCGCGGCACGGCGTTCCTGCGCGCGACGGGCGCTCCGCCCGAAGGGTGGGGCGAGCTCGACTCGCGCGCCGTCGACACGCCCGGCCCCGTCGAGCCGCCGCGCGATCCGTACGCGATGGAAGAGGAGGTCGCGGGCGCGGCGTGCGCGCCGGCCGCGGCGCCGACGCTGATCCCGACGCGCGCGTTGAAGCGGCCCACCGTCGATCGCGCGCACACGGTCGTGCGCCTGCCCGACTTCGACGCCGTCGCCGCGGACCCCGTGCTTTACGCGCACGCGTCGCGCCTGCTGCACGTCGAGGCGAACCCCGGCAACGCGCGCGCGCTCGTGCAGCGCCACGGCGATCGGGACGTCTGGCTCAACCCGCCCGCGCTGCCGCTGTCGACCGAGGAGTACGACAAGCTCTACGAGCTGCCGTACACGCGCACGCCGCACCCGCGCTACGGCGGCGCGCGCATCCCCGCCTACGAGATGATCCGCTTCTCGATCACGATCATGCGCGGCTGCTTCGGCGGCTGTTCGTTCTGCTCGATCACCGAGCACGAGGGCCGCGTCATCCAGAGCCGCTCCGAGACGTCGGTGCTGCGCGAGATCGAGCGCGTGCGCGACGACGTGCCCGGCTTCTCGGGCGTGATCTCCGACCTGGGCGGCCCGACCGCCAACATGTACCGCCTCGCTTGCAAGTCGCCCGAGGTCGAGGCCGCGTGCCGCCTGCCGTCGTGCGTGCACCCCGACGTGTGCCCGAACCTGCGCACGGACCACGCGCCGCTCATCCAGCTGTACCGCAAGGCGCGCGCGATCCCCGGCATCAAGAAGATCCTCGTCGCCTCGGGCCTGCGCTACGACCTGGCCGTGAAGTCGCCCGAGTACATCCGCGAGCTCGCGACCCACCACGTGGGCGGCTACCTGAAGATCGCGCCCGAGCACACCGAGGACGGGCCGCTGTCGAAGATGCTCAAGCCGGGCATCGCGACCTACGAGACGTTCAAGCGCCTCTTCGACGAGGCCTCGGCCAAGGCGGGCAAGAAGCAGTACCTCATCCCGTACTTCATCGCCTCGCACCCGGGCACGACCGACGAGGACATGCTGGCGTTGGCCCTGTGGCTCAAGAAGAACGGCTTCAAGGCTGATCAGGTCCAGACGTTCTTGCCGTCCCCGATGGCGACGGCGACGGCGATGTACCACTCGGGCAAGAACCCGCTGCGCAAGGTGCGGCGCGACTCCGAGGACGTGCCCGTGCCCAAGGGCCTCAAGGTGCGGCGCCTTCACAAGGCCTTCCTGCGCTACCACGACCCGGCGAACTGGCCGGCGCTGCGCGACGCGCTCCGGCGGCTCGGTCGCGAGGACCTCATCGGCAGCGCGCCGCACCAGCTGGTGCCGCTGCGGCAGCCCGCCGCCTCGTCGGTGACGGCGCTCGACGCCGCGCCGCGCGGTGGCCCTGGAACCTTCCGCACGCAGCACGCGCGCCCGGCGTTCAACCCTTCGGGCAAAACGTCGGGAAAACGAGCGCGCCCGGGCAAAAAACGCTAGATTCGCCGGCTCTCATGTTCCACCCCACCGACGACCTCCGCATCGAGCGCATCCGCCCGCTGCTGCCCCCGGCGATCCTCATGGAGAGCCTGCCGATCTCCGAGGCCGCCTCGACGACCGTCGCCGAGGCGCGCGCCGCCGTGACGCGCGTGCTGCGCGGCGACGACGACCGCCTCGTCGTCGTCGTGGGCCCGTGCTCGATCCACGACGTGGGCGCCGCGCGCGAGTACGCGCAGAAGCTGCTCGCCGTGCGCCCCGAGCTCGAGGACGCGCTGGTCCTCGTCATGCGCGTCTACTTCGAGAAGCCGCGCACGACCGTCGGGTGGAAGGGCCTCATCAACGATCCGCACCTCGACGGCACGTTCAAGGTCAACGAGGGCCTCGAGCTCGCGCGCGCTCTCTTGCGCGACCTCGCCGAAGAGGGCGTGCCGGCCGGCTGCGAGTTCCTCGACACGATCACGCCGCAGTACATCGCCGACCTGGTCAGCTGGGGCGCGATCGGCGCGCGCACGACCGAGAGCCAGGTGCACCGCGAGCTGGCCTCGGGCCTGTCGGCGCCCATCGGCTTCAAGAACGGCACCGACGGCAACACGCAGATCGCGATCGACGCGATTCAAGCGGCGGGTCACCCTCACCAGTTCCTGTCGGTGACGAAGCAGGGCTTGTCGGCGATCGTCGCGACGCGTGGCAACCCGGATTGCCACGTCATTCTGCGCGGGTCGAACGCCGGGCCGAACTACGGCGCGGCCGACGTCGCGCGCGCCGTGGCGGCGCTGCAGAAGGCCAAGCTGCCGCCGCGCCTCATGGTCGACGCGAGCCACGGCAACAGCCGCAAGGATCCCACGCGCCAGCCCGAGGTCGCGCGCGACGTCGCCGAGCAGCTGATCGCCGCCGCGAAGGCCGGGCAGTCGCCGTCGATCTTCGGCGTCATGATCGAGAGCCACCTCGTGGGCGGTCGCCAGGACTGCGTTCCGGGCAAGGCGCTCACCTACGGGCAGAGCATCACAGACGCGTGTCTGGCTTGGAACGATACGGTGCCGGCGCTGCGCACGTTGGCGTCGGCCGTTCGCGCGCGACGCGCCGGGCGTTCGTCGCTATAGTCCCGGCCCATGCCGATGACCAAGCGCACCAAGCGAATCCTGCGCCACTCGATCTTGTTCGGGAGCCTGATGGTTCTGCTCTCGCAGACGACGGGTTGTTTCGGCACGGGAAGGTTCCGCGCCATCAACACGATCTACGACTTCAACAAGTCGGCGTCCGACAACGGCGTCGTGCGGTCGTTGCTCATGGTCGGCATGATCATCATCCCGGTCTACGAGATCGCCGGCCTCGTCGACATCCTCGTGCTCAACACGATCGACTTCTTCAACGGCGGCAAGGTCGCCTCGACCGAGACGCTGCCCGACGGCTCGAAGGTCATGATGGCGAAGATCGACGCCGACACCGTGCGCGTGCGCCACGTCGACGTCAACGGCAAGGAGACGTCGTTCGACGTCGTTCGCGTCGGCGACAAGGCCGGCTTCGTGCGCGACGCCGACGGCCACGTCCTCGGCAACGTCGAGCGCCTGTCCGACGGGCGCCTCGTGACCGGCGCGCCGTAGCCTCGAGCTTGCGATGAGCGACGCGCCCCCGCCGCAGACGACGGCGACGCTGCTCGTGAGCTGCCGGGACCGCACGGGTCTCGTCGCGGCGCTGTCGAACTTCGTCGCCGACAACGGCGGTAACATCCTCGACGCCGATCAGCACGCCGACCTCGAGACGGGGCTGTTCTTCATGCGCCTCGTCTTCAGCGTCGAGGGCTTCAAGCTCGCGCGCGGCGAGATCGCGACGGCGCTCGCGCAGCTGGGCGCGCGCTTCGACCTCACGTTCGACCTGACCTTTTCGGATGTCAGGCCGCGCGTCGCCGTGCTCGCGAGCAAGACGCCGCACTGCCTGTACGACCTCCTGCTGTCGCACCAGCTGGGCGAGCTCGGCGGCGATCTCGTCGCCGTGCTCTCGAACCACGACGACCTGCGCCCCGTGGCCGGGCATTTCGGCGTCCGCTACGAGAAGATCCCGGTCGACCCCAAGAGCAAGGCCGCCGCCGAATCGGCGCAGCAGCACATCCTCGACGAGCTGCGCGTCGACCTCGTCGTGCTCGCGCGCTACATGCAGATCCTGTCGCCGACGTTCGTCGCGCGTTGGCCGGGCCGCATCATCAACATCCACCACTCGTTCTTGCCCGCCTTCGTGGGCGCGAAGCCCTACCACCAAGCGCGCGCCCGCGGCGTGAAGGTCATCGGCGCCACCGCGCACTACGTGACCGCGGATTTGGACCAAGGCCCGATCATCGAGCAAGACGTCTGCCGCGTGAGCCACCGCGACGACGTGGAGGCGCTCGTGCAAAAGGGCCGCGAGCTCGAACGCCTGGTGCTGACCCGCGCCGTGCGCGCGCACTTGCACCGGCGCGTGCTGGTCAGCAGCGGCAAGACGATCGTCTTCGGATAAGCGGTCGCTATTGCCCTTCGCGGGCGACTCGCCGAATATTCTCTTGTGGGTGGCGGACCCGATCGGCTTGAGGCGAGTTCGTTGGAATGGGCTCTAGCCCATCTTCTGAAGGTTGGTGACTCCGATCTGATTCCAGTTCCGTTCGAGTACCAGGCGATCAAAGCCGATTGGCCTAGGATTAAGAAAGAACTTGAGTCCCTGGACTTGTCGGCTCCCGCGACGGCGGCTCAGGATCACTTCATGGTGCCGAAGCCCGAAGGGGCATTTCGCGTAGCGATTCGTCTCGATCCCGTGGACGCGCTCGTATACACGGCGGCCGTGTACGAGTGCGCAGAGAAGGTCGAAAAGGCAAGGGTGTCTGCGAGAGTTGCATGTTCCTATCGCGTCGGTGTTGATCCATCAGGCAGACTGTTTGGGATCGACGATCATTGGTCGATCTGGACGAAGAGATCTCTCGAGTTGGCGAGGATGAAGCGGACTGCCTACGTCGTCACGGCGGACATTTCGGACTGCTATTCGCAGTTGGGCCATCATCGAGTTTGCAACGCGTTGGAAAACGCTGGCGTATCCACGACTCGAGCGCAGACAATCGAGAAGATGCTGGGCGGCTGGTCGGCGCTTCAGTCAAGGGGCGTGCCGGTCGGGCCACATGCGTCAATTCTTCTGGCTGAAGCCTGCCTGAACGACGTCGATCAGCACCTGATGGCCCTCGGTTATAGGCATCTACGCTACGTGGACGATTTTCGGATCTTTTGCCGATCGAGAGCGGAATCGATCCGTGCCATCCACGACCTCACCAGTTATTTGTTCACGGCACACCGTCTCGCCTTACAGCCGCAGAAAACTAAGACATATCGGAGCGACGTGTTTCGCGCCCGAGTTGTCGAGAGTCCCGAGGCCCTCGAACGGCAAAAGAAAGCGGAGCACTTGAAGGCGATAATTGAACAGTGGGAAGCACTCGGCTACGGACTGGAGGAGAAGGACGTTGACGCCCCGGAGATTAATACCGACGTTATTGCCGAATTGTTTCGAGAGTGCTTGAGGGCTAAGCCGATTCGGGCTGGTTTGCTTAGGTACGTATATCGCCGCGCGTCTGTTCTTAGAACAAATCGAATTCAGCAGGGAACTTTGAAGAACCTTGACCGCCTAGTGCCGATTCTTCGAGACGTCTTTCGCTATCTTGACAAAACGAGCCAGGCGCGATCGCAGAAGAGAATCGTGGACGCAGTCTTGCGATTTGCGACCGGCTCGGACTTCTCGTTCTTGCCCTACGTGCAGGAGTGGACCGTTGACGTCCTCACTAAGGGCTTCTCCGGCACCGTCACCGGAGGAAGACTCCTCCGATATATACAAAAGATGAAACTAGTGGTGGGAGTTCGGGGCGAGGCTCTAATTGCCCGCTCCAGAGGTGACATCTCCTGGGTTCGTGGTCACAAGGAACGCTGGCAGTCTCTCGGGCCATGGCAGCGCCGGGCCGTTATCTATGCTGGTAGCGTTCTGAAGACCGACGAACGTTCGGCCTGGAAGAAGGTCATTCTCCGAGCTGGCGACAGTCTGGACCGAGCGGTTGCGATCTACGCCTTAGCCTAGAGAAGCCGGCAGCCACCGCATCGAGCCGAAGCCGGAAATGAGCCGTGTTTCTTCGACGGCGATCTCCCACAGCGCGAAGTCGGGCAGCTCGAAGTACGCCGCTGCGCGCGCGTGGCGCGCGACGTAGCGCGCCCGCGCGCCCGCCACCTCTTCGGCCGCGACGCGCGCGGCGCGGCCCAGCAGCGACGCCCGCGCGCCGGCGAGCGGATCCTCGACGGCCGTGCGATCGCCCACGAAGAGGCACACGCGCGCGTCGGCGACGAGGTTCTTCGTGTGCGCGGCGAGGCCGGACAGCAACAAGAGCGGCGCGCCGGTCGCCGACAGCGCGAAGGGGGTGAGCGAGCCGTAGGGGAAGCCGGGGCGGTGGACGGAGATCGTCGACAGCAGGCCGACGGTCTCGGCTTCGAGCAACGCGCGCACCTCTTCACGCGCTCCGTCGGTGCCTTCGCTCATCGGGTGATACAGTAGCCCGCCTTGGACGCCGTCGTCTGCCACCAGCTGCGCAAGGTTTACCCGGGCGCGCGCGGGCTCGGCGGCGGGCCGCGCGCCGACGTCGTCGCCGTCGACGGGATCGATCTCCGCATCGCGCGCGGCGAGTGCTTCGGGCTGCTGGGCCCCAACGGCGCGGGCAAGACGACGACGGTCGAGATCCTCGAAGGTGTCGCCGAGCCCACGTCGGGCGACGTCTCGCTCTTCGGCCTCTCGTGGAAGAAGGACGGCGCCGCGCTCCGCGAGCGCATCGGCGTCGCGCTTCAAGAGACGCGCCTGTCCGACAAGCAGTCCGTCGAAGAAACGCTGCAGCTGTTCCGCAGCTTCTATCGAAAGCCGCGGCCGCTCGAGACGCTGCTCGACGAGGTTTCGCTCGGCGAGAAGCGCGCGGCTTGGGTCAGCAAGCTGTCGGGCGGACAGCGCCAGCGCCTCGCGCTCGCCTGCGCGCTGGTCGGCGATCCCGAGATCCTGTTCCTCGACGAGCCGACGACGGGCCTCGATCCGCAGTCGCGCCGCCAGGTGTGGGATCTCGTGAGCGCCTACAAGGCGCGCGGCGGCACGGTCTTGCTGACGACGCACTATATGGAAGAGGCCGAGCGTCTCTGCGATCGCGTCGCCGTCGTCGATCACGGGCGCGTCATGCGCGAGGGGACGCCGCGCGGCCTCATCGACGAGCTCGTCGGCACGCCCGAGGGCACGCTCGAAGACGTGTTCGTCGTGCTCACGGGGAGGTCGCTGCGCGATGGCTGAGCACAGCGCGCTCTACCAGCTGACGATGGCGCGCGTCCGCGAGGCGGTTCGCGAGCCGGGCGTTTTGTTCTGGGTGTTCGGCTTCCCCATCCTGTTGTCGGTCGGGCTCGGCCTCGCGTTTCGCGGGCGCGGGCCCGAGCCCATCGTCGTCGGGTTGCTCGACGGCCCGGGCGCGGTCGCCGTCGAGCGCACGCTGGTCGGCGCGGGCCTCCGCGTCGAGCGCCTCGACGAGCCGGCGGCGAAGCTGCGCCTGCGCGCCGGGAAGGTCGCGCTGCTCGTCGTGCCGGGCGCGACGGCCGACGCGCCGCTGACGTACCGCTACGATCCCACGCCGCCCGAGTCGCGGCTCGCGCGCGCCGCCGTCGACACGGCCATTCAACGCGCCGCGGGCCGCCGCGATCCGCGCGACGTGCGCGACCAGCCCGTGACCGAGCCGGGCTCGCGCTACATCGACTTCCTCGTGCCGGGCCTCCTGGGTATGAACCTCATGTCGGGCTCGATGTGGGGCATCGGCTGGGTCATCGTCGACATGCGCGTGCGCAAGCTGCTCAAGCGGCTGCTGGCGACGCCCGTGCGCCGCCGCGATCTCCTGCTGTCGCAGGCGATCGCGCGCGTCGGCTCGCTGCCGCTCGAGGTCGGCACGCTCGTCGTGTTCGCGCGCCTCGCGTTCAACGTGCACGTCACGGGCAGCTGGCTCGCGCTCGGGCTCGTGGCGCTCGTGGGCGCGCTCGCCTTCGCGGGCCTCGCGATCCTCGTCGCGAGCCGCGCGCAGAACACGCAGACGGTGAGCGGCCTCATGAACCTCGTCATGATGCCGATGTTCGTGCTGTCGGGTGTGTTCTTCGCGTCGAGCCACTTCCCGGACGCCGTGCAGCCAGTCTTGCAGCTGCTGCCGCTCACGGCGCTCAACGACGGCCTGCGCGCCGTCATGATCGACGGCGCGGGGCTCTTGGGCGTCGCGAAGCCGCTCGCGATCTTGTCGGCGTGGGGCGTCGCGAGCTTCGCCGCGGGCGTGCGCATCTTTCGCTGGGGCTGAGAGGAGAGGGCGATGGAGGTCGTGATCCTTCCGAAGGCCGAAGACGTCGCGCTCGCGGGCGCCGAGGCCGTCGCGCGGCTCGTGCGCGCCAAGCCGACGGCCGTGCTCGCGCTGCCGACGGGCGCGACGCCGCGGCCGCTCTACGCCGAGCTCGTGCGCCGCCACCGAGAAGAAGGGTTGTCGTTCGCGCGCGCGACGACGTTCAACCTCGACGAGTACGTGGGCGTCGCGCCCGATCACCCGGGCTCGTTCCGTCGCTACATGGAGGACGCGTTCTTCCAGCACGTCGACCTGCCGGCCGAGCGCGCGCACGTGCCCGACGGGTTCGCGCGCGACGTACCCGCGGCGTGCGCCGCCTACGAGAGGGCGATGTTGGCCGCGGGCGGGATCGATCTCGTGCTGCTCGGCCTCGGCGAGGACGGGCACATCGCCTTCAACGAGCCGACGTCGTCGTTCGCGTCGCGCACGCGCCTCAAGACGCTGTCGGCCTCGTCGCGCGCCGCGAACCAAGCGGCGTTCGGCGCGGATCCCATCCCTGTGCACGTCATCACCGTGGGCATCCGAACGATCCTCGAGGCACGGCGCTGCGTGCTGCTCGCGACGGGCCCGCGCAAGGCCGCGGCCCTCGCCGCGATGGTCGAAGGGCCGCTCACGTCGATGGTGCCCGCGTCGGCGCTGCAGCTGCATGCGCACGCGACGGTGATCGCCGACGAGGCGGCCGCCGCCCGTCTCGCGAACGCCGACTACTACCGCGCCGTGCAGGCCGACAAGCCGGCCTGGCAACGTTAGACGCGCGTCAGGTCCGTGGCGCCGTGACGCCGTCGACTCAACCGCGCGCCGTCGCAGGTCGATGTAGGCGCGAGAGACCGGATGGCTGAAGCGACGGCGGCGGGGACCGGGGTCCTGCCCAAGGGCGCCGCGATCGGGCGCTACGTGGTCCTCGGCCTGGTCGGGCGCGGGGGCATGGGAGAGGTGTATGCCGCTTACGACCCCGAGCTCGACCGCCGCATCGCCGTGAAGCTGTTGCGCGGTCATGCCGCGGGCGCCGACGCCGAAGGGCGCCTGCGCTTGCTGCGCGAAGCTCAAGCGATCGCGAAGCTGTCGCACCCGAACGTCGTCGTCGTCTACGACGTCGGCACGTTCCGCGACAGCGTCTTCATCGCGATGGAGTTCGTCGAGGGCAACACCGTCGGCTACTGGATGCAGGCCGCGGCGCGCACGATCAAGGAGGTGCTGAGCGTGTTCCTCGCCGCGGGCCGCGGGCTCGCCGCCGCGCACGCCGCCGGCATGGTCCACCGCGACTTCAAGCCCGAGAACGTCATGCTGACGAAGGACGGCCAGGTCCGCGTCATGGACTTCGGCCTCGCGCGCCAGCTGGGCGAAGAAGGGGCCGCGCCCGTCGCGACCTCGGGCGGCGACTCGGGGCGCCTCGGCCACCTGCTCGCGCTCGGCGAGCCCGACGAGCCCATGCCCGACGGCCCGTCGATCGATCTCGACGCGACGGCGAAGCTCGGCCCCGGCGGCGCGGTCCCCGCGCCCGCGCGCGAGGCCAACTCGGGCCGGTTCCTCAACCACAAGCTCACGCAGACGGGCGCGCTCGTCGGCACGCCGGCGTACATGGCGCCCGAGCAGTTCGCGGGCACGACCACCGACGCGCGCACGGATCAGTTTTCGTTTTGCGTCGCGCTCTACGAGGCGCTCTACGGCCAGCGTCCGTTCGACGGCGACACCATCGTCGCGCTCATGGCGAACGTCGTCGCCGGGACGGTGCGCGACGTGCCCGAGGGCAGTCACGTGCCCACGCGCCTGCGCAAGATCTTGCTGCGCGGGCTCGAGGCCGATCCGTCGCGACGTCACCCGTCGATGGCCGAGCTGCTGGCGGCGCTCGAGACCGATCCGTCGGCGCGGCCGCGGCGCTGGCTGTTCGGGATCGCGGCGGCCGTGACCTGCGGCGCGGCCGTTTTCGTGGGCGCGCGGCAGATGTCGACGAAGCGCATCGCGATGTGCGCGGGCGCGCCGGCGCGGCTCGAGGGGGCGTGGGAGCTCGGCGGGCCGTCGGCGCGCAAGCGCGAGATCGAGGCGGCCTTCACGGCGAAGGGCAAGGTGGGCGCGGCGCGCCTCTTCGCGAGCGTGAGCGCGCTGCTCGATACGTACGCCGAGAGGTGGGCCGCGATGTACACCGACACCTGCGAGGCGACGCACGTGCGCGGCGAGCAATCCGTCGAGGTGCTCGATCTGCGCATGACGTGCCTCGGCCAGCGGCTCACGAGCCTGCGCGCGCTCACCGACGTGCTCGCGCGCGCCGACGCCGACGTCGTCGAGAACGCCGTGAGCGCCGCGGGCGCGCTGCCCAGCCTCGAACGCTGCGCCGACGTCGCGATGCTCAAGACCGTCGTGCAGCCGCCCGCCGACCCCAAGGTGCGCCAACGAGTCCAAGACGTGGGCGCCGCCGTCGCGCGCGTGCGCGCCCTCGGCGACTCGGGTCAGTGCAACGCCGCGAGCGAAGCCGGCAAGGCCGCCGTCGTCGCCGCGCGCTCGACCCGCTACCTGCCGCTCATCGCCGAGGCGTCGTACGTCGCGGGCGAGGCCGCGAAGTTCTGCACGCCCGTCGACGATCAGGTGGAGCTCTTCGAAGACGCCGTGTGGGCGGCCGAGGCGTCGCAGGACGACGAGATCGCCGTGGGCGCCTCGGGCTCGGCGGGCGGGCTCGTTGCCGATCGCCTGCATGATCCCAAGCGCGCACACTTTTGGATCAAACATGCCGAGGCGATCCTGCAGCGGCTGCCGGGTCACCCATTGCTCGAGGCGTACACGCTCGTCGACCGCGGCATCGTCGACATGGCGGCCGGCGACTACGCGGCGGATCTCGAAGAACAACGGCGCGCGCTCGAGATCAAGGAGCGCATCCTCGGGCCGCTGCACCCGGACTCGGCGGGCTCGGCGATGAACGTCGGCGTCGCGCTGCACGAGCTCGGCCGCGACGGCGAAGCGGAGGCTTACGCGCGGCGCGCCGTCGAGACGTACCTGAGCCTGCTCGGCCCCAACAGCGCGCGCGGCGCGACGGCGGTGTACGACTGGGCCGAGACCTTGCTCGGGCTCGGACGCTCGGCGGAGGCGCGCGACGCCTTTCGCCGGGCGACGGACGCGTGGTCGCACACGGGCGGCGATCCGTTCCTCGTCGCCGCGGGCCAGCTCGGGGCGGCGCGCGTCGACCTCTACGAGAAGCACCCCGACGAAGCGCGCCGCAAGATCGAGCCGGTGCTCTCCGTCCTCACGCGCGACGCCGTCCTCGGAGGCGAGGCCCGTGTGACGCTCGCCGACGCGCTCTGGGTCACGCCGCGCGAGCGGCGCCGCGCCGTCGAGCTCGTGCGCGCCGCCCGCCGCGATTTGACGGCGGCCGCCGCGCCGCCGTCGTCGATCGCGAAGTGTGACGCGTGGCTCGCGGCCCACGTCGCGCGCTGATTGGGCTCAATCCGGCGTACGTAAGTTGTCTTGCCAGGGAGACTGAACCCCGGCGTCGCACAGCCAGTAGAAGATCGCGCGCATCTCGAGGTGCTCCTCGGCGGCGATCTCGGCGAGCACGGCGGGGAGCAAATCGATCTCGACGCCTTCCCAGACGAAGCCGGGGATGCCCTGCGTGAGCGCGCGCAGGCCGCCCGTGATGAGCTTGTCGCGGCACCGCCAGAGCCGCTCGATCGTCATGCCTGCGGCGACGCCGAAGTCGGCGGGAGGTCGGATCTCCGTCGGCAGCGCGACGCGATCGAGGCCGACGCTCCAACACAGCCAGCACACGGCCGCCCACTCGCGACGCGCGAGCCGCAGCAGCGTCGGCAGCGAGGCCTCGGGCTCGATCGCGAGCGCCTCGTCGACGGTGACGAGCACGGGCTCGGGCGGGTCCGCGGGCGTCGCCGCCTCGCCGTCGGCCGCGTCGTCCTCGATGACCTCTTCGAACTCCCAGCTCGCGAGCGGCGCAGGGCCGTCGGGCAGCAGAGCCGAAAGATCGGGCGGCAGCCACGACGGCGCGGCGTTCACGACGTCGACCGGCAGGCGCGCCAGGATCGCCGCGCGCACGAGGCCGAGGCGCGTCGCGAGCTTTTGCACCGTCGTGACGACGGCGTCGAGCGGTTGTTCGGGCGCCTCGGGCACGTCGGGGAAGCGCGTCTCGATCACCGTGTGGGTCGGCAAGAACGGGAACGCGCCGAAGATGACGTGCGCGTAGCGCTCGATGAACGTGCGTTGCTCGGCGAGGTCGTCGGGCAGGGCGGCGACGTCGGCGCGCACCTCGTCGGGGCGGCCGAGGTGCACGTTGATGAGCGCGCGCGTGACGTGCGCGGCGGCGCGCTCGGGCGCGAGCAAGAGCGCGGCGTCGACGAGGTCGAGCGCCGCGGCTTCGCGGCCCGAGATCGCCGCCGCAAGCGCGCGGAGCAGGCTCGCGGCGTCGCCGCCCGCGACGAGGCCGTTGGCGAGCCGCACGAGCGGCATGTCGGCGCGGGCCGTGAGCTCGTTGGCGAGCGCGACCGCGCCGTCGGGCGTGCGCGGCAACGCGAGCTGGGCGAGCCGCGCGCGCAGCGGGGTTGCGTCGCGGGCCGAGGCCGTCGCGCGCGCCGCGGCGAGCAGCGCTTCGACGGGACGGCCGGAGGCGGCGAGCTCGTCGGACACGCTCTCCCAACGGGCAGAGCCCCTCACCCCGCCCGTCTCCCCGCTCGCGGGGAGAGGAAGAAGGAGTGCCGGGGAGGCGAGCAAAGAGGCCTCGTCGAGCGCGGCGCCGAGATCGCGCTTCGCGACGACGTCCCCGCTCGCGTCGTGCAACGTCCACGGGCCCACGGCCTGGTCGTGATCGAAGCTGCCGCGCTCTTCGTGGACGCGCGCGTCGGTGTAGACGGCCGCGCCACCCACGACGCGCCGGTGCGCGCCCGTGCGCCCGCCGTCGCGCCACTCGCTCTCTTCGCCCAGGCCGCCCGCGGCGTCGAAGCGCTGCCACAACCCGTGCGGCTTGCCGAGCCGGTACTCGTCGCGCTCGCGCAGGACGCCGTCGCGCGCCCACCGCAGCCAAACGCCGTCGGCCTGCGCGCCGTCGGCGTAGCTCGACACCGTCCACTGGTCGCGGCCTTCTTCGAAGCGCGCCTCGCGCGGCACCGACGCCGGGCGAATGGGGTGCGGCGCGCCGCTCGGAAGCAGGTGCACGCCGGCGCGATCGAACCAGCGGATCTCAGCGAGGCGGCCGTCGTCGTAGTCGTGCTCGAGGCGCCAGGCGTTCGGTGGCACGCAGCACGTCTGCAGCAGCTCGGTCGACGGCGCCTCGCAGCTGACGGCGCGCATGAGCCCGTCGGGGCGGCCTTCGTGGTAGCGGCCTTCGCGCGCGACCGAGCCGTCCTCGTGAAAGCGGCGCCAAACACCGTCGCGCTCGCCCGCGCGGTAAGCCGTCTCGGCGGCGAGCGTGCCGTCGGCGCGCCACGTGCTCGAGAGCCCGTCGCGCCGACCTTCGCCGTCGAGCGCCGACAGCTCCCACTCGCCCGTGTTCGGGTTCCACGCCGCCTCGGCGGGCACGCCGCTCGGGCGCGGCGGCGCACCAGGCGTCGCTTCGACCGGAGGCTGCGCCGACGTCGCCGACATGGCCCGAAGGGTAGCGCCTTTTCGCGCGTGCGGCGTTGCATCGGGCCTTGTCGCTTGACACGCGGGCGCGCCGGATGGTTGATGACGCTTCTGACAACCGAATAGAGCCTTCGGTGCCCGTTTGGGCATAACAGGGAAGCCGGTGCGATGCCGGCGCGGTCCCGCCACTGTGAGTGGGGAGCCGCTTCTCGAGAACCCACTCGTCGTCTTTGCGTTTTGCGACGGGGAAGGGGAGAGGCGGTGCGACGAGCGAAAGCTCGCCGCGACCCACGAGCCAGGAGACCTACCGAGGGCGAACGCTTTCTTCTCCGCGCGGACGGAGATCGGCCAGCGCGACCCGTCGCGCCCCGACCCTCGCCCGCCGGAGCGAGGGTTTTTTCATGCCGCCCACGATCGGGCTGCCCGCGCGCGACGGACGCGCGGGCGCCCCGCCACCTCCATCGCCCGCGATCGCGCCGAAAGGCGCGGGCTTCGGCGCGCGCGCGCGGTGGGTCGGCCTGGCCGGGGCCGCGACGTTGCTTTGCGGCGCGCGCGCGCACGCCGACGTGCCCACGGTCGCCGCGAAGGCCCCCGGCTACGACACGACGGTGACGGCGTCGCCGACCGAGACAGCCGCGCCCGCGCCGCGCGAGGACCGCGCCGGCGCCGCGAGCGTCGTCGTCCCCGCCGACAGCCCGCGCGCGCGCGAAGATCTCGGCACGCTCATGCTCGAGGTCCCCGGCGTGTCGACGACGCGCACGGGCTCGGCCGCGTCGTTCACGACGCTCTCGCTCCGCGGCAGCAACCCCGACCAGGTGCGCGTCTTCGTCGACGGCGTGCCGCTCGCGATCGCCGAGGGCGGCGCCGTCGATCTCTCGACGCTGCCGCTCGGCGACGTCGAGCGCGTCGAGGTCTACCGCGGCCAGGCGCCGCTCGCGTTCGGCGAGTCGGCCATGGGCGGCATTCTGTCCATCACGACGCGCACGCCGGGCACGCCGGGCGTCACCGCGGGCGCGGGCGTCGGCTCGTTCGGCACGCGCTTCGGCGACGTCACGGCGGGCGGAACGGTCGGGCCCGCACGCCTCCCCGTCCGACTTTATTTCGGCGCACACGCGCTGCGCTCGACGGGTGACTACCCGTACCTCGACGACAACTGCACGACGAACGTCGCCGGCGACGACACATGGACGACGCGGCGGAACGACGACGTCTCGCAGGCGGACGGCGCGTTGCGCGCCGCCGTCGATCTCGGCGGCCGACGCACGCTCTCGCTGGGCGTCATCGCCTTCGCGCGCGACCAGGGCCTGCCGGGCGCGAGCTGCACGCAGACGAGGTCGGTGCGCTTCTCGACGGGCCGCGCGACGAGCTATTTGCGCCTCGACGATCGCAGCTCTCTCGGCGCGGGCGGTCGGCTCACGGCGATGCTCTTCGCGTCGGGCCAGCGCGATCACGACGCCGATCCGTTGGGCGAGCTCTCGGCCGGGCCCCGGAACACGCACGACGACACGCTGAGCGCGGGCGCGCGCGCCGACGCCTCGAGGCCGCTCGCCGGGTGGTTGCGTCTGGCCGCCGTGCTGGAAGCGCGCGCCGAGAGCTTCCGCCCCGAGAACGACGCCGACCCGCAGCCGGTGGGCATGCCCGCGCGGCGTCTGCTCGTCGTGGGCGGCGTCGAGCCGACGATCTTCTGGCGGCGCGCCAACCTCGAGATCCTGCCGTCGGCGCGCGTCGAGCTGCAGCAGGACGTCGTCACGGGGCGCGACCCGCTGCTGCAGACGCAGCGCCCCGCGGACGCGCCGCTCGATCGCGCGCTGCCCGTGTGGCGCCTCGCGCTCATCCGTCCGCTCGTCGACAACGGCGCGCTCGCCGTCGCGCTCAAGGCGAACGTCGGCCGCTACGAGCGCGCGCCGTCGTTCCTCGAGCTGTACGCGGGCGTGGGCCGGTTGATCGGCAACCCGGCGTTGGTTCCCGAGCGCGGCACCAACGGCGACGTCGCGCTCACGCTCGACGTCACGGCGCCGCCGAAGGTCGTCGTGTCGAGCCGCACGGCCGCGTTCGGCGCGCGCGTCGACGATCTCATCGAGTGGGAGCAAAACCCGTACGGGCAGGCGCGCGCCGACAACATCGCGGGCGCGCGCGTGCTCGGCCTCGAAGAGGAGCTGCGCCTGCGCGTGGGCCCGTGGACGCGCTTCGTGGCGCAAGGCACCTACCTCGACGCCGAGGATCACAGCGGCGTCGCCGCGCACGAGGGCAAGCAGCTGCCGTTCCGGCCGCGTTGGCGGGGCTACGTGCGTCCCGAGCTCGCGGGCGTGCACTTCGGTCACGAGGACCGCGCGCTCCGCTTCGGCGTCTACGTCGACGGCACCGTCGTCGTCGGCGCCTACGACACGCCCTCGAACATCCGCGAGCTGCCGCCGCGCTTCTTGTTGGGCGCGGGCGTGAGCGCCGAGGTGCCGCGCTGGGGCGTGCGCGCCGTGCTCAGCGGCCAGGACCTCACGCGAACGTGGACCAACGACATGGCGTACTACCCGGTCCCCGGCCGAACGATTTACCTCGCGCTCGCCTGGCAGGCGGGCGCTTCGAACAACCGGTCACGAACAACGAACGAGGAGCGAGAGACGAAATGAACGGCGGCAAGAAGAACGTGGAGCGGGTGAGCGTGGGCGCGCTGGCGCTGGCGGTGGCGATCGCGGCAGGGTGCGACGGAAACACCGTCGTCGGCAACGGGCCGCCGCCGCCCGTCGTGACGAGCGCGGGGCCGGCGAGCGGCCTCGCCGTGCTCGGCGGCGACTTCACGGCGTCGGTCGTGTCGCTGCTCAACGCCGACGGCACGCTCGCGAAGGACGACTGCCTCGATTCGGGCTCGGCGACGAGCGCGACGCTGGCGCTCGCGCTCTCGGGCGACGTGACGCTGCCGTCGCAGCCGCAGCACGGCGGCAAGCTCTGGATCGTCGATCGCGGCAACTCGGCGCTCACCGTGCTCGAGCCGACGACGTGCGCGCCGATCACGCAGATCTCCGTCTCGACCGGCTACGTCGCCGACCCGCACGACGTCGTCGTCCTCTCCGACACGAAGGCCTACGCCACGCGCTACAACAAGAACGCCGCCGCCAAGGACGCCATGTCGACGGGCGACGACGTCATCATCTTCGACCCGAGCACGGGCGCGCTCACGGGCCGCATCGATCTGTCGGCGCAGGCGTCGCAGGTCGCGGGCGCGATGATTCAGGCGCGCCCCGATCGCATGGCCGTCGCGGGCGGCAAGGTCTTCGTCACGCTCAACGACCAGGACGCGATGTTTCACGCGGCGGGCGAGGGCGCCGTCGTCGTCATCGATCCGCAGACGGACGTCGTCACGAGCCGCGTCGCGCTCACGGACATGAAAGGCTGCGAGGGCCTGGCGGTCGTCGAGGACGCCAAGCGGTTGTTCGTCGCGTGCGGCGGCTCGTTCTCCGACGCCGATCAGGCCGCGGGCTCGGGCGTCGCCGAGATCGACATCGGCGCGTCGCCGCCGGCGCTCGTGTCGGTGACGAAGGCGTCGGCGCTCGACGGCCACCCGGTCAACTTCTCCTGGGTCGGCGCCGCGTCCGCGACGCAGCTGTTCGCGGCGACGTTCGGCAGCTTCGGCGACGCCAAATCGAACACGCCCGCGACGAACGACGCCGTCTTTTCCTTCGCGCCTGGCGCCGCCGCGGGCGCGGGCAAGGCCATCGGGCTCGAAGACGGCGCCTTCAGCCTCGGTCGCGCCGCCGTGAGCACGACTTTGCTCGTCGTGCCCGACTCGTCAGCCGCTGCGCCGCGCGTGCACGTGCTCTCGATCCCCGCGACGGGCACGCCCACGGAGACGACGGCCTTCGACGCCGATCCGGCGAAGAAGCTCGCCCCGATCGAGATCGCCTTCTACTAATTCTCGTCGCGCGGAGGAGACGCGTGACCTGCGGTCGGTAGGCCCGCGTCTAGGTCTTCTTCGCTCGCGGGCGACGAGATCCGGTAGCTCTCGTTCAGCCAATTGCCGAGGTCGGCCGTGCGGCAACGCGGCGTGCAAAACGGAAGCTCGGGGTACTCGACGCGCGTGCCCTCGAACGGTTTACGGCAGGTGGGACAATGGAATTTCACGGCGTTTCGTAAACGACCCTAGCAGGGGCGGGCGACAAAGTCGGCGAATTTTGATACAACTGAGCGCGCGGAAGTCTCGCGTCCGCGCGCGGCCCGCCCCCAAGTCCATGGCGCTGATCGAGGACGAGAAGGGTCGACTGGCGGCGCTCGCGCGTTACGGCGTGCTCGACACGCCCGCCGAGCCCGAGTTCGATCGCATCACGGCGCTCACGGCGCGCCTGTTCCGCGTGCCGACGGTCGCGATCATCCTCGTCGACGTCGAGCGCACGTGGTCGAAGTCGCGCTACGGCCTCGCGCTGCCGCCGCAGCCGCGCGCCGTGTCGTTCTGCGGCGTCGCGATCCAGGCGCCCGACGTGCTCGTCGTCCCCGACGCGCGCGCCGACGCGCGCTTCACGGCGAACCCGCTCGTGGCGTACCCGGGTCTCCGTTTCGTCGCGAGCGCGCCCATCTGCACGCCCGACGGGCACAACATCGGCTGCCTCGAGATCGCCGACACGAAGGCGCGCGAGATGTCGGCCACGGAGCGCGACATGCTCGCGAGCCTCGCCGCCGTCGTCATGGACGAGCTCGAGCTGCGCGCGACGCTCGGGCGCATCCGCCGCTACGACACGCTCGACAACCTGCGCGCGCCGGCGCTGGTCCTGCCCGACGAGGTCGGCACCGACGAGCTGGACGAGGACACCGACGACGGCTCGTTCACGAAGCCGCGCGCCGCGCCCATCACGAGCGGCAACGCGCGCATGCCGGCGTTCCGCGAGGCGGCCGACATGCGGCTCGCCTTCGTGACGCACCAGCTGCCCTCGATCCTCTGGACGACCGACCGCGAGCTGCGCGCGACGTCGGCGATCGGCGCCGGGCTCGACGCGCTCGGCATCGACGCCCAGCGCGTCGTGGGCCAGCGCCTGCAAAAGGTGCTCGGCGTCGAGAGCGAGGACGACGCCATGCTGACGGCCCACCGCAGCGCCATCGCGGGAACCGGCGGCATGTTCGATTGGACCTCGGCCGAGAAGGTCTGGCAGTGCTGGGTCGAGCCCCTGCTCGATCCCGGCGGTGGCATCGTCGGCGCCATCGGCATCGCCCTCGACATCACCGAGCGCGCCCGGCTGCAGAAGGCCGTGCGCGATCGCGAGGCGCACGACGTTCAAGCCGATCGCCTCGCCTCGCTCGGCACGCTGGCCGCGGGCGTCGCGCACGAGATCAACAACCCGCTGACGTACGTCTTCACGAACGTGTCGTTCGCGCTGGAGCGTCTGGGCCTCGTCGGCGACGGGCGCGGGCAGTCCGCGAACGCGCGCCCGCTCGCCGCCGAGCTCGACGAGGTGCGCACCGCGCTCGGTGAAGCTCGAGAGGGCGCCGAGCGCGTCAAGCAGATCGTGCGCGACCTGCGCTCGTACTCGCGCGCCGACGACGACGTCGAAAAGGTCGTCGACGTCCGCCACGTCATCGACTGGTCGGTCAACATGACGATGAACGAGATCCGCCACCGCGCGCGGCTCGTGAAGACGCTCGACGCGATCCCCGGCGTGCGCGCCACCGAGACGCGGCTCGGCCAGGTGTTCGTCAACCTGCTCGTCAACGCCGCGCAGGCGATCGCCGAGGGGCACACGGCCGACAACGAGATCCGCGTGTCGACGAGCACCGACGCCCAGGGCCGCGCCGTCGTGCGCATCAGCGACACGGGGCCCGGCATCGCGCCCGAGACGCTGGCGCACGTCTTCGAGCCGTTCTTCACGACGAAGCCGCGCGGCGTGGGCCTGGGCCTGGGCCTCTTCGTTTGCCACGGCATCATCAAGGGGCTCGGGGGCACGCTCGAGGCCGAGAGCACGCCGGGGCAGGGCGCGACGTTCGTCGTGACGCTGCCGCCCGCGCCGCCCAAGCTGGGCGCCTCGCCGGCGCCGCCCGCCGCCGTCACGCCGGCGCCTCGTCGCGTGCGCGTGCTCGCGATCGACGACGAGCCGCAGGTCCTGCGCAGCATCCAGCGCGCTCTCAGCGCCCACGAGGTCGTCGTCGACGCCTGCGGGCGCGACGCGCTCGAGCGCCTCGAGCGCGATTCGAAGTTCGACGTCATCCTGTGCGACCTCATGATGGGCGACATGACGGGGATGGACCTGCACACCGTCCTGTCGCGCCGCTCACGGGAGCTCGCGGGCCGCATCGTCTTCATGACGGGCGGCGTGTTCACCGACGGCGCGCGCGACTTTTTGGCCGCCGTCCCCAACACCTGCATCGAGAAGCCCTTCGACCTGGGCGCGCTGCGCGCCATGGTCGCGGCGCACGCGGCCGGCTAGCGTGCGCGAAATGGTGCTGGCCTCCGTTTCGCTGTAAAAAAGCAGGGACGTGACGGGGCAGATCGATCCCTCTGCGCCACCCACGGCGCCGGCTCCATCTGCGCCCGCGCGCGGGCTGCCGGCCCTGCGGGCGTTGCCGCGCCTCGTCTGGCTGCTGGGCCTCGCGAGCCTGCTCAACGACGTCTCGAGCGAGGCGATCTTTCCGCTGCTGCCCGTTTTCCTCGCGCAGCTGGGGGCGCCCATGCGGTTCCTCGGCCTCATCGAGGGCAGCGCCGACGCGCTCGCGAGCGTCATCAAGATGATCGCGGGGCGCTTCTCGGACCGCGGTCCGCGCCGGCTCATGGTCACGGGCGGCTACACGCTGCCGGCGATCGCGCGCGCCGGCATCGCCATCGCGATGGCGCCGTGGCACGTCCTCACGGCCCGCCTCGTCGACCGCGCCGGAAAGGGCATCCGCTCGGGCCCGCGCGACGCCATGCTGGCCGACGCGGTCTCACCGTCGGAGCGCGGGCGCGCCTTCGGCCTCAACCGCTCGATGGACCACCTCGGCGCCGCCGTGGGGCCGCTCATCGCGAGTGGCCTCATCGCCGTGGGCGCCGGCCTGCGCGCGACGTTCGTCGTCGCCGCCGTGCTGGGCCTCGCGGCGCCCTTCGTGCTCTTCACGCGCCTGCGCGAGGGCGCGACGCCAGGGCGGCTCGACGACGCCGCGGCGACGGCGAAGGGCGGCGCGCTGCGGCCCGGCTTCGCGTCGTACCTCGTCGTGTGCGTGCTCTTCGCGCTGGGCAACTCGTCCGACGCCTTCCTGCTCGTGCGCGCGCGCGAGGTCGGCTGGTCGGCCGCGGCGCTGCCGCTGCTGTGGCTCTTCCACCACCTCGTGAAGTCGGCCGCGGCGCTGCCGGGGGGCGCGCTGTCCGATCGCCATTCGCGCGCCGTCGTCGTGTCGGCGGGCTGGTTCGCCTACGCGATCACCTACGTCGGCTTCGGCTTCGCGGCGGCGAAGTGGCAGATCCTCGTGCTGTTCCTCGCGTACGCGCTGTACCACGGCCTGGCCGAAGGCGCCGAGCGCGCCATCATCGCCGACCTCGCGGAGCGGGGGGGGCGCGGGCGGGCCTTCGGCCTGTACCACGGCTTCGTCGGCGTCGCGGCGCTGCCCGCGGGGCTCGCGACGGGCTCGATCTGGGATCGCTGGGGCGCGAAGGCGGCGCTCGGCGTGAACGCGGCCTGCGCGGCGCTGGCGGCGACGCTGCTCATGTGGCTCGCGTTCGGCGGTCCGCTGCGTCGCTCGCTCGTCGTTCCCGAGGCGAACCCCGTCCGCGCGCACCAGCGACGCGATTAGTCCGTCGACGGCGCGTCTTCCGGCGAGGCCGGGATCTTGAGCTCGCCGCGGCGGATCGCGAGGATCTCGCGCAGGATGACCTGGAGCGACGCGACGACCGGCACGGCCGCGATCGCGCCCGGCACGCCGGCGAGCTCGCCGAGGAACAAGATCGACAGCGTCACGACGAGCGGGTTCACGTGCACCGTGCGGCGGAACACCAGCGGCGCGAGCAGGTTGCCCTCGAGCTGGCCGTAGACGACGAAGTAGATCGCGGCGGCGACGCCCGCGGGCGTGCCGCGCGTCGCGAAGGCGATGAGCGAGATGAGCGTTCCCGCGACGAACGGGCCCGCATAGGGGATGAGGCTCGACATGCCGGCACAGATCCCGAGCGGCAAGAAGAACGGCACGCGATCGATCGCGAGGAACGTCGTCGTGCACGTCGCGTTCGCGAGGCAGATCAGCAGGAGGCCGCCGAGGTAGCCGCCGATCGAGCGGTAGATCTTGTGGATGACGTCTTCGTAGACGAACCGGCGATCGGCCCGCGTCTCGCGCAGCACGTTCTCGACGAGCCGCCCGCCGAAGATCAGCATGAACGCCGTGAGGAACGCGATCGTGATGGTGAAGCCGACGCCCGTGAGCACGCCGCCCACGGCCGCGAGCACGGGGCTGGCCGCGCCTTCCAGCACGTGCGGCAGCTCGCGCTCGGCGCGCGCCAGCTGATCGGCCAGGTGGAACCGCTCGTCGAGGCGCCCGAAGAGCGACGTGCCCCGCATCGTGTGCAAGAAGCCGGGCGCGTCGCGCACGAGCTCTTTGCCCTGGTCGATCGCGGGTGGGATCAGCAGGAGCCCGAAGACGACGAGCACGCCGACGCCGCCCAGCAAGGTGAGGGCGACCGCCGCCGAGCGCCCGATCCCGCGCCGCCCGAGCAGGCGCACGACGTGGTCGAGCGCGACCGACAGCATGAGCGCCGCGCCCGTGAGCGCGACGGCGACCATCGTGTTGGCGATGAGCAGCACGACCGCGACGACCGCCAGCACGCCGAACGACGCCGTGAACACCGTCTTCAGCGAAACCTGCGAGGGCCGCAACTCTCGTTTCGCCGTCACCACCGAACCCTAACAGAAAAAACAAAGGCGCCACCCTCCGACGGAGAGCAGCGCCTTTTTTCGGTCCCGCAAAAGAAACGACCTAAATCGCGTCGTCGCCTTTCTCTCCCGTGCGGATACGGATGGCTTCGTCGACGTGGGTGACGAAGATCTTTCCGTCGCCGATCTTCCCCGTCTTGGCGACGGCGGCGATCGCCTCCACGACGTCGGTGACGACGCCGTCCTTGACGACGATCTCGAGCCGGATCTTCGGCACGAAGTCGACGACGTAGGCCGAGCCCCGGTACACCTCGGTCTTGCCGCCCGTACGCCCGAACCCCTTGACCTCGGACACGGTCATGCCCGAGACGCCCACCTGGCGCAGGCGCTCCTTCACTTCGTCGAGCTTGTGCGGCTTGATGATGGCTTCGATCTTCTTCATGGGAGGCCTCCGACGGCGCTAGGTCTTGGCGAGGATGGGCGTGCCCGAGGACAGGCTGCCCTCCGCGGTGTCCTGGCCATGATAGCCCTGTTCCTCCGGGTGGTAACCCTGCTCGCCGTGGTCCGAATCGTCGAGGCCCGCCTCTTCGGCCTCGGCCGACGGGCGCAGGCCCATGACGGCCTTGATGGCGTAGGCGATGACGACGGTGCCCACGATCGACATCGCCATCGTGAGACCCATGGCCTTGAGCTGCTCGAGCCACAGCGACTTGCCGACGACGCCGGCCAGGTTCGTCGAGAGGTTGGCGTTCGCCTCGGGCGTCGCGAAGAAGCCCGTGACGAGCGCGCCCAGCGTGCCGCCGACGCCATGGACGCCGAAGGTGTCGAGCGCGTCGTCGTACTTGAAGATCGCCTTGAGCTTCGTGCAGGCGAGGTAGGGCACGACGCCCGCGAGCACGCCGATGATGACGGCGCCCGACGCCGTGACGAAGCCGGCGGCCGGCGTGATGACGACGAGGCCCGCGACGATGCCCGAGCAGAAGCCGAGGATCGTCGGCTTGCCGCGCGTCGCCCACTCGATGGCGGGCCAGGTGGCGCCGGCGACGGCGGCGGCGAGCGTCGTCGTCATGAAGGCGTTGGCGGCGATGCCGTCGGCGGCCACGGCGCTGCCGGCGTTGAAGCCGTACCAGCCGACCCACAGCATGCCCGTCCCTACCATGGTCAACGTCAGGCTGTGCGGTAGGAAGGCGCGCTTGCCCCAGCCCGTGCGCTTGCCGAGGATGAGGCACAGCACGAGCGCCGACCAGCCCGACGACATGTGGACGACGGTGCCGCCCGCGAAGTCGATGGCCTTGATGCCGGCCTTGGCGTTCCACACGCCGTTCATGAAGCCGTCGACGCCCCACACCATGTGCGCGAGCGGGAAGTAGATGAGCAGCATCCACACGGCGACGAAGGCCATGATGGCCGAGTACTTCATGCGCTCGGCGATCGCGCCCACGATGAGGCCGGGCGTGATGATCGCGAACATGAGCTGGTACATCGAGAACACGTTCTGCGAGACCCACGCGGCGTAGTCGCCGTTGGGCAGCGACGTCACGCCCTTCAAGAACGCGAACTTCAGGCCGCCGAGGAACGGCGTGCCGGGCGCGAACGTGAAGCTGTAGCCGAAGGCCCACCACAGGATCGTGACGAGGCCCGAACAGCCGAGGCACTGCGCCATGACCGACAGGATGTTCTTGCGGCGCACGAGGCCGCCGTAGAACAGCGCGAGGCCGGGCAGGGTCATGAAGAGCACGAGCGCGGCCGAGGTCATCATCCACGCGTTATGGCCCGGGCCCGACGACTGCAGCGCCTTGGGCGCGCCGTTCGTGACGTAGGCTTCGAGGTCGGCGACGCGCGTGGCGAGATCCGGGCCGGCGGCGGGGGCGGCGGCCGTCGCCTCTTCGGCGAACGCGACGCCCGTGTTCAACGCGAACGTCGTGAGGAGAGCCAACAGGCCTCCGACTCCCAACAGGGCTTTGCGGCTTCTCGAGATCCTCATTTCGGTTGGGCTCCTCGCTGATGAACTTTTCGTTTGGCGATCGCGCGCGACAACCGCGCACGCGGTCGCGTTTAGCAACGGCGATGCCGTTCTCGGCGCGCGCGATCGACGGGCCCGGGATCTCGCGGGCGTGTCGCTCGTGGTTTCGTGCGCGATCGCTGGTGGACTTCCATGCGAAACGAATCGGAAACGTGCCGGCTATCTGCCGGACTCTTGGCGGCCTCTCCGGCTCGCGGAACGCAAGATCGATTTTGCGTCGTGCAAGTCTGTCGACAGGCCGTAACTGCGCTCAGTCGCGAGGTTTTTCGCGGCGGTACAGCGTCGACGGATCGACGCCCAGGAGCTCGGCGGCCTTTTGCTTGCTGCCGCCGACCTTCTGCAACACGCCGGCGATGTAACGGTCTTCGAGGGCCTGCAGCGTGAGCGGCTTGGCGACGAGCGCGGCGATCGGATCGACGTCGCGCGCGGGGCCGAGCGCCTGCTTGACCTCGGCGAGCGAGACGCGCGCCGAGGACGCGGTCACGACGAGGCGCTCGACGAGGTTCTGCAGCTGGCGCACGTTGCCGGGCCAGCCGTAGCCGACGAGGAAGTCGAGGGCGTCGGGCTCGAAGCCGACCATCTGCGCGCGCGGCGAGCGGTCGAGGCTGCGGCGCAGAAAATGGTCGACGAGCGTCGGGATGTCTTCGCTGCGTTCGTGGAGCGCGGGCACGACGACGCGCAGGACGTCGAGGCGGAAGAACAGATCCTCGCGGAAGAGACCCTTCTCGACGAGCTGGGCGAGGTCTTTGTGAGTGGCGGCGATGCAGCGCACATCGACGTTGCGGATCGACTCGCTGCCGACGGCGCGCACCTCGCCCGACTGCAGCACGCGCAGCAGCTTGCCCTGCAGCGGCAGCGGCAGATCACCGACCTCGTCGAGGAACAGCGTGCCGCCCTCGGCCTCGACGAACAGGCCGCGCCGCGCCTGCGACGCGCCCGTGAAGGCGCCGCGCGCGTGGCCGAAGAGCTCGCTCTCGAGCAGGTGCTCGGGCAGCGCCGCGCAGTTGAGCGCGACGAACGGCCGATCGCCGCGCGGCCCGTCGGTGTGGATCGCGAGCGCGACGAGCTCCTTGCCGCTGCCCGTCTCGCCCGAGATCAACACGGGCGAGGCCGCGTGCGCGACGCGCTCGAGGAGCGCGCGCAGCTGGCGCATGGGCGGGCTCTGCCCGAGGATCTGCTTGGCCGAGAGGTTCTCGCGCAGGTTGGCGCGCAGCTGGGCGTTCTCGCGCGCCAGAGTCCGCTCGCGGCAGGCGCGCTCGACGAGGCCGCGCAGCACGTGCAGCTCGAACGGCTTCGTCACGTAGTGGAAGGCGCCGCGGCGCATGGCCTCGACGGCGCTCTCGACGCCGCCGAAGGCCGTCATGATGAGCACGGGCACCTCGGGATCGACGCGCTTGACGCCTTCGAGCACGTCGAGGCCGTCGACGCTCTTCATGCGCAGGTCGGTGACGACGACGTCGGTCTGGTCCTTCGCGAACAGCTCGACGGCGGCGGCGCCGCTGTCGGCGACGACGGTGTCATAGCCAGCGAGGGCGAGATCGTTGGCGATCGTCTCGGCCATGTCGACGACGTCGTCGACGACGAGGGCGCGCAACCTAGGCATGCGCGCGGGCCACCTTCTGCTGCGCGACGGGCCACGCGACGGTGACCGTCGTGCCCTTGCCGGGCACGCTCGCGAGGTTGATGCGGCCGCCGTGGTTGCGGACGATGCCGGCGACGATCGTGAGGCCGAGGCCGGTGCCCTCGCCTCGCTTCTTGGTCGTGAAGAACGGGTCGAACACGGCGTTCATGTGCTCGGCCAGGATACCGCACCCGTGGTCGACGACCTCGAGGCGCACCTCGCCGGCGGCGCCCGCGCGCGCCGTGAGGGCGACGGCGGCGCCCGCATCGGAGGCGTCGCAGGCGTTGAGCAGCAGGTTGACCAGCACCTGCTCCAGCTGATCGGGATCGGCGGCGAGCATGGGCAGGTCGTCGTCGAGCGCGACGTCGAGGCTCACGCGGCGCGCCTCGAGCTTCCACTGCAAGAGGGCGCGCGCGCGATCGACGGCGACGGCGAGCGGCACGGGGCTGGGCGCGACGGCCTGGCGGCGCGAGAAGTCGAGCAGCTGGCGGATCGTGCGCGAGATGTTGTCGATGTGCTTGATGATGACGCGCGTGTCTTCGGTGCCGGCGCCGGCGCCGAGATGGCGGAGCACCTGCTCGGCGCGGCCGCGGATGACGGCGAGCGGGCTGCCGATCTCGTGGGCGATGCCGGCCGAGAGCACGCCCACGGTGATGAGCTTCTCGGCGCGCACGAGCTGGTTCTCGAGGTTGCGCAGCTCGGACTGATCCTCGACGAGGGCGAAGGCGCGCACGCCGAGCGCGTCGTCGTGCACGGGCACGACGCGCACGAACAGTTGGTGCGCCTCGGTCGAGATCGCGTGCAGCTCGCGGTGAACCGCCGAGTCGTCGGCGCCATCACGCAGCGCCGCTTCGAGCCGCGGCTCGAGCTGCGCGAGCCAGCGCGCGCCCGCGCCCGAGAACGCCTCGCGCAGCGGCGCGCCGATGCGGATGGGGCCGACGCGATCGGTGAGGAACGTGTTGGCGAGGACGACGCGCCGATCTTGCGACACGCCCAGCACGCCGAGCGGCGCGTTCTCGACGATCGACTGGCTGGTCTGGCGCGCGCTCGCGAGCGCCTGCGCGACCTCGAGCCGGCTCTCGAGCGTCACGGCCTTGCGTTGCTGGCGCATGACGACGAGGCCGATGCCCGCGACGGCGAGCGCGGCGGCGAGCGCCGTGAGCACGATGCGCGCGAGCAGCGACCACTCGCGCGACAGCAGCGCCTCGGTCGACGCGACCCACGTCACGAGCCACGCGCCCGTCGGGCGATCGAGGCGCTCCGAGACTTGAATGGCCGGCCGCGCCGCCTCGACGCCGCGCGAGCCGCGCGAGCCGCGCCGCGCTTCGGCCGCGGGCGCCGCCGGCAGCGAGCTCGGGATCTGATCGGCGGTGATCGCGCGGCAGCCGCCGCGGGTCTCGCAGTCGGCCCACACGACGCCCGCGGGATCGGTCACGTAGAGGCGGGCCACGGGCAGCGGCGTCCACGCGACGGCACCCAGGAAGATCGCGGCGTCGCTCGCGACGACGACGGCGCCGCCGCCCGCGAGCGGCGCGCCGTAGAGCAAGAACGAGCGGCCGCCGACGCGCGCCGGGGCGCCGAGGGCGCGCGCGCCGCGGGCCGAGACCTCGCGCGCGAGCCGCACCGTCGGCTCCTCGAGCCCGTCGACGGTCGTCGCCGGTTCCGTCGGGTCGACGGCCAGGACCTGGATCGCGCCGTCGGCGTCGACGAGCGCGAGCGCGCGGTACTGCGAGACGACGACGGCGAGCGCGCGAAAGGCGCTCTCCCAGACGCGGCGCTCGACGCGGGCGTCGTAGTCCTTCGCGGCCTTCTTGTCCTTCGAGAGCTCGACGAGGTCGAGCAGCATGCGCGTGTCTTGGTCGAGCGCGTCGAGGCGCGCCGCGAGCGACTCGACCGACGCGTGCGCCTGCTGGCGCGTCGTGGCCGTGAACTCGCGCATGAGACGGTCCTGTTCGCGCATCGCGCTGGCGATCGAGAGCCCCAGGATGAGGACCAGCGCGGTCAGGACGACGGCGGTGCTCGCGAACGGCCTCACTTCGCGCAGATGTTACCTGCTTTGCCGCCGGGTCATCAGCGTCGTCGGCTTCCGAGCCGGCGCGTGGGCGAGGCCGCCCTCGACGTTGCAGCCAGCCACGTCGGCCAGGTAGCGCGCCACGACCTCGGCGGGCGCGCGGCGAAACGCGGCGTGACGCACGGCGAGCGACGCCACGAGGGCGTCGACGGGCAAGGCCCTCGCCGACAAGAACGCGCGCGCGACGGCGCGGCCCGCGGCGCTGCGCTCGTTGGCCAACGAGAACCACGTGCGCTCGACGTCGAGCCAGCGCAGGCGCGGCAGCGCGACCAGCAGGCGACGCGCGACGGTGCGGCTCACGGGCGAGGCGCCGAGCGCCGCGACGCGCTCGACGACGTCGTCGACCGACGTCAGGCCCCAGGCCGTCACCTGGCGCGCGGCGTTCTCGTAGACGGGGGCGACGACGCCGACGGCGCCGGGGGAGATCGCGATCTCGGCGCCGCCGCGCCGCACGACGCGAAAAGGGGCGACGAGGCCGACGTCGTGAAACGCGCGCGCGAGCGCGCCGAGCGACGGGATCGCGCCGCCTCGCCCGTCGCGCGCGAGCAGGTCGTCGAGATCGGCGCGCGTGAGCGGCAGCTGGTCGGCGACGCGGCCCGCGAGCTCGCGGAGCCATTCGGCGGGCGGGGCGTCGGCGCCGTCGTCGTTGGCCGCGCGCGTGCCGTCGCCCACGTTGGTCAGGGCGCGCGACTCTTCGTGCGCCGCGAGCACGTCGACGAGGCAGCGCGCGCCCAGCTTCGGCACGCGCAGGTAGCGCGCGACGGTCCAGGTCGCGCCGCGGCCCTCTTGTCGGCACAGCGGCGCGAGGCGCTCGAGCACGTTGCGCGTGCGCTGCTCGATGGGACACGCACCGACGACGGCGAGCGGCGAGGGCAGCGGGGCGGCGAGGAAGCCCGCGGGCAGGGCCTTCATAGAGCGGGCGACGGCCTCGACGACGAAGCGGCCGCGATCGAGGCGTTCCTCGTCGGCGAGGCCGGCGGGCACGCGCGCGGGCACGCGCAGGCCGAGCTCGAGCGGCGCGAGCGCCGCGGGCAGCAGGACGCCGCCGGGCCGCGGGTACTGACGGAAGCCGCCGCCGACCTTCGCCGTGAACTTCTCGAGCGGCAACCGGGTCGCGGCGTCGGAAAGGTTGGAAGGCAAGAACGAGTCGGCGTCGAGGCGCACGAGCCGCGAGCGAGCAGGTTCCATGCCACGCGCGACGCGGCGCGATCGCCGCGGCTTTGGCGTTCGCGCTCTTGCAAACCGCCGCGACGGGGGCGCGGCCGCTTGCAAAGTGCGAACGGCTATATTTCCGAACCTTGACCGAACGGTTCAGGCGTTCGGAGCATCGCGCTCCTCGGCGAGCAACGCCCTCGCGGCGTCGAGGTTGCCGAGGCCGATCTCGACGCGCGCGAGCTCGGCGAGCACGGCGGCGCGATCGTCGGCGCCGTCGAGCGCGCGCGCGAGGTGGACGCGCGCCTCGTGGAAGCGGCGTTGCTCGACGTAGGCCGTGCCGATCGCGAGGTTCGTCAGCCAGTACTCGCCGTCGGCCTCGAGCGTCTTCTCGAGCAGCGCGACCGCTTTGTCGACGCGCCCGGCGCGCGTCGCCGCCGCCGCGAGGCGCACGACGGGCAGCGCGAGCGACGCGTTTTGCAGCGCGGCCTCTTCGTACAGCTCGGCCGCCTCGCTCTCGCGTCCCGCGGCTTCGGCCAGCTCGCCGAGCCGCTGCTGGGCGGCGCCGAACGTCGGCGCGAGCGCGCGCGCCCGCTGGAAGGCCGCCGCCGCCTGATCGGCCGCGCCCGTGAGCCCGAGACGCAGGCCGAGCAAATACGGCGCGTAGCACGAGCGCGGGTTCAGCTCCGACGCGCGCGTGAGCGCCTCGATCGACAGCGTCGGATCCTCCTCGGTCTCGCCGAGGAGCAGCTCGGGCATGTAGGCGCGCGGCGCGAGGCGGCGCGCCTCGGTGAAGCAGCGGCGCGCCTCGGCGAGCTCGCCCGCGGCGCGCGCCGCGAGGCCACGCGTGAGCGCGCGCTCGGTCTCGCCGCCGCCGAGCGCGACGTAGCGCGAGCCCGAGAACGTCGGGTACGAGAAGCGGCCGAGGATCGCGTCGGGCGACGCGCGCGGCGCGAGCGGGTAGGCGAGCTGGCTCGCCGTCGCGAGGTAGAACGCGAGGCGAGCGCCCGCGTGCGCGCGCTCGAGGCGTCCCTCGGCGACGGCGCGCGCGGCGCCCGACGCGGCGGCGGCGCGCAG
>DASZRT010000088.1:0-11064 GCA_035549075.1 Polyangia bacterium | reverse complement strand
TCGCGGCGCCGCTGCCCGCACCCGCGCCCATCGCGCCGCCGGTCGTCGTGCCGCCCGTGGCGCCGCCGCCCTCGCCCGCTCTCACCCCGACTTCTGTTGCGCCGCCGCCCGCGCCCGCGGGCCTCACGGTGTCAGTGACGGCGTCGCGCGAGTTCCTCGTGCTCGGCGCCGACGGCGAGGCGACGATCTCGATCGAGGTGACGGGCCCGGGCGCCGAGACGGTCACGCCCACGCGCGTGTTCGCGACCGTCGGCACGCTCGAGCCGCCGCGTCCCGCGGGCGCCCCTGGCCATTTCACGTCGCGCTACCTCGCGCCGCCCGAGCGCTTCCCGCAGGTCGCGCTCCTCGTCGTCGAGATCGGTAACCCGACGCAGCGCCTGCGCGGCATGATGCGCCTCCCGCTGCGCGGCACGACCGACGTCCCGTTTCGCACGAGCCCCTTCGCCTCGGTGACGATCCGCGTGGGAGAGCGAACGTTCGGTCCCGTCGCCGCCGATCGCGGCGGTCACGTCGAGGTCCCCGTCGAGGTCCCGCCCGGCACGCGCACGGGCGTCGCGCGCGCCGTCGATCGCAACGGCAACGTCAAGGAGGCCGAGGTCGACCTCCAGCCCGCGCCGTTCCAGCGCGTCGTCATCGTCGCGCCGCCGACGCTCGAGGTGGGCGCGCGCGCCGACGTCACGGTCTACGCGCTCGATCCCACGGGCGAGCTCGCGGCGCCTGGGCGGATCTCGCTGCGCGCGTCGGAGGGCTTCATTCAGCCGAGCGGCCGCGCCGCGCCTGGCGAGGCGACGTTCGTCGTCGAGGGCCCGCGGCGCGTCGGCGCGGGCGCGCTCGCGCTCGCGGCGGCCGTCGCGGGGGCGCCCCTCGCGCGCGCCGATCTCGCCGTGCCGCTCGTCGCGGGCCCGCCGCACAGGCTGTCTCTCTCTCCGAGCGCGCGCCGCCTCGTCATCGGCGGCGGCGCGCAGTCGCGCATCGTGATCTCGGCGCACGATCGCTTCGGCAACCCGACGTCCGCCGACGGCGCCGAGGCCACCATCGACGGCGTCGCCGCCGATCTGCGCCTCATGACCAACGGGCAAGCGTTTCTCGTCGTGCCGCCGCCGCCGTTCTTCGACGGCAAGGATCGCATCACCGTCGCCGTGACGTTGGGCCAGGCCCGCGCCTTTCAAGACGTCATGCTCACGGGCGGCTCGCCCGCGACGCTCTCGATCGCGGCCGCCGGCGGGCGTGTCGTCGCCGACGGCCGGCGCGCCGCCGAGGTGCGCGTGCGCGCCTACGATCGCAACGGCACGCCCACGATGGTTCCGGGCCTGTCGTGGGACACGCCGGGCGGGCGCATCCGTCACGTGCGCGTCCCGCGCGAAGGCGAGTACCTCGCCGACTTCGTGCCCGAGCGCGCGCGCGAGCTGCACCGCGAGATGGTCGCCGTCGCGGCCGGACCCGATCTGCGCGCGACCGTGACCGTCGAGGTCGCGCCGCCGCCCGTTCATGTCGTCGCCGACGCCAGCGTGGGCATCTTCACGAACCTCGCGCACGAGTCTGGGCCCGCGGCGTTCGTGCAGGTGCTGACGCCGACGCCGCGGCGCACGGGGCGCTTCCTCACGGGCCTCGCCGTCGGCTACTTGCACGGCGACGTCACGCTCGCGGGCATGAGCGGCTCGGCGTCGCGCCTCGTGACGAACCAGCTGCCGATCCTCGCCGTCGCGCGCTTTCGCTTCGAGGCGATCCGCGCGCCCGAGGTCGCGCTCGCCGCGGGAGCGGGCGTGTCGTTCGCGAGCACGCGCCTCACGCCCGACGTCACGCAGGCGCAGCAGACGGTGCTGGCGTCGGCGTGGTCGGCGGCGCTGCAGTTCGGTGGCGAGGCGGCGTTCCCGCTGCGGCCGGGGCGGCTCGTCGCCGGCGTGCGCTATTTGTGGGTCGATCTCGGACGCACGTCGACGGGCGACTACGTGCGTGGCAACGCCGCCGGGCTCATCGGCGACCTGGGGTATCGCCTGACTTGGTAGGAGGAGCCATGAGGGACGAGATCGAGCAGATGTACTCGGCCGTCGACCGCGCGTTCTCGCGCAGCGCGCCGCCCGAGCCGACGACGCCCGTCGTCGTCAGCATCCCGCACGCGGGCGTCGAGACCCGCGGCTTCGAGACGGCGCTGTCGCCCGAGCTCGACGTGCGCTGCGACGGCGACCTCTACGTCGATCAGCTCTACCGCGTGGGCACCGAGGGTCAGCCCGAGACCGTCGTCGTCGCGCGCGCGTCGCGCTTCGTGTGCGATCTCAACCGCGACCCCGACGACGTCCCGCCCGGAGCCGTTCCCGAGCACCGCGCGTCACGCACGTTCGCCGACAACGCCGGCCGCGGCTTCATCTGGGCCGTGACGACCGCCGGATTGCCGACGCTCTCGCGCCCGCTGTCGCTCGAGGAGTGGCGCGCGCGCACGGCGATCCACACCGCCTACCACGCCGCGCTCACCGAGCTGCTCGCGCGCGCCAAGGCGAAGTTCGGCTTCGCGATCCTCGTCGACGGCCACTCGATGCCGTCGCGCGGCCGCCTCGGCCACAAAGACCCCGGCCGCGCGCGCGCCGACGTCGTCCCCGGCGATCGCGACGGCACGAGCTGCTCGCCCGCGCTCTCGCGTCATGTGGGCGATCACTTCGCGTCGCGCGGCTATTCCGTCGCCTTCAACGATCCCTACAAAGGCGGCTTCATCACCCAACACCACGGCCGCCCCGCTGACGCCATCCACGCCATCCAGATCGAGCTTCGCCGCGACCTCTACATGAACGAGACGACGTACGAGATCGAAGCCCCCACGTTCAACCGCCTCTCGACCGCGCTCGCCGACCTGCTCGCCTCCCTCCGCTCCTTCCGCCCCTGACGCACCTGAGCGAGCAACGCGAGCGAGTCCAAGCACGGTGAGGCCCAGCTTAGCTGGGCCGGCCACCTTTGCAGAGGACTTGGGGAGGGCCCGCGGCCGAGGCCGAGCGAAGCGAGCCTGGGGTGGGAGGGTGTGAAGGGGCCGAGGGGCCAGCAGGCCCCTTCCGCGCCCGCTACGCCTGAAGCTCCGGATCGGCTGACTTGAACCAGCGGCTGGCGGCTCTGACGGCGTTCGTCGCCGCGCCGAGGCGCAGGTTGTCGCCGACGACCGTCAGGCACACCGTGCGGCGGCTCTTGTCGCGCGCGTCGGGGCGGAGGCGACCGACCAAGGCGCGGTCGCGATCCTTGACCGAGTAGAGCGAGGACAAGCCTTCGCCCGCGGCGCCGGGAAGGAACGTCACGAACGGCGCCTTGGCCTTGTCAGAGAGAAGCGCGGCGATGCGCTCCAGCGAGACCTCCTTGGCGAAGGTGACCCAGGCGTTCTCGTAGTGACCGACGGCGACGCCGACGCGGCAACACTGCGCGCTCACGCCCAGGTCCGGCAGCTCGAGGATCTTCTTGGCCTCGAACATCAGCTTGCGCTCTTCGGCCGAGAAGCCGCTGTCGTCGGTGCCGCCGTTGTGGGGCACGGTGTTGCCGGCGTACGCCTTGGGATCGAACACGCCGCCCAGGCGATCTTGCGCGGCGTAGCCGACCTTGCTGGCCTCGAGGAAGCCGTCGAGCGCGGCGATGCCGGCGCCGCTGACGGCCTGGTAGGTGCTCACGGTGACGTCCTCGAGCCCGTACTCCTTCTGCAGCGGCGAGAGCGCGAGCGTCAGGGGAATGGTCGTGCAGTTGGGGTTGGCGACCAGCCGCACGGTCTCGTCGATGCGCACCGAGTTCACGCCGCCCACGACCAGCGGCACCTTGGGATCGGCGCGGTAGGTGTTGCTCTTGTCGATGACGCGGTAGCCGAGCGCGAGCAGGCGCGGCACGTAACGCTTGCTGTGATCGTCGTCGAGCGCCACGAACGCCAGATCGCCCTTGGGCGCGCCCTCGTCCTCGAGCTTGGACGCCGCTTCGACCTTGAACGTCTTGTCGCCGTGCTTCAGCTCCTGATCACGGCTGGCGTACAAGGACAGGGTCGCGCCCGGCCAGGCGCGCTCAACCAGGTCGAGCGTCTCGCGCCCAACCAGACCGGTGGCTCCAAGGATGCAGATGCGCATGGGCCATGTTGTGTAGCACGCGATCGGCGTCCCGTTCCAGGTCCGGCGAGCTGTTTAAGGGGCCGCTCTCTGCCGGGCGGCTTCGTACAGGGCGATGGCGGCGGCGACCGACGCGTTGAGCGATGACACGGCGCCGCGCTGCGGAATGTGAAAGAGGCCGTCGCAGCGGCGCGCGACGGCTTCGCGCATGCCTTTGCCTTCGGCGCCGACGACGAGGCCCACCGGGCCTTTGAGATCGGCGGCGTCGAGGCGCTCGCCCTGCCCCGCGCCCGCGCCCAGCACGCGCAGGCCCTTCTCGCGCAGCTTGTCGATCGCGCGGTTGAGGTTGAGCACCTTGGCGATGCGCACGCGCTCGGTCGCGCCGGCCGAGGCCTTCACCGCCGACGGCGTCACGGGCGCGGCGCGGTGCTCGGGGATGACGACGCCGTGCGCGCCCAGCACCTCGGCGCTCCGCACGATGGCGCCCAGGTTGTGCGGATCGGTGATCCCGTCGAGCAGCACGACGAGGGCCGGCTCGTTCGTCTTGGCGGCGACGGCGAGGATCTCGTCGAGCGTCGCGTAGGCGAACTCGCCCGTGAGCGCGACCATGCCCTGGTGCACGACGTCGCCCGCCAGCTCGGCCACCATCTGGCGCGGGCGGTACTCGACGGTGATGCCGCGCTCCTTCGCGGCCTGCGCGGCCTTCTCGATCTCGGGCGAGCGGTAGCCGTCGGCGACGTAGACGACTTGCACCTCGCGCGGGCGCGCGCGGACCAGCTCCTCGACGGGACGGATGCCGAAGACGACGCGCGCGGACACTCGGCGCTACTTCGCGAGCGCCGCGGCGACTTCGCCGACCAGCATGTCGAACGCGATGGCGGGCTCGGGCGCGTCGCGCAGCGGGCGGCCGACGACCAGGTAGTCGGCGCCGTTCTTGATCGCGATCTCGGGCGTCGCGACGCGCTTCTGATCGCCGGCGGCGGCGCCGGGGCCCGTCGCGGGGCGGATGCCGGGGACGACGATGAGCAACCCGGGCGCGGCGCTGCGCGCGGCCTCGATCTCGTGCGACGAGCACACGAGGCCCGAGATGCCCGCCTTGGCGGCGATGCGGGCGCGGGCGCGCACCATCTCGGGGATCGTGACCTCGATGCCCTCGGCGTGCAGGTCGTCCTGCGCGAGGCTCGTGAGCACGGTGACGCCGAGGATCTTGACGTGACCCTCGGCGGCCTGCGCCGCCCGCGTCAGCATCTCGTAGCCGCCCGACGTGTGGACCGTGAGCAGATCGGCCTCGACCCGACGCGCGGACTGCACGGCGCGCGCGACGGTCTCGGGGATGTCGTGCAGCTTGAGGTCGAGGAAGATGCGCCCGCCGCGCTTGCGCACGAGCTCGATGGCGCGCTCGCCCTCGGCGACGAACAGCTCGAGGCCGACCTTGTAGAACGACGGCTGCCCCTCGAGCTTGTCGAGCAGCGCCTCGAGACCTTTGAGATCGGGCACGTCACACGCGACGATGACGCGGTCGCGCGGCGCGATGTCGTGAGCGGGCTTGGTCATCACGTACGCTCCTTTTTGACCTCGGCGATGACGAGCGGGACGATCTCGTCGATCTTGATCTTCCGCACCTCGGGCGAGCGCCGCAGCTTGAGCTCGACGACGCCCTCGGCGAGGCCCTTCTTGCCGAGCGCGATGCGGTACGGGATGCCGATGAGGTCGGCGTCCTTGAACTTCACGCCGGCGCGCTCGTCGCGGTCGTCGTACAGAACCTCGATGCCAGCCTCCTGGAGATCCTCGTAGATCTTCTTGGCGGTCGCGATGAGGTTGTCGTCGTCCTGCTGCAGCTCGAGCACGGCGACCTCGTACGGCGCGAGCGGCACGGGCCACACGATGCCGTCCTTGTCGTGGTGCTGCTCGATCGCGGCGGCGACGATGCGCGTGACGCCGATGCCGTAGCAGCCCATCTCGGCGGGCTTCTCTTGGCCGTCGACGTCGAGGAACGTCACGCCCATCGGCACCGAGTACTTGCGGCCCAGGAAGAAGACGTGGCCGACCTCGATGCCCTTGTAGCCCTTGAAGTGGCCCGTGTCGCAGCGTGGGCACGCGTCGCCGGGCGCGGCCTGGCGGTAGTCGCCCGTCGCGGTGGGCGTGAAGTCGCGGCCCACGTTGACGCCCGAGAGGTGCTCGTCGGTCTTGTTGGCGCCGACGACGAAGTCGGCCATCGCGAGGACTTCGTCGTCTGCGAATATTGCGACGTTGGGCGCCTTGAGACCCACGGGTCCTGCGAAGCCGACGGCGGCGCCCGTGACCTCGCGGACGCCCGCGTCGGAGGCGAGCACGACGTCCTTCACGCCCAGCGCCTTGCGCAGCTTGATCTCGTTGACCTCGCGGTCGCCGCGCACGAGCACGGCCACGGGCTTGCCGTCGGCCAGGTAGATCAGCGTCTTCACGAACGACGTCGCCGGCAGCTTCAGCAGCGCCGACACGTCGGCGATCGAGTGCTTGCCCGGCGTCGAGATCGCCTTCATCGCCTCTTTGGCCGCGGGCGCGGCGGCCGTCGCCTTGCGCGTCGCCGCCTGCTCGACGTTGGCGGCGTAGTCGCAGTTGTCGCAGGCGACGAGCGCGTCCTCGCCCGTCTCGGCCAGCACCTGGAACTCGTGCGACATCGAGCCGCCGATCGCGCCCGTGTCGGCCTCGACGGCGCGGAAGGCCAACCCGCAGCGCGTGAAGATGCGCTGGTAGGCCTTGTACATGTTCTCGTACTCTCGCTTGGCGTCCTTCTCGTCGACGTGGAACGAGTAGGCGTCCTTCATGATGAACTCGCGCCCGCGCATGAGGCCGGCGCGCGGCCGCAGCTCGTCGCGGAACTTGGTCTGGATTTGGTAGAGGTTGATGGGCAGCTGGCGCCAGCTGCGCACGTCGCCGCGCACGAGCGCGCACACGACCTCTTCGTGCGTCGGGCCTACGACGAAGTCGCCGCCCTTGCGGTCCTTGAGGCGCAGGAGCTGCGCGCCGTACTGATCCCAGCGGCCGGACTCCTGCCACAGCTCGGCCGGGATGATGGCGGGCATGAAGACCTCGGACGCGCCGGCGCGGTTCATCTCCTCGCGGATGATGCGCGCGACCTTCTGCACGACCTTCTGGCCGAGCGGCAGGAACGAATAGATGCCGGCGGCGACCTTGCGCATGTAGCCGCCGCGCACCATGAAGATGTGCGACGGGACCTCGGCCTCGGCCGGGGCTTCCTTCAACGTGGGCATCAGGGTCTGGGAGAGACGCATTTGGCCACCCCTCTTAACACGACTAGGCTGTGATCGTGGCGCTCGAGGAGTACAACCGGAAGCGGGACTTCGAGAAGACGGCCGAGCCGCCCGGGCAGGTGGCGCGCACGGCGCGCGGCGACTCGTTCGTCATCCAGAAGCACGCGGCGACGCGGCTGCACTACGACTTCCGGCTCGAGCTCGACGGCGTGCTGCTTTCTTGGTCGATCCCCAAGGGGCCGAGCCTCGACCCGACGGTGAAGCGGCTCGCCGTCCACGTCGAGGACCACCCGCTCGACTACGCGACCTTCGAGGGCATCATCCCGAAGGGGCAGTACGGCGGTGGCACGGTCTTGTTGTGGGACCGCGGGACGTGGGCGCCCGCCGAGGGCGGCGACGCCAAGGAGATGCTGGCCGCGGGAAACTTAAAGTTCCTGTTGAAGGGTGAAAAGGTCCGCGGCAAGTACGCCTTGATCAAAATCAAAGAGCGCCGCGCGCCGCGCAAGGGCGACGACGCGCGCAACTGGCTGCTCATCAAGGAGCGCGACGCCGAGGCGCGGCCAGAGCGCGAGCTCGACATCACGGAGGCGCGCGCCGAGAGCGTGGCGACGGGGCGCACGATGGCCGAGATCGCGGCCGACCCGTCGCACGTGTGGCACTCGAACCGCGTGCGCGTCGAGACGGACAACATCGAGGGCGCGAAGGCGGCGAAGCTGCCGGCGCGGCCGCACGCGCCCAAGCGGGCGACGCGCGCCAAGCCACCCGAGGGCGGAGGCTGGTTGCACGAGATGCAGGTCGAGGGGACGCGCCTCGTCGCGCGCGCGACGCTCGGGAGCGATGTGGCCCTCTTCCACGAAGACGGCGAACCGTTCGACGGCGAGGAGGCCGCCGAATACGCCGCCGTCGGCAACGCGATCCGCCTGCTGCCGGCGCAAGACCTCGTCGTCGAGGCGGTCGCGACGGCCCTCCACCGCGACGGGCACCCCGACGCGAGCGCTCTCCACGACGCGCTGGTCGGCGCGGGCGAAGCGCCCCTCGCCGTCTACCTGACCGACGTGCTCTTCCTCGACGGCCACGACCTCGCGAAGACGCCGCTCGCGCGCCGCAAGGAGCTGCTGGCGGCGCTCGTCGCGCGCGTCGTGCCGCCGGGCCCGTTGCGCGTCTCCGAGCACGTCGCGGGCAACGGCGCCGCGTTCCTGCGCGCGGCTTGCGCCGCCGGCCTGCGCGGCATCGTTTCGCGGCGCGCCGACGGCGGCGTGGGGGCGGCCAAGGCGGCCTTCGTCGTGCCCTGCCCCGCCGCTAACGGGCGAGCTTGATGGCGTCGCCCGAGACGACGTAGACGCGCGGGCGATCGACGCGGCCGTGATCGGGGCCGAAGCGCAGCGCGCCCGTGAGGCCCTCGAACGAGCCGCCCGCGAGCGCGCGCAGCACGTCGGCGCGCGTGTGGCCGCCCGAGGCTGCGGCCGCCCGCAGGGCCGTGACGCCGTCGTAGGCGTAGGCCTCGGTGGCGCGAGGCTCGTGGCCGTAGGCGGCGCGGTAAGCGTCGGTGAACGTCTTCGATGCCGCGTCGGTCGCGTCGGCGTAGAAGCCCGGCGCGAGCAGCGCGCCTTGGACGTAGCGCCCCGCGCTCTCGAGCAGCCGCGCCGAGAGATCGTTGGCCGTCGACAGCAGAAGGATGTTACGCGCGCGCGGCTTGCCGGGCTCGGGCTTCGGCGCCGGTGTGCCCCACGGCGCGGGCCACAGGTCGGCGAAGGCGAGCGCCGGCGCGACCAGCTCGACGCGGTCGGCGGCGTCGGCGACGAACACGGCCTGCGGCGGCTGCTTCTTGAGCACGGCGATCGCCGCCTGGAACGAGGTCGCGCCCGGGACGTAGGTCGCCTCGCCCGTGACGCGGCCGCCGCCCTCGCTCACGGCCCGTCGAAAGGCGTCGCGCAGGCGCTTGCCCGCGGCGCTGTCGGGCCCCAGCATCCCGAAGTCGCGCGCGCCGAGCGCGAGCGCCCGCCGCGCCAGCTCGACGGCGCGTGCCTCGGGCGCGTGCATGAGCTGGAAGCCCGTCGACGACGCGCCCGGCGCCGTGTCGTCGAGCGAGAGCACGGGCACGCCCTCGCGCGCCGCCTGCGCGAGCGCCGACGCGGCGGCCTTGCGGTCGTTGGCGCCGACGACGCCGATGACCGACTCTTCCTGGCTCAGCTCGGCGACGCCGCGCGCGGCGCGATCGGCGTCAGACGCCGTGTCGCGCACCGCCAGCTGCAGGGGCGCGTCGCTCGCCCCTGGCGTGGGAGCGCCCGCCGCCAGCATCGCGGCGCGCATGGCCGCCTCGCCGATGGGCTGGAACTTCCCCGACAGCGGCGCGACGAGCCCGACGCGCGCCGGATCGCCCGCGCCGCGCGCCGCCTCGATGGGGAAGCCGAGCGCGCGGCGTGCGTCGTCGGTGTCGCTCGCGACGGACGAGGCCGCCGAGTCGTCGCCCTGCGCGCGAAGGTAATCGGCAGCCTTGGCGCCGAGCACGGCGCGGCCGAGCCCCTTCGGCGGCAGCGCGCCGAACGTGCGCGCCGCGACGTCGGGCGGGATCTCGGCGGCGAGCGCGGTCGCGCGCTCGCGTGCGAACGCGCGCTCGTGCGGACGCGCGCCGCGATCGTAGGCGTCCCAGATCACAAGCGCGGCGGGCAGCTCGCCCACACCCGCCGTCGCTTGCGCGAGCGCGCCGCGCAGCTCGACGAGCGCCTCGTCGCCCGGGCCGTCGGCGCCCGCGCGTGGCAGAAACGGCAAGAGCAGCTCGCGCGCAGGCGCGTACTTGCCGAGGCGCACGTCGGCGATGCCCAGGTAGTAGCGCGCGCTCGACGACAGGCCCGCCTCGGGCGGCGTCGTCGTGAGCGGCTCGAGGCGCGCGGCCGCGGCCGAGACGTCGCCGCGCAAGAGCGCGAGCCGCGCGAGCATGAGCTCGGCCTGGCCGCGCGAGCCGCTCGCCGGGTGGCGCGTCACGAACGATTCGAGGGCCGCCTGCGCGCCCTCGCGATCGCCGCCGTCGAAGCGCGCGCGCGCCGCCGCGAAGTCGGCGTCGGCGCCAGGGTCGGCCGGTGCTTCTGGCGCGGGCGTGGGTGTCGGCGGCGGCGTGACGGGCGGCGGCGCAACCGGCGGCGTCGGCGCGGGCGCCGCGATCTCAGGGGCGCTCGGGGCCGGCGTCGGGGCCGGCGCGACGGGCGGCGGCAGCGGCTCGCCCTGCCCGCTCGTGTTCGGCGGCACCTGGGCGATGGCCCTCGTCGTCGCGCACGAGGCCAGCACGAGCAAGCCGCACAGCAGTCGCCGCATCACGCTCTCTTCTAGTGCGGGCAGCTTCATTTGTCCCGTTTTCCGTCGGCGAGCGCCGCCGCGAGCGTCTTGCGCGTGAAGCTCGAGATGGCGAGCGTGTCGAAGGCGTCCGGCGCCACCCACCGCCGAACGGCGTTGCCGTCGCGCAGACGTCGCGCCGTCGCGCGCGCGCGGAACACCTCGGCCGTGACGTCGCGGTGGGTGAAGACGTGGCGAACGGCGCCGCGCGCGACGAGCCGCCCCGGCGCCGCGCCCGCCTCACGCGCCGCCGCTCTCCCCGCCGTTGCGCCGTCGCCCTCGCCTTCGAGCTCGGCGACGGGAAGCGCCCACGTGCCCGCGAGCAGCCCCGCCTCTCGCCGCACGAGCAGCACGCGCCCCGCGGCGTCGACGCACGCGCAGCAGGCGACGCGCACGACGGGCCGCGCGCGCTTCGGCGAGCGGAC